>NZ_JBPPFW010000002.1:0-1033789 GCF_052040145.1 Natronorubrum amylolyticum
TCTACTTTGTCGATTGCAAGGAACTCGTCTACATACGGGTGATCCGCCACTTTTTGCTCAAAGGTATCGAAATCGTCCCCGGTTGCCCACAGGAACGGCATAATACCGGTTCCTGTTGGTACGATTCGCTCGAGTTCAAGAGACATTTCCGGTAGCCCTGAAAATACTTGTCCGAGAGAGAACTGATCGTTTTCAACCGTGAATTCGAGGATGACGCTCATACACTTCTTCAGGGCGGCCGGGAAAGTAGGTGTTGACCTTGATAGTGTTGCTCTGATAGCTGGATGAGCGGTCGTGCGACATTCGCGCCCTGTATTCAGCACGCCTCTCTTGTTAGGCAGTTGGAATTTCAACAGAGCCGTGGAAGCCGGTTACTGGGCCGGCGCTTCCGGCGGTTCGGTCTCGGTCCCGAAGATATCGATGCCGCTATCTCGATCGAACAGGTGGAGATCGGACTCCGAGAACGTCAGCGTCACCTGATCCCCGGTTTCAGGGGTGATCGTCGACTCGACTCGGACGATGAAGTCATCGGCGACGTCGACGTGAAGATAGTTGTCCGAGCCGACCGGTTCGACGACCTCGACGGTGGTTCGGACCGTGTTGTCGGCCCTTCCATCGGCGACCGAGACGTTCTCGGGTCGGATCCCCAGTGTGTATCGGTCGGCCGAGAGCTCCCCGGCGTGTCGGTCGACGTACGCCGCCGAGAGATCGAACTGGAACCCGCCGCCGGGACCGAGCAGCCGGACCCGATCGCCGTCGCGTTCGACGTCGACGTCGACGAAGTTCATCGACGGCGAGCCGACGAAGCCGCCGACGAATCGGTTGACTGGGTTCTCGTAGACCTCCGTCGGCGGTCCAGTCTGCTGAAGGATGCCGTGATTGAGGATGACCATCCGATCGCCCATCGTCATCGCCTCCTCCTGATCGTGCGTGACGTAGACCGCGGTGATTCCGAGTTCGTCCTGGATACGCTGGATCTCTGCGCGCATCTCCGTCCGGAGGCTCGCGTCGAGGTTGGAAAGCGGCTCGTCGAAGAGGAAGAGATCGGGTTCGCGGACGATCGCTCGGCCGAGCGCGACGCGCTGTTTCTGCCCGCCCGAAAGCTCGTCGGGTTTGTCGTCGAGCAGGTCGTCGATCCCCATCATTTCGGCGGCCTCGACGACGCGACGTTCGCGTTCGGCTTCCTCGAGGTCGGTGCTCATCCGGAGTCCGAACTCCATGTTCTCGAAGACGGTCTTGTGGGGATAGAGCGCGTAGTTCTGGAACACCATCGCGACGTCCCGGTTCTTCGCGTGGACGTCCGTGACGTCCTCGTCCCCGATCGTGATCGTCCCCCCGGAAGGCTCCTCGAGGCCGGCCAACATTCGGAGCGTCGTCGTCTTTCCGCAACCGGACGGACCGACGACGGTGATGAACTCGCCGTCTTCGATATCGAGGTTCAGATCGTCGACGGCGACGATCGAGCCGCGGTCGTACGTCTTGCGGAGCGAGTCGACGCTAACACGTGCCATACAGAAACGGTTTGGCGACCGTCTACAAAACCCTTTCTCAATAACCGTAATTTGTGGTGTACTATTTCATCTACTTTCGAGGGGTCGATATCGGTACGGTATAACCGCTCCGTGCAAGAAACGGACACTGGAGACGAATTGACCGTCCGATACACTACGATCGTACGCGAATATGGGCTGTAGAGTGGTCATATAGACGCTACGTGGCGCAGATATGATTAATAATTCAGAAACGTCGATTCGAGATGACCGAGACGCTTCACACCCACAACTATTAAATATGTGAATACATAATACATCACTGATTGAGGCATGACAATGAACCGCAGATCAATACTGAAGGGAATCGGTGGAACGGCCGCAGCAACGACGCTCGCGGGCTGTATTGGGGGACTGTTCACTGGTGACGATCCGGAAGTACTCTGGCACGAGTTCCAGGACGCGGAGGCGGAGCAGTTCAACGACTTCCTGAACGAGTTCAACGAGGAGACCGGACACGACCTCGGTTCGAACTCCGTCAACGAGATGGAAGAGCAACTGGAGACGGCGCTTCCCGCCGGCGAGGGACCCGTCGGCTTCACCTGGGCCCACGACTGGATCGGGCTCTATCACGACGAAGGCTACCTGTACGACGCGACCGACGACATCGACCTGAATCTTGAGGACACTTACTCGGAAGCGGCGGCCGAGGCGGTCCAGTGGGAGGGCAACGTCTACGGACTCCCGTACGCGGCGGAGACCGTGACGCTGATGTACAACCGGGAGATGGTCGAGGAGCCGCCAGAAACGATCGACGAGATGGAGGAGATCATGGAAGACTACCACGACCCCGACGGCGAGGGGACGTACGGTCTCGCCTATCCGCCGACGGACGTCTACTTCATGAGCGCGTACCTGCAGGCGTTCGACGGCCTGCTGTTCGACGAGGAGGCGGACGAGCTGGGCGTCGATTCGGACGCCGTAATCGAGGGCGGGGAGTTCATCGAACAGTCGCTCTATCCGTACACGCCCGCCGCGTCGGACAACGAGGCCCACGAGGCGACGTTCGGCGACGGCAACGCGCCGTTTACGATCAACGGCCCGTGGATGACCGGCGAGTACGCCGACCTCGATCTCGGCGTCGCTCCGCTCCCGCTTCCCGACGGCGGCGAGCCGACGCCGTTGACCGGCATTCCGCTCTGGTACTTCACGACCGAGGGCGAGGAAGCCGACGAGGGAACGCTCGAGTCCGTCATCGAGTTCGCTGAGTGGTACACCACTAACGACGACGTGATCACCACCAACGCGGACAACGGCATGATCCCGGTCCACAACGATCACGTCGGCAGTGACGAACTTGGCGAGACCGTCGGCGCGTTCAGTGAGACCGTCGACATGGGCGTCCCGATGCCGGCAGACGCGAAGATGGACTCGGTCTGGGCCCCGATGGAAGACGCACTCGACCAACTCTTCTCCGGCAGCGAATCGGCGGCCGACGCGTTCGAAACGGCAGCCGACGAGATTCGCGACAGCTGGGACTGACGACGAACAATGGGTGTCTTTCCCTCCGGACGGTCGACAACGGAGCTCGTCGACGATCTGAACCTCGAGACCAGAGATCTCATCGGGTGGCTCCTCGTGCTCCCCGGGCTGTTGCTGTTCTCGATGTTCATGATCTACCCGATCGCGATGCTGATCTACATCTCGCTGACCGACGCGACGACGGCCGGTTCGGTCGTCAGCGGTGAGACGTCGGTCGTCGGGTTCGACAACTACGTCGAACTGCTCACTGACTGGCAGTTCTGGAACTCGATGTCCATCACCTGGCTCTATCTGGCGCTGAGCCTCGTGCTCAAGGTCATTCTGGCCATCGGTCTCGCGATGGTCTTGACCCACGAGCGGGTCAAGGGCAAGCGCTACATGCGGGCGATCGTCATCATTCCGATGGGGTTCCCGCCGATCTTTACGATCAGCATCTGGCGGGCGATGTTCAGCGGGGCGCGGTTCGGACCGATGAACGAGTTCCTGTCGATGTACAACGGTGCCGTCACCTCGGTCACGGGCCTCGTTGATACGATCGTCTTCTTTACGACGGTTAACGCGCCGCAGTTCCTGCTGGCCGACGTTCCTATCGGGTTCCTCTCGAGCCGGTGGACCGCGTTCGCGGCGTACGTGACGACGGAAGTCTGGCTCGCGTACCCGTTCATGGTCATCATCATCGTGAGCGCGCTGCAGGACGTCCCCGGAGAGCTCCAGGACGCGGCGAAAGTCGACGGCGCGGGCTTCTTCCATCGGTTCGTCAACGTGACGTTCCCGTCGATCAAGGGTCCCGTCATCTTCGCGTCGATCCTGACGGCCGCGACATCGTTCCAAAACTTCCTCATCCCGTGGGTGTTGAACCAGGGTGGTCCGGCCCGCCAGAACGAACTCATTCTGGTGTACGGCTACCGTGAGGCGATCATCGAGAACCAGTTCGCGCTGGCCTCGTCGATCATGACCATCGCGATCATCATCATCGGGATGTTCATGCTACTCGCAGTGAGGAAAACGAACATCGCGGAGGGAGCAGCATAACGATGAGAGGACTCTACAACGCTATCGTCGATCTTCGAGCCGGACGTCGAACACCTGAAGACGTCGCCAAAACGGCGCTCGCGACCGGGTTCGCCGTCTCGATACTGCTCGTGTTGATGTTCCCGGTCTACTGGGTGGTCACCGCCTCCCTTTCGGGTGGGAGCACGCTGCTCACGTCCGACGGCGTCTTCGCCGATCCGACGGGCTACAACCTCGAGGCCTATCGAACCGTCCTCGGCGGCGATCGGTTCTGGAGTGCGCTCCAGAACAGCCTCGTGGTGGTTTTCGTCACGGTCAGCGTGACCATCACGCTCGCTGTGCCCGGCGCGTACGCGCTCTCGCGCCGAAAGTTCATCGGCAAGAGTAACGTCCTCTACGGCTACGTCCTGTTCACGCAGGTCGGTGCGGGGCTCTCGATCGCGGTTCTCGTCGCGCTCTACGCCCTGTTCGTCGAGTTCGGGGTCAACAACAACCTGCTCGTGCTCGGGTTGTTCTACGCCGGCGGGGCGATCCCGTTCAACACGTGGCTGTTGAAGCTGTTCATGGACAACATTCCGGTCTCCTACGAGGAGGCGGCGATCGTCGACGGCGCGAGCCAGTGGCAGGTGATGCGCGAGATCATCCTTCCACTCGCCAAACCGGGGCTCGCCGTCGTCCTCGTGTTCGCGTTCCTCGCGGGCTGGAACGAGTTCATCGTCGCACAGACGCTGCTCTCGCCGGGGAACGAGACCCTCTCGATCGAGCTCTACGGGCTGGCCACCGGGAGCCGCCACTCCACGCCGTGGACGGAGTTTGCGGCGTTCGCGATCCTGTTCGCGCTCCCGGTCGCGCTCATCTACTTCTTCGCCCAGAGCTACGTCGAGAGCGGCCTCTCCTTCGGCGGCATGGAAGGCTGAGCGCTCTCGACTCGATTTCCTCTTCTCTCTTACAACAGCCCACCGTCCCCGACCGTCAGCGTGACGGCGAGGCGGTATCGACCGTCCGTCGACACTGACTCGCCGTCGCCGGTATCAGTCCTTCTTCGACTCGCTCTCGAGAACGACCACGCTGTCCACGACGATATCGCCGGTTGACGAATCGACGACCGACTCGCCGGTCAGCAGATCCGTCTCGTCCACCGGCTCCTCGAGTTTCACCGTCGCTGATCCTTCACCGAAGTTGATCGCGACGACGACCCGTCGATCGTCCCCGGGTGCGGATCGAGCGAACGCCACCGCGGTGTTCGTCTCCGCCTCGTAGGTGATTCGCTCGAGGCTCGCATCGGTCTGTAACGCGGGCTCCTCGCGGCGAATCTTGAACAGCCGTTCGTAGTACGCGAGCAGGGGTTCGTCGAACGCGCCCCAGTTCATCGGATCGCGCCGACCGCGAACGCCGGTCTCCTGGCCGTAGTAGCACATCGGCGATCCGGGGAGGGTAAACGTCGCCGCGGCCGCGGCGCGCTGTGCCTCCCGACCGTACTCGGAGAGATACCGGTCAGTATCGTGGTTCTCGACGTACAGCAGCCACTCCGAGTCCGGGTGAGGTCCGCGTCGACGGCGATCCTCGAGCGCGTCGAGAACGGCGTCGGCGGTCGACGTGTCCAGGTGTGCGGCCCGATCCACGAACTCGTCGGCGACGGCGTCTTCTTCGTCGTCGGGTGTCGCGTCGACGGCATCCATCTCCTCGGTAGTAGCGGTCGCGCTCGATTCGGCGGACCCGAACCGTTCACCCAACCGCTCGAGCGTGTCGTGAAGGACGTCGTCGTGGTGCATGTGGAAGCGGCCGCCGCCCATCTCGACGTCGGAGGGCAGCGTCTCGTCCAACAGGAAGAACTCTCCGTCCGCACTCGTCACGCGGTCGTGAACCTCGGTCCAGAACGTCAGCGGGACACCCCACGCGACGTCGGCCCGAATGCCGTCGACCCGTTCGGCCCAGAAGTCGACGACGGAGAGCAGGTACTCCCGAACCTCGGGGTTTCCGTAGTCGAGGTTCGGGATCCCGTCCCAGCCGAAGTAGGTGTCCGGATCGCGCGCCTCGAACTCCTCCCACCGGTACCAGTCGCGGTAGCGCTCGTGTTCGGGATGGGAGTCGTCGACCGCGGCCTCGTAGAACGGGTGCGTATCCGCGGTGTGGTTGATGACGAGGTCGAAGACGACCCTGATCCCGCGCTCGTGGCAGGCGTCGACCAGCGCCTCGAAGTCGGCCATCGTTCCGAGATCCGAATCCACCGCGAAGTAGTCCCGCGTATTGTAGCCGTGGGGACCGCCGCGTGCCATCGGCGTTCCGAACCCGCTCTCGGCCTCGAGAAACGGCGTCAGCCAGAGGACGTCGACGCCGAGGCGCTCGAGGTGGTCGAGTCGGTCCGCGATGGTCGCGAACGTCGGCTCGTCCTGATCGGGAAACCGGCGGGTGAAGATCTCGTAAACGATCGAGTCCGCGATCCACGCCGGCGGTTCGAAGGGGTGCTCGACGCGGACCGATCCGGTCTCCTCGTCGGGGACCAGTTCGATCGCGTCCGGGACGGAGTGGCGCTCGGCCACGGCGACGGCGTAGATCCGGACCGGTTCGTCCACGGCATCGATCGGAATCGTTCCGTCCGACTCGAGAATGTCGGGGTCCCGGTCGTCGACGTAGTACTCGACGGACGGCTCGCACTCGGCGCAGGTCGCCGTCGGCGACAGGACGATTCGATCGTCCTCGACCGTCGCCTCGAGGTCGATCCGCGGCCGAGGGGCGTCGTCGTCCGCCTCGGGGAAGGCCCGAACCGTCAATCGGTGGGTTCCGTCGGGAGCCTCGAGGGCGAGCGTGTAGACGCCCGGCACGTCCGGTTCGAACTCGGCGACCGGTTCGTCGGTCGGCTCGGCGGTCGACCCCTCCGGCGCATCGACGAGGTGCCACTCGTAGGTCCTGTCGCCGTCGGGGTTCCACGGCGCGAGGTCGTCGCGCGTCTCCATCTCCCGACCGTTCGGATTCACGATGCCGTCCCCGACGGTGACGAACCGCGGCGGACCGGGGTGGTGTGAGCCGTCTCCGCTCTCGAACGCGGTCTCGCGATCGGGAGTTCCGCCGTCGGTGACCGTTCGTCGGTCGGGTGCCTCGTGGTCGTGGTTCCAGTTCACGAGTCAGCTATCGACGGCCAGCGAAGTAAATATGTGGTGTACTACTACCTCATTCTTCTGAATCGCAGTGGAGAGACGATTACAGAGACAGGTCTCAGCCGGTCGTCTCGAGGCAGTTCGGGCTTCGTCGAACGACGTGAATCAGCAATTCACGAGCTCGATTTCGCTTCGCTCAATCGAATAGCGCTGAGCAGAGCTCAGCGAGTTTGATGAATCTTATGATTCATCAAACAACTCCTCACCGTCGACCATATGCTCCGCGACGGCATCCATATCGAGCGTGACGCCGAGCCCCGGCTCCTCGGGCACCTCGATGTAACCGTCTTCGATCACGTTCTCTTCGACCAGATCCTCCCACCAGCCGAGTTCGTAGGAGTGGTACTCGACCGCCAGCGAGTTCGGAATGGCGGCTCCGACGTGAGCGCTCGCAACCGTAGCGACCGGCGAGGAGACGTTGTGCATCGCGACCGGCATGTAGTACATGTCCGCCTTGTCCGCGATCTTCGCCGTCTCGCGCATCCCGCCGACTTTCGGCATGTCCGGCGCGATGATGTCCACCGCCTGATTCTCGATGAGGCGACGCTGGCCGTGCTTGCGGTAGACGTTCTCGCCGGCGGCGATCGGCGTGCTCGTCGACTGCGTGATTTCGCGCTGGACATCGTGGTTCTCCGGCGGCACGGGGTCCTCGAGCCACCAGACGTCGTAGGGTTCGAGCGCCTTCGCGAGTCGCTTCGCACTGCCGCCGGAGAACGTCCAGTGGCAGTCGAAGGCCACGTCTGCCCGGTGGCCGACGGCCTCGGTGACGGCCTCGACGATGCTCACCTTGTGGTCGATCTCCGGCTCCCGGAGATGGCGATTCGCGCGATCTTTCTCGTGGCCCGACGGGACGTCCAGATCGAACTTCAGCGCGTCGTACCCGAGCTCTTCGACGACCCGCTCGGCCTCCTCGGCACAGGCGACGGGGTCGGCTTCCTCCTCGGTGTGGCAGTCGCAGTAGACCCGCACCTCGTCCCGGTACTTGCCACCCATCAACTGGTAGGCGGGGAGCTCGAGGATTTTGCCCGCCAGATCGTGCAGGGCGACCTCGATGCCCGAGATGGCTGTTATCGTGACGCCGCCGATCGAGCCCTCGCCGGACATCTTCTGGACGAGATGTTCTGTGAGTCGGTCGATATCGAGCGGGTTCTCGCCCTGCAGGAAGGGCGCCATCCGTTCGATCAGTTCGGGCGCTCCCGCGCCCCAGTAGGCTTCGCCGGTGCCGACGACGCCCGCATCGGTGTAGATTCGGACGAGCGTCCACGGGAAGTTGCCGTCGACCATCGTCGTCTGGACGTCCGTGATCTCGACGTCGCGGCCGCCGCCGCGCTCGCGAGTGACCTGCATCGTCTCCGCCGAGAGGTCTCGCATCGTATACTCGGCGTTCGGATCGCGAAGCTGTGAGTAGTCGACTCCCATACGAGGTGGTCGTTCGCGGGCCAGTAATAACTCGGGTCGGCGTTGTCTGCCTCGAGAGGCCGCACAAAATCGGGTGGCTCGCTACTCAGTCAAACTCGCGACGATCTCCGCCGGCGTCGCGTCGAACCCACCGGCCTTCGCCAGCGCCACAGAGCCGCCGCCACCGCCGCCGAACTCGTCGGTCAGGTCGTCGATCACGGCCTCGGCGGAGCACGATCCGTCCGCGGCCACGACGGCGTACGGCGACTCAGCACCTCCGGCCATCACGATGACATCGGCGACGTCACCCGCAACGGCGCTTGCGATCTCACCTGCCTCGTTCACATCGACCTCCGAGACCGTCGTCGCGACCCACTCGAGTCCGTCCCGTTCGAACGACTCCGCCCGCTCGAGGTCCGTTTCGACGAGTTCTCGGCGCAGCGACCGAACCTCGGCGGCGAGTTCGTCGCGCTCATCGTCCAATCGGGCGAGTTCGTCCCCGACGTCCTCGAGGGAGACGCCGAGCGCCCGTCGCGAGGAGAGCGCCACGCGCTTTTCCGTTTCGCGGCGATCGATCGCACGCGGGCCGACCGCGAGCTCGACTCGCGTCAGCCCCTTACCGGGGTTCGACCGGCCGAGTACGGTCACGGGGCCGACCTCCCGCGTGTTACGGACGTGGGTTCCCCCACAGGCTGCGACGTCCCACGGGTCGCTCGAGCCGCCGTCCCTGCGAACGAGTCCGTTGGCGGTTCCGTTGTCGTCCTCGCTTCCGATCGTAACGATCCGGAGACGCCCCTTCTGGAAGGCTCCCTCCTCGGTCGCCTCGTTGAACGCAATGTCGTCGCGCTCCCGCGCGTCCGTAACCGGGATATCGTCCCACGTTACCGGCCGAGATTCCCAGACCACTCGATTGACGAGCGTATCCAGTTCGAGTAGCGTCTCGTCGTCGATCTCCGTGCTCGTCTCGAGGTCGACCCGGACCTTCTCCTCACTGATGTCGAAGCCGCCGTAGCCGAGGTCCTCGAGGAGCCGTCTGCCGGCGCCGTAGAGCACGTGACTGGCGGTGTGGGCGCGCATGCAGTACATGCGAAACGACCAGTCGATCGAACACAGCACGCGCTTGCCGACCCGGAACGACGGCTCCTCGGCGAGGACGTGGACGTGTTCTCCGTCCTCGTACCGAACGTCCGCGACCTCGATGCCGCCGATCGTCCCGCGGTCGGCCGGCTGCCCGCCGCTCTCGCCGTAAAAGTAGCTCGTCTCGAGCCAGACGTCACGGCCGTCGACGGACGTCACCTCGGTTTCGAACCGCGTCGTGTACGGCTCTCGAGCCGCCCGTTGCCCGGTCATTGGGTGAACTCCGTCGTCCGCCATGAAAAGTCTGCTTGCCGAGGATCGCCCGCCTGCGTCGCGTTCGGTCGGGACGCGCCGGCGGTCGTGTCGGTACCCGCGGTCGATTTCGTCACTCCGCGAGCGTCACGTCCAGACGCTCCTCGAGTGCCTCGATCAATCCGCCGCCGACGCCGGCCTGCGTCGCCCGTCCCTGTTCGACGGCGAGCAGATCCTTTTCGGGGGCACCGAGTTCGTCTGCGAGTTCGTCGCGCTGGAGCCCGGCCTCCTGGCGCGCTTCGACCAGCTCTTCGCCGTAGTTCGCGACGAGATAGGGGAGCGGGTCGTCGTCGTAGTTCGTCCCCTCTTTCTCCCAGTGTTCGGAGTCGCCGTCCCAGACCGGGTTCGCCTTGGCGACGTTCTGGGCCGCCTTCTGCTTGCGGCTGGGACCGTCGCTCGAGGCGCTTCCACCGCTGTCCTGGGAACTGCGTTGCTGGTTCCGCGAACTCGACTTCTGTTGGTTGTCGTCGTGCGGTGCGCAGTCGGGACAGACCTCGAGTTCGGCCCCGGCGACGGTCGCGAGCTGGAGCCTGTTGCTCTCGGCCCCGCAGAGTTCGCAGTTCGTCCCACCGCCTCCGGACGAGGACCCGGTCGAATACTTAGCCATGGTATCCTTTGGCAACTGTCGCATTTTAAATCACCGCCTCAGTACGGGTCAGTCCCGTGTGACCTCGCCGCAGGCGCGCCTACAAAGGAAAGGGCTTTTATAATCACACTGGATACGATTGAGTGCAGAAAGACAAAGAGACCGCGAGCGTGGGTAGCCAAGCCAGGCCAACGGCGCAGCGTTGAGGGCGCTGTCCCGTAGGGGTCCGCCGGTTCAAATCCGGTCCCACGCATCGCATGCGCGGCGCTACGCGCCGCGAAACGCGAGGCGGCTCCGCCGCCGAGCGCATCGATGCAGGTGATCTCCTCCGAGGACATCACCCACGCATAATTCTACAGGAAACCACACTGAACAGCGGTGAGCCTGTAACCGGATGTTATCTCGTAGGGGTCCGCCGATGAGCGATTGGCTTGCCAATCGCGAATGTCGTCGTGGAGCGACCCGTGGCGCTTCGCGCCACGGGAAAGCGAACGGTATAGCCGTGAGCGAAGCGGAACGACGGACGTTCAAATCCGGTCCCACGCATCGCAAGGGTGGACGAAGTCCGCCTATAGTAACAACTGCAACGATTTACACACTGATCGCCGAATCGTCTGGCGATCAGGTGTGCACTGACTTGCAGTGACTACTATAAGAAACGCGGCGCGATGCGCCGCGAAGCGATGGTTTTCACAGACACAAGTGTTATCCGATACGAACTGGTCTAACCCGGACGATATCTCTAGACGAGGTCTATCTAGGGTCTTATCCCGCTAACAGGAAAATAAAAGTCAGAAAGAATTGACCCTTATGCGACGCTAGATAGTGTAGTTAACTGTGTGATCTCCTGTTGCTACTGCGCTCCCCCATACAAACTGAGCCTCTGTGTCGATCTGAACGATCGTCGCACCGGCAGGGTCGTCGTTCCATTCTTGACGTACACCTCCGCTTATCACATCAAGGCTGGCAGTCGTTTCCGTATAATCACCACGATAGTCTGTTTCGAACTTAGCGAATCTGCCAGGATCAGAGTGCTCCTCAGCATAAACCCCGTGTACATCCCACGATCCACCAAAAGTTACGGCGATACCGTCTCCTGAAATTTCGATAGATGGTTCATAGTCGTCATCTGGAGAGATTCCGTTCGCCGGTTCCCAACTGTCCATTTCGACTTCGTGTCCAGTATCCCACGTGTGTTCAACTTCACCTGCATAGGTTTCCCAATCAGAACCACATTCGTCGTTCATTATTCCGGGACGGGTCGTGAACCGGTCCTCGGTTATCCAGGCCTCTAATTCTTCTTCGTGTTGGAGAATGTCGTACGTATTGTAAAACGACCCGTAGGGACACTCTTCAGTTTCGGCGATACTGCTCCGCCTCGATGCCCAATCTTCCCTGTCAGCGGATTTTGTAGATCCTTCCTGTAGCGTGAAATCCTCCGTTTCGAATTCAGTTTTCAGTCGGTCATTTCGCCGGTGAAGTGCAGACACATCGTCTTTGCTGCCGGCGAAACTGATCACCTCGGTGATTTTTCCTGCTTCGTTGACGTGGCCAACGTACGATACGAGACGCCCCGACTCAGACGAAGTCTCCACAGCAAGGTCCGTATGTGCGCCATTTGCGCGGTTTGATGCCGCTTCAATCACCGGTTTGTTTATTTCACTATCGTCGATCGGACTGCTATACGTACCCTTGATCGAAATCACTTCTGCAGTCGACCGTATGGAACTACTTGCAGTACTCACACCGCTAATGCTGCCGATCAACGACGCTCCGGCGACCCCTTTCAGAACGTTCCGTCTGGAATTTTTACGTGACATACAGACATACATTCAGTATGAAGATTATGTATTTCTTTCTGTCTATTTGAGAGATGACGGTATGCTGCCAGATAAGATATTAATATACGCGTGTGTCATATAGAACTATGAAACGACGATCGATCCTCGCAGCAGTCGGAACCGCACTACTGGGCGGTTGTGTGGATACCCTAAGCAGTAGTGGATATCACGGCACCGAGCGGGGCGAACCGTTCGAGAGCGACGCGCTCTCGGACTGGTCACAGCCCCGTTTCGATGCCCAGAACAGGGGGTTTCTTGATAATGGAGGGATCGAAGACAAACCGGAGGTTCGCTGGGAAGCCGAACGATCACTGGATGGTCCTGGATTTGTCACACCGGGTCTCGTCGTAGACGGTGTTGTCATCGCCGTCGACTACCGATCAGAGGAGGTCGTCGGATTCAATCTCGAGACGTTCGAAGAGGCGTGGGTACACTCGATCGATACGCCGAATCACAGGTTGGAATATATCACGGCTTCTGACGATGCTGTATTCGTGACTGCTGGTAATACCGTGTACCGTCTACCGTTCGACGAGGGTGGGCGCAAATGGGAGGCGTCGGTACACGCGAGACAGACTCCGCCGGTCTATCATACTGGTTTGCTATTTGTCGCGCAGGAATCTGGAAACGGGAAGTTGGCCGCGATCGATGCTGAAACAGGAGATGTGGTATGGCACACCAATACTTCACAGGTCACACCTTATCAGCCGAGTTGCGCGGGCGGGTCAGTCGTCACTGTCGATGCAGCGGGGCACGTCATGTCGTTCAACACTGCCGATGGCGACGAGCAGTGGTCGACGCAAACCAGCCTCGTACCGGCAGGTCCACCGGTGATCGGCAGTGACGTTCTGATCTGCGGAATGCACGATGACCGCGGGGTCGTAGAACGTATCGGTCTCGAGAACGGGAACCGAACCGAAGTTGCGTACTTCGACGAACCGATTGAATCCGCTCTCGCGTACGGCGACAGCTGCATCTACGTCGTTGACGCAATCGGCGTCTTGCACTGTCTCGACGACGACCTACATTTGCAGTGGAAGTACACCCCAGACCGCGAGTTCCGTCCAGATGCTTGGGCCGAACGGAGTCCGATCGTCATCGGCGATACCGTCGTTTACGTCGGTCCCGACCTCGACATCCACGCTGTCAACGCTGACACCGGCGATCACCTGTGGACGGTCGACTTCGAACCGGTCTCACCGGCGTCACTCGCCGGTACCGACTCTGCGTTGCTTCTGGCGCGAGAAAACAGCTTACAGATCATGACCTAGTTCGGCGTCGACCCGGTTCCGTTCGGTAGCTGAACGGCCGATTTTTCACTCCTGCTCGGTCGAGCACCGTCTCACCGTTTGCGAACGTGACGATCCGTCGCACCGAGAACCAAACCGCTTTGCCCGTACCCACGAACCATCCAACCATGTCTGTCGTCACACAAGATCGTGTGCCGCTGTTGACAGGGCTTCTGAGCGTCTTCTCTGTAGGCATCGTCTTCGCCGCTGCCGGAGGAAGGATTCCCCAGTCTGTCGTTCCGGCGATGCCTGACTCTGTGCTGACGGCTATTCCTACGGTGAACGTGCTGATCAGCCTGATGGCCATCGGGACGATCACGCTCGGCTGGCGGGCGATTCGTCGGGGCGACGTCGACAGACACCGCATCGCGATGCTGGCGTCGTTCGGCCTGTTCGCGGCCTTCCTCACGCTCTATCTCTACCGGCTGGTCGCGACCGGCGGCCCGCAGCCCTTTCCGGGTCCCGACGCGGTCTACCAGTTCGTCTACCTGCCGGTCCTCGCGATCCACATCGTCCTCGCGGTCGTCTGCGTGCCGCTGGTCTACTACGCCCTGCTGCTCGCGTTCGCCTATCCCATCGAGGAACTGTACCAGACCAATCACGCCCGTTTTGGTCGAGTCGCGGCGAGCCTGTGGCTGATCTCGTTCTCGCTGGGAATCGTCGTTTACGTCCTGTTGCACGTGACGTACTGACTCGCTCGAGAAGCGCTTTCGAGATGAGCGACGAGACGGACCGACCGAGAGCTGCCCGTCATCGTTCAACTGTCTACTGCGACCGGTCGTCCCCCGGCAGTCTCGTGGCGATAGAAACGGATCGTTATGCCTGGTCCGAATGGTTCAGTCGTCGGCGTGCAGCGCCCGCCCGCCGAGCTCCGGCCGGGTGACGTCGCGGTCGGTCTCCTCGCCGTCGATATCGTAGGGATACTCCCCCGTCACGCAGCCGAGACAGAGATCGAGACGGTCCTTCTCGAGCACCTCCGCGACCGCGTCGGTCGAGAGGTACGCGAGGCTGTCGGCGTTGATCGTGTCGCGGATCTCCTCGGTCGTCTTGTCCGAGGCGATCAGTTCCTCGCGGGTGGCCATGTTGATCCCCATGTAACACGGCGCGACGATCTCCGGCGCACCGATTCGGACGTGGACCTTCTCGGCCCCGCAGTCCTTGAGCAATTGGACAAGCTGCGTCGATGTGGTCCCGCGGACGATACTGTCGTCGATGACCGTGACGGTTTTGCCCTCGATGGTCGATTTGATCGGGTTGAGTTTGAGCCGCACCGCCCGCTCGCGCTCGTCCTGGGTCGGCATGATGAACGTCCGGCCGACGTAGCGGTTCTTCATCAGTCCCTCGGCGAACTCGACGCCGTCGTCGTCCTCGTCGCGGGGCTCGCCGTCGGCGGTGGTTTCGGTCGCCGCGTCGGCGTACCCGGCCGCGAACGCGCGCCCGGAGTCGGGTACCGGCATCACGACGTCGCTCTCGACGCCGCTTTCCTCCCAGAGTTTGCGGCCGAGGTTTCGACGCGCCTCGTAGACCAGCGTCTCGTCGATGACGCTGTCGGGCCGCGCGAAGTAGACGTGTTCGAAGAAGCAGTGAGCCGTGTTCTCCTTCTCGATCAGCTGGTAGGAGTCGAATCCCTGGCCGTCTTTCTGCAGGACGACGAGTTCGCCCGGGCGAACGTCCCGGACGAGTTCGCCGTCGAGCGTGTCGATCGCCGCCGATTCGGAGGCAAGGATGTAGCCGTCCTCGAGCTCCCCGATGCAGAGCGGCCGATTGCCCTGCGGGTCGCGCACGCCGAGAATCGTATCGTCGTGGCTGATCGTCAGCGAGTAGGAGCCGTGGATGCGCTGCATCGTGTGTTTGACGGCGCGCACGAGGTCCTCCTCGAGCAGGTTGCGCGCGAGGTCGTGGGCGATGACCTCGGTGTCGCCGTCGCTGGTGAAGGCGTGGCCCGTGGCGGCGAGTTCGTCCCGGATCTCGTCGGCGTTGACGAGGTTTCCGTTGTGGCTCAGGCCGAGCGAGCCGCTTTTGAACGAGACGGAAAAGGGCTGGGCACAGCAGGAGTCGACGGATCCCGCGGTGGGGTACCGAACGTGACCGATCCCTGCTGCGCCGTTGAGCACGTCGAGGTCGTCCTCGTCGAAGACGTCGCCCACGAGTCCCATCTCGACGTGGCTGTGCTGTTGAAAGCCGTCGTGCGTAACGATCCCCGCGGACTCCTGGCCGCGATGCTGGAGTGCGTAGAGCGCGTAGTACAACGGTCGTGCCGCGTCTCGACCGCTCAGTGAGACGCCGACGACGCCACACTTCTCGGTCATTCCTGTTCGCCGGGGAGTCTCGCCCCGCCCATCAGTCATGGAAGTGAGTAGGCGCCCGAGTAGATAAAAATCCCCGTGTTTGTGCCCCACCCGCGGCGGTCGATGTATCCTAATATACAGTATCGTGCATACTTTTTCTGAAGGGCGACCGAGAGCGTCCGTAGCCCGACGTGGGCCGACTGGCTCGGCCGAGCGGGCTGACTCGCCCGGCGAACCGTCGCTCGTCGGGAATAGTCAGCATGAACGTGAACACACCGGGTGGACGAACACGAATCATCCGCCCGAACCAGCGGTCGACGGTCGAGCCAAGACGGCGATGACCGACGACTCCTCGCGAGGCGATGACACAGTGTTCAAGACGGTTGGCTCGAGTCCAGAACACATGCGACTCGAGGAGTACTGGGGCGTCGGGCCGAAGACGCGGGCGACGTTAGTCGAGGAGTTAGGGAACGAACGCGCGATTCGGGCGATCGAGAGCGGCGACGTGCGGGCGCTCTCGGACGCCGGACTGGCCCGCGGCCGAGCGACGCGGATCCTGCGACGTGCGACGGGCGGCGACGGGATGGAGGTGCTGGCGACGAGCGACGCGCGCTCGGCGTACAAGGAACTGCTCGATCTGGCGGTCGACCACGCGGTCACCCGGCGCGCGGCCGACCGAATCCGCGTGTTGACGCCGCTTTCGTCCCGCGACGCGATGGAGGATCGACTGGACGACGTCCTCGCGGCCCGCGACGCCTGGGCCGCCCTGTCGGAAAGCGATCGGGAGACCGTCCTCGAGGCCTACGCCAACTACGACGAGCGCGACGAGAGCGAACACGCGGCCGTCGAGGCCGCGCTGGCCCTGCTCGAGGCCGGCGTCGACTCCGGCCCGTTCGAAACGATCGCCGACCTCGAGCCCGATCGACTTGCAAGGGCGGCCGACGCTCTCGCGGCGCTCGACGGGGATCGCGGACGGGTGCGGGTGGGTGCCGACGACGAACTCGATCGACTGCGCGGGGCGCTCGGCACGGTCGAGGATATGGACGCGAACGCCCTCGAGTTGATCGACGAACTGCGCGCCGACGGCGTCCGAGATGTCAGCCAGTTCCGCGAGTCCTTTGAAGATCACCTCTTGTCCGAGACCGAGGTGACGATCGATCAGGTTCGCGAAGCGATGCCGACCGACGCGACGGACGCGACTGACTTCGTCGGAGCCACGCTCCGAACCCTTCGAACCGATCTCACCGCGGCGATCGACGAGCGCGAGGAGACGGTCGCGAGCGATCTGGAGGAGACGCTCGAGGAGACCCGCGACGCGACCGACCAAGCCGTCTCGGCAGTCGACGATATCGCGCTCCACCTCTCGCTGGCGCGGTTCGCGCTGGCGTACGACTGTACGCGACCGTCCTTTGTCCACGGGCAGGACGCAGCCGTCTCCGTCGTCAACGCGCGCAACCTCACGCTCGCCGTGGCCGACGAGGAGGGTGTCCAACCCGTCACCTACGCCCTCGGCGAGCACGGCGTGACTGAGGTACCGGCGAGCGTGAACGCGGTTCCCGGCCAGCAGCGCGTCTCCGTCCTTACCGGGGCGAACAGCGGCGGGAAGACGACCCTGCTCGAGACGCTCTGTCAGGTCGTGTTGCTAGCGACGATGGGGCTACCCGTCCCCGCCGACCGGGCCGAGGTGACGCCCGTCGACTCGCTGGTCTTCCACCGGCGGCACGCGAGTTTCAACGCCGGCGTCCTCGAGTCGACACTGCGCTCGATCGTGCCGCCGCTGTCGTCTGGCGGGCGCACGCTGATGCTGGTCGACGAGTTCGAGGCGATCACCGAACCGGGCAGCGCAGCGGACCTGCTTCACGGGCTTGTCACCCTCTCCGTCGAACGCGACGCTCTCGGCGTGTTCGTTACCCACCTCGCGGACGATCTGGAACCACTCCCGCCGGAAGCCCGCGTGGACGGTATCTTCGCGGAGGGGCTGAACCCGGACCTCGAGTTGCTGGTCGACTACCAGCCGCGGTTCGACACCGTCGGCCGGTCGACGCCGGAGTTTATCGTCTCGCGGCTCGTCGCCAACGCGGACAGTCGAGGCGAGCGAGCCGGCTTCGAGACGCTGGCGGAGGCCGTCGGTAACGACGTCGTCCAGCGGACGCTGGCCGACGCCCGCTGGAGCGAGATCGACTGATCAGGGGTGGTCGCCCGCCTCGTCGTCGTTTTCGCGGTGCTCTCGGTTACCTCGGTCGTCTCGAATCCGCTCGTCCGCGAGCCAGCGGTCCGGCGTCGGCGTGTACGACGGCTCGTCTCCCTCCGAAGCCCCGTACGTGTAGACCGTGCCGTCCTCGTCCTCGCAGACGCGCGCCTCGAGATAGGCCTGGGCCGCGCGACGCGAGAGCGCCCCCATCTCGATCATGTCGGCGAGCGCCGTTTTGGTCGCGCGAAACCACGTTCGGACCCGCCGGTCGGCGGCGTCGTCCGCGACGGCGACGATCGCGCCGCGGCCGTCTTCGCGGCCGTCGCCCCACTCGAGCCAGCAGACGCGATAGGCCGAGACTCGGTAGTCAGCCCCCGGGGAAACGAGGTACAGCACCTCGTAAATACAGGGGTCGAGATGGGCTGTAAGAACCCGTTCGCGGTCGATTGCGTTCGCGAGCAGATCTGGGTTGACCGCGCCGTCGGCGAGCGGCGTTTCGGCGGTGATCCGTTCGCCGAAGGAGACGCCGTCGCCGCCCCAGTGGCTGTAGCGGACGTCGTACCGCCTGTCGGGTCGCCGATAGGCGACGAGCGCTCTATGGCCCATCGTTCACCCGGAGCGAGCGGCGTGGCTGGGCGTGTGCGTTCCTCGAGTGGGAGGCCGTAATCGGGGAGTCCATCGCCGGTGCTGGCCGCCCCTCAGTACTTGAACCTGCGGACCGGACGCCGACGACGCTCGCAAAAGCAGTGTCGCTCCCGAACGACGATTCGAGCGACGATCGCTACTGCGTTCTGAACTCCGGACTACTCCGTTCGCGAACGTCGAGTTCGCCGCACTCCGGGCACCGCTCGCCCGCCGCGTCGAAGACGTGTCCACACGACGGACACTGATAGTCGACGCCTTCAGTACCGATCGGCAGCGTTTCGCTGAGTCGCTCGAGAATACTCATAGTGACGGTAGTAGCGAACCGCGGCAAGTGAGCGGCGAGGTTGCATATGCACCGTGATCGGTGAGCGAGTTCCCCGCCTCGACGGAACGCTCACGAAGGACGGGTGGCGAGCGCAACGCCGAAATCCTCCCGGTTCCTACGTACAGACGAAATCGATGGCCACGGAATACGACGCGGTCGTCTTCGACAACGACGGCGTACTGACGACACCGACGGATCGAGCGGTACTGGTCGACGCGATGGTCGACGCATTCGGGGACGTCGGGGTGACCACCCCATCCGACGACCACGTTCGCACCCTGATGGGGCCGAGCGTCGACTCGCTGCACGATATCGCGGACGCACACGACATCGACCCCCACGAGCTCTGGACGGCCCGCGAGTACGCGGCGATCGAAGCCCAACTCGAGGAGATCGAGGCCGGCCGAAAGCATCTCTACGACGATATCGACGCGCTCACGGATCTCGAGGCGGCCACCGCCATCGTCAGCAACAACCAACACGAGACGATCGGCAACATCGTCGACCACTACGACCTCAACTGGTTCGACGAGTGGTACGGCCGCGAGCCGACCGTCCAGGGGATCGATCGCAAGAAGCCGACGCCGTACTACCTCGAGCTCGCGCTCGAGGAACTCGGTACCGAGAACGCGCTGTACGTGGGTGACAGCTGGGTGGATATTCAGGCGGCCGAAGCCGCGGGCATCGACGTGGCGTTCATCCGACGATCGCACCGCGAGGGGTACGACCTCGAGCGAGCACCGACGTACGAGATCGCGGGACTCGACGCGATTCCGGACCTGGTGTAAGCCTCACTCCGTCGCTTCGACCCGCGCTTCGGCGCGCTTCTTGACCGCGGCGTTCATCGCCGCGAAGCCGGCCTCGAGGGACTCCTGATCGAGCAATACCGGGACGAGCGCGCCGCGGAACGTCTCGCGGTGGAGCAGCCGCGTTCGCCTCGCTCCGCTCGACTCACCACCGTCGGAGGTCGACTCCGACGTGGATCGCGATCCGTCGAATCGCTCACCAGTATCGATCGGCTCCAAGTGGAACTCGTGGTAGCCGTCGAAAGCGAACGGAACCACCAGTCGGCCGAGCCAGACGAGTCGGCGGTTCTCCTCGACGGCGACGACCTCCGGCTTGAACGTCATCCCGCGGGAGTTCGGCGGATCGATCCGCACCCGGAGCCGTTCGCCTTCGGCTGGTTCGCCTTCAATCGCGCGAACGAACGGGTTCCACTCGGGGTAGCTCTCGAACTCGAGGAGGACGTCCCAGACGACCTCCGGCGGGGCGTCGATCTCTTCGAACACCTCGATCTGGTTCATGCTAGCACGGATGTGCTCGAGAGATATGCCTGTGTTGCCGTCTCTGTCCGGTACGTGAGGGGTGTGGTGGTCAGCCAGCCGTCGCTGACCGGTCGATCGTTCGACCCCGAACCGTTGAAGGCACGTAGGGCGAACACAGTGGTATGGAACGAACGGGGACGATCCTCCGGGGCCGCGACTTTGAGCCGGTGGAGGGGCGAGTCGTGATCGGCGACGACGGTCGGATCGAGGCGGTCGAGGAAGCCTCAGTCGACGGATCGAATATCATCTGCCCGGCGTTCGTCAACGCCCACACGCACATCGGCGACTCGATCGCCAAGGAAGCGGGCCGCGGACTCTCGCTCGAGGAACTCGTCGCCCCGCCGGACGGGCTGAAACACCGCTTACTTCGGCAGGCATCGAGCGACGAACTCGTCGACGCCATGCGTCGATCCCTCCGGTTCATGCAGCGAGCCGGCACCGCGGCCTGTCTCGAGTTCCGCGAGGGCGACGTCGAGGGCGTCCGACAGCTCGAGGCCGCAGTGGAGGGCCTCGAGATCGACACCGTCACCTTCGGACGAGGCTCGATCGACGCGATGCACGCGGGCGACGGCTACGGCGCCAGCGGAGCCAACGACGCCGAATTCGGCGAGGAACGGGCGGCAACGCGGGAGGCTGGCAAACCCTTCGGAATCCACGCGGGCGAGGTGGACGCGAGCGATATCCACCCCGCGCTGGATCTCGAGCCCGACTTTCTGGTCCACGTCGTCCACCCCGAGTCGGATCACCTCGAGCGAATCGCGGATCAGGAGGTGCCGATCGCGGTCTGTCCCCGTTCGAACCTCGTGACGAACGTCGGGCTCTCGCCGTATTCGGAACTGAACGAGCGGACGACGCTCGCGCTCGGCACGGACAACGTGATGCTCAACTCGCCGTCGATGTTCCGGGAGATGGAGTTTCTCGCCAAACTCTCCGAGCTCTCGGCCGACGAAATTCTTCGGATGGCGACGATCAACGGCGCGGAGATCGCCGGACTCGAGTACGGACTGGTCGAGCCCGGTCGGAAAGCACGGCTGTTAGTTCTCGACGGCGACTCGGATAACCTCTCGGGTGCCCGCGATCCGGTCCGGGCCGTGGTTCGTCGAGCCGGCGTCGACGACGTGCGCGAGGTCGTTTTCGAGGGGTAAACGCGTCAGCCCGTGATACGGTCGACGGTCTCCCTCGCACGAGTGACAGTTCCAGAACACGACAACAACGTTATTATACCATTGGGTGCTAAACGTTCACATATAGCATGTACGACTGTATCCTCGTCCCGACCGACGGGTCGCCGGAGGTCGAACGCGCCCTCGAGTACGCGTTCGATCTGGCGCAGGCCCACGACGCGACGGTTCAGGCGATCTACGTCGTCAGCGTGGCCGGCTACGGCGGCCTGCCGATGGAAACGCCTCTAGACGGCATTACCAGCGCGCTTCGCGAGGAGGGCGAGGCAGCCGTCAAGCGGGTCGAGGAACTCGCGCCGGCCGACGTCGAGGTCGAAACGAGGGTGCTCGAGGGGTCGCCGAGTCGCGTCATCGTCGAGCACGCCCAGCCCGACGAGTGCGACCTCGTCGTCATGGGAACCCACGGCCGCGGCGGCATCGATCGACTCTTACTCGGCAGCGTCACGGAACGCGTCGTCCGTCACGCGCCGGTTCCGGTGTTGACCGTCCGGGTCAATACGGCGGAACCGGAGGAGCGGACGAACGAAAAACGGCTCGCCGCCGAGTGACCGACCGACTCTCAGTTTTGGCGGAAACTGATCAGACCGGCCGCAAGTGTTCGCAGTCGCCAGCCGCGACCGTCTCCCGTCCGTCCCCGGTCTCGATCACGAGCGCGCCCGATTCGGTGACGTCGACGGCTTCCCCGACGATCTCGCCCGTTGCCCGTTCGACTCGCACTCGTTGGCCAAGCGTCAGCGCCAGTTCGCGCCAGGCCGGGACGACGGCCTCGAGATCGGTCCGGTAGCGATCGAACTCCTCGAGCAGCCGCTGGACGAACCGTCGGCGATCGACGTCGCCAGCCTCCTCGCGGACGCTCGTCGCCCCTTCGGGTAGCGTCTCGGCGTCGATGTTCGCGTTGACGCCGATCCCGACGGCAATCCAGTCCACCCGGTCCATCTGGCCCTCCATCTCCGTGAGAATGCCCGCCAGCTTTCGGTAGTCGCCCTCGTCGCCGATCGGGACGACCACGTCGTTAGGCCATTTGATCCGCGCGTCGACGCCGGCTTCGCGGGCCGCCCGCGCCGTCGCGACCGACGCGGCAAGCGTGTACAGCGGGGCCTGCGCGGGGGCGATGTCGGGCCGCGTGACGAGACTCAGCCAGACGCCCCCCGAGGGAGCCGACCACTCGCGCTCTAAGCGGCCCCGTCCGCCGACCTGTTCGTCCGCGAGCACGACTACGTCGGTCGCCCCCTCCGACGCTAACTCGCGTGCGCGATCGTTCGTGCTCCCGATCGAGTCGTGGTACTCGATCGAGAACGGGGCCTCGAGTTCGTACTCGACCGCGGGACCGTTGTACGCCGTCACCGCGGCCAGTTCGTAGCCCGTCGGCCCGCTCTCGATCTCGAAGCCGGCGTCCCGGAGCGCGTCGATCTGTTTCCAGACCGCGGCCCGCGAGACGTCGAGCGACTCGGCCAGTTGCGGCCCCGACACCGGCCCCTCCGCGAGCGCCTCGAGAATCGACCGTCGCGTCTCGTTCGTGGTCATACACTCGAGAGGGGCGCGCTCGTACTTGAATCGGCGGGATCCGAAGCCAATCGAACCACGTGCGGTGGCGCGCGCCGTCGGCCGACCGAGCGATAGCGAGGGCGGGTGACAATTTGCGCGAGGGATGAGTGAGCGAGCAAAGCGAGCGAACGAATCGGCTGGGGAGGACGTGGAAATCATCGCTGCCAGCGTGTGCGACGTACTCGAGGCATCGTTCGTCGATAGAAGAGTAGAACTGATCACCAACACGGTGATCGTTCGAGAACCGGAGACGCTCCATATCGATTTAGCCGGATTTGAGCCACAACCGATTCTAAAGCAAAAACAGAGCCGTCCCTATGGCGAGCAGAATCACGAGAGCTACCACAACGATTGTTTTCACACGATTACGTGGAGAGTCACCCGGGATCTGTTGGTATTCTCGACGCAATTCCGGTCCGAGCGAATTCGCCTCGGCGACGTTTGGACACTCGTGTTTTTCGGGTAGCTTGTGTTTCTTACAATGAGTTCGACCGCAGTAGTTGCAGGTGTACGGCATATTCGTCCCCTCCCCGCAAACGCTGCATTCGGACATTAGAAACTATTCGCTGAAATGTATTATAAATCGTAGGTTCATGTTGACTGATACCGAGAATCGTCTCGAGCGATGTGAGCACGAGAGTGGGATCGGTTTCAGCTGTGCCCGTCAAGGCACGACGTTGGGCTGGCGCTCCTCGTTCACAGAACAGGTAGAAACCGATCTCAAAGCAACTGATCGGCGATAATTCCCTTCTGAATCTCGCTCGTGCCATCGTAGATCTTCGTAACCCGGGCGTCCCGGTAGAACCGCTCGACCGGATGATCCGTGACGTAGCCCGCACCGCCGTGAACCTGCAGCGCGTCGTCGGTGACCTCGACGGCGCGCTCGCTCGCGAACAGCTTCGCCATGGAGGCGAGTTTCGTCGCCCGGTCGGTGTCGCCCGACTCGAGGCTCGACGCTGCCCGATACGCCAACGATCGGCCGGCCTCCACGCTCGTCGCCATCTCGGCGAGTTTGTGCTGAATGGCCTGGAACTCCGAAATCTTCCGATCGAACTGCTCGCGTTCGTTGGCGTACGAGATCGCCTCCTCGAGCGCCGCCTGTGCCACCCCGGTCGCCTGCGCGGCGACGTCGACTCGAGCGGGCGCGAAGAACTCCATCAGCTGGTAGAACCCCCTATCGACCTCACCGACGACGTTTTCCCCCGGAACGCGAAGATCGTCCAGCACGATCTCGGCGGTGTCTTGGGCTTTGATCCCCAGCTTGTTGTCGATCCGCGTCGCGTCGTAGCCGTCGACGTCGGTCGGGGTGAGAAACGCGGTAATCCCGCCGTGGCCCTGCTCCGGCGAGGTTTTGGCCATGATGATCGTCACGTCCGCCACGGTGCCGTTCGTGATCCACATCTTCTGGCCGTCGATCACCCACTCGTCCCCATCCTTTTCGGCTCGAGTCTCCATCCCGGCGACGTTCGAGCCGTGTGCGGGTTCCGAAATTCCGGTCGCAATGGGCGTCTCTCCGGCCGTAATTTGGGGTAGCCACTCCTCGCACATCCACTCGTCGCCGTACTCGAGGAGCATCCCGGTCCCGAAGTCGGCCGCGGCGATCGAGCCGCCGACGCCGGGATCGGCGCGCCACAGCTGCTCGGTGACGATGGCCGTCGAAATCGCGTCCATCCCGGCCCCGCCGTACGACTCAGGGACGTGAGGCGCGACGAGGTCGAGGTCGGCCGCGTCCGACAGCAGATCCGCGGGATACTGCTGGTCGGCTTCGTACGCCGCCGCAACGGGCCGGATCTCCTCGGATCCGAACTCCCGAACCGCGTCGCGGATGGCCTCCTGCTCCGGTGTGAGATGAAACGACATACCCTACCATTACGTCGAACGAGCGTCAACGCATCGCCGAAATTCTGACACGCCGATGGTGCAACAAAACGTGGGACAGCCGGTCGATCGGTCAGCAGGCCGACCGATCAGTCCCGAATCTCGAGCAGCTTCTCCCGCCCCGGCGCGATCAGTTCGTCGAGGTAGGTCGCGAGCGTCCCCTTCGCGTCGGCGGGGTGAAGTTCGCCCGACTCGAGGTCCACGGCCAGATCCTCGTAGGATTCGTAGGTCAGGTTGCCGCCGTACTTCTCGGGACGTTCGACCACCACTTCCTCGAAGCGCGGGAAGACGTGGTACTCGAAGAGTTCGAGGACGGGGTTCTCGAGGTCGCCCTCGGGATCGCGCGTCGGCGGGCAAAAGGCCGAGTTGACCTTCTCCGCTAACTCCTCCGTCGAGTCCTCCATCGAGATGGTGACCCCCTCGCTCGAGGACATCTTCCCCTCGCCGCTGGTGAGGTCGGCGACGATGGGCGTGTGGAGCGCGGGACGAACGTCGTAGCCGAGTTCGGGCAGTTCCTCGCGGGCGAGCATGTGGACCTTGCGCTGGTCGAGCCCGCCGACGGCGAGGTCGAGATCGAGGTACTCGATGTCCAGACACTGCATCAGCGGGTAGACGACGTGGCTGACCTTCGCGGTCTCGCCGCCCTGAATTTCGGCCATCGCGCGCTGGGCGCGGTTGAGCGTCGTCGAAAGCTCGAGTTCGTGCAGATCGAGGGTGTACTCCTCGTCGAGTTGGAACTCGGAACCGTAGACGAACTCGGTGTTGTCCTCGTCGAGCCCGTAGGCCACAAACTGGGCTTTCATCTGTTCGGCGGTGTCGCGGATCTCCTCGAAGCTACCTTTCCCGTTGAGGTAGGCGTGGACGTCCGCGAGCAGGACGACGACCTCCATTCCGGCCTCCTGGAGGTCGATGAGTTTGTTCGCCGTCAGCAGATGTCCGAGATGGAGCACGCCGGAGGGCTCGTAGCCGACGTAGGCGCGCTTGCCGGCGGGGTCGTCGGCGAGTTCGCGCACCTCCTCGTCGGTGACGACCTCCTCGGCGTTTCGCATAATCAGGTCGTAGGTATCCATGTGTGGACTGAAGCGGGAGGAGGAATTTATACCCGATGAATCGTCCGGGCGGTCCTCGGATCCTGAAGATTCGATTTCAGTCGGAGCCGTCAGATGGTCGCATCCCGAAAGACGGCGGTCCCGCCCTGTTTGACGTGAATTCGGTACCCCTCGTAAGTGAACTCGAGCTCCGCGTTCGCGGTCGAAGACGGCGGTGACGAGAGAAGCGAGTCGACCACGTCGTCGATGCAGTTGTATATCGGGTCGAGTTCGGTCTCGGGGACGCTCTCGAGGTCGGCGACGATCTCGACGAGCCGAATCTCCGGTGCTTCCTGTGTCGTATTGAGCTCCAGACGGGCGACGACATCGTCGTCCGGCGGATCGATCCACTCAGTCATCAGTACCGTAAGCGAATGCAGCGAGCCGTGTAACAGTACTACCGGCGGTAGCATGGCCGTCCCTCCCCCGTTCGGGGATTTCGCATATGCCTGCCGAACACCCTTTTGGACGAGCCTCGTACCTTCTCCGATGGGCTATAGAGAGGACTTCGTCAACGCCATCCGCCGAAGTACGTGGCCGCAGATCCACTATCTGATATCCGGAAGCTTCGACGGCTACGCCGTCAGCCACACCACGGCCGACGAGTACGCGCTGACGACCCACTGTTCGGAGGACCGCCTCGAGGAGATTCTTTCCGAACTCGGCTTCTCGCGCAACCCGATCGCCTCGCTGAAGGTCCGCACCGACGGAAACACCTCCGAGGGCTCGTGGGTCTGGCGAGCGTCGCCGCTGGCCGACATGCAACTGCACATCGTCCTCCACGAGGTCGAGAACGCCGAGAAGGTCGACGTCTACGCCCACTGGGAGTGCTCGTGGATTCGCCACCCCTACAAACACTACGTCGCCCGCGGCTACGACGCCGAGAAGGGCGTCGAACTGGCTCGCCGCTGGCTGATCAACTATGACGAGGAGTGTCTCAACGGCTCCGACGGCATCGACTACGAGGTCGACGACTCGTTCACGCGCCAGGCGAGCGAGTATCTCTCGATCTCGTACTATCAGGTCGAAGAAGCCGTCGCAAGCGCCAGATCTCGACTGCCGTACGTCACCGGCGATGGCTCGCTCGATATCGATCGGGACGGTGAACGGGACGGCGTATCGCCGCGGGCCGCCGACCGTTGAGCGGAAGGGGCTACGTGAGTACTGTATCGACCGCCGGGAGGCCGCAGTGAACTGTGTATTCCCGTTTGGCGGCCGCCAAATCCGAATGTGGGTTTATATTCCCCACGCGGAATTTGGTAGCACAGAGACAGATGGCTTCCCTCCCGCCCTGGATCGACGCTCGGATCGACGATGACCTGAATAAGAAGCTCACCCAGCGACACGTCGTCGACACGATGCTCGCAGCTGACCGACCGTACTTTTCGGCCGAACAGATCCGCGCCCGGGTGCGCCCGGACGTGAGCAAGGAGACCGTCCGGCTCCGGTTGAACGAACTCCTCGAGATCGACGTCATCGCCGCGGAGACGTACCCGGAATCGATCACGCTGTACTACATCAACCACCCGGAATCGCAGTGGCCGCTGAGTCCCGAAGGGAAAGCCGCTCTCACCTACGAGACGCCGCTGGATACCCTCTCGGTCAGCGATTTCGTCCGCCTCCGGAATCCGGCCGGGATCAGGACACTGGTCCTCGCTGGCTTCCAGCTGAGCCTGGTCCTCTTTGCGGTCGGGATCGTCGTCCCGCTGCTCGCGAGCGATCCGATCGTCCAGAGTTCGAACGCGTACTGGGAAGTGGCGGGGAATCTCTTCGTCGTCTGTTTCGTCCTCTTGATCCTCGAGCGGATCGCCCGCAAGCTTCGGACCGGCGGTGTGCTCGCCGGAGGCGTCCGCTCCGGGCGAACAGACTCGAACTGAACGCACCCGTGCTGACGCCACTCACTGACGACAGAACACGACGCACACATGTCTAACGAACACGATCACACGACGACGGCATCGACATCGACGACGCAACCAGGACCGACGCTCCTCGAGGAGCGGACGCTCGCGGGCATCTTCGTCCACGTTCTCGGGCTCGGAACCGGGTTCGTCCTCCCGGCGCTCGTCTATCTGGTCGCCGAGCACGAGTTCACGCGGGAGAACGCCCGAAACGCGTTCAACTGGCAGGTGATCGTGACCGGCGTCTTCGCCACGCTCTTCGGCCTTCTCGCAGCCGGGTTCGCCATCGATTCGGTGGCTTCCGAGAGTTCGCCCCTCCAGTACCTCGGGATGGCGTTTTTGCTCGTCGCCGCGATAGGACTCTTCGGATCCACGTTCGTCTTTCTGATAAACTTCGTCTTCGGACTGGCAGCGATGGGGAAGGCGATCTTCGGGAGCGCGTGGTCGTACCCGCTCGCGCCTGATTTCGTCGGCTGGCTCGCCTCGAGGGTCGGCAGTGACGTCGGCTGGTGGAAACTGCTCGTTCCCCACGCCCTCGTCGCGCCGGCTGCGGGGGCGTATCTCGGCTGGTTGGTTCTCGAGCCGGGGGCAGAAAGCGACGCGATGTTCTTCGCCGGGTTCGGCCTCGTACTTACACTTCTTCTCACGTCGGTGCTCACGCCGGGCGTACTCGTTCGGGATATGCGAGCCGTCGCGAAAACCGGCGCGTCGTGGCGACCGAGTTGGCTCACGTACGTCGGCGGTCCGGCGGCACTCGCCGCGCTCACGTACGTCGTGGCGGCGCTGCAGTTCAACTCGGCAAACCCGGCCGGCGATGCGATCTACGGCTTCGCGGGCGCGCTCTGGCTCGCTGTAATGATCTACCTGATCAGACGGTATCGACAGGTCGACTCACCGTAACAGGTGACGGGAGCCACGGTTTCCCAGCCCCCACTGACGTTACAGTCCGCTTCGAATCCGGTCTTCCGCATCCTCGAGCGCCGCTTCCCGATCGAACTCGTCGACAACCCGCTGCAGTTCCGCCTCGTCGGCGTCGGCCAGTTCGCGCGCGTGGGCGGTCATGTTCGGCACGGCGCGGATGATGTTGTCCACGACCGGCACCTCGGCGACCCGCGGCGACCGCGAGAGGGGGTTCAGGTCGATCACGATCTCGGTCTTCCCCATCTCGTTCAACGCCTCGGCGCGGTCGCCGTCCTCGAGCGGGACGAGCACGACGTCGGCGGCGTAGATCCCGTCCTCGTCGACCTTCGCGCGCTGGTGGTCGAGGTTCGGGATCCGCGCGTCGGCCTCGAGGCCCTTGACGTCCTCGGCGCCGTGCTCGCGCAGGTGGGCCGCGATCGCGCCGATCCGTTCGGGCGTGCGGTTGAAGAGGTTAACCTCGAGGTCGGCACCCGTCGCGTCGGCCAGATCGGCCATCTCGCCGGGAACCAGCGCGGCGACGTTGCCGTTGATCGAGAGCACGGGATGGTCGGCCAACAGGAGGTGAGCCGCGGCCGCCCGCTCGGCTGCGTCCGCGCTGGGAATCGTCTCCTCGCCCAGCAGGTAGTCGAACGCGCTCCCGCGGCCTTCAGCGTGCATCCCCTGTAGGTGCGTGATCCCCTTCTCGACACCCTTCTCGATCCGGTGGCGCGTTAGCAGGTCCTGATATCTGGGATGGTCCTCCGGTATCTCGTCTTCGTGCTCGACGTCGGCGGAGACGGTGTCGTAATCGGTCACGATCGATCACTGGATTCGGCCGATAAAAAACAGACCGATCCGTCGAATACTCGCGAGTCGAACAGGAATCGAGGTGTAGAAGAGCGGAGTCCTGACGACGGTCGACTCGGCTCGCCGAGAGTACATCGTATAAATACACGATAGGTTTCGTGTACAGTTACTCGCATCTACCGACGCAACTGCTACTATGGCCACGGACTCCCGGGAACGAGACCCAGCGACCGACAGCTCAGGTTCAGCCGACGAAGCGTACGCGGCCCACCTCGAGCGCAGTCGAACCGTCTGGGATCGCTGGAGCGACTGGTATAGAATGAGCGAACGGGACTTCGAACCGATGCGCGAGGCTGCGATCGATCGGCTGGACCTTCGGCCGGGCGACCGCGTCCTGGAGATCGGCTGCGGGCCAGGCGTCAACTTCGAGCGGCTCCGCGACGACATCGGCGACTCCGGCGAACTCGTCGCCGTCGACTACAGCCCGGCGATGATCGAAAAGGCGCGCGAGCGGATCGACGCCCACGGCTGGGAGAACGTCGACGTTCGTCGCGCCGACGCGACGACGGCCGAGTTCGAGGAGCCGTTCGACGCGGCGCTCGCGACGCTCTCGCTCGCCGTCATGCCGGACATTCCGCGAACGGTCGAGACCATCCACCGATCGTTGGTCCCCGACGGGACGTTCGTCGTCGTCGATATCAGACCGATCCCCGATGGCCCCGCTCGAGTCCTGAACCCGCTCCTCCGGCGGTTCTTGCGCTGGTACGCGAACTGGAACCCCGACGGTGACGTCGCGGCAGCGCTCGACGCCGTCTTCGAGCGGAGTGAGATCGTCGACACCTACATGCACGGGACCACGTACACCGTCGTGTGCGAGAAACACGACGCCGATTGACGGAACCGGCGCTGTCGAAACTTCGTTCGTCTGTCGAGCCCGGCCTCACATTGTTCGCCCGGCCGCCGTGGCGTTCGGCGATTCGCTGGCAGAGCGCGAGTCCGATGCCGTTGCCGGCGTACTCCTCGTGACTGTGCAGTCGATCGAAGCGTTCGAACACCCGCTGGCTGTCGGCCGGATCGATCCCGGCCCTCTCGTTGGAGACCGAGATACCCCAGTTGGGTCCGCCCCGTTCGAACTCGTCGCGTCGCTCGAGGCCACTCTCCGCGGTCGAGGTCCACCGGTGATTCGGTATTCGTCGCGACGATTTCGGTGACACGTCCTGGTCCGAATGTGTGCGAGACGTGCACGAGCAGGCAATGGTTTACACCGACTCGAGTTGAAAGAGCCAGCAATGGAGCCAGCTTCAGAGACGTTATCCGACCTCCCGCCGAGCGCCAAACTGGTGTTCAAAGTGCTCGAGTACAACGGCTCGCTAACCCAGGGTGAGATCGCTGACGAGACGATGTTGCCGCGCCGGACCGCCCGGTTCGGCCTCTCTCGACTGAAAGAGGGCGGGTTAGTCGAAGACCAGGTCTCGTTCAGGGACGCACGCCAATCGGTGTACTCGCTGACGGAAACGGGCGAGCAAGTCGGAACACCGTCCAACTGATGGCGGTGTACCTCAGCCAATGACGGACACATTCGTCGTCGTCGGCGGTGACGCAGCGGGCATGTCCGCGGCAAGCAAAGCGAAGCGCGACGATCCCGACCTCGAGGTCGTCGTCTTCGAGAAGGGGGAGTGGGTCTCCTACGGCGCCTGCGGCCTGCCCTACTACGTCAAAGGGGAGATTCAGTCGCTCGAGGCGCTCGTCTCGGTCACCCCCGAGGAGTTTCGCGAGGAACGCGACATCGACCTTCGGACGGGCCACGAGGTCGTCGCGATCGATCCCGACGAGCGGACGGTTACGGCCGAGAGCGAGTCGGGGAGCGTCGTCCAGTCGTACGATCACCTGCTGCTCGCCACCGGCGCCGAGGCAGTCGTTCCGCCGATCGACGGCATCGACCGCGAGGGCGTCTACACCCTCGGCTCGATGAGCGACGGGAAGGAACTCCGCGAGTACGTCGCTCGAGCGCGCGATGGCGAGTCGCTCCAGCAGCCGGACCGCGGCCCGGCCTGCCAGTATCTGGAGGACTGCACCGGCCCCGTCGGCATCGTCGGCGGCGGCTACATCGGCCTCGAGATGGCCGAGGCGCTGGCCGCGAACGGCTTCGAAGTGCACCTGTTCCAGCGCGGCGACCGAGTACTGACGGGCTTCAGCGAGGCGACGAGCGAAGCGGTCGCCGACCACCTTCGGGAGCAGGACGTCGTCGTGTATCTCGAGAGCGAGGTGGTGGCGCTCGAGGGCGGAGACGCCGTCCAGGGCGGGGACGCAGCCGAGGACGGCGCCGTCGAGACCGTCATCACCGCCGACGAACGGGTAGACGTCGAAATGGTGCTGGTCGGCACCGGCGTTCGACCGCGGACCGACCTCGCTGAAGCCGCCGGGGTCGAACTCGGTCCGACGGGTGCGGTTGCGACGGACGACTATCGAGAAACGAGCGTTTCCGACGTTTACGCGGCGGGGGACTGCGCCGAGGCAACCCACACCGTCACGGGCGACCCGGTCTACGTTCCGCTGGCGCTGACCGCAAACCGTCACGGCCGTGCGGTCGGGCAAACGGTCGCCGGACAGCCCACCGAAGGGGGCGACGTCGCCGGGACGGCGGCCGTCAAGGCGTTCGACGTCGAGGCGGCCCGAACCGGCATTTTGGATCACGACGACGCGCTCGAGGCCGGGTTCGAGCCGGTCACCGAGACGGTCGACGCGAAATCGCGCGCCGGCTACTATCCCGAGGGCGGGACCGTCACCGTCACGCTGACCGCGGACCGCGACTCCGGACGCGTGCTCGGCGCGAGCCTCGTCAGCGAGTACGGCGAGGGCGCGGTCCACCGGAGCCACGCGATCGTCGGCGCGCTCGAGGCCGAGGCGACCGTCTTCGAACTGGAGAACTACGATCTCGCGTACGCCCCGCCGTTCAACACGACGTGGGATCCGGTGCTCGTCGCGGCGAAGGTGCTCGCCGGGAAACTGCGGTAGTCGGATCTGGAAAGGTCTGATCGACGGCCGATCACTCGCTCAGAAACGCCTCGAGGCGCTCGAGGTACGCCTCGGGACGGTCCTCCGGCACCCAGTGGGTGGCCTCCTCGAGTCCGACGACGTCGGCGTCCGAGATGTCGTCCTCGAGTCGTTCGGCGTACTCGATGGGCTGGAACTCGTCCTTTGCACCCCAGAGCATGAGCGTCTCGGCCGTGATCTCGCTCGGATCGATCTCGGTGGTGTGGCTCGTGTTCGTCCCGATGGCGTTTCGCGAGAGCGAGACCATCGCCTCTTCCGAATCCCACTGGGCGACCATGCCGTCGACGAATTCGTCGCTCGGATCGTCGCCGTAGAGCGTGTTTCGGTACATTTTGCGGAGCATCTCCCGGAGTCCATCGACGCCCCTCTCTTCGACGGTGTCCGGCAGTCCGAGATCGAGGATCGTGTCGACGGGCCACGAATCGTAGCAGACGGCGTTCGAAAGAACCAGTTTCGAGACCGAATCGGGCTGGTGTGCCGCGTACCGGAGGCCCACGCCGCCGCCGAGGTCGTGGCCGACGAACGAGACGGACTCGAGGTCCAGTTCCTCGAGGAGGCCGTCGATCATCTCCTCCTGAGCCCTGATCGAGCGGTCGAAGCCGTCGTGCATGGCCGACTGTCCGTAGCCGACCATATCCGGGACGATAACGCGATACTCGTCGGTCAACTCGGGCGCGATGCGGTGCCAGAGGTACGACGAGGTCGGGATCCCGTGACAGAACACGACTGGCTCCCCATCTCCTTCGTCGTAGTAGGCGACCTCGAGGTCGTGTTCGTCGACCGTAACCGTCGTCGATTCCTGTCGGTCGGCCCAGGTCTCGTAGTCCATATCGCGAATCGCAGTCTCCGGCTGGAAAGGGGTTTGCGCGGCGACTGCGTGCTCGAGGCGCGGAGGGCGATCAGCGGAAGTGTGACTGTACTTGACCGCGTCAGCAGTACGCTCAGGAGTTGGATTCGACATCAGTCGCGTCTGATCGCCTCCGGTTCGTGGTCCGGCTTTTTTTGTTCTGGTCCTCGTACGAGCGTCCGTGCACGAGTACCCACCGATCGAATTCTACGGCGTCGTCGGCAACCTCGAGACCTGCGCGCTCGTCGCGCCGAACGGCTCGATCGACTGGTTCCCGTTCCCTCACCTCGAGTCGCCGAGCATCTTCGCCGCGATCCTCGATACGGACCGGGGCGGTCGGTTTCGGATCGCGCCGACCGATTCCTTCGAGACGAGCCGGCGCTACGTCGACGACACGAACGTCCTCGAGACGACCTTCGACGCGACGGCCGGCACGGCGACGCTGACGGACTTCCTGCCCCCGGCCGGTCAGGTCGACCACCCGAAGAAGGTTCTCTACCGCAAGGTCTCCTGTACGGACGGCGTCGTCGACCTCGCGGTCGACCTCGAACCACGGTTCGACTACGGACGCGCGGAGACATCGATCGAGTCGATCGAGGACGGGATTCTCGCCGAGGGCGGAGAGGAACGGACGCTGCTCGAGAGTCCGGTCGATCTCGCGATCGAAGACGGCCGGATCACCGGCGAGTTCTCGCTCGAGGCCGGCGAGACGGACTGGTTCCTGCTCCGGTGTACGGGTGCCGAGGACGCGAATACGGATCCGGAGGCTGCGCTGGCGGAGACGCTCGAGTACTGGACCGACTGGGCCCACACCTGCGATCCCGGGGACGACTGCGCGTTCGAGGGGCCGTGGCACGATCACGTCGTCCGTTCCGAACTCGTCCTCAAACTCCTCACGCACGCCGAATCGGGGGCGATCGCCGCCGCACCGACCACCTCGCTGCCGGAGGATATCGGCGGCGTTCGAAACTGGGATTATCGGTTCAACTGGCTCCGGGATGCTGGTTTCACCGTCCAGGCCCTGATGAACCTCGGCTCCGCCGAGGAGGCGAACGACTACGTCGACTGGTTCATGGGCCTCTGCCAGGCGGACGACCCCGAAGCGATTCAACCGCTGTACGGCCTCCACGGCGAATCAGACCTCGCGGAGCGAGAACTCGAGGAGCTCGAGGGCTATCGCGGCTCCTCCCCAGTCCGAATCGGGAACGGCGCCGCCGATCAGCGACAGCTCGACATCTACGGCGAACTACTGCTCGCCGTCGACGAGATGTGCCAGCACGGGCGGACGCTGGACGACGACGAGTGGGCGACGATCCGCGGTATCGTCGAGTACGTTCGCGACGTCTGGGACGAACCGGACGCGGGTATCTGGGAGGTCCGCGGCGGGGACGAACACTTCGTCTACTCGAAGGTGCTGTGCTGGGTCGCCCTCGACCGGGGGATCGCCATCGCGACTGACGGCGACCACGACGCGCCGCTCGAGGACTGGCGGGAGAGCCGCGAGCGGATCAGAGAAGACGTCCTCGAGAACGGCTACGACGAGGATATCGGTGCGTTCGTCCAGTCCTACGGGTCGGACGCGCTCGACGCGACGGGGCTGTTACTTCCCGTCGTCGGCTTTCTCCCGTTCGACGACGACCGCGTACAGGGGACGATCGACGCGACCGAGCGGGAGCTACTCGAGGACGAGGTGTTCGTCAAGCGGTACGACGGCGACGACGGGCTTCCGGGGGACGAAGGCGCGTTCGTCCTCTGCTCGTGCTGGCTGATCGACGCGCTCGCGCTCTCCGGGCGCGTCGAGGAAGCCGAGTCCCAGTTCGAGACGCTGCTCGAGTACCTGAATCCGCTCGGACTCGTCGCGGAGGAGATCGATACCGAAACCGGCGCACACCTCGGGAACTTCCCGCAGGCGTTCAGCCACATCGGGATCGTCAACAGCGCCCTCTATCTCGGCTACGCTCGTGGCCACGAGACGTCCGGACCGTCGCCGATGGGAATTCGGCTCGGCGAGCCGATGGTCGACGCGGACGCGGACCGAACGTAGTTCCCCTGTCCCGGAACGCGAGTAGTATTCGGCCGACTCGAGCTGTCGTCGACCCGCCGAACCGAGAGCGACCGCACTCCGCTCTTCGGTCGCTCTCGGCTGCGAGGACCGAACAGTGGGCGGATTAAAGCAGGGCCGAGAGCGCGAGGATGACAGCCAGCCCGAGTGCCGGGTAATCGACCCGGGAAAACGAGAGGTGGGGAAGCGTCGGGTTCCAGGCGAAACACCGAGCCTGCATGGCGAGTGCGAGTCGATCCGCCCGGTCGAACGCCCGCGTGAGACCGAGCAGTCCGATCGTGCTGGCGCGGTCGATGACGCCGCGTTCGTCGCCGAGTCGGGCGGCCATCGCGTCCCGTATCGTCCGGAGATCGGCCTGAAGAACGGGGAGAAACCGGAAGACGAGCGAGACGCCTACGCCGAGTAGCTGACCGGGCTTGCCGGGAATCGTGCGCTGGATCGCGGCTCGAGACGCGCGAATCGGCGTCGAGCGGATGTACGCCGCGCTGACGAGCAGGATGAGCAGGACACGGTAGCTCGCGCGGGCGGAGTTTTCGGCGTCCCCGAGGTCGAACCACGGCGAGCCGAGGGTGAGCCCCGCGAGCAGCGGCGCGAGCCCGAGAAAGACCAGCGCGAACCGGTAGGCGTAGAGCGCCCTGAGCACCGAGACGCGAGCCGCGAGCAGAATCAGCGCGGCGACGACGGTGAGGACCAGTAGCGCGCGCGAACCGGTGTGAGCCAGCGCGGTCGCGGCGAACCCGATCTGGACGCCCAGCTTCGAGCGGGGATCGAGCCGGTGGGCGAGCGTGTCGTCGGGGTCGTAGGTGAGCATCGGTGGGTGCGTAAGCGCTGTCGGGGACGCGTTCGATCAGGTGTCCGGCACGCGAACCTCGAGTCCGGCGAGGTCCTCGAGCGCGTCCTCGGGTGAATCGTCGACGACGACGCGGCCGTCCCGCATGGCGACGATGCGGTCGGCCAGGCCGACGACGTCCCGCAGGTCGTGGGTCGCGAGCAGGATGCCGGTGCCGTCGGCGACGAGGGCCTCGAGGCGCGAGAGGACGGACCGTCGCGCCGGATCGTCGAGTCCGGTGAAGGGTTCGTCGAGGACGAGGTGCGTCGGCTCCATCGCGAGCGCGCCCGCGATGGCCACGCGTGACTGTTCGCCGCCCGAGAGCTGGTCGATGCGTTCGTCCTCGCGGCCGGCCAGGTTGACCGCCTCGAGGGACGCGCCGACCCGTCGATCGATCTCCTCGCGCGCGAGGCCGAGGTTTTCGGGACCGAAGGCGACGTCGGCGCCGACCGTCGCGGCGACGAACTGGTCGCGCGGGTGCTGGAACACCATGCCGACGCTCGAGCGCGCGGCGATGAGGTCGTCCGAAACGGGCGTCTCGTTCACGAGAACGGTGCCGGAGTCCGGGGTCAGGAGGCCGTTGCAGTGGCGCAACAGTGTCGTCTTCCCGCTGCCGTTGGCGCCTGCGAGGACGACGAACTCGCCGTCCGCGATCGAGAGCGAGACGTCCCTGAGGACGGAGACGTCGTCGAAGGCGTACGAGACGGAGCGAAAGTCGATCATTTCGTCCCCTCGATCACGACTGGATCGGTTCGATTCGGCCGCTCTGGACGATGGCGATCGCGGCGGCCATCTTGAGCAGTTCGCCGGGAATAAACGGGAGCGCGAAGCCGGTGATCGCCTCCCAGGCCTCGAGTTCGAGCAGCCAGGCGGCATAGGCCGTTCCCATGCCGTAGATGACGATCGTCCCCATTACGAGGGCTGTGACGACGATCGGAAAGGGGATAGCGGCTGGATCGCGGAGATCAGTTCCGCGGTGAACGACGGACCCGATCAGCGCCGCGGCGATGGGATACGACCAGAGGTAGCCGCCCGTCGGGCCGAACAGCGTTCCGAGACCGGCTTCCCATCCCGCGAAGACCGGAATGCCGATCGCCCCGGCGGTGAGATAGAGCAGCATCGATACCGATCCCCAGACGGGCCCCAACACGAGACCAGCGAGAAAGACGAACAGTACCTGCAACGTGAGCGGTGCCGGCGACAGCGGGAGCGGTATCGCGACGGGCGCTACTGCCCCGAGTAGCGCCGCGAGCACCGCTGCCCGGGCGAACTGCCGGACGACGTCCCCATCCACGAGTTCCACCGAGCTCCCTTCCGTTTCCATGGCACCGACTCTCTCGTAAACCCAGTTCAACACTTCGGTTTCCGAGGTGTTCGACAGTTCGCCGTCATATCGCACGTCTGGTAGCGATGCCGGTGACGTGAGAACGGTACAAAACGGAGCGTTCCTGTCACGAACCCGTACTCTCGAGCGCGCCAGCCGATAGCAATTGCGAACGAACCATCGCAGTCCGATTGCTCGATCGTCTCCGCGAATTCGTCGGTCTCGGACACCGTAATGGAGGATTGTCTCTCGGTACTAACTGAAACGACCGGCGTAGCTTAAGCACTCGTTCGGCCCGATAATCGAGAACTGATGCGATCTGTGAGTGTACAATTCGATAGTGGGCGTCAGGGGAAGAGCCGCGACCGGCAGCCGACCTGTGGGTGGGGAGACAGTCGTCGATCGGCCGTCACCGTCAGCGGAATCGGCCGCGGAGCCGACCGAAACAGTCTTCGGCACGGTGACCGAACAGCGTGGCGCCGGTCCGCGACGGCTACCGATCGGGGAGTCGAGACATGAACAAGGGACGTGCTGCGGTCGCTGCGACGCTGCTCGTCGCGTTTCTGATGGTAACCAGCGTGATGGCGTTGCCGTTGCTCGGCGGCACCGTTGCTCCGTTTGCCGGCGGTCAGGACGGACCTGGCGATTCGACCGGCGACACGGCCGAGATCGATACCGGCGACGAGACCGAGGCGAACGGCGACTTGGACGTCGACGACGCCGACTCGAGCGAGTCACTCGAGTTGGTCTCGATGGAACCGACGACGGCGACCGCGGACACCGCCAGCGCGGACGGGGATACCCCGGACGGCGAGTCGGACGCTGCCGGTGGCGACGCTGCTGACGGAGGCGTCGGCGAGGCGGATGCGCAGGCGATGCTCGCCCAAGCCCAAGCGGACGGCGTCGAAGCCGGCGTCGACGAGGGGATCGAACTGGCACAGTCCCAGGGCGTCAACGTGACCCAGGAGCAGCGAGCGGCGGCGATCGAGGGGGCTAGCGAGTCGGTCACGCAGCACCAGGAAGCCGAGGTCGAGCAGATTCAGGAGGCCACGAAGGGGGCGGTCCACGGCTCGCTGATGCAATCACAGCAGGTGGAGGCCGAGCAGATCCAGTACGCCGTCGGCGGCGCGACCGACGGAGCGCTTTCTCAGTACCAGACGGTCGAGGCGAGCCAGATGCAGAGCGCGACGTGGGGTGCGACACACGGCGCGCTCGCACAGGAACAGCGCGTCGACGTCGAGCAGATCCAGGTTGCGGCACAGGGCGCTGCGGCCGGCGCCGCGTTCGAAGCCGGCGCACAGGAGATCGACGAGACGCCGAAGATCCAGGAGGCGGCACAGGGTGCGGCCTACGGCGCCCTCGAGCAGTACCAGCAGATAACTGTCGAGCAACGCCAGCAGGTCACGCTCGAGCACGTCCAGCACGCCGCGGCGGGCGCGTCGGCCGGCGCGCTCGAGGGGTCCACGCAGGAGGCACTCGAGCAGACCCAAGACGTCGAGATCGAACAGTACCAGCGCGTCGACATCAAGCAGATCCAGAAGGCCGCGACGGGCGGCGCGAAGGGCGCACTCGTCCAGCAACAGGAGGTGACGGTCGAGCAGACACAGTCCGCGGCGCGCGGGGCGAGCGCGGGAGCGCTGAAGCAGGTCCAGACGGTCACCGTCGAACAGGTCCAGCGCATCTCGATCACGCAGATTCAGGAGGCCTCCGTCGGTGCGGCGACGGGGTCGATTGCCCAGAGTCAGGAGGCGTCCGTCGAGCAGATTCAGGCCGCTGCTGAGGGTGCCGCGGGCGGCGTGCTCGTCCAGCAACAGGAGATTTCGATCACGCAGATTCAGTACGCCGCGGTCGGCGCGGCGGAAGGCGCGATCGAGGGCGCGATCCAACAGCAGGTCGTCGAGGTCGAACAGATTCAGGCCGCCGCGTTCGGTGCCGGCGAGGGTGCCGTAATCCAGACGCAGATCGTCGACGTCACGCAGGTCCAGGTCCTCGCGAGCGGGAGCGCGAGCGGCGTCCTGATGCAACACCAGGAGGCGACCGTCCAGCAGATCCAGTCCGCGGCCAGCGCCGCCTGCCAGCAGACGGCGCAGGTGGTCCAGTACCAGCAGATCAGCATCACGCAGCTGCAGATCCTGATCCAGGAGACCGCAAGTGACGCGACGGCGTACGCGGTCGCCGAGGGGATCGACGACCCGGCCGAGATCAGTCAGTACGTCGAAATCGAGATCGAACAGCGAATCGAGGCGGTCGACGAACTCGAGGGCGAGGCGTCGATCGCGTTCACCGACCAGGACAGCGACGGCGAGAGCGTCACCGTCGACAGCGTCGAGCTCTCCGAGGGCGGGTTCGTGGCGATCTACACCGGCGACGCCGCCGATCCGAACGGCGTGATCGGCGTCTCGAGCTACCTCGAGAGCGGCGAGCACGCAGACGTCGAGATCGATCTCGAGGAGCCGATCGAGGGCGAGCAGCCGCTCGTCGCAGTGGCCCACCACGACACGACCGACGACGAGTCGTTCCAGTACGCGGCCTCGGACGGCGAGGAGGACGAACCCTACGCCACCGAGGGCGGCGCACCGGTACTCGATACGGCAATCGTGACGGTCGACGATCCGGACGAGCCGGCCGATCCGGAAGCGACCCTCGCGGTCAGCGATCAGGAGGGTGACGGCGAGACGCTCGTCGTGGACGAAGCCGGCGCAGACACCGACTTCACCGTCGCTGCGGCCTACGACGACGAGCGGGTCGAGAGCGAGCAGTTCGCGGCGAACGACACGCAGACGGATCTCGAACTGGCTCTCGAGCCGCCGCTCGAGGAGTCCACGACCGTCGACGTGAGCGTCGTCGGCGAGGACGACGCGGAACTCGCGACCGAATCAATCGAGTACACCCTCGCGGACGAGCCACCGGCCCCGGAGCCGGAGGCGACGCTCAACGTGAGCGATCAGACGGGTGACGGCGAGACGCTGACCGTCGAGGAGGCGAGCGCCGACGTCGACTACCAACTCACCGTGACCGACGTGGAGGGCGAACAGCGCGCGGCGAGCGAGACCGTCGAGGCAGACGAGACCGTCGAACTCGAGTCGCTCGACCTCGAGCCGCCGCTCTCTGAGAACGCGACGCTCGAGGTTGCGGTCGAATCGGTCGAAGACGCGACGGACGCCGAGGAAGCGGTCGAAACTGCCGACGACGATGCTGACACCGACGCGGACGGCGTCCTCGCGAGCGAGACGGTCGAGTACACGGTCGACGACGGAGAGACGTTCGAGGTGACGTTCGTCGACTGCTTCCAAGCCGAAGTGACGGGCTCATTCGAGGACGGTGACACGATCATTGTCGCCACCGGGTTCTACGAATCGGGCGGCTTCGGGAACACGATGGGCGAGTACGCGATCACGATCGGCGACGACGTCGAAGCACCGCTCGAGGGGACGATCACCTACGAGACCGGCGAGGAGTTCGCCGTCGAGGAGACGGCCGACGGCGCGGCCGTGACGGTTCCCGAGGGCGACTTCGGAACCGCGATCACCGGCTTCGCCTCGCCCGACGCGGTGCCGGGATCGATCGATCACCCGAACCCCGACGCAAGCGAGTGCATCGAGGAGGTTCGACCCGACCTGCCCGACCTCACCGTCGAGGAGACGGAGTTGACTGACGACGGGATCGACGTCACCTTCGGCTACGAGAACCCGAACGACGCCGAACTGCTCGTCGGCAGCGAGTTCCTCGAGGGGACGACCGAGGACGAGCCGGTCGACGAACTCGAGCCCGGAACGAACGAGTTCACCGTCCAGTGGACGCCCGAGACCGACGACGAGCGACTCGTCTGGGCGGTCGACATGAGCAACTACGACTACGAGGACGACGCCGTCGAGCCCGCCGCGACGGAGGCCGCAGGCGAGATCGATCCAACGGCGGACGCCGAGTTCTCGGTCGCGATCACGGGGACGAACGAGCCGGTCGAGCAGGGCGAGACGCTCGAGGTCGGTGCCGAACTCGAGAACGTCGGCGAGGCGGAAGACACCCAGCAGATCGAACTGGCGCTCGACGGCGAGACCGTCGATACGGCGGAGGTCTCACTCGAGCCCGGCGCCGTCGAAGAGACGACGCTGACGGCCGAGACCGACGACCTCGAGCCCGGCGAGTACACCGCTGCGGTCTCGAGCGAGAACGAGACCGCGGAGACGACGGTGACGATCGAAGAGGTTGACGAACCCGAACTCGAGGACGAAGCAGCCGAGGAGACCGACGAACCAGCGGAAGAGGAACCAGCGGGCGATCCCACCGACGAAGCGCCCGCTGACGACACCCTCGACGACGAGCCGATAGAAGACGAGCCGGCGACCGAGGAGCCACTCGAGGACGAGACGCCCGTTGACGAACCGCCCGTTGACGAACCGCCCGCAGAAGCGGACGAAACGGACGGTCCGGTCGACGAACCCGAAGAAGACGAGGCCACGGAGACGGACGACGATGGAGGCGACGGCTCCGGGACTACCGAGGAGCCTGAGACGACCGAGGGGGCCGAAGGACCGGCTCCCGATTCGGGTGCGGAACCGGCGGAGGCTGCGGAGTAGCCGAGCTAGCGGCGGCGATTTCGACTCGAGCAGCGACCGACCGACCGGTACCGAACCGAACGATAGACGACATGCTACCGTTTCGATCGATTTTCGCGGAAAAAGTATTCGTGTCGGTCACCGGTCGTAGTTCGAACCGCGATCAGTGCTGGTGGCCGGTCGCCTCGCCGTAGGTCACGCCGAATCGCTCTTCGAACAGATCCATGATCCGGTCTTCCTGGGCCTCGAGTTCCTCGTCCGCGCCTTCTCCGTGGTGGACGATGTGGTGGGCGCGGCTGGCGAAGGAGAGGAGGGTGATGTCGGCAATCGTCTCGGCGTCGGACTGGTCGCCCTCGGCGACGAGATCGACGAGTCCGGACGGGATGGTCACGTCGTCGGTGCTGTCGTCGTCGGCGGTGATCTCGAACGTCGTCGTCTCGATGTCGTCTGTCATACCGCTACCGAAGCGAGGCGTCCGTAAAGGTGCTGTGGCTTGCGACGGGCCCGACGTCGGACCGAACTCGCCACGTGGCGTTTTTTGCTCGTTGACGTCGACGGTGACGTATGCCATCCGTTGACCTCGAGGAGGAGACGATCGAGCGATTGGATACGCTGCGCGTCGACGACGAGTCCGACGACGAACTCGTAAACGAACTCATCAACATCTACGAAGCAAGCGAGTACACGCTCTTTCGCGCCGGCGACTAACCGACGGGAGTCGAGTGCGAACGCGGTTCGGACGCCGATCGGTACTATTCTTCCGTCGCTGCAGCCTGTCGAACGGAGTCCCAGCGGCCGTTCGACTCGAGGTGTGACTGCAACTCGTCGGCGTACTCCTGCGTGAGTTGTTCGGCTGCACGCTCCTGTTCGGCGTGGGAGTCGCCGCCGTCGCCGCCACCCAGTCCGAGCGCGCCCTTGATCGAGCCGAGAACGCCGCCGCTCGAGGAGCCGCCCTGTCGTCCCTGTTGCTGTCCCGCCATCCCCATCCCGGCGCCGACGTTCTCGAGTTCGGGGATGATCTGCTCGACCTTCTCGGTGTTGGCGACGATCCGTGCCCGGTCGGGGTCGTCGGGATATTCGATCTCGAACTCGGTCGCGGTCATGATCAGACTCCACTGCTGGCTGGAAAACTGCGACTCCACGATCCGCGAGGTGAACTCCTGATCGACGGTCATTCGCGCGCCGACGATCCGGTCCGTCCACGGGCTGTCACTCATACACACTGGTTGGGACGGCGGTGCTATCAGGGTTTTCATCGCTCGCGGATCGAATCGACCGCGAGTCGGGAGTCAATCGAGTCGTTCGGACGTCTCCGCGTACTTTCTCGAGAGTTCCACGTACCGATCGGCCGTCCGCTCGAGTCGCGGATCGTCGATCTCGGTCTTCGGTTCGGCTGGCGCGCCGGCGACGAGCGTCGACGGCGGGATCTCGGTGTCTTCGGTGACGACGCTGCCGGCGGCGACGACCGCCCCCTCGCCGACGCGAGAGCCGTCGAGGACGACCGCGTTCATGCCGACCAGTGCGCGCTCGCCGACGGTCGCGTCGTGGACGATCCCGCTGTGACCGACCGTCGAGTAGGGTTCGAGTTCGGCGTCCTCGTGGAGGACGGCGTTGTCCTGGACGTTCGCGCCCTCGCCGACGACAATTCGGCCGTGATCGCCCCGCAACGTCGTGTTCGGCCAGACGCTCGCGTCGGCTTCGACGACGACGTTCCCGATGACGACTGCGGCCTCGTCGACGTACGCCGAGTCGGCGATTTGTGGCTCCATCCCGTCGAACGATCGTAGCATGCCTGTGTCTGCTGCGAGCACCGTCTTGAACCTGCCCATCGGCATCGTGCGGTTCGTTCTCGATCTCTCACTCGTCGGAGGACCTGGCAACTCAGCAGGTTCGCCGCCCTCCGCGAGCCAGTGCGTGTGTCGTGACACTCCTCCACACTGGAGTTCCAACATAATTTGGCAGTACGGCTAATGCATCGTCCGTGAAAGTACCAGTCGACGACGGACATCCGTCCCTCCGACTGACGGCGATCCGTCGTCGTGTCATCCCACGCACCCCGAACCACCAGTTGGGGTTTTCACCCCACCACCTTCCTTCCACCTCTCTCCGAACGCGACCCTTAGCACAGCGAGCGGTCGCTCACCTCATTCGTCGGGAAGCCGCTCCGAGAGCCGGTCGAATCGCTCCTGTGCGCTCTCTCGTCGTTCCCGCTCCACCGACGGCCGATACGTTAGCTCCCGGAGTTCGTCGTCCTCGAATTCGATGTCGAAGACAGCCCCTTCGTGCCGGCCGTCTTCGGGCAGCGACTCGACTGCCATCGTCCGCTCGTCGACGACGGCGTCGCCCGCCTCGAGCAGGAGCACGGCCGTCTTCCCGTCGACGATTCGGTCGACGACCGCAGTGTCGGTCTCGGTCATAGGTCGACAGTAGGTGCGGACGGCGTATCAACTCCCGCCTCCGTCGATGGCTGTGGCGGGTGCAATGATGCCGATACGGAGTCGGACTCCGGTTCGTGTTTTCGTTCGAGCAGCGTCTCCGGATCCGCCGGTTCGTCGTACTCGGAGGTCACCGAGACGTCGGTCCCGTCGGTCGTGAGCACGACGTCGCCGTGAACGCCCGTCCAGTACGTCGCGATATCGCGGTCGGCGAACGACTCGAGCACCTCATCGTGTGGGTGTCCGTACTGGGACTCGAGTGCGCTCGAGATGACGGCGACGTCCGGATCGACGCGGTCGAGGAACGGATCGGTCGAGGAGGTAGAGGAGCCGTGGTGGCCGGCCTGATAGACGTCGGCCGCGAGGTCGTCGCCGTGTGCGTCGACCATCCGTTGTTCGGCGTTTCGCTCGGCGTCGCCGGTCGTCAGGTACGTGAACTCGCCGAACTCGACGCTGAGCGCGACGCTGTTGAAGTGAAGTCCGTCCCCACCATCGTCGGGCGGGTTCCGCACGGTCGCCTCGACGGCGTCGTCCTCGAGGGGCAGCGTCGAACCTTCGCTGACCTCGAAGAGCCTGATCTCGTACGCCTCGACGGCGTCGAGATAGCGCTCGTACGTCTGGCTCGTGTGGGCGACGCCCGAGTCGTAGGCCGCACCGATGCCCCCACCGTGCTCCTCGAAGTGCTCGATGACGGCCGCGTGGCCGCCGATGTGGTCCGCATGGGCGTGGGTCGCGACCAGGTGATCGATCCGATCGATATCTTCGCTCTCGAGATAGTCGATGACGCCCTGGCCGTCCTGTCGCCAGTCGCCGGTATCGATGAGAATCGTCTCGCCCGCTGGCGTGACCAGCAGCGTTGTGTCGGCCTGTCCGACGTCGATATGGTGGATCTCGAGTTCGCCGTCGAGATCGGTGTCGTCGCCGCTGGTGTCGTCTTCGGAGTTGTCACTCAGACCGAATCCACCGATACAGCCGGAGAGGACGAGCAGTCCAGCAACCATCACGACCGCCAACCCGCGTCGCCGTCGCATACACGTCTCGAAGACGCCACCGGATATGTGGGTTTGGACCGTCTAGAGCCGACAACAGTCACGAAAATAAACACGTTCGCTGTCGGTGGCCGTCGTCTCGCGACGTACCGCTCGACGGACGGTCGACGCTCAGAAGGCGTCGGACTCGAGCGACGTTTCCGCGTACAGATCGGTCTTCAGCGCGTCGTGAACCTTACAGAGTTCGTTCGCGCGATCGATGACCTTCTCGGCCGTCTCGTCGTCGACTTCCGCCTCGACGCGAATGTCGAAGGATACCGACTCGAGTTTGTCGTCGTCGTTGAGGTCGCCGCTCGTCTCGATTTCGACCCGCCCGAGATCGCCCGCGCCGCGCTGTTCGCCGCCGACCCGCAGTGCGGGAACGTAACAGGAGGCGTAGGCGGCCAGCAGCGCCTCGAGCGTGTCGGGTGCTTCCTCGCCAGTCGCGTCGATGGTCGTCTCGAAGTCGCGGATCTCGTTCGTCGCACTGAACCCCTCCTCGGAGACGGTGGTGACCTGTTTCGCCATAGCACTCGAGACGTCCACAGCCTGCGGTGTAAACGTTGCTCTCCGAAGCGATACCGTCCGGTCGACTGAGACGAATCGGGACGTTCGGGATCGGTCGTCTTTGGTACCGTTGCTGTTCGTCGAGTCGTGCTGAGTACAGAGCGCGAAACCCCGCCGATTCGTGGAGGAAGTAGGCGCGACGTGTCCACCTTCTCACTGGAGCAGACCTTGTGAACTATATGCTTCCTTGTTGAATATTACCAAGCATGTTTGAGCACATCCTTATTCCGACGGACGGGAGCGATGCGGCCCGAAGCGCCACGGAAACTGGAATCGAGTTGGCGGTCGATCAGGGCGCGACTGTTCACGTACTGTCCGTAGTCAAACCGATCCACAGCGACGAGGGCGGAGTCGAACAGGCAATAGAATCGATGCGGACCGCGAGGGAACGCACGGTCGCGGAGCTTGCCGAACTGGCCGAAGCGGAGGGACTCGTCACGACCACCGACGTTACGGTCGGGGTCCCTGTGAGAAAAATACTCGAGTATATCGAGACCAACGATATCGATCTGGTAGTGATGGGGACACACGGCCGAACCGGAGTGAGCAGGTTTCTCATCGGAAGCGTCACCGAAAAAGTGGTCCGACTCTCGGAGATCCCTGTTCTCACGATCTATACAGGGTCGAAAGGAAAGAAGTGAATCGGCTGCGTGTTCCGGGTTGCCGAACGAACACTCCCTATTCAGGAGACAGCGTTTGACAGATTTCGGAGAGACCGATAGCCGCTCCGGTAACTGCTTCTCCCCCAGTGTCACTGGAACGGAAAACCGACCCGCCTCAGCGATCTCGGATCGACGTTCAGGAACTCAGAAAAACGTTGGAAATCCCCGCTCGAGCGACCGTTCAGACCCGATACGTCAGGCGTCGATCTCGAACGGTTCGTCGGCCTCGAGCGCCACGACCTCAGCGTCGCTGCCCGTCGCCGCGACCTCGCTCTCGAACGCCTCGGGATCCTGTTCGATCGGCGGGAAGGTGTCGTAGTGCTGTGGGAACGCGTAATCGACGTCGAGCCAGTCGACGGCGATGGCGGCCTGCTGTGGCCCCATCGTGAAGTGATCGCCGATCGGGACGATGGCCGCGTCGGGCTCGAGATAGGCGCCGATGACGTCGCGCATCTCGGACATCAACGAGGTGTCGCCGGCGTTGTAGATGGTAGTCGACTCCTCGTCGCTCACCTGCGTCGGCTTCGTATCCGAAATGACGAAGCCGGCAGGCATCCCGCCGCTGGTGTCGTTCTCGGTCATGATGCCGTTCGTGTGGTCGGCACGAACCATGGTGACGTACGCGTCGCCACACTCGACGGTGCCGCCGAGGTTCATTCCCATGCCGCCGACGGCGTCCTCGAAGCCGAACTCCTCCTCGCAGTAGGAGACGAGTTCCGGCGTCGCGACCAGCGTCGCCTCGGCAAACTCGCCGGCGTGGGCGATGTGGTCGGCGTGACCGTGCGTGAGCAACACGTAGTCCGGTGTGTCGATATCCGACGGCTCGAGGTCCGTCTTCGGATTGTCGAAGAACGGGTCGATCAGTAGCTCCGTCTCCCCTACGGTGACGTGCCACGTCGAGTGGCCGTGCCAGGTGACCTGCATAGCGTGCGATCGTTGGGGAGAATCGACCTTAAAGCTGGCCGAGCGGTCGTCCCGAACGTCGGCGACGGTCGTCGAATCGCGACCGCCGCGATGGTCCCCGCGACACGAGACGCGCCGACGCGGAACGGCTGCAATGCCGTGTCGTTTTCTACCCCCGGTCCGTACGACGCGTATGCTCACGCTGAATCTCGACGAGTTCATGGTTGAGTTGCAAGAGGGGTCGATCAAGAACGTCGGCCCGACGAACAAGTCGGCGACGGTCAAGCTGTTCGAAGTCGAGGAGGCCGAGGCTCGAGAGTTCGGCGACAAGCGCGTCAAACTCGTCTTCGAGGACGCGGACGGAAACGAAGTGCAGGTGTCACTCTTCCCCGAAGATGTTCGGAAGATCGCGAGCGATATCGAGGCGCTCGAGGACGATTCACCGGTTTTCGAGTAACGAACGGGCCGCGCGTAGTGATTCTCGCGCCGAGCGCATTTCGACAACCGTTTTAGGGCGAAACTGCTTGGTTCGAGTAGATGGGTAACTGTATCATCTGTGGCACACCCGTTGACGGCGAGATCTGCAAGAGTCACGAGGAGGATGCTGTCTTCGAATTTCGAGGCAGTTCGGCCTCAGCACTCTCCCCCGGACGCTACTACCGGGGCACCGTCGACGGCTACGCCGACTTCGGTGTCTTCGTCGACATCGGAGACCACGTCACCGGCCTGTTGCATAGAAGCGAACTAGATCAACGACTCGAGAGTCTCGACTGGGAACCCGGCGACGACGTCTACGTCCAGGTCCTCAGCGTCCGAGACAACGGAAACGTCGACCTCGGCTGGTCGATCCGTCAGCGCGAACGCGAGTTCCGCGGCAAACTGATCGACACCGGCGACGACGAGGTGCTCCCCGAGGACCTCGAGGACGACGGAAGCGAATCGGCCGACGATCACCAATCGACCGACGACGGTGGTTCCACAGCCGCGTCCGACGAGGACGCTCCTGCGGCTAGCGAGTCACCCGACGAAGCCGACGTCGAGGCCGGCGACCTGCAGACGGCCGTCGACGACTCCGGACCGAGCGACGACTCCGGCGCACCGAACGCGACCGAGGCCGTCGCCGCCGGCAGCGCCAGCGGCTCCGTCGCGACCGAGAGCGCCGCCGCGTCGGCGCCGGCAACGGACGACGCGGCCGACGCCGAACCTGAAGCCGAACCGGCGCTCAACCGAACGACCATCGACGCCATCGACGATCAGGTCGGCACCGTCGTCCGACTCGAGGGCGAGATCACCGGCGTCCGCCAGACCAGCGGCCCGACCGTCTTCGAACTGCGCGACGAGACCGCGACGGTCGAGTGTGCGGCGTTCGAGGAGGCCGGCGTCCGCGCCTACCCCGACGTCGAGATCGACGACGTCGTCGCCTTAGAGGGCGAGGTCGAACGCCACCACGGCGACCTTCAGGTCGAAACCGAGACGCTCGAGATCCTCGACGGCGAGGACGGCGAGACCATTCGCGAGCGACTTGAGAACGCCATCGAATCCGAGGCCCGCCCGGCCGACGTCTCCCTGCTGGCCGACCACGACGCCGTCTCGGCCGTCGAGGACGACCTCGTCGACGCCGCGACCGCGATCCGCCGCGCCGTCATGGAGGCCCGACCGATCGTCGTGCGCCACGGCGCGACCGCAGACGGCTACGTCGCCGGCGCCGCCATCGAGCGCGCCGTCCTCCCGTTGATCCGCGAGAAACACACCCGCGAGGACGCGGAGTACCACTACTTCGAGCGCCGCCCGCTCGACGGCCGCGTCTACGACATGGACGCCGCCACCAACGACGTCACCTCGATGCTCGAGGCCCGCGACCGCCACGGCGAGCAACTGCCGCTCGTGCTCCTCGTCGACGCCGGCTCGACCGAGGAGTCCGTCGACGGCTACGATCTGCTCTCGCTGTACGACGCGGAAACGATCGTCATCGACGATAGTCGCGCCGACGACGAGATCACCGACGCGGTCTCGATCGCCGTCGCGCCGTCGCTCGCCGGCGTCGACGTCGCCGATCTCACGTCGACCGCTCTCGCAGCGAACGTCGCCGCACACGTCAACGACGACGTCCGCGACGACCTCGTCCACCTCCCCGCCGTCAGCTACTGGGAGAACGCCCCCGAGGCGTACGTCGACCTCGCGAGTGAGGCCGGCTACGACGAGACCGGCATCTCCGAGCGCCGCGAAGCCGTCGCGCTCGAGGCCTACTACCAGTCGTACAAGGACAAGCGCGAACTCGTGATCGACCTGCTGTTCGCCGACGGCGATTCGACGCCGCGAGACGGCGACCTCGCGGCCCACGTCTCCGAACAGTTCCGCGCGAAACTCGAGACCGAACTCGAGACGGCCCGGGAGAACCTGAGCACCGAGACCGTCGACGGCATCACCGTCGCGGTCCTCGACACCGACGCGTTCACCCACCGCTACAACTTCCCGACGACGACGCTGTTGCTCGACGCGCTCCACCGACGGCAGCGCGAGGGCCACGACGAGCCGTTCGTCACCCTCGGCGTCGGCGACGACGAGCTGCACGTTCGCGCGACCGAGTCGCTGAACGTCCGCGATCTCGGCAACGCAATCGCCGACGCAGCGCCGAACGCCGGCGTCAGCGTCGTCGGCGGGCAGGACGGCCATGTAGAGTTCCTGCCGGGCGAACGCGACGCCGTTCGCGACGCCGCACTCGAGGCGCTCGGCGAGTCCCTCGCGTAACCGACACACGCCGGACACGCGTCAGTCCCGCTCCTCCACGCCGCTCTACTCACACAGTGGCGACGCCGTCGTGTGGAAACAGCTTTCGGCACTACCGTCGTATCTACCGCCATGAGCGACGATCCAGCGACTCGATTCCGTGAGAACGCGACGGAGATCACGGCGATGATCGTCACCGGACTCTGGCTCGCCGCGATGTTCACCGGACAGTCGTGGTGGCTGGCGGTCTTGCTCGTCGGCTACATCGTTGTCGTTCCCCTCGTTGCACTCCTGTACGGCGACGAATCGGATCGCGAAACGTGGTGGGACGAGTTGTGGGGCGATGACGCCTGGGACGACTGGTGGGGGACGAGCGAGGACGAGGCCTCGAGCGACGAGTCGACGGCCGCCGACGCGAAGCCGAACCGTGCCGAGTCCACGCCCGGCGACGCCCTCGAGACCCTCCGCGAACGTTACGCAGCAGGCGACCTCACCGACGACCAGTTCGAGCAGAAACTCGATAGACTCCTCGAGACGGAGACCCTCGAGGACGTTCAGGAACGAGTCGAGCGTCACCAAGCGGAACGTCCACCTGAGCAGCGGCGTCGGACTCGAAACCGCGATCTCGAGTACGATTCGGACGCGAGTTCGGACCGGTAGCCTACTCGTCGCCCTCTTCTGCGGATCGGTTCTCGTCTCGGTCGTGCCGGTCGCTTCCGACCCGCGACGCGTCCGGCCAGGTTACGCTTCCGAGGAACGGGATACCGATTTGTTCGGCCGAGCGGGCGATCATGTGGGCGCCCGTCGGAACCGTCAGAAAGAGGAAGACGATCCCGATGAGCGAGGTGAGACCCTCGTTTCCCGGTCCAAAGTGGACGAAGCCAGCGAGGAAGATCGCGGCGGTGCCGAGCGTCGTGGGCTTGCTCGTCGCGTGCATCCGGTTGTAGACGTTTGGCAGGCGCAGCAGGCCGATCGTGCCGACCGTCAGGAAGAAACAGCCGACGACGATCAGCGCGACGACGACGGCGGTTCGGATCATGATATGACCTCCCCCTCGATGACGAACTTCGCGACCGCGACCGTCGCGATGAAGCCGATGATCGCGAGCACGAGGCTCACCGTGACGAACAGGCCGCGGCCGGTCTGGATGGCGAAGAGGACGGCGATGGCGACGACGTTCGTGGCGATGGCGTCCAGTGCGACCACGCGGTCCGGATTCGTCGGTCCGGCGATGACGCGGTAACTACAGCACACGCAGAGCAGACCGACGAGAATCAGCGCTGCACGAACCGTCAGGTCGAGGACGTCCGGGCCGACCAGTTCACTCATCGTTCTCACCCGGCGGGTCCCCGCCGTAGCGCTGACTCCGTTTCCCGCCGGAGACCACGATCCCCCGCGGCGGATCGTCGGCCGACATCCGCTCGTCGAATAGTTCGAGGGCGGCGTCCTCCCACCGCCAGATGGGGGCGACGATCGCCTCCGGGTCGCGGCCGTCGATCGCGTGAATGTAGAGCGCGTTCGTCTCCGCATCGTGGTCCAGCGTGACCGTGCCTGGGGTGATCGTAATGCTGTTCGCGATGAGCGTGACCGCGATGTCGGACTCGACGCGCAGCGGCACCAAGATTACCTCCGGTTCGATCGGCATCCCCGGCGAGAGCACCCGATAGACCACGTCCAGATTCGCGCGGACGAGTTCCCAGACGAACGTTGCGACGTACCAGCCCGCGTAGGGAAGTGCGAGGATGCCGCGGCCGAGATCGATCCGCCCAGCGTACAGTCGACGGAAGAGGTACGCGGTCGGGAGACCGACGACCAGACCGAAGAGGAACTGGCCGAGCAGGGCCGTCGGCGTGAGGGAAACGCCGCGAACGAAAAGCCACAGTACGGCGAAGGTGACGCCGGCAACCGGCCAGGTACGAACCTTCATTCGTGGTCACCTCCGCTGGCACCCTCGCCGGCGTCGTCCAGTTCGCTCAGGTCGTCGGCGTCGGCCGGATCGACGGCCTCGACGTACCCCTCTACGTCCAGCGCGGACGTCGCGGCGGCGTCCGCGAACTCGTAGACCAGTTCGAAGCCGACGCCGACCGCGACGATGAGCGCCGCGAGCGCGAGCAGGACGCCGACCTGGACGGAGTCGACGGTCGCGCTCTCGACGGCGGTCGTTCGCGCGCCCCAGAAGCTTCGGTTCCACATTCGTGTCGCGTAGGCGATGGTCAGCAGCGAGCCGACCAGCAGGAGGCCGAGGACGGAGAGCAGCTCCGCTCGAGCCGCGGCGTCGAAGACGAACAGCTTCCCGAAGAAGCCGGACAGCGGCGGGATGCCGACGAGCGCGAGCGAGCCGACGAAGAAGGCGACGCCCATCGGCGGCGACCGCCCCGCGAGGCCGCCGAGGTCGGTTAACTTGCTCGTTCCCGTCGACGATCTGACCGCGCCGACCGCCAGAAAGAGCAGCCCCTTCGCCAGCGTGTGGTTGAGCGCGTACACCAGCGCCGCGACGATGGCGAGGTGGCGCAACTCGGCGCTCTGTGTCGTCGCCGCGATGGCGACCGGCAGCGCGATGAAGCCGACCTGCCCGATGCTCGAGTACGCCAGTACGCCCTCGATCGAGTCGCGGCCGACGGCGCCGATGCCGCCCACGAGGATGCTGGCGGCGGCCATGACGAACAGCGCGGCCCCGACGAACGCAACGGGGGAGTCCCCGGCGACGAGCGTTCCGACGATCGGCGCCTCGAGCGAGACGCCGACCTCCGCGCCGGCGAAGACTGTAAAGGAGAGCCGGATGATCGCGTAGATGCCGACCTTCTTGGTCGCGCCGGCCAGCAGCGCGGTGATCTGTGGCGGTGCGGCCCGGTAGGCTGTCGGAATCCAAAATTGGAAGGGGACGAGGCCGGCTTTGATGGCGAACACCGAGAGGAGAAGGGCCAGCAGGCCGACGACCGGGCCGGGATCGATTCCGTACGCTGCGGGATCGGCGAGCCGCTGGGCCAGATCTGCCATGTTGAGCGTGCCCGTCGTCGCGTAGATGCCGCCGACGCCCAGCAGGAAGACGGCGCTTGCGAGCAGGTTGAGCGCGACGTACCAGAAGGCGGCGCGGGTGTGCTGGGGGCCGCCGTAGTAGGCGACGAAGACGTAGCTGGCCATCAACATGACTTCGAACCAGACGAAGAGGTTGAACAGGTCGCCCGTGAGGAAGGCGCCGGTGACGCCGAGCGTGAGGAAGTGAAACAGCGGGAAGTAGTAGCTCCGGCGGTCGATCTCGGGCAGGACGCGGGTCGAGAAGGTCAGCGAAGCGATCCCGATGACGGCCACCATAGTGAGCATGAACGCCGACAGGCCGTCGGCGACGAGCGTGATGCCGAACGGTGCTGGCCAGTCGCCGACCTGGTAGGTCGCGATGCCCGGCGCGTCCGGTGCGAGGACGACGTACCAGTCGATCGCCGCGACGGCGACCACGTAGGCGATGCCCCCCGCGAGACTGACGCCGATTTGCGCCCGCGGCCACCGACCGACCAACAGGCTGACGACGCCCGTGACGAGGACGACGAGCATCGGAGCGATCACGAGTTGCGATTCGGTGCCGATCGGCGGTGCGGCCAGTGGAACCGTCATCAGTCGCGATCACCCAGTGCGGAGACATCCAGCGTGTCGTGTTCCTCGTAGACCCGATACGACAGCACGAGCGCGAACGCGGTCATGCCGAAGCCGATGACGATCGCCGTCAGGACGAGCGCCTGTACCAGCGGATCGGCCGTCTCCGGGACGTGCTCGCCGTGGCCGGCCAACACGGGAACCGTGTCGGCGGTTCCCTCCGCGATTCCGCCCATCGCCAGCAGGTAGACGTTCGCCGCCTGGCTGATGATTGCCAGCCCCCAGACGACCCGGATCAGGTCCCGCCTGAGAAGCAAGAACGTTCCGAGCGCGAACAGCGCGCCGACCACGAGCGCGACGACGAACGCGGTCATTCGGCACCCACCACCGAGAGGATCGTCAAGAGTCCGCCGACGACGACGCAGAAGACGCCGAAGTCGAACGCGAGCGCGCTTGCGATCTCGACGTGATCGTAGATCGGGACTCCCTCGAGAACGACGTACGACTGCGAAAGGAACGGGTACCCGAACAGCATCGGGACGAGCCCGCTGAGGACGGCGATCGCTAGCCCGTACTCGAACAGCCGCCGGTAGGCGGCGACGACGCGATCCCGCGAACGCTCCGTTCCGGGTTCGACGTCCCGTCCGAGCACCCCGCGCTCCAGGAAATCCAGCCCGAAGGCGAGGTAGATGATCGCGAACGCGGTCGTCGTGAGCACGCCGGCGATGAAGCCGCCGCCGGGGAGGTTGTGGCCCTCGACGAACAGGGAGGCCGCGACGACGAAGATGATCGGGACGACCGCTCGAGCGGTCGTGCGCATGATGACGGTCGTCATCGGCGCTCACCTCGAACGTGGGTGTCGGTTCGCGTCACTCCTCCTCACCCCCCTCGCGCATCACGATCAGCGTCAGAATCGAGATGGCCGCCAGCGCGACCACGACGAGTTCGCCGAGCGTGTCGAAGCCGCGGAAGTCGACGAGTGTTACGTTGACGATGTTGGTGCCGCCACCCTCTGGAACGGCGCGCTCGGCGTAGTAGCGGGCGATGGCGGTACTCCCCTCCGGGCGCGCGTCGGTCGTGACGAGGACAGTGACGAAGGCGGTCGCGCCGACGGCCAGGGAGAGCGCCGCGTCGCGGGCGACCCGGCCGAGGCCGACCTCGTAGTACTCGGGAATCTCTTCGATCACGAGCAGGAAGATCACGAGGATGAGCGTCTCGACGACCAGTTGGGTCAACGCGAGGTCGGGGGCGCTCGCGAGGATGTAGAAGATGGCGATCATGAATCCCAGGATCGAGAGCGTGAGGATGCCGGCGATGTGGGAGGTCGAGAGGACGACGGCGATACCGGCCATCACCGCGACGAGCAGGACGAGCGCGATCACGGGCGGGGCGTCGACGTCGACGAGTTCCACGGGAACGATCGTTCCCGTCGCGGCGAAGCCCGCGAGCGCGAGGGCGCAGGTCCCGGCGAGCGTCCAGCTCGCGTACGTCCTGAGCAGTCCGTTGTGAACCCGGGCTGCGAGCCGCGCGCCGCCGTCCGTGAGGGTGTCGACGAATGCGTCGTACCACCAGTTTGCGCTGGTCGGCGGAACTGAACGCGGAATCGCACGGATTCCGCCGTGGATGCGACCGTAGAACGGGTACGCGAGAAACCCCAGCCCGATAGCGACGACGCTCATCCCCACTGCGGGGGAGTAAGAGGTCGGAATCCCGACGTGCATCGCGTGGGTCTCGACGGCGGTCGCGTCGACGCCACCCTGGACGATCGCGTGGACCGCGAGTTCGGGATCGACGCTGACGACGGCCGTGAGCGCGGCCAACAGTGCCGGGGGGACAAGCAGCGCGATCGAGGGTCGGTGGACGTCCCCGAGCGCGTCGGGACGCCCGCCGAAGAACAGCGAGAGGAAACGCAGGGAGTAGAGGACGGTGAAGACGCTCCCGAAGACGGCGACGGCAGGGTAGAGCCAGCCCAGCAGACCGATGTCGTGGACGTGGCTCGCCTCGACGGCCGCCTCGAAGAGTAGCTCCTTCGAATAGAAGCCGCTGAACGGCGGAATGCCAGCCATGCTGAGCGCGACAATAACCGTGATACCGGCCGTGATCGGCAGGTCGTGACGGAGACCGCCCAGGTCCTCGAGTCGTCGCGTCCCCGCCTCGTGGGCGACGATACCGGCGACGAGGAACAGGGCCGCCTTGAACAGCGCGTGATTGAGCAGGTGGAAGACGCCGGTCTCTGCGCCGAGCACCGACGTGAAGCCGAAGCCGGCCGTGATGAGCCCGAGGTGGCTGGCCGTCGAGTACGCCAGCAGTTCCTTGATATCCGTCGAGGCGACCGCGAGGATCGCACAGACGGTCATCGTCGTCAGCCCGAGGGTGGCAAAGAGGAGGAGCCACTCGAGGCTCGAGAGCAGCGGGCGAACCCGACCGATGAAGTAGACGCCGACTTTGACCATCGTCGCGGAGTGAAGGAATGCCGAGACCGGCGTCGGCGCGGCCATCGCATTGGGGAGCCAGAAGTGCAGCGGGACCTGCGCGGATTTGGCCCCCGCGCCGATCGCGATCAGCCCGAGTACCGGTAGGAACAGACCCTCTTCGCGGAGTGCGGACTGCATCTCGTCGGGGTTCTCGAGCATCGCGGCGAGGTCGAACGCCGCCGCGGGGCCGAGGGCGTCGCCCGCGACCAGCGCCAGGAGGAGAAAGCCGACGAGCAAGAAGAGCCCGCCGCCGACGGTCACGAACATGGCCATCCGGGCCGCGTACTGCGAGGAGTCGTCGGCCGTGTAGTGGCCGATCAGGACGAACGAACAGAGGCTGGTGAGCTCCCAGAAGAGGAAGATCGAGAGCAAGTCGGCGGCCAGCGCGACGCCGATGATCGATCCCATGAAGGCGAGCAGGGCGGCGTAGTACCTGACGAGTCCGGACTCGCCGTGCATGTACGCCGTCGAGTACAGAAAGACGAGCGCGCCGATGCCGCTCGCGAGCAGGGCGAACAGCAGCGCCCAGCTATCGACGGTGAACCGCAGCGCGATCTCGAGCGATGGGATCCACTCGAGGGCGACCGTCCCCTCGGCGCCGTACTGACTGGCGAGCAGTCCGAAACAGGCCAGTGCCGTCACCGATCCGGCGTATCCCGTCTTCTCGCCGAGGACCCGGAACAGCAATGGCGTCACACCTGCGACTGCGAACGGCAACGCCACCGCCAGGAGGACGATCGACAGCTCCGGAGACATTCGATCCGATGTGCGTACCAGCAGGGGCGGCTTAACGATTCGGCCGGAATGCTCGCCACTCCGCCGAGACCCACCCCGTTCGCTCGAACCGACGCGTTACGACGGCTCGAGAACGTCGGGCCGGGCGGAAGTGTTCCCGCGGACGCTATTACGCTCGAGTCAGTAGGTCCATCCATGCCGATCACGCGGCGGGGACTCTGTACCGCAGGCGCATCACTCGCGGTCGTCGGACTGAGCGGCTGCTTCGATCTCGGCGGCTCGAGCGACGTCGACGACTGGAACTGGTCCGGCTCGCTCCCCGTCGAGCGCGTCGTCCAGCACCACGACCCCTCGTGTGGCTGCTGCTCGGAGTACGTCGACTACCTCGAGACGAACGGCATCGACGTCCGGGTCGAGGCAACGGACGATCTCGAGGCGGTGAAACGCGATCTCGGCGTGCCGGCCGACGCGGAGAGCTGTCACACCCTCGAGGTCGGCGACTACCTCGTGGAGGGACACGTCCCGCTCGAGGCGGTCGAGGAACTGTTCGAGGACGAACCCGACGTCGACGGAATCGCTGCACCGGGGATGCCCCAGCACTCGCCGGGAATGGGGGCGCCGGGCGACGAGCCGTTGCAGATCTACGCGTTCGACGACTCGGGAGCGCTGTCCGAGTTTACGACGGTTTGAGGTCGGTTCCGGTCGGTCTAGTTGGTCTTGGTCGATCCTGGTTGATCCCGGGCGCTGCCGATCGCCCAGCTATGCGTCGTGCGGTTCCGCATCCGATTCGTCCGCGTACGTCCGCTGGACGAGATTGTAGATGGTCGTCTCGAGTTCGGTGGTGACCGTGCCGGCGCCGAGGCGGTTCAGGACGAACGACCACCGCGAATCGAAGGAGTAGCGCGTCACCGCCGTGACGCGCGTTTCCGCTCCGCCCTCGACGGTGAGCCGCGAGTATCGCTCTTCGAACGTTCCCCCGCCGTCGACGAACGTGTACTCGTAGCCGTCCTCGAGTTCGGTGAACGCGATTGTCATCTCGTTTCCTTCCACTGAGACCGTAAATTCCGTCCCGTCGGCGTTCGTCTCGTGGATCTCGTAGATTTCGGCGGACTCGAGAATCGCCCGCGGCGACAGCTGTTCCAGCAACTCCCGCGCGGCGGGGAGAACGACGGACGAAACCTCGACCTCGTGCATCGTGCGGACGTAGGGAAGCGGGGCGAAAAAACCGTACGCATTGTCGTTCAGGCTGAACTGGGTCACCACCGGTCTCATATCGGGCACGCAGTCACGGTCGCTGATTCGTCTGATCCCGCCAGGCGTGCAGTCCCGATTGCTGTCCGTCCGATTCCGCCGGAGTCGCAACGGGTCCCGTTCGAACCGCCGAGACCGTCGAATGGGGGTCCCGACTCCGACACGCTTATTCGCCGCGACCGTCCAAATCCGTGTAGTGAGTACCGAGACGCCCGACTCCGATCCGACCGAGACCGACGCCTTCGAGCAGGTCTGTGCGACGCTCGTCGACCGGATCCTCGCGGGCGAGATCGAACGCGACGAGGTCGAAACAGCCAAACTCGAGACCTGCTCCGAGTTCTCGGCACCGAAGGTGCCCAAGAACTCCGAGATTCTCGACTACGCGCCTCAGGAGCGCCGCGAGGAGCTCGAGGCCGTCCTCCAGCGCAAGCCGGTCCGGACGGCCTCCGGCGTCTCGCCCGTCGCGATCATGACTTCGCCCGAGCGTTGTCCCCACGGGAAGTGTCTCTACTGTCCCGGCGGCCCGGACTCGGAGTTCTCGAGTTCCCAGAGCTATACGGGCGACGAGCCGGCGGCCGCACGCGGGGTGCAGAACGACTATGATCCCTACGGACAGGTCACGCTGCGACTCGAGCAACTGCGCGAAATCGGCCACCCCGTCGACAAAGTGGAGTTGATTCTGATGGGCGGAACGATGACCGCCCGGAGCCACGACTACCAGGAGTGGTTCGTCAAGCGCGCGCTCGAGGCGATGAACGACTTCGACGTCGACAAGGAGCCCGAACCCGCCGAAGGCGTCAGCTTCGCACAGGACCCCGAGGAGTACGAGTGGCAGTACCTCGAGGATGTCATCGCCGAAAACGAGACGAACGATATCCGCAACATCGGGACGACGTTCGAGACCAAACCCGACTGGTGCGACCCGGAGCAGATCGACCGCATGCTCGACCTCGGCGGGACGAAAGTCGAGGTCGGCGTCCAGACCACCTACGAGCGCATCAACCGGGAGATGCACCGCGGCCACGGCGCGCAGGCGTCGATCGAGGCCAACCAGCGACTCCGAGATTCGGCGTTCAAGGTCGGTTTCCACATGATGCCCGGCCAGCCCGGAATGAGCAAGGAGATGTGTCTCGAGGACTTCCGGCGGATCTTCGAGCAGGAACAGTGGAAGCCCGACTTCCTGAAGATCTATCCGACGCTCATCGTCCGCGGGACGGCGACCTACGACTGGTGGCACAAAGGCGAGTACGACCCCCTCGACAACGAGGAGGCCGCCGACCTCGTCGCCGAGATCAAGGACATGATCCCGCGGTACACGCGCCTCCAGCGCGTCCAGCGGGACATTCCGGCGGACTACATCGACGCCGGCGTCTGGAAGTCCAACCTTCGACAGCTCGCCCGACAGCGCATGGACGAACACGGCTGGTCGTGCGAGTGCATCCGCTGTCGCGAGGCCGGAATGAACGACGAAGAACCCGACGAGATCGAACTCGACGTGCTGACCTACGACGCCTGCGGCGGCACGGAGCACTTCATCTCGTTCGAGGACTTCGAGCAGGACCTGCTGATCGGCTTCTGCCGGCTGCGGTTCCCGAACGATCCGGTGCGGCCGGAACTCGAGAACACCGCGCTCGTCCGCGAACTCCACGTCTACGGTACCGAGGTCGCCATGGGCGAGGAGGGGGAGACGGACCAGCACCAGCACAAAGGCTACGGCCGCCGACTGATGGCCCACGCCGAGGAGCTCGCCGCAGACGCCGGTTACGACAAGGTCAGCGTCATCTCCGGCATCGGCGCGCGGGAGTACTACCGGAACAAACTCGGCTACCACCAGGACGGACCGTACGTCAGCAAACGGCTCTGACCGGCTCTCACGCTTCGCAAACGCGTTTCGGGATCGTGCTCATTCCGCACCGGAATTCTCGGCGGACGGCGTCGTTCACCGGGGTGAAAGCACTAAATCGTTCTGTTCTCGCCGGTTAATTTCTGATCGGAATGGGAAAATTTATGGCCTTCGACGACCGTTTATCGAACGCCGACGTTCGTCGGCACCGTTGTCTGACTCCCCAGACCGACAACGGCACACCGAGTTGCCTCTCAGCACGCCGATATCGCTCCCCAAATCGTTCGCCCCCACCGAACGACCGATCACGGCGTGCGCTTTTGTCCTCGCTTGACGCAGTTTCTAGCCAGATACGGGTACGTTTCGCACGAGTAGAGGTCTCGAACCTTCATCCGTCGCGACCGACAGCGTCGAGCCCTTCCGGGAGATCATCAGGTTATACTAGTTCGTTATAATACGCTGGCGGTCTTCAGTCTCGAGTCGAAATGGGATTCAGCGACCAATTGCTAGAAGACGGTGCCCACATCTGGGCGGCACAGAAAGACCACCCGTTCGTTCGCGAACTCGCGGCGGGAACGTTAGATGAGGCGGCCTTTCGCCACTGGGTGAAACAGGACTATCGCTACCTGCTCGACTACGCGCGGCTGTTCTCGATCGCGGGCTCGAAAGCTCGCGACGAAGAAACGATGACCCATCTGCTGGGAGTCGCCCACGACGTACTCGACCACGAGATGGACCTCCACCGGGAGTTTGCGGCAGACTACGGGATCGAACAGGCAGAACTCGAGTCCGTCCAGAAAGCGCCGACCTGCGTCGCCTACACGAGTTTTCTCGTGCGAACGGCCTACGAGGGGTCGATCGCCGAAATCGCGGCGGCGCTTTTCCCCTGCATGCAGGGCTACCTCGACGTCGCCGAGCACATGGCGGATCTGGCCGACGAAGAGCACCAGTACACGCCGTTCATCGAGCTGTACACGGGCGAGGAGTTCCGCGAGGCCACCGCATGGTGTCGGGAGTTCGTCGATCACTGCGGCGAGGCCTACCCCGGCGAGCACGACGCCATGCGCGAGGCGTTTCTGACGAGCGCCAAACTCGAGTACCGGTTCTGGGAGATGGCGTACACGCTCGAGGGGTGGGAGCTATGACTGTATCGTTCGAGACGTACGCGGAGTACGCAGCCAGCGCCGACGGAACCGACGACGAGCCCAGGTTCACCGACTGGCTCCGCGAGCGTTCGGAACCTGCTTGGACCGATGCGGTCGAACACCCGTTCACGGACGAACTCGGTGCCGGGACGCTGTCGACGGACGCCTTCGCCGACTACCTCGTCCAGGACTACGCGTTCGTCAACGACCTCGTCAGCGTCTTCGGCCGCGCGGTCGGGCAGGCCCCTGATATGGCTGCGAAACGACCGCTCGTCGAGTTCCTCGACACGATCACCGACGACGAGGACGACTACTTCGTGCGCTCGTTCGACGCGCTCGAGGTGCCCGACTCGCGCCGAACCGATCCGGAACTGGCCGAACCCACTGCGGCGTTTATCGATCTGCTCGGCCGGGCGTCCCGCGAGGGCGGCTACGCGGAGACGCTCGCTGTACTGGTTCCCGCCGAGTGGATCTACGAGCGCTGGGCCGTCGCCGCCGTCGGGACGTACGCGGACCCCGACGCCGACGGCCCGCCGACCGCGGGCGCCGACCTGCCGTTCTACTACGCCGAGTGGATCGACCTCCACGCGATCGCGGGCTTTCGCGAGTTCGTCGACTGGCTCCGCGGCCAACTCGACGCCGTCGGCCCCGAGCTATCGCCGCGGCGACAGACTCGAGTCGAGTCGCTGTTCCGGCGAACGGTCGACCTCGAGGTCGCGTTCTTCGACGCGGCGTACGACGACTGAGCGGCGAGGTCGACGTGGGCGACGATGAACTGGCGGTCACGACCGACTCTCGGCTGACGCTCCACGTCGGTGACGCGACCGAGAGCGTGACGGCCGCCTGCGAAGACCTCCGCGAACTGGATCGCGTACTTGGCGTCGATCGCTTCGAGACGGTGGACGGTCCGTGTCGCATGAAACGTTGGTGACGACCGCAAGCGTCGCTTCCGAATCGCCCGTGTCGGGAGCCGTTCAGTAGAGAAGTAGTGATTCAACTGCCAAGCATCCGTGCGAACGAAGTGAGCGCGGTTCACCGACGCGAGGCCGGAGGCCGAGCCGTCGGCCGTTTTTCATCGAAGTTCTTGCGCCAGCGCGGGACCTTTGGTCCCGCGGGCCATGCGAACGGGCGCTTCGCGCCCGTGAGCAGACGAGTGGCGAGCGAGCATCGCGAGCGAACCCGAGGCGGAAAAAGTTCGGTTCTAGTCGATCGTGACCTCGACCTCGAGGATTCCGAGATACGGCGGTGCGTTACCGCCACTCTGGCGCAACTCGGTCGCGCTCGAGCCGATGTAGTCGTAGAACTCCGAGGGGTTCTGCGGGATCACCGGCGTGCCGTCGTCGCGCTTGAGATACGCCGGCGCGTCGGTTCGCTCGATGCGGTCGACGCGCTCCTCCCAGTCGCTGCCCGAGTAGAGGAAGACGCCGAATGAGAACCGGCCGGCGGCGAGCGCGTCGTGTTTCGTCTCGAACATCGTCGCCTCCTCGGTCTTGTACTCCTCGTCGCTCACCCAGGCGAGCGCCGCCACGCCGTCGGCCTGCAGGAGGTAGAGATCCCAGCCGAGCTGGGCGTCGAACACCGCCCAGGTGTTTCGCGGGCCGACCGTATCGACTTCGACGCTGAACGCGGGTCGACTTCGGGACGGCTCGTGGATGAACGTCGCGTCGTAGCCCGGTGCGCGGATGCCCCGGTCGTGGTAGACGATGCCGTCGACGGGGATGTCGACGTCGAGGTTCGCGACGATCTCTCTGACGGAGAACGCGCCCTCGTCCTCGAGGTGGTCGACGAACGTGGGGAACCGGGAGACGCTCTTCCACGGGCGGTCGTCTGGCTGGCTCATGGGTGGCGACCTCCGCTGTCCTGTTCGCGCTGCTGGATGCGCCACCCGGCCCGCTTCCGTCGGGCGTCGACAGTGTCGCTCATACGGTCACGAAGGGGGTCGGTCCGGATTAGCCTTTCCGACTGTCGTTCCCGTCTCACCCTTGCCGTCGCCGCGACGGAGCGACACGCCTTTTTGACAGCGCCGGGCAGTTACGATATGGATCCAAAGCGGGAGCTTACGAGCGTCGACCTCGCTGCCCTCGTCGGGGAACTCGGGGCCTACGAGGGAGCGAAGCTCGACAAGGCCTATCTTTACGGCGACGATCTCGTCCGACTCAAGATGCGGGACTTCGATCGCGGCCGGCTCGAACTCATCATCGAGGTGGGCGAGGTCAAACGCGCCCACACGGTCGCCCCCGAGCGCGTGCCGGACGCCCCGGGCCGACCGCCGCAGTTCGCGATGATGCTCCGGAATCGCCTGTCGGGTGCCGACTTCGCCGGCGTCGAGCAGTTCGAGTTCGACCGCATCCTCGAGTTCACGTTCGAGCGCGAGGACGGCACCACCCGAATCATCGTCGAGCTGTTCGGACAGGGGAACGTCGCCGTCACCGACGGCGAGTACGAGGTGATCGACTGCCTCGAGACCGTTCGTCTGAAGTCGAGGACGGTCGTCCCGGGCTCGCGTTACGAGTTCCCCGACAGCCGAACGAACCCGCTGACGGTCTCCCGTGAGGCCTTCGACTACGAGATGGAAGAGTCGGACACCGACGTCGTCCGTACGCTTGCGACCCAGCTCAACTTCGGCGGCCTCTACGCCGAGGAGATCTGTACCCGCGCCGGCGTCGAGAAGGCGATGGACATCAGCGACGCCGGCGAGGACGTCTACGATCGACTCTACGAGGCGATCGAACGGCTGGCGCTCGATCTGCGAAACAGTAACTTCGATCCGCGACTCTACTTCGCGGACGAGAGCGAGGACGACGACGGCAGCGAGGACGGCGAGGAGAACGACGGGGACGGCGGCGACTCGAGTCCGGAGCGCGTCGTCGACGCGACGCCGTTCCCGCTCGAGGAACACGTCGAACTGCCCTCGGAGCCGTACGACTCCTACCTGAGCGCGCTCGACGACTACTTCTTCCGACTCGAACTCGAGGAGGAAGGCGAGCCGGATCCGACCGACCAGCGTCCCGACTTCGAGGAGGAGATCGCCAAACAGGAGCGCATCATCGAGCAACAGCAGGGCGCGATCGAGGGCTTCGAGCAGGAGGCCGACATGCTGCGCGAGCAGGCCGAGTCGCTGTACGCCGAGTACGGCCTTGTCGACGACATCCTCTCGACGATTCAGGAGGCGCGCGCCCAGGATCGACCCTGGGACGAGATCGAGGAGCGCTTCGAGGCCGGCGCGGAGCAGGGGATCGAGGCCGCGGAGGCGGTCATCGACGTCGACGGCAGTGAAGGAATCGTGACGGTCGAGGTCGACGGCGAGTACATCGATCTCGAGACCACCCAGGGCGTCGAGCAGAACGCCGACCGACTCTACACCGAGGCCAAAGCCGTCGAGGAAAAAAAGGAGGGGGCGCTCGCGGCCATCGAGAACACTCGGAAGGACCTCGAGGAAGCCAAGCGCCGCCGCGACCAGTGGGAAGCCGACGACGGCGAGGACGAAGGAGACGACGCGGACGAGACAGAGCGCGAGGATCGAGACTGGCTCTCGATGCCCTCCGTCCCGATCCGCGAGAACGAGCCCTGGTACGACCGGTTCCGCTGGTTCCACACCAGCGACGGCTACCTCGTGATCGGCGGGCGCAACGCCGACCAGAACGAGGAACTCGTCAAGAAGTACCTCGAGCCGGGAGACAAAGTCCTCCACACGCAGGCCCACGGCGGCCCCGTCACCGTCCTGAAAGCCACCGATCCGAGCGAGGCGTCCTCCTCGGATATCGAACTGCCCGAGACGAGCATCGAGGAGGCCGCCCAGTTCGCCGTCTCCTACGCGTCGGTCTGGAAGGACGGCCGCTACGCGGGCGACGTCTACGCCGTGGACTCCGACCAGGTCACCAAGACGCCCGAGAGCGGCGAGTACCTCGAGAAAGGCGGCTTCGCGATTCGCGGCGATCGAACCTACTACGACGATACGCCGGTCGGCGTCGCGGTCGGCATCCAGTGTGAACCGTACACCCGCGTCATCGGCGGGCCGCCCTCGGCCGTTGTCGATCAGGCGGCGACGACGATCGAACTCGAGCCCGGTCGCTACGCGCAGGCCGACGCGGCCAAACGGCTCTATCGACGGTTCCGCGAGCAGTTCGAGGACGAGTCGTTCGTCCGGAAAATCGCCAGCCCGGACCGCATTCAACACTTCATGCCGCCGGGTGGGAGTCGGATCGCCGAGGAGTGACTGGCCGGTGAGCCACAGCCCGGCGCGGAAGCAGCTATCGAACCGGGCTTAGCGTCGTTATCTTGAGGGGCTGTCGATCGTACCGGTCCGAGACGCGGTCGGTTCGCGCGAACGAATCGCGTCTCGAGGGTACGATCTTCGCTGCGGGAATGTCACCGCTACACCTCTAGGCGGTGTTATAGCATGGCTAGTGTTTTTTCTCGACAAGGGTGGGGTGGAATGGTACCGAAGTTCATGAGCGAGACATCAACTAACACGAAGATGCCCCTTCACCTGTCCGACGCGGCTCTCGATCGATTCGATGGGGACGACGTCGTCTGCCTGGTCGACGGGGAGCACTATCCGCCGGTAACGACGGCAACACTCGAGGCGCTCGAAGCGAACGACGCGGTTGTCTCCGGACTCGTCTTTCTGGGTGGGACCGAAAAGATCGAAGACCCGACGGAGGCGTTAGCAGCGACCGGAACTGCCGCCGAAATCTATACTCCGGACGGTGACGTTCTCGACGCGATCGAACGGGCGATTGTCGAACAGAACCCGTCGCTCGTCGTCGACCTGTCGGACGAACCGGTCGTAACCTACGAGGATCGATTCGAGATCGCATCGACGATCCTGACTCACGGGGTCGACTACATCGGTGCGGATTTCGTTTTCGAGAGCCCCGAGGCGAACGACGTGCTAGAACAACCAAGTATCTCGATTATCGGGACGGGAAAACGGATCGGGAAGACCGCCGTGAGCGTTTCGATTGCCCGGACGATGGACGAGGAGGGATACGATCCGACGATCGTTTGCATGGGCCGTGGTGGGCCGCCCGACCCGGTCGTCGTCGACACGAGCGAGCGAACGATCGACGCGGATGCGCTCATCGAACTGGCAGAACGCGGGGAACACGCCGCGTCGGACTACCTGGAGGACGCGCTGCTCGCCGACGTGCCCACCGTCGGCTGCAGGCGATGTGGTGGCGGAATGGCGGGAAATCCCGTCGCCTCGAACGTGGTTGCCGGAGCCGAGCGGACGGTCGACCTCGCCGACGGCTTCGTCATCATGGAAGGATCGGGTGCGACGATCCCCCCGGTCGAGACGGACGCGAGGATCGCCCTCATCGGAGCGGCCCAGCCGCTCGAACACATTCTACAGTACTTCGGACAGTATCGCGTGCAAACGTCAGATATGGCGGTGGTGACGATGTGTGAAGAACCGCTTGCAAGCGAGGAGAAGGTACGACGAATCGAGGAGGGGATCACTAGTCTCGCTCCGGATCTCGAGTATCTACTGACGACGTTCCGACCGGTCCCTGGCGAAGATATCGCTGGGCGATCGGTCTTCGTCGCCACGACCGCGCCGGAGTCGGTCGCATCTACTATCGAAACGGCTCTCGAGGAGGAACACGGCTGCGACGTCGTCGGCCTCAGTACCAACCTCTCGAACCGGCCCAAACTCCGGAGTGACCTGGACGACGGGATGGGTGACGCCGACGTGTTGCTCACGGAGATCAAAGCTGCCTCGATCGACGTCGCCGGACGATACGCGAAGGAAAACGGGCTGGAGATCGTGTTCATGCACAACGAGGCGACGCCGATCCGTGGGAGCGTCGACAGCCTGGATGCGGGGGTGATATCGCTCTGTGAACGAACGCTTGCCGGCCATAGCTCGAACGAATGACTGACGTACTCAAAGACGGGAACACGCATCCGTTCTCGAAGGGGCTGCTTGCCACCTCGCTGGCGATCACCGGATTACCGCTGGAGGAACGATACGAGATCGTCAGGGAGATCGATCGTGAACTCGACCGGGTCGAGGTCGTCCACTCGAGGGAGCTCCAACAGCGAGTGCAACGGAAGCTGCGAGAGAGAGGATTGCAAAGAGAGGAGAAAATTCACAGGGTAACCAGACAGCTGTCGAGGCTGGAGAAGCCGCTGTTTATCCTGCTGGGCGGCACCGCAGGGATCGGCAAGTCGACGCTCTCCGTCGAACTCGCTCACCGACTCGACATCAACAGGATCATCGAAACCGACACTGTCCGCGAGATCATGCGAAGTATGGTGTCGACGGAACTGGTTCCGTCCCTACACCAGTCCAGTTTCAATGCCGACCAAACGGTGAAAGCCGACCTGGTGGACGACTCCCTCATCTACGGGTTCAATCAGCAGGTCAACGTCGTCAGTACAGGGGTCAAGCCGGTCATCGACAGAGGCGTCGAAGAGGGCGTGAACTCGATCGTCGACGGCGTCCACGTCGTGCCAGGCTATCTGGGGATGAGGGATCGGGACGATTGTCATACGTTTCGGTACGTTCTGGAGGTGCCGGACAAAGCGGAACACGCCAGGCGGTTCCAGACCAGAGCGAATACGAGCAACAGGAACGCCGAACGCTACCTCAAGAACATCGAGGACATCCGAACGCTTCAGGAGTACATCGTCGAGCAAGGAAAGCGGAACGGAGCGACGATTATCACCAACGAAAATATGGAACAGACGATCGAGGAGATCATAGACGACGTAACGACCGAACTGGGGCCGCTCGTGACACCTTCAGCCTGACATGGTGAGTCGACTCCAGCCGTGGCGGTTGATTCGGCCCGCAGTCGCCGAGTGGGGAGCGACGAATTGACTCGAGACGAGTTCCGAAGCCTGCCGACGGCAACCAGGAGACGGACGTCACCCGCGGACGATGCACGTCGGCTCGGCCGATCGCATACCGACAATTGACAGCAAGAATGGTAGTTGCAGATCTCCACGTACACACGACGAACTCGGATGGAACGCTAACGCTTGCAACGCTCCGCGAAGCCGCCGAGCGGGCCGGCATCGAGGCGGTTGCAGTCACTGATCACGACCGGGTCCATCCCGATCTGGAGCGCCCGCTGACCAGAAGCGGCAGGATCGAGATCGTTCACGGCATCGAACTGGGCGTGACGACCGGAGAGCTGCGCGTCGATCTGCTCGGCTACGGCGTTCGGCGATCGGATCGTCTGCAGGAACTCCTCGAGACGGTGCAAGCGAACCGGGTCGAGCGCGCGCGACAGATTGTGGCCCGCGTCGAGGACAGACTCGGCGTCGAATTAGCCGTCGACGTCGAACCTGGAATCCATCGGACGCACATCGCCCACGCGATCGACCGCAGCGACGCGCCGTACGATTACCGACGGGCCAGAGACGAACTCATCGGAGACGGCTGTCCGTGCCACGTCCAGCGGATGGTTCCTGAATTCGACCGCGGACGGCGCGTGCTCTCGGAGGCCTGTGCGCTGGTCGGACTTGCACACCCGCTTCGGTACCCCGACCCGGAGCGTGCATTGGCGCTATCCGCGGACCTCGACGCCGTCGAACTCGCCTATCCCTACGACCGGGCCGTCGACGTCGCGTCTGTCGTGGCGGCGATCAACGACCACGACCTGGTGGCGACGGGCGGGAGTGACGCCCACGACGACCGACTCGGACTCGCCGGGGTGGACCGAGCAACCTACGATCGCATCCGATCGAGAATACGGGACTGAGACGGTCTGGTGTAACAGCTGACCGGAGCAACCCCAAAACGGATCGCGGTCGCCCGGATCGTGATACACAGAAGTCAGCCATTGTTTCCTCACAACAGTCACGCCGCCCGTTGAACTATCGCGCTAGCGGATGCTACCGGAGTGCAGTAGAGCGCTATATATCCCTCTGTGTGCCTCATATACAGCGTTATCTGCCTCCGTTGTTTCGTGAGACGTGTGGCGAAGGCCGTAGTCGATCGCTCGGGTGACCCGTCGCCGGTTGGAGTGGACCACAACACTCGAGAGACGTTCGAACTGACACGGTTAGCCCGGCCGGATCCGACCGTCAACGTTGGCTGTCGATGTCGCACCACCATAAAAAGCGTGAACGATCGAACGCCGAGAGTCATCCGTACCCGGTGAACATCCATACTGCAACCGCCGGGTCGATGCGCGGCCGGCCTCGACACCCCATATCGTCCCCCACAACCCACACAGAAAATGAAAGATACCCGCTCACGAGCCGGCTCATCGCCCGTCACACTGAACCCCTACGCTGCTGTCGACTGGGAGACCACCGACCAGTGTCTCTCTCAGTTTCACCTCCACGAGCCGCGAAACTGCATCGATCCGGAGTCTGCCACTCACGACCCAGCCGGCGAGATAGCCGACGGCGGGGACCGAGAGCGACCCTCTCCCGGCCATCTCATCGACAAATACCAGTTCGCCGGCTACAGTGCCCTCGCCGTGACCGAACACGAGTACTACGTCGACGGAACCAAGCACAAAGGCGAGCCCTTCTTCGAGGAGCTCGACGTGACCAGCTGGCCGTGGTCGCAGTGGGAGCGACACGGAGGGGCAGGCGACGTGATTCCGATACAGGGTGCCGAGCTTCGCGGAACCGTCGAGGGTATCGACGAGCGCCACGACATCGTGAGTCTCGACAACGATCTCGGACACGGTCGTGGACAATCCCTTCTGCAAGTCGCCGCCGAAATCGACGAGCGTGGTGGCGTCTCGTTTCTCCCACACCCGGGGCGATACCCCCAGCCCGAAGGCCTCGAAGCCTACGTGGAACTGTTCGAACGGGTCGACACCGTGCTCGGCGTCGAGGCGTTCAACGCGCGGGACCGGTATCCCGGCTGCCGGGACATCTGGGACGAGCTACTCGTCGAGTTCGGATCCCAACGACCGATTTGGGCGTTCGCAAACGACGATTACCACGCCAGACCGCGGTCGCCGGAAAACGAGCGATTCGATCGCTCTCGAACCGTACTGTTGCTCGAGGAGCGATCGCCGGCGGGCGTCATCGACGCGTTGCGGGCCGGCCGAAGTTACGTTCAGTACAACGGAGACAGTATCGCCCCGGCAATCGACTCGATCACCGTCAACGACGTTCGCGCTCGCATCGCGTCGTCGGAGGCGACGTCGGTGCAGTGGATCGGTGACGGCGAACCGATTGCCACCGGAACCACCCTCCCGCTGAGAGACGTGTCGAGCACGTACGTTCGCGCTGAGGCGTCCGGTCCGGGTGGCGCGGTGAGCTGCACACAACCGCTGTTTCTCTCCTGAAACGGTCTACTGTAGCGGTTTGCTGCTGAAACGACAGACGGGTCGCGGTTTCGCTGGAAACGATTTGCGCCACGGGGCCAGCAACGCGACTGCGGTTACGGCTGCGATCAGTGTGAGCAGCCAGCCGAACCGCTCGGTGTCAAGTCTGCCGTCGGCGGCCTCGCTGTCGGTGTCGAACAGTTCGTTCAGAACGCCGGCGTATTTGCTATCGCCGTTGACACCGTGTCCGAGGGAGTGACTCGAGTGGGCGACTCACAGCCCTGCAGCGAGTTGAGCAGGGCGACGAACGAGACGTGTCCGAGCTGCCCCCCGACGAACAGCCCGAAAGAACGGCGTTGACGAACGTGTTCGACTCAGTCCGACTGCCCGTCGTCGGCTGCCTCAACACGGTCTGCGTGTTTCTCGAGGTCGGCCGCGAGCGCTCGGGCCTGCTCGGGGGTCAACTCGAGTTCCTCCATGTGCGCGGGAAGGTGTTCTTCGGTCATGTTGTCGAGCTCGAACTGCAGTCGGACGCAGTCGGGGACCTTCTTATCGGAGGTCGCGTTCGCGACGGCGAACGCCTCGGTTTCGAACTCCTGGCCCTTCGCGACGGCGTCGACGAGGTCGAGCGTCGTGTAAGCGTTGACTTTCATCAGTCGGTCGGTCATGTTGCCGAAGAGCCGTCGAACGCACTTAGGCGACTCGACAGTCGGTGCCGTGAGTCGGTCGTTTCGGGTCAGTCGGAACGAGCCGGTGCAGGTTGCGCGCTGTCACCCCCCGCAACGGTCGAACGCTACGTTCGACCTCCGCGTCTATAGTCCCCTATAACCCGTGTGCCGCTTCGACCAGTTCCTGCAACCGCCGAACGAACCGAGCGGCGGGCGCGCCGTCGACGACGTCGTGGTCGACCGTCACCGTGAGGCTGAGGAACTCCCGCGGCGTTATCTCCCCGTCGACGATGCCCGGTTTCAGATCGATCCCGCCGACCGTGAGCTGGAGCGTATAGTTCGTCGGACTGATCCCCCAGCCGCTGCCGGCGGCGAACATTCCCACAGAGGTTACGGCGACGGTGCCCGCCACGCGTTTCCAGCGCCGAGGCGACACCTGTGGCAGCCGCCACAACAGCCGCCGAACGGGTCCGGGAAGCCGGAGCCCCAGAGAAGCTATCCCGATTCGTCCGCGCTCCACTGGCCTCTCCTGGGCCGTCCGAATTTCGTCGTGAATCGACTCGAGCGAGCGCCGGTTGGCCGCTCTGATCACGTGCGGGACGCCGATCCGTTCCCCGTCACCCTGCCGTTCTACGAGCACGTTCACGTCGACGTCGTCGAACCGGACGACCCGACCCCGCCAGTCGCGATAGCCGTGGACCTGTGGATGCTCCTCGATAGCTCGAGCGAGACAGAACACGAGAAACGCGGTGAACGAGCGTCGGTCTCCCGTTCGCTCCGCTCGGTCGCGAATACGTCGTCTAGCCTCGGTGACGTCGAACTCGACGAGTCCGTGCACGACGCTGCGCCGGCCAGCCATTCGCATGTAGTCGACGGTTCCTCGACGCTGTAACGGAAACGGTTCGATCGTCTCCCCTCGCTCAGTCATGAGCCCAGTAGGTCGATCGGACGCATACGTCTTCGTCCCCCACCGACGTGCTACGGGCAAGGAGGAGTGCCGATAATCGAATCGGTTCGGTGTAAAAGGGCCGAAAGCGCCGTTCGAAGCGCGTCGTCGCGCGCCAGTCGTCGGCGCTCGTAATCGTGCGCGTCAGTCGTCCGACGGGATCGGAGTCCCATCAGCGCGAGCGGGCGCGGGACTCTCGTCTAAGCCGTCCTCGTCGGCGTAGGGGTACCACGTGCGCTTCGTGTTGTGCATGAACGGATCCTCGTAGTCCGTCTCCTCGGGTTCGATCAGTTCGGCGAGTTCCTCGTCGTCGCGGTCGGCGACGAACTCCCGGAAGCTCTGTTCGTCGCTGTCGCGCGCTTCCGCGAAGTTCTCGAGTAGGTTCGCGATCGCGCCGGGAACTTCGTCCGCCGGGACTCGCTCGGTGACCCACGAAGCGAACTGCGGCTCTTCGCCGAGGCCGCCGCCGAGGCCGATATCGAGCGCCTCGACCGGTTCGCCGTTCTTGCGCGTCTTCATGCCGCGCAATGAGACGTCGGCGATCTGGGGCTGGGCGCAGGAGGCCGTACAGCCCGAGAGGTGGATGTGGAAGTTCTCGACGCCCTCGGGGAGGGTGACGTTCTCGGTTAGCCAGCGGCCATAGCGAACCTGGCGGTTCTTCGTCTCGACGATCGAGAGCGAGCAGAACTCGGTACCCGTACAGGCGATGGAGCCGCGCTGGAACGGATGCGGGTCGGGGCTGTAGTCCTCGAGCACCGATTCCGCGCGCAGATCGTCGACGCTTGCCTCGGCCACGTCGGTGAGGATGATGTTCTGGCGCTGGGTGAGTCGAACCTCGCCCGAGCCGTGTTCTTCCGCCGCGTCCGCGAGTGCGTAGCCGTCGTCGACGCCGATCCGGCCGACCAGCACGTTCAGTCCGACGTAGTAGTTGCCGTCGACCTGCTCGTGGACGCCGACGTGGTCGTGTTTGCCGTCGGCCTCGCCCGCGTTGTAGGAGTAGGAGTCTCGAAGGTCCTCGCCCGCGGTCTCGAGTTCGAAGTCGACGTACTCCTCCTGGAGGGTCTCGCGAAGCTTCTCCGGCCCCCACTCGTCGACGAGGAACTTGATGCGCGCGTTGTATCGGTTCTCGCGGTCGCCGTGATCGCGAAACAGCGCCGAGATGCCGCCCGCGACCTCGACGGCCTGCTCCGGCGTGGTGAAGACGTCGATGTTCCGGGCGAACCGCGGTTCGTTGCGCGAGAGACCGCCGCCGACGCGGACGTTGTAGCCGGTTACCGACTCGCCGTCTACCTCCTTCTCGGCGGGCTCGAACGCGAGGTCGTTGATGTCGCCCTGTCCGCAGCCCTCGTCGCAGCCGGTCACCGAGACCTTCCACTTCCGGGGTAGGTTCGAGTGCGCCTCGTTCTCCTTGAACGTGTCGTGAAGCTCGGTCGCAAGCGCGTCGGCGTCGACGTGCTCGTGTTTGTCCTTGCCGGCGACCGGACAGCCGACGATGTTCCGCCAGGAGTCACCGCAGGCCTGCACCGTCGAGAGCCCGACGTCCTCGAGTTGCTCGAAGATTTCGGGGACGTCCTCGAGGCGGATCCAGTGGAGTTGGATCGCCTGTCGGGTCGTCACGTCGAGCCAGCCGTTGCCGAACTCGGGGTTTGCGGCGGGCCCGCGGGAGAACTCGTCCGCGATTTCGACGATGCGTCGGAACTGTCCGGGCTCGAGGACGCCCCCCGGCGGACCGATCCGCATCATGAAGTACGACTCCTGACCGGCTCGCTGGTGGTACAGGCCGTACCACTTGAACCGCTCGAACCAGGCGTCCTGTTCGTCGTCCGGGATCGACTCCCAGCCGTTCTCGGCGAAGTGCTCGATTTCGGCCCGGATATCGGTGCCGTAGAGTTCGTCCTTCCACTGCTCGACGTCAGTAGGCATTGGATCCGTTATATGGTGGGGACGTATAAGCCCCTCCGTCTGTCGTCAGTTTGCCCCGGTTCTCACCGGTTCCGGTCGCCTTTGCCAGTATCGGTCAGCACCGTCTCAGCGCTCGGGCTCTACGAGCGACTGGACGCCTTCGGGGCCGTACGGTTCGAACTCGCTGTCGACAATTTGCCCGATGGGTAATCGATCGATCGAGTCGCGGGTGCCGCAGTCGAGACACTGCCCGACGGCGTCTGCGGTCACGATCGAGCCGTCGACACCGACATCGACGAAGCCTTCGAGCAGGACGTACGCGGGTTCGCAGTCACAGAATACACCTCGAGAGAGCGTCCAGACGTCGCTCACGCTCACCTGGCGGCTGTCGTTGACGCTGATCCACGCGCCGTCGTCGAGCGTTCGCAGTGCGATCGTCATACGATCCGTTGGGCCGCGACGGGTCTCCATCCGTCGGACAGGGCAATGCTTACCGATGTGGCTGTTCCGGGCGAGGCTGAAACCGACCGACTAGGCCGAGATTTTCCCGATCGGTCAGTCCGAGATAGCGGCAGTATTTTCTGGAACGGGCGTCGATCGCCGGCTGGCACAGTTCCCGACTAACACAGCCGACGCTGGACCGAGCGAGGTCGCCGAGTCAGCGGACGATTCGGGAACGATTCGAAGGCAACTCCATCTGTCTCGGCCGAACCGGGCTGCATGTGCCGGGCCCAGGCCTACACCGCCGACGGTAGACGCGTCGACCATGGTCGAACTGGACACCGACACGGAAACCGATCTCGAACTGGGGAAAGCCACGATCGTCTACGAAACCGCAACCGGCGACCTCGAGCGAGCGACCGTCGACAACGACCACATCGCCTACTTCCAGGGCCACTGGCTGTTCGCCTACGGCACCGACGAGGACGGCAACGACGTGGTGCGGCGCGTACCGAAAGAGCGCGTTCGCCTCGTCGAACGCTCCGTCGAGGAGATCGAGGAAGCGTTCGAAACGGCCGTGGACAAGACGAAGGGAAAACTCGAGGATCTCGTCGACTGAGCGAATCGTGCGGCTTCGGGTCGTTCTCTTTTGGATCGCTTCGTTTCAACGGCTGTTCACCGAGTCTCGCACTGGCGGGGGACGAGGTCGCGATCAGTTGTCCTCGCCGCCGTCGGTCTCTGCGTTCGCGTCGATCCGGTCGGTCCACCGTTGCTGGCTCTCGTCGTAGGACGCACCGACCGCGATCAGGAAGCCGATAATCGCCGTTACGACGGCGATGGCGCCGACGGCGACGATCGCGATGGGAAGGACCGATCCCTCGAGGACCTGTGCGGAGGTCAGCAGCGAGACCGCCGTTACGGCCGCGATGAGGGCGAGCAGGCGGCCGAAGCGACCCGTATCGAGTCCGGACCCGGAGACGTCGGTGTCGGTGCTCGTGTCGCGGTCCAGCAACTCGTTGAGGATGCCGTCGTACTCGTCGTCGCTCGAGACGTTACCCAGCGAGTGAATCGAGTGAGCGACCCACAGCCCCGCAGTGAAGTTGAGCAGGGCGACGAACGAGATGAGGCCGATCTCTCCCTGAATAAACAGTCCCGCGAGGACTGCGTTGACGAACGCGAGGACCATGACCGCGTGAACCGCGAGCGAGCGCGTGCCGAAGTCTTCGAAAAGCTGGACGTGTGCGAGTTTCATACACACCATTGGCTCCCCAGGGGGATACCGTGCGTCCCTAACTATGCCATTCAGTACCAATCGTGACTGTAGCGAAGCCCGATACGAACTGCAGACGAATCTTTCCTCGAGGGACGGGTCGGTACCGTCCAGATAGCGTACGAGACTGCCCGATAATTATTTCCATCCGATATAAATTAATACAATATACCTAGCATGCTAGTTACGATACTAGACACTGCTGTTATTACACGGGTCGTGTCACACGCTGTCATGTGTCTCAATTGCGCTGGACGTGACACAGCAGCATCGGACGAGAACCGAAACGACCGCTCCGACACGGCACGGACTGACGGCGACGACGGACGGTGGAAACGACGGCGGTTCCTGCAGGCGACCGGTGTTGCCGCGGGAACCGGAACGCTTCTCGGCACCCAGTCCGGCCGAGTAACGGCATCACACACCGAATGTGACGCCGCGGATCGATGGGTCGAGGCGGCGAATCACAGTTCGCGAGACCACGGCATCGACTGGATCGTTATCCACGTGACCGCGGGCGCCTATCAGGGCGCGTTGAATACGCTGACCAGTTCGAACTCGGGTGTGAGCTCTCACTACCTCGTGAAGAACTACGACTGGACTGAAGGACCGTCGGCGGGCCACGTCGACCAACTCGTCCACCACGATCGCGCAGCCTGGCACGCCCGATACATCGCCAACCACCGATCGATCGGAATCGAACACGAGTGGTTCGACGACAACGGCATCACCGACGCGTGCTACGAGTCCTCGGCGGACCTCGTCCGCTGTATCGCCGACATGCACGACATCCCCCTCGAGTTCTACACGAGCAACACCTGCATTCAGAACGAACCCGGCGGGATCATCGGCCACACGCACGTGCCGGACGGTGACTGCAACACCTTCGATCACGGCGGCCGAACCTGTCCGTACCCCGACTGGGATATGGATCACTTCGCGGACCTCGTCCGCGACAGCGACGGTGGCGGCGGTGGCGGTGGTGGCGACACCTTCGAGATGGGCGACAACGTCGTCACGACGACCGACCTCAACGGTCGCGAGCAGCCGTGTCTCAACGACGACGTCGTGCTGACGCTCTCGGAGGGGACCCAGGCCGAGGTCATGAACGGTCCCGAACAGTGTGACGACATCACCTGGTGGGGACTGTACGTGCCGTCGGCCAACGAGTGGGTCTGGTGCTCCGAGAACTATCTCGCACACGCCTAAAGGGACCTCAGTTCGCTGATTCCTCTTCGAATTCCGATTCGAAGACGCCCGCGTAACCGTCGGATTCGTCACGCACTTACCGACCCCTCGAGAAGGGCCGGGTATGCAGATCAAAGACCGGGAGCAGGTCGAAGGCGGGCGCGAACGGGTCACCGTCGTCCCCGAGAGCGTCGACGACCTCTGGCACCTGCAGTACGTCCTCGAGCCCGGCGACCGCGTCGCGGGCGATACGACCCGGCGGATCCAGCGCAACGACGACCAGATGCGCGATACGGGCGGCGAGCGCGAACCAATGTGGGTCGCCATCGCCGTCGACGACATCGAGTTCCACAAGTTCGCCAATCGGCTTCGCGTCGGCGGCGAGATCGTCGCTTGCTCGCGCGAAGACCAGTTGGGCTTTCACCACACGCTGAACGTCGAGGAGCGCGAGGAGCTCTCGATCGAGAAGTGGTTCAAGCCGGATCAGAAGGCTCGCCTCGAGGAAGCCGAGGAGGCCACCGAGAACCCGGACGTCGCCATCGCCACCGTCGAGGAGGGACAGGCCCACGTTCACACGGTCGCCCAGTACGGCACCGAGGAGCGCGCGACGATCACCGGCACGACCGGGAAAGGCGAGTACTCCCGTGGCCGCTCGGAGCTGTTCTCGGAGCTCGCGGACGTCCTCAAACGTCAGGACGTGGACGCGATCATCCTCGCCGGCCCCGGCTTTACGAAACAGGACGCGAAAAAGTACATCGAGAACAACGTCCCCGAGGTCGCCGAAAAGATCACGATGGTCGATACGGCCAGCGTCGGCGACCGCGGCGTCCACGAGGTGCTCAAACGCGGCGCCGTCGCGGACGTCCAACAGGAGACTCGCATCGAGAGCGAGGCCGAGTACATCGACGAGCTCACCCGACGCATGGCCGAGGGGGCGAAAGCCGCCTACGGTCCCGACCAGGTCGAGCAGGCCGCCGAGTTCGGCGCGATCGAACGCCTGCTCGTCCTCGACGACCGGTTGCAGAAAGAACGCGGCCCCGACGGCGAGTGGGCTATCAGCGTCGACGACATCGTCCGTACGACCGAACAGAAAGGCGGCGACGTGACGGTCTTCTCGAGCGAGTTCCCCCCCGGCCAACAGCTCTCGAATCTCGGCGGTATCGCGGCGCTGTTACGGTACCGACTCGAGTGACGGCGACAGACGGACGATCCGTCAGTCCGAGTCGGGTCGCAACTGGTCGCTCGCTTCGATCAACTGGATTAGCACGGACGCGAACAGCGAGTCGGAGCTCCAGATCGCGGTCTCGCTCCCGTCGTCGTCGACCACGCTCAGCAGAATGCTCTCCCCGTCGACGACGACGATCCGTCCGGATCGCTCGTCGCTCTCGCGAAAGTCGGGTGGGGTCTCGGTCTCGACACCGTCGATAGCGCCAAAGCGGTCCCGAATCTCGTCGGTTCGACTGATGACGATGACCGAGACGCCGGCGGCTGCCCGCTCCCGAATGGTCCGTTCGATCGACTCCGTGACGAACGTCGGCAGCCGCGTGCCGAAGATGATCCGGTCGTCGGCCTGCGAGAGGAGATCGACGACCCGGCTGTCGACCCGATCACGACTGCGGACGGTCCAGAGGTCCTCCTGGGTCTCCTCCGTCGCCGACTCCTCTTTGACCCCCTCGACGTAATCGAACGCCCGTTCCTGCTCGCGTTCGAACCGCTTTTCGAGCGTGTTCCGGGCCTCCTCGATGCTGACCGGTCGGTAGCGGATCGGGCTCGACTGCTGGACCTCGAGCAAGCTTCGGTCTTCGAGGCTCTCGGCGACGCTGTACACCTGCGAGCGAGGCACGTCGGTGACGCTGGCGACGTCCCGTGCGGTTCCGGACCCCAGTCGGTGTAAGGCGATGAACACCTTCGCCTCGTAGCTGGTGAGCCCGAGTCGTTCGAAGGCGTCGACGGCCTCACTCTCGTCGTCAGTCACGGATGGTCACTCTTCCTCGTCTCTCGCGTCGTCCGCTATTTCGGTTTCGGTCTGTCTTTCGGTGCCGCCATCGCTCGCGGTCGGCGTTCCGGTAATCGATCCCGACGTCTCGAAGGAGACATCCGGACCGAAGTACCGCGTCCAGAGCACCAGCAGCGTCGGCAGGACGATCACGCTCGCAAGGAACGAGTACGCGATCGTCAGCCCGGTGATGATCCCGAACTGCCGGAGCACCGGCAGGATGGCGAAGGCGAGCGTCCCGAAGCCGCCGATGGTCGTCGCCGCACTGCCGAGCAGCGCACCGCCAGTCCCCGTGACGGTCGTATGCATCGCCGACCAGACGTTGCCCTGTCGCTCGAGTTCGAGCGTGTAGCGAGCACTGACGTGGATGCTGTAGGCGACGCCGAGCCCGATGGTGAGGCTCGTGATCATCCCCGTCAACACGTTGAACGGCATGTCGAGGAGGTGCATCGTGCCCAGAATCCAGCTGACGGCGAACGCGACCGGCAGCAGGGTTACCGTCCCGAGCGTCGCGCTGTTTCCGGTCAGCCAGTAGGCCGCCGTCAGGAAGCCGAAGACGGCCACGAGCGTGATCATCAGACTCTGAAGGACCGTCTCGAGCAGGTCCTGTTCGACGATGTAGCTGACGATCGGATCGCCGGTCGCGATGGCGTTGAGTTCGCCGTCGCCGGCGTTCAAGTTGCGCTGATCGCCGGTCCCGTCGACGTCGATGGTGCCCGCGATCATCCGCATCTCGTCGGTCGTGTCGGCGAAGCTGGCGTCACCCTGCGTCGAGATGATTAGCCGGGCCGACTCGTAGTCGCCGCCGTCGGTTCGGTGGAGGACGGTACTCGCAGCGTCCTCGTTGGCTTCGAACAGTTCGTCGTACAGCTCGTCGAGGTTCTCGTTGGGGACGCCGTCGCCGTCGGTCGCAGCCTGATACGACTCGTTGAACGACTCGTTCTGTGCGGCCGTCTCCTCCATCACCGAGATCGGCCCCTGCACGTCCGCCTCTCCGTTCGGAAGCGTGTAGACGGTGCTGCTCTCTGCGGCTTCGTCCTGGGCGTCCGATAACCGTTGCAAGGCGTCGTCGTCGGTTATATCTCCCTCGACGAGTATCTGGGCCTGCGTGTCCTCGCGCTGGAAGTTCTGGTTGACGAACTCGAGGTCGTCTGCAGCCTGGTACTCACCGGGGGCCATCCCGCCTGGCAGGTGTTCGGTCCAGGCCGGGGGACTCTCCGCGAGGAAGTCCTCCTCGTCGAAGCTCGTGTCGACCTGCGTCGCGCCGTAGACGCCGCCGGCGGTGAGCAATAACGCGGCGATTAGGACGATCACTGGGATCTTTCGCGCCGCGGTCGACCCCAGCGTGAGGACGTTGGTGAACCGTCCCTCGCCGGTCCCGAACGCCCGCTTTCGACGGTCCATTCCGCGCGACTCGAGGAACGAGTCGATCTCGACTTTGAGGGCCGGGATCAACGCGCCGAAGATGATCAGCGCGGCGAGGATTCCGAACGAGCTGATGATCCCGAACTCTCGGATGGGACCGATGGGACTGACCAGATTCGCGAGGAACCCGATCGCGGTCGTCGCGGTCACCCAGACGAGGGCGACGCCGACGCCGGCCAGCGCGATCGTCATCGAACCGCGGACGGTGCTCGAGACACCGTCGGCCTCACGCTGTTCCCGGTGGCGCATGAAGACGTGTATCGCGTAGTCGATAGAGAGCCCGATCAGCAACACCGGAACCGCGATCATCATCTGGTTGAACGCGATGCCTGCCCATCCCATGAAGCCGAACGTCCAGACTAACACGGCACCGATTCCGGCGACCCCTAACGCGATGTCGAGCGGGTCCCGGTAGGCAACGACCAGCGCGACGACGACGAACAACAGCGCGAGTGGGCCGACGATGGCGAGACTGTCGCCCATCGAACGGTCGATCTCGTCGGTGATGATGCCGATTCCGAAGACCATGTAGTCCTGGTCTTGCTGGTTGGCGAGCTCGCGCAAGTCGAGTTGGCTCTCGAGGACCCCGCCGGTGTTACCGCCCATCTCCATCGCATCGCCATCCATCTGCTGGACGACCATCGTCATGCGGGCGTCGGCCTGGGTCGATCCGGGATCGTACGACGACGCCATAAAGCCGAGCGCCGCGGCGTCGTTGTTCCCGTCGTCCGACAGCGTGTCGGTCAGCAGCTCCTCGAACTCGTCATCGTCGAGTTCTTCGAGGGCTTCGATCTGTTCGTCGAGCGACGGCTGTTCGCCGTCACCCTCCTGGAGTGCCGCTTGCTCTTCTTCAAACGCCTCGGAATCTTCTTCGAGTTGTTGGGAGTCTTCCTCGAGTTGCTGCTCGCGTTCTTCGAGCTCTTCGCTTCGCTGTTCGAGTTCTTCGGGTGACGGCGCTTCGGGGTCGCCGGCCTCGAGCGCGGCTTGATCCGCTTCGAGTTCCGCGTAGTCTTCTTCGAGCGCCGCGCTTCGCTGTTCGAGTGCTTCACTTCGTTCCTCGAGTTCGGCGCCCTGCGCTTCGAGCTCAGCGGCCTGCTCCTGACTGATCGCCGTAATCGCGAGAATGTTCTCGACGCCGGTGATCGAGTCGTTCTCGACGAGCGTCGCGTTGATCGACTCGTTCGCGTGGATCTCCTGTTGGAACTCCAGTGAGTCGATCACTGACTCCTGGGTGAGGACGTTATCACCCCTGGTTATCACTTGGACCGATGTCGTATTCTCGTCACCTTCGGACTCGAACCGCTCGTCGATATCCTCGAGCGCCTGCGCTTCGTCCGACTCGCTCTCGAACTGATCGAGCGAAGAATCATCATCGAGATCCCCCATCCCGTAACCGACGAGCGCCGTCGTCAGCAATAACGCGATGATAACGATTTTCGAGTGGGTCGTTACGATATCCGCGATTCGATTCGGAATACTCATCCGCTCACCTCGTCGAAATTCGCCGCCTGAGTACAGGGGACCATTCTGTTGTTACGATCCTACAAACTCCCGCTATATACCTGTTCGGATACGAGTGTCAGCATGTGTATTATTCTCACGAAAGAACATCTATGAGTGACCGATCGTCAACCTTTATCCGCAATCGGAGAGGATAGTACCGAACGCGCCCGAATTCGTAGCCGTATGCTAATTGTCAGCTAGCTACTCGACCGAGATCGTCGTGAGATCCTCGGCAAATCGCACGTCACCGTCGTACTGCGTCGCGATCGACTCGAGCATCTCGTCGTGACGACCGTCGGTGTGGGGATAGAGGTGGGTCAGGTAGACGCGGCCGATCTCTCGGCCGGCCAACGCCTTGCCGAGAGTCTCCGGTGTGGGGTGGTTCGAGACGTCGACATCGTCGGGGAACGAGCAGTCGTGGACCAGAATCGCCGACCCTTCGGCGAAGTTCGCCAGTCCCGCAAAGGCCTCGCTGTCGCCGCTGAAGGTGAACAGGTCGCCGAAACGGTAGGCCAGACACGGCAGCGAGTGGCGGGTTTCGTAGGCCGAGACGTCGAATCCCGCCACGGAGAACTCGCCGGGAACGACCTCGCGAACCTGCAGGTCGAGTTTCCCCTGCATGTACTCGTGGACCTCGAGTAAGTCGTCGAGCAGGGATTTCGTTCCCTGCGGGCCGACGATCTCGAGGTGTTCCTCGCCGGCGAGCCAGCGGGCTTTCATCAGCGGGAGCAGGTCGGCGACGTGATCTAGGTGGTGGTGCGTGAGGAGCACGGTCGAGACGTTCTCGTAGCCGACGCCGGACTGCTGGAGCCGGTGGAGGACGCCCGACCCGCAGTCGACGAGCAGCGTTCGGCCGCCCTCCTGGACGAGAATTCCCGTCTGGAATCGTTCCCCCGTCGGCATCGCGCTGCCGCTTCCGAGAAAGGTGACACGCATACGGGACACTCACACGGCCTGGCCGATAAGCGTACCCTCTTGGAGCGTTGGGACGGTCAGTCGACGGTTCGCGTGCCGGATATCTTAACTCGTCACCGCTCGACAGCCACGATATGCGCGCTGCAGTACTCGAGGCCTACGGCGAACCGCTGTCGATCGAGTCCGTCGACCCGCCCGACCTGGCCCCCCACGGGGTCGTCGTCGACGTCGAAGCCTGCGGCATCTGCCGGAGCGACTGGCACGCTTGGCAGGGCCACGGCGAGTGGGCCGACGATCAGGTGCCGCTGGGGCAGATCCTCGGCCACGAGCCGGCGGGACGGGTCGCTCGAGTCGGCGAGCGAGTCGACACGCTCGAGGAGGGCGACCGCGTCGCGGTGCCGTTCAATCTGGGCGAGGGGTCGTGCTACCAGTGCCGGAACGGTCACGGGAACGTCTGCGAGGACGGCTACGCGCTGGGGTTCGAGTCGAGCGTTCCCGGCGCGTTCGCCGAGCAGGTTCACGTTCCCCACGCCGATTTCAATACCGCGACGCTTCCCGAGGACGTCTCCGCGGAGGCGGTCGCCGCGCTGGGCTGTCGGTACGTGACCGCGTTCCACGCGCTCGCGCATCGGGCCGACGTCGAAGCCGGCGACTGGATCGCCGTCCACGGCTGTGGCGGCTTGGGATTGGCGGCCGTACAGATCGCGACCGCACTCGGGGCTCGCGTGATCGCGGTCGACGTTCGCGACGAGCCGCTCGCGATGGCGACCGATCTCGGGGCCGAGGAGACGGTGAACGCAGCGGCACGCGAAGAAGCGGGCGAGTCTGACGTCCCCGTCGTAATCGAGTCGATCACCGACGGGGGAGCGCACGTTTCCGTCGACGCACTCGGGCGCGCCGAAACCTGCCGCAACAGCGTCGACTGTCTCCGCATCCGCGGCACCCACGTCCAGATCGGGCTGACGACGGCGGCCGAAAAGGGCGAGGTGTCGCTGCCGATCGACGAGCTGACCCGCTGGGACGTCACCGTCGTCGGCTCTCGAGGCATGCCGCCGTCGCGCTACGACGAACTGCTCCGGATGATCGACTCCGGCGCGCTCGAGCCCGAACGGCTGGTTACGAATCGCGTCTCGCTCGAGGACGTTTCCGACCGACTCGCGGCGATGACCGAGTACGACACTCGCGGCGTCGAGGTCGTGACGGAGCTGTGACGCGAGCTAGCGGTCCTGATCCGCTCTGATCCGGGTGCTGACGGCCCGGTCCGTTCGATCGAACAGGAACCGATCGTACGTTCCCTCGTACGATCCCAGCAGCGGTTCGTCGCTGGTCGTATCGATGCCGACGGTTCGCGAGTCGTTTCGCTTCGCGTACTCGGCGGCGTCGTCGTTCGGATCGTAGACGGCGAACGTGATCTCAGTCCCGCTCACGTCGTAATCGTAGAGAAGCACGTAGTGTGCCTCGAGTACGTTCTCGCCGGAGATCGTCAGGCCCGCCGAGCCGAACTCGTCGATCGCCTCGCGAATGTCGTCGGCCTGCGATCGGTAGTCGATCCACTCGGGCCGAAGCAGCACTCGCCGTCGGAGCCACGACTCGAGGTCGGTGAACTGGCTTCGATGGAATCGCTCGATATCGTCGCGCACGGGCGACGTGTCTCGATCCTCGAGCGGATCGTCGACGTGTTCGATCTCGCTGGTCGAATCGCGGTCGACGGGACGAGCGGTCGGCTCCTCGAAGTACCACTGTGCCGCCGCCGCCATGCCGTAGCAGTAGCCCTTCGTTCCGAACAGGCGGTTGGCGTTCGCGTAGAGCCGTTCGGCGACCGTTCGAATCTGGCTCTCGGGGGTGGCACTCGCGGGGAGCGACAGTCGGTCGCCGAGCGCCGTCTCCCAGGACGCCGACAGGGACTCCTGAAGATCGCTCTCGGAAACGAACGCCGTCGGGTCCGGAGCCACGGGCGGCGTCGAGTAGTTGTCGAATCCGAACCCGTCGACCGCCGGATCGAACGCGTCCCTGTCGGTGTCCGAGTCGGACCCCGAATCCGAAGCGAAGAGCCGGCTCTCTCGTGCGGCGACGGAGAGGGCTCCGATACCGGCCGAAAGCGAGATTCCACAGAGTAGCGTCCGACGTGTCGGTCGGCTCATGTCGTATTCGACGACGCGGTTCGATGGCTCGATCGCTTCCGCTGAATTGTGTCCCGCAGTCTCACGTCATCCTCCGCTTCGCTTGGTTGATAGTCGGCAGTAAGTACGACCGGCTTGCGAGTGCAGGGTGGCTTCCATCGTCGACGGAATTCGACCGATCGAATCGCCCCGTTCACTTTCACTCCGGTGGGCAAACCCTCTTCCCTCCCGCCCTCCGAGTCGACCACAATGAGCGGGAACGACGGCCTCGAGTTGCCCGTCGCCGACGACGATCTCCCCTTCGATCCGGCGTCTGCCACCATCGAGGACCGAGACGTTTTCGACCTCTTAGAGCCCGCGGTCCAGGAGTGGTGGCTCGAGGAATTCGGCGAGTTCGTTCCCGAGAACGAGGGCTTCTTTACGCCGCCACAGCGGGGCGCAATCCCGAAGATCCACGACGGGACGAACACGTTAGTCTGTGCGCCGACCGGGTCGGGGAAAACGCTCAGTTCCTTCTGTGCGATCATCAACGAACTCTACAGACGGACCCGCGAGTCTCCCGATGTCGACGAACGAGAGCCGTCTGCCCGGGAGCAAGACGCTTCCGATGGTCTCGAGAACTCCGTCTACTGCCTCTACGTCTCCCCCCTCAAGTCGCTCGCCAACGACATCCACCGCAATCTCGAGGTGCCGCTCGAGGGGATCGAGGAAATCGTCGGCAAACGAGGCGACGGCGCGGCAATGGGCGAGATCCGCCATGCCATTCGCCACGGCGACACCTCCTCGTACGACCGCCAGCAGATGCTCGAGGAGACGCCGCACATCCTCAACACGACGCCCGAGACACTCGCAATACTGCTCAATTCTCCCAAATTCCGCGAGAAGCTACGAACGGTGGAGTACGTCATCGTCGACGAGATTCACTCGTTGGCGGCGGGCAAGCGGGGCACCCACCTGTCGGTGAGTCTGGAGCGACTCGAGGCGATGGCCGAAGGCGAGATTACCAGAATCGGCTGCTCGGCGACGATCGAACCGCTCTCGCAGGTCGCGGAGTTCCTCGTCGGACAGACGGAACCGGGCGGCGACCACCGCCCGTACGAGATCGTCGACGCCCGCTTCGCTCGCGAGTTCGACATGCGACTCGAGTGTCCGATCGACGACCTGATCAACACGTCCCGCGAGGTCGTCCAGCAGCGGTTCTACCGGATGCTCCACGAGCACATCCAAGCGCATACGAACACCATCGTCTTCACGAACACGCGCTCCGGCGCGGAGCGAGTCCTGCACAACCTCCGCGAGGGGTTCGACGCCTACGACGAGGGGAACTCCGGCTGTCACCACGGCAGCCTCTCGAAGGAGGTTCGACAGGATATCGAGGGCCGATTGAAAGACGGCGATCTCGACGTGGTGACGACCTCGACGAGCCTCGAGTTAGGAATCGACATGCCCCACGTCGATCTCGTGGTCCAGGTGGGTTCGCCCAAATCGGTCGCCTCCCTCCTTCAGCGCGTCGGGCGGGCGGGCCACCGCGTCGGCCAGACCGTGACGGGCCGCGTCATCGCGCTGGATCGGGACGAACTGCTCGAGTGTGCGGTCATGCTCACAAAGGCCGAGGAGGGGTTCGTCGACTCCGTCTCGATCCCCGAGAACGCACAGGACGTCGCCGCCCAGCACGTCTACGGGATGGCTATCGCGGACATTCGCCCCGAGTCGGACCTGAAAGCGATTCTGCGGCGCGCCTACCCCTACCGGAACTACACCGACGAGGAGTACGAGTCGCTGATGCGGTACCTCACGGCCGAGTACGCAGGGCTCGAGGATCGCAACGTCTACGCGAAGATCTGGCGCGACGGGAACGATCCGCCCGACGGCAAGCACCACTACGAGGAGTTCCCCGTCGGCGAGACGCTGATCGGCAAACGGGGCCGACTGGCGCGGGTCATCTACATGACCAACATCGGAACGATTCCGGACTCCTTTACCTGCGACGTCTCCACGCGCGGGAGCAACGAGTGGGTCGGCCAACTGGACGAGAGCTACCTCGACACGCTCGAGAAGGGCGACGTCTTCGTCCTCGGCGGCGACCACTTCGAGTATCGCTACCGTCGCGGATCGAAGGTGTACGTCGACCGGACGAGCGCGCGGCCGACCGTCCCCTCGTGGTACTCCGAACGGCTGCCGTTGTCGTACGATCTGGGTCGCGAGATCCTCGAATTTCAGGGCGAACTCCTCGCTCACTTCGAGGAGGGTGGGCCGCCGCGGGTCCGGGCATGGCTCCGGGAGTTTCCGCTCGACGACGACAGCGTGCGGGCGATCGCGCGGTTGTTCGAACACCAGTTCCGCTACGCCGGTTCGGAGAGCATCAGCACCGACGAGCGACTCGCCATCGAGGTCGTCCGCGACCGCGACGAGTACGAACGCCACTACTACGTCCACTCGCTGTACGGCCGGCAGTTCAACGACGGCCTCTCGCGGCTGCTGGCCTACCGCTGCGCCCAGGAGGCGACCGCCAACGTTCGCGTCGCCGTCGCCGACAACGGCTTCGTCCTCTCGATGCCGCTCAACCGCAAGGTCGACATTGAAGGCATCGTCGACGATCTGGACCCCGACCAGGTCCGCGAGGACCTCCGGGCCGCGCTCTCGGGCACCGACCTCCTCCAGCGGTACTTCCGGATCAACGCGACGCGGTCGCTGATGATCCTCAAACGCTACAAGGGCTACGAGAAGTCCGCGAGCCAGCAGCAGGTCTCGAGCGAGATGCTGCTCGGCTTCGCCGAGGACCTCGAGAACTTTGCGGTCATCGAAGAGACCTATCGCGAGATCCTCGAGGACAAACTCGACGTCGCTGAGATCGAGAACTTCGTCGCTGCGCTCGATGCCGACGACATCGCGCTCGAACGCCAGCTGCTGGACTCGCCGACGCCGCGGGCGTTCGGCTTGGCCACCCTCTCGGCCAGCGACGTCGTTCTCGCCGAAGACGAGAGCGCCGCCTTGCAGGCGTTCCACGAGCACGTCCTCGACGAAATCGGCGAGGAGTCACTGCGCGGACTCTCGTCGGAGTGAGAATCGGCTCGAGTCGGTCGCCGTTCGCGCCGACTGGTATCGACGCTGCAAGCGACGACTTCATCGATTCTATGCGCAGTCGTTCAACGGCGATCGTTCGTCCGTCGACGGTCGGCTACCGCAGTCCGATTCATCCCGTCGACTGGTCTGACCTCCCGGGTTGGCATATCACGAGGAGTAGTCGGACCCGTATTTCAATAGAATGACCTGATATACGTAAGTGAATGATATGTAGTAGACACATTGAACTGGTGTCTAATAGGTCGTAAAACCCAATTCTCTGGATAGAGCCCCCAGATGCGTGTGAAACATCCGACTTGACTTATCTCACTGGTCGCCCAAAAATCCAGAAGAGTAACCCGAATATTTCCCAAGCCACCCTTCACACCCATTTCTGAGGCTCATACGCCCTGGTCACGAAAATAGTAGCAAAACACTCCCGTAGCCATATTCATTCTGATATGTTTCACTAATCATCCGAAATATGATTGTTCACTACTGGCGCCTAATTGTTTCCGAACTCGAGGTTGGCCGCTACGAACCGACGCGAGTGATGGTGGGCGATCGGCGGACGAAAATACATATAGTGTCATCCCATCGCTCGTACTATGGGCACACCCACGGTACTCGACGAGCCGCGCGCAATCGACATGCACGCCCACCAGCCGACGAGCGAGTTCCTCCACGATGCGGGCGGGCAGATGATGCAAGACGCTGCCGACCGGTTCGGTGCCGACCTCGAGCCGGACACGTACGAACACATGCTCGAGGAGTATCGGGACGCCGGCGTCGGCCGCGCCGTCTTGCTCGGCTGGGACGCGGAAACGAACACCGGAAATCCGCCCGTTCCGAACGATTACGTCGCCGAGGTTCGCGACGAGTACGCCGACTTCTTCATCGGCTTCGGCTCCGTCGATCCGCTCAAAGACGACTGCGTCGAGGAGGCGATCCGCTGCGTGGAAGACCTGGATCTCTCCGGGTTCAAGTTCCAGCAGATCGCTCAGGGGTTCGACCCGTCCGATCCCGAACACGAGGAGCTTTGGGCGACGATCGAAGATCTCGGGGTTCCCGTCGTCTTCCACGGTGGCAACTCGACGCTCGGGGCGTGTTCGCCGGGCGGTCGCGGATTGAAGATCAAGTACGGGAATCCGATGCTGATCGACGACGTGGCGGCCGACCACCCGGACCTCAAGATACTCATCGCCCACCCCGCCTACCCCTGGGAGAAAGAACAGCTCGCGATTTGCCAACAGAAGGGCAACGTCTACATGGATCTCTCCGGCTGGATGCCGAGGTATATCGACGACCAGGTGCTCCAGTACGCCCAGACGCTCCTCTCTGACAAGGTCATGTTCGGAACCGACTACCCGATGCTCGAGCCCGAGCCGTGGCTCGAGCAGTTCGCCGAACTCGACTTCGACGAGTCGATCCAGCGGAAGATTCTCTGGGAGACCGCCGAGGAGTTCCTCGAGTTGTAAGCCATCGAGCGGTCGTTCGGACCCGACGCTCTGTACACTCCGTTCGAGCTATGGGAACGGAACGAACCGATAGACGCCGCAGTTTCCGACACTATCGATCATGATTGTTCTGCCTTCTCTCAGCGGACGCAAGCCAATTACAGATGTACATTTGTAATAGGTTCGGCGAGTAGTTCCGAATCAGTACTACATCGCTCGCGTTTTCCGATAGCGGTTATTCGACCGATTTCCGGATCCTCGAACGCTTACGGTCCGCTATTCGAATCGATAAAGAGCTGCAGCGGAAAGGCGGTATCGTCGGTGTTCGAATAGTTCGAACGAAGCGGAGACATCGTCAGTGTCTCGAGCCGGTTTACGAGTGAGCGAGATTGACTTCGACTTCGTTCGTCGCGCCGAGCAGCAGATCGGGGAGTTCCTCGGTCATCAGGTCGCCGCGCAGTCGGTTCGCGGGACCGGCGACGCTGATCGCTCCGATCGCGGTGCCCGACTCGTTTCTGACTGGCGCGCCGACGGCGTGGACGCCGATCACCGACTCCTCGCGGTTGAACGCGTATCCTCGCTCGCGGATCGTCTCGAGGTGCTCGCGGAGTTCGTCGCGGTCGGTGATCGTCCGATCCGTCTGTGCGGAGAGTCCGTAGTCGTCGAGAATCCCCTCGATTCGTTCGTCGGGGAGGTGTGCGAGAATCGCTTTTCCCGCAGCGAACTGGTGGAGGTGCGTCCGCTGGCCGATCCGCGCGTGGGTTTTCACGGAGTGTCGCCCTTGGGCGCCGTAAATATGGACGCCCACGCCGTGTTCTTCGATCACGCACCAGACCTTCTCGTCGGTTTCGGCCGCGAGTTCGTCGACTTTCGGCCTGGCGACGTCGTACAGTCGATGACGGTTGCGCACGTGGATCCCGTAATCGAGGAACCACGTGCTGATACGGTAGGTGTCACCCTCCTGGACGAGCAGTCCCCGCGACTCGAGGGTCTTCGCGTGGCGGTGGACCGTACTCTTCGCCAGTTCGAGTTCGGCGGCGATCTCGGTGATCCCCGCGCCGTCGGCCGCTTTGACCGCGTCGACGATGTCGAAGGCAGTTTCGACGGTTTCGACCGGCCTGTGTCGCGAGTCGCTTGCCATGTGTGCACATTCGGGAAGAACTGTCAAAAGCCTGTTCCCGCTATTCGAACGGTTCGTGGTTTCGTTCGTATCGTTCGAACCCAATACCGAATTCCGGTTCCATCTCTCGGCCGACCCCGCTACGAGGTCTGGGAGTACTCCTCAACCCACTCCTGGAGCGTGATTCCCATCGTCGCCTCCGTGATGGCGTTTGACGAGGCGGAGTTCGCGCTCTTGACGAGTTCGGCCTCGAGCGTCCGTTTCGGTACCTCACCGAGGAAGTGGGGGATCGCCCGCTGGACGGACAGCGGACAGCCGACCTCGTGGGACAACGCGTAGCCGGAGATGGAATGGGGAATCTCCTCGCTGACGTAGGTCGGGTCGGGGTCGGCGAGCAATTCGTCGTCCACGAAGGCGGGGTACTCGTAGCACTTGCCCACGTCGTGGAGGAGACACGCGGCGGCGATCGTGTCGATATCCGGGTCGGCGCCGTGAAACTCCCGTTGCTCGCGGGCTGACTCGAGTGCGATCCGGGTGACCCCGCGAACGTGTTCGACGTTCGTGACCTCGTGGATGTTCCAGGCGTAGGGGATGTCCTCGACGTCCCGCCAGCCGCCGCGCGCTAAGCCGAGCGTCCACGCCTCGACGACGCGGTCACGAAGGTCATCGTCCGTGATCGACTCGAGTTCCGGAAACGCCTCGCGGACCTGCTCGTCGAAATCGAAATCTGGCTCCGACATGGCGATCAGCGCTCGTCCGTGACGACCCGTTCCCGGCCGATGAGCCGCGGCCGTTCGTCGATCGCGAGGAAGTTGTCCACGTCCTCGCGGGCCTCCTTCGCCGTGCCTCTCTCGGGGTCGTAATCCCGGGAGCCTTCGCCGCCGAGCGCGTCGTACAGCTTCTCTCTGTCCTCGAAGTAGAGTTCGGCGACGCCGTCGAACTCCGCGTGTTCGGGATCGGTCGGCAGGACCGTGTTGTACTTGACGACGCCCTCGATTTCGCGGGCGATCGGCGTGTGATTGGTCTGCCAGTAGTCGACGAACTCCTCGTGACTCATCCCCTCCTTTCGGACGAGAAACGCCGAATGTTTGTAGAGGCCGTCCGTATCGCCGTCGACCTCGTCCTTCTGGACGATCTCTTCGCCGATGAACCGGGGTCGTTCGTCGATCGCGAGGAAGTTGTCCACGTCCTCGCGGGCTTCCTTGGCTTTCCCCTTCTCGGGGTCGTAGTCCCGCGAACCATCGCTGCCGAGCGCGTCGTGGAGGGCCTCAAGGTCCTCGAAGTAGAGTTCGGCGATCCCGTCGAACTCGGCGTGGTCCGGTTCGGTCGGCAGCACCTGTTGATAGCGAACGACGCCCTCGATCTCGCGGGCGATCGGCGTGTGTTCGGTCTGCCAGTGCTCGACGAACTCCTCGTGAGACAGGCCGTCCTGACGGACCAGTAGGGCCACGTGTTTGTACATCACGAGCGTGTTTTTCGCACACTACAATAAATGATGAGGGCTGTGATCACGCGGCAGGCCGCTACTGCGCTCCCGGGTCTCGGTGCTGGATACGACGGGACCGTCACAACGTCGTTAGAGTGGCTCCTCGCGGACGAACAGCCGTTTTCCGGCCTCGCGGTGGTCCGCGTAGCCGTCGTCGTACTCCATCAACTGGAACAACGCGCCCGTCGGGTTCGACGGCGGAACGAACGCCTCTCCCCAGTGCTCGAACTCGGCGTAGTCGGCGACGGGAACGTCGTGCGCCTCGAGGACGTCGACCGCTCGCTCGAGGTCGCGAACCTCGAGCGTGACGTGGTGGAGCCCGGGACCCTGTCGCTCGAGGAACTCCGTCAGGAACGACTCCGAGCCGTCCTCGGGGGCGATGAGTTCGAGTCTCGAGGCGTCCCCGAGGACGTACGTCGCCCAGGTAAGCTGGCCGTACTCGCTGGCCTCCTCGTGGATCTTCTCGCAGCCGAGGACGAACAGCAGCGCCTCGGCGTCCTCGATCGATTCGACGGCGATGCCGACGTGATCGACGCGCATCGCAGGCATCTCGGACTCGGACACGGACATACCGCAGATACCTCGATCCGCACAGATAGCTATTTGGTACGCGTACACAATCACCGTGACTGCTGTGGACACACCGCACCGATAGAACAAAGTCGGCGGATGGCAACAGTGACGATGTATGATAACGCTGGTCGAGTTTCTCGTCCGGGACGACGAGTACAGCCACGAGGAGTTCGCCGAGCGGTGGCAGGGCGATCACGCCGACATCGCCCGCGACCTGCCCGATTTGAAACGGTACAGCACGTCAGTACCGGTGAACCCCGACGACGCCGAGTACGACGGCGTGCTCGAGCTCACGTTCGAGGACGGACGGGCGCTGAACGACGCGTTCGAGTCCGACGTGGGTCAGGAGGTCATGGACGACGCAGCCGAGTTCACCGACCCCGGCGCCGGGCCACGGATGGTCGTCGAGGCGACGGTCCACGTAGACGAGACATGACGACCACCGCGTCCGCACTCGTCGAGGCGCTCGAGGAACTCGGCGTCGAGTACGTCTTCGGCTACCCGGGCGGTCGAGTGATCGAACTACTCGAGGACCTCCCCGATTCGGCAGTGACTCTCGTCCGGCCGCGCGACGAACGCGAGGCGAGCGTCATGGCCGAGATGCACGGTCGGCTGACGGGGGAACCGGGCGTCCTCACCGGCCAGGGACCGTGGATCGGCAGCCTCGGGATGATCGGCCAGATGGAGGCGCGGCTCTCTTCCTCGCCGATGGTCGTTCTCACCGAGGCCTCCGAGCGCGGCGAGTACTCGACGCTGGCCCCGTACCAGCAGGCCAGAGGCGATTACGGCGGGTTCAGCCTCCCCTCGATCCTCGACGGCGTCTCCAAGGAGTGGTGGTTTCCGCGAACGCCGGTCGAAACCCTTCGATCGACGCAACTGGCGTTCAAACACGCCGTCGCCGGCCGACCCGGCCCGACAGCGATCATCCTCGACGGGGGCGCGATCACCGACGACGTCCCCGACGATCCGACACCACCCGCGTGGGACGCACGCGAACAGACGCGAACGTGGGATGCCGCGCCGACCGCGTCGGACGTCGCGACGGCTGCGGAGGCGCTCGAGGCCGCCGAACGCCCGGTCGTCGTCTCGGGGAACGGCGTCCACGCCGCACAGGCCTACGACGAACTCGCGGCGGTCGCCGACGCCTACGATTGCGCCGTCGTCACCTCCTATCTCGGGAAGTCGACCTACCCCGAGACGGACGAGCGCGCAGCCGGGGTCATCGGCTCGTTCGGGCACGAGGGGGCGAACCAGGTCGTCAGCGAGGCCGATACGCTGCTCGTCGTCGGCTGCCGGTTGAACCCGATGGATACCAACTGGCAAGCGCCCGAGTTCATTCGGCCCGAGGAGCAGACGATTATCCACGCGGATGTCGACACCCGCAACGCCGGCTGGGTCTATCCCGCCGACGTGGGCCTTATCGGCGACGCGACGGAGAGCCTGGCCGCGCTCGCCGACGCCGGCGAGGGGGCGAACGACTGGGCGACAGAGCGGGCGGCGAACGCCCGGGAGTGGTTCAACGCCCCCGAAAGCGCGGAGGACTCGGCCCCGATCAAACCCCAGCGCGCGGCGAAGGTGATCGAGTCGGTCGTCGACGAAGAGACGATCGTTACCGCCGACTCCGGAAACAACCGGTTCTGGCTGCTGTACTACCTGCAGACGCCCGCGGTACGGACCTACTTCGGAAGCGGCGGCGTCGGCGGGATGGGCTGGGCGAATCCGGCCGCGGTGTCGGCGGCGCTGACGACGGACAAGGACGTGATCGCGGTCGCCGGCGACGGCGGGTTCTCGATGACGATGAACAGCGTCGAGACCGCCGTCGAGTACGGCGTCGCGCCGACGTTCGTCGTCTTAAACGACACCAGCCTCGGGATGGTCCGACAGATGCAACACGAGGACGGCGACATCGCCGGCGTCGAGTTTCACGACACGAACTTCGTCAAAATCGCCGAGGCCTTCGGCGCCGTCGGCACGCGCGTGACCAGACCCGACGAGTTCGTCGGGGCGCTCGAAGAGGGCAAGGCCGCGGACGTGCCTCACGTGATCGATGTCCGGATCGACCGCGAGGAGGATATGGCCGACACGTTGGCCTCCTCGTTCTACGAATCGATCGGGGGACTGCATGAGTAGCGAGCCCCGGCGGAGGGATCGGACGGAAACGAATCGAATCGGAACGAATCAGACGATCACCAATCTATACATGACCGAACCGAATACGAGGATCACATGACCGACGAAACGACGGTGCTAGTAACCGGCGGAACCGGCTTCATCGGCTCCTACGTCGTACAGGACCTGCTCGAACACGGCCACGATGTCGTGGCGTACGACCTCTCGACGGACACGGAGATCCTCGAGAAACTCGGCGTCGCCGACGAGACCGAGGTGCGACGCGGCGACGTCTCCGAACCGACCGACGTAATCCGCGCGGTCAAGGAGACGGGCGCGACGCACATCATCCACCTCGCGGCGCTGCTGACGACGACCGCACGCGAGAACCCGCGTGCGGCAGCCGACGTGAACATTTTGGGGACGAACAACGTCTTCGAGGCCGCACGCACGCTCGACGATCAGGTCGAGCGCGTCGCGTGGGCGTCCTCGGCGGCGGCCTACGCGCCGCCGCACAACTACGACGCGGAGTGGGTCGACGAGACGGAGCTCGTCTACCCTGACACGCTCTACGGCGCGACGAAGGAGTACAACGAGCATCAAGCGCGGGTCTACCACGAGGATTACGGTCTCGACCACGTCGCACTGCGGCCCACGGTCGCCTACGGCCCCTACCGCGAGACCGGCGGCTCGGCGTTTCTGGCGAACATCATCGAGAAGCCCGCCCTCGGCGAGCCCTACAGCGTCGAGTACGGCGATCAGGCGATCGACTGGCAACACGTCGAGGACATCGCGCAGGCGTTCCGCAAGGCGGCATTTACGCCCGAATCGGACCTGAGCCAGCGCGTCTACAACGTCCGGGGCGTGCTCGCGACCGTCCGAGAGGCCGCCGAGGCCGTCGAGAGCGTGCTGCCCGACGCCGACATCGAGGTCTCCGACGAGGGGGAACTCCCCTGGACCCAGAACCTCGACATGACGAAGGCTCAGGAAGATCTGGGCTACGAGGTCCAGTACGACCTCGAGTCCGGCTTCCGGAAGTACATCAACGTGTTGCGCGAGGAGGCGGGACTCGAGCCCGTGTAGCGTCGAGTTTCGATCGGTTACGCGACCGACCGGGTCGACTGAGTCAACCGGGCTGATTGAGCCGACCGGAGGGCTCGAGCACCTGTCATCGCCGGGAAGTTTCTTATACCAGACTGTGCAGAATTGTACCATGGCAACAGAAACCATACCGGAGGCCGACCACCCGCTCGACCCGCTCGCACCTGCGGAGATCGAGTCGGCGTACGAGATTCTGACCGACGAGCGCGATGTCGGCTCGGAGAGTCTCTGTATCAAAATCGAACTGGCTGAACCAACGAAAGAGGCGCTTTCGGCGTACGACGATACCGGCGACGCACCCGACCGACAGGCGCGAATCGTCGTCCGGAACGGGACGGATCGGAAGACGATCGAGGCGGTCGTCTCGCTCGAGGAGGAGTCCGTCGTCTCCTGGGAACACGTCGAGGGAGCACAGCCGTCGATCGCGATCGAGGAGTTCATCGCCTGCGAGGAGGCGGTGAAGGCCAACGCGGAGTGGCAGGAAGCGGTCGAGCGACGCGGCGTCGAGAACACCGATCGGGCGATGGTCGACCCGTGGTCGGTCGGCCACGAGTTCGTCCCCGAGGACGTGGATCGGTCGAAACGGCTGGCTCACGGCCTGTCCTTCCTCCGACCGAGCGAGGAGGCCGGCGACGAGGGGTACGCAAAGCCGTTGACGGGCATCCACACGTTCGTCGACCTCGATCGGATGGAAGTGGTGACGGTCGTCGACTACGGGCCGCCGGACGAGGACGAGCCGCTTCCGCCGACGGGGATGGCCTATCGCGAGGACGACGTCGACCTCCGGGACGACCTGACGCCGTACAACGTGGATCAGCCCGACGGGCCGAGCTGGAGCGTCGACGGCCGGAAACTCGAGTGGCAGGGCTGGCACATGCGCGTGGGCTGGACCCAACGCGAGGGGCTCGTCCTCTACGATATCGGCTACGAGGACGACGGGGAGGTCCGCTCGATCGTCGATCGCGCCTCCTGCGCCGAGATGTCGGTTCCGTACGGCACGACCGATATCAACGATCGGTTCAAGAACGCGATGGACGTCGGCGAGTACAACATCGGCCGGCTCGCGAAATCGCTGACGAACGGCTGTGACTGTCTCGGACACATGCACTACTGGGACGCCGTGATGAACACCGCGGCGGGCGATCCGAACGTGCTCGAGAACGCCATCTGCCTCCACGAGGAGGACAACGGCACACTTTGGGAGCGCAGCGACTGGCGGACGGGGAGCGACGAGGTTCGGCGTCGGCGCCGACTCGTCGTTTCGTTCGTCGCCGCCGTGGGCAACTACGACTACATCTTCAACTGGTACTTCTACCAGGACGCCTCGATCGAGGTCGAGGTTCGCCTGACGGGGATCGACAGCGTCTCCGCAGTCGGCCCGGACGAGGATCCGTCGGGCTACGGGGAACTCGTCGCCCCGCAGCTTACGGGGCCGATCCACCAGCACTTCTTCAACTTCCGGCTCGACCTGAACGTCGACGGCGGCCCGAACACGCTGTACCGCGTCGAAAATCAGCCGGTTCCGTCGGGACCGGACGGACTCGATCCGATGGGCGAGGCCGACCATCGAACGCACAATCCCGGCGGCAACGCCTTCTACGCGAAGCGCGAGAAACTGACGAGCGAGGAGGAGGCCAAGGGCCTGATCGACTCGCTCAAGGGCCGGTACTGGCAGATCGAGAACCCGACCGCGGCGAACGGCCTCGGAAAACCGACCGGCTATCGGCTCGTACCCGGCGACAACGTCGAGGCGGCGATGCAATCCGACTCGAGCGTGATGAAACGCTCCGGATTTATCAAGTACCACCTGTGGGCGACGCCGTTCCGCGAGGACGAGCGGTACCCGTCGGGGCGGTATCCGAACCAGCACCCCGGCGGCGCGGGGCTGCCGGCCTGGACCGAGCAGGATCGCGACCTCGAGGAAGAGGATCTGGTCTGTTGGTACACGCTCGGCGTCAATCACGTCACTCGGCCCGAGGACTGGCCGATCCTGCCTGTCCAGGTCTACAGCTTCAAACTCCAGCCAGCGAACTTCTTCGACGAGAGCCCGGCAATCGACGTCCCGCCCCAACACGCGATCGAGGGCCAGGACGTGCCGGGACACGGTCACGAGGGTTGTGAGACCGGGTCCGAGGCCGACGCGGACGACGACTGATCTCCGATCTCGGCCCCCCGGTCTTCCACCCTCCGCTCGCTCTCACCGCTCGACAGCAGTTCAGTTCGGAGGACCGGTGGCGTCGTCCCCCCGGTCGAGCATTCGTTCGATTTCGTCCTCGCCGAGAAGATCGACTAAACTCTCGTCGCCGGCGCGGTAGCGCTCGAGTTCCGATTCAGTCAGGCGGTCCTCGAGTTCGCCGGCTGAGAGGTGCGATTCCAGTGCGTCGTCGAGGTCGTCCGGATCGTATCCCGGTATTACCATGTGTTTGAATACCACGTTAGGACCCTTATAGCGTACTGTCGATCACGGGTGCCGACGGTCACCGAGAACGGTACGATTTAGTGGACGCCCATGGTACGAGAGGGCATGACGTTCTACGAGCGGGAGTTCATGGAAGGCACGCGCGGCACGCAGGCCGTCGACTGGGAGCAGCGGATCGACACGCAGCGGCTTCGAAAGGAACGAAAAGAGAAAGCCCTCGAGCGCCTCCAGGAAACCGAACTTGGCGCGATGCTCCTCGTTTCGGATCCCAACATTCGCTACGTGACGGGGCTGGCGATGACCGGCGGGAGCGGCGCGGACCACTACACCCTCCTCACCGAGAACGGCGATATCGTCCACTGGGACACCGCGGACCACGCGAGCAATCAGCGGTTCAACTGCCCCTGGCTGCACGACATCCGCTACGCCTGTCCCGGTCTCGGAAACGTTCCGCGAGCGTCCGGCCGCAACTCGGCCCGCGACTTCCTGCTCTCGACGATGGCCGAGGGCGTCGCCGAGGCGGCCGAGGAGTACGGCGTTGGCGACGAGACACTCGGCGTCGACGTCGGCAATCGGGGGCTGCTCGCCGCGCTCGAGGATCTGGGCCTCGAGACCGACGTCGAGACGTGCAACGCAATCATGGAGGACGCCCGCAAGATCAAAACCGAAGACGAGATCGAGTGTCTGCGAATGGTCGCGTCGATCTGCGAGGCGGGCTTTCAGACGATCAAAGACGCTGCGAAGCCGGGGATGCGCGAGACGGAGGTCTGGGGCGAGGCGGTCCGCGAACTGTGGCGCCACGGCGCGTTCGTCGGCGGCGGCTACCTCACGTCCGGGCCGAACACGTGGCCCAAACACCAGGCCAACACCACCGATCGGGCGATCCGACCGGGGGATCTGGTCTACGCCGACTTCTACAACATCGGCTACCTCGGCTACCGATCGTGTTATTACCGCACCTTCTCGGTGGGCGAGCCGACCGACGAGCAGCGGGAGGCCTACGAGACGGCTCGAGACAATCTCTACGGTGTCCTCGAGCGCATCGAACCCGGCGCGACGACCGACGAAATCGCACAGGCGTTCCCGGATATGGAAGGCGAACACGCCGACTACTACGACGCCGACGACCACTGGCAAATGACGACGAACCACTGGGCCCACGGCCTCGGGCTCCAGCTGTACGAGGTCCCGCTGATCTGGCGCGGTCTCTCGCCAGACCACCCCATCGAGATCGAGGAGGGGATGACGATGGCCGTCGAGACTCAGGAGCCGGCCGGCCGGCAGGGCGTCCGCGTCGAGGAGATGGTCGTCGTCCGGGAGAACGGCGTCGAAATCCTCAGCCAGTGGCCCGTCGAGGAGATCACCACTATCGACTACTAACACCGCTGGAACGCTCGTTTCGATGCGCTCCTGAGAGTGAGCGTGAGTCGCTCGTTTCGAGAACGAATCGCTCGAGAACACTACGAAAGCCCCTGGACCCTTTCATTCCCACCCGCAGTGGCCAGCCTGATCAGCCGGAACGGGTGGGAATGAAAGGGGCTGGTGCGGTCGATCCCTCCCGGGCGCAGTAAGGACCGCAGCGAAGCGAGGACCGCAGCAAGCCCCGGAGGGTCGAGCGCGCCAGGGGCTTTCGTGGTGGTCACAACGACGAAGCAACGATCGGATCCACATCAGCACACGACGAACAGCCGGGGCACCAACAATTAAGCCGGTCACACTGGATGATAGGAGTATGAAACTCGGGACGGGCCTGTTCACCGCTCAGCAGCGGCCCGACGACGATCGCGAGCCGAGCGAACTGTACGACGAGATACTGACGCTGACCCGCGAGATCGAGACCGCGGGGCTCGACAGTGCGTGGGTATCCGAACACCACTTCGCCGAGGACGGCTACCTCTCCGCGACGATGCCGACCCTGGGGGCGATGGCCGCCGAGACGACCGACCTCGAGATCGGCAGCTGCGTCGCCCTCGGGCCGCTGTACGAGCCAATTCGGCTCGCGGAGGACGCCGCCACCGTCGACCTGCTTGCCGACGGTCGACTGACGCTGGGACTCGCCATCGGCTCGAACCCGCGGGAATTCGACGTCTTCGGCGTTCCGCGGGACGAACGAGCCGATCGCCTCGAGGATCTCGTCCCCTTCCTCCGGGCCGGTTGGAGCGCAGGCGACCTCGAGTACGAATCGTCGTTTCACGACGTGCCGACGAACGTCTCGATCACGCCGAAACCGACCGACGAGTCGGTGCCGATCATGCTCGGCGGCGGCGCGAAACCCGCCGTCCGACGCGCCGCGCGAACGGCGGACGGCTGGTGTGCCCCGTCGTCGCTCTCGATCGAGGGCGTCCGCAAGCGCGTCGAGGACATCCGTCGGGTCCGCGAGGAGGAGGGCCTCGCGGACGGGAACGACGACTTCACGATTTACGTCCTCCAGCACGGCTGGGTGGGCGACTCCCGCGAGGACGCCTGGGAGACGATGCGGGACGGCTACTTCTACATTCAGCGACGCTACGCGGAGATCTTCTCGGGCGAGTCCGTCGACGAACTCGAGGCCGACCGCAAGGAGGAATTGAAAGAGCAGGCCATCTTCGGCACCTCCGAGCAGGTCCGCGAGGAACTCGAGCGATATCGCGACGCACTGGGCGACGATATTCACTTTATCTTCCGGACGTACCATCCGGGCGTCGGCACCGACGAGATGATCGACTGCATCCATCGACTTGGTGACGAGGTCGCCCCGCGGCTCCGGTAACGCCGCTCTCGAGCGTTGTTCGACGATTCGTCGTCCGCTGATCGTCCCCGTCCGAATTCGCGTCGGCGTCAGAACTCGAGGGTCTCGAGGATGCCGTCCTGAATACGGACCGCCTGTGGCAGATAGAAGTCCTCGAGCGCGTGCAGCGGGACCGGCGCGTCGAAGCCGGTCACGCGCTTGATCGGGGCCTCCTGATAGAGAACCGCCCGCTCCTGGATCGTCGCCGCCACTTCGGCGCCGAGGCCGCCGGTCTTCGGCCCCTCGTGGACGATCACGGCCCTCCCGGTCTTCTCGAAGGAGTCGACGATGGTTTCGACGTCCAGCGGCGACAGCGTCCGCAGGTCGACGACCTCGACGTCGACGCCGTACTCTTCGGCGACGTTGTCCGCGGCGATGAGCGTCGGCCGGGTCATCGCGCCCCACGCGTACACCGTGACGTCGCTGCCCTCCCGCCTGATCGCGGCGTCGCCAAGCGGAACCTCGTAGGATCCCGTCGGGACGGCCTGCCGAAACGCGCGATAGAGTAGCTTGGGCTCGAGGAAGACGACCGGATCCGGGTCCCGGATCCCCGCGGTGAGCAGCCCTTTCGCGTCGGACGGCGTGCTCGGGGCGACGACTTTCAGGCCGGGTTCGTGGACGAAGAAGGCTTCCTTGGACTCGGAGTGGTGTTCCGGCGCTCGAATCCCGCCGCCGTAGGGCATCCGAACTACCATCGGCACCGTGTACGCGCCGTGGCTCCGGCTCCGGAATCGGGCGGCGTGACTGACGAGTTGATCGAACGCGGGATAGGAAAAGCCCATGAACTGTATCTCCGCGACCGGCCGCAGTCCGGACAGCGCCAGTCCGATCCCCGTTCCGACGATCCCGGACTCCGCTAGCGGCGTGTCGACGACCCGACCGTCGCCGAACGCCTCGTAGAGCCCCTCCGTAGCGCGGAAGACGCCGCCGTTCTTGCCGACGTCCTCGCCCAGGACGACGACGCGGTCGTCCGCCGACAGCTCCGTGTAGAGTCCGTCGCGAACCGCTTCGACGAGGTTGAGGCGATTCGTGTCGGACTCGGTAGACTGGCCGGGCCCGACAGGCTCGTCCCCATCGGGCTCGTCGGACCCGGACGCAGCCGAACTCATTCCAGCACCCCGGAGAACGCGTCGTCACCGTACTTCTCGCGGAGCCTGTTCAGTTCCGCTTGCTGCTCGCGGAGTCGATCCGACGGCTCGTCGTAGACGTGATCGAAGAGCCGATCCGGGTCGGTCGCCGCCGACTCGGCCGCGGCGATCGCGTCGTCGATTGTCGCCTCCACACGCTCGGCGATATCGGCCTTGCGCTCGTCGTCGAGGATTCCCTCCGAGTACAGGTAGTTTCGCAGGCGCTCGAGCGGATCCCTCTCGCGCCACGCCTCTGCCTCGTCGTCCTCGCGATAGACCGACGGATCGTCGGCGGTCGTGTGCGCGCCGTACCGGTACTGCACCGCCTCGATGAGCGTCGGCCGTCGCTCGTCGTCGGTCGGCTCTTTCGCCTTCCGGAGGGCCGCCCGCGTGACTTCGTACGTGGCCAGCGGGTCGAGTCCGTCGACGCGAACGCCCTCGATTCCGTAGGCCTGTGCCTTCTGCGCTAACGTCGCGCTCGCCGTCTGGCGCTCTCGAGGGACCGAAATCGCCCACTGGTTGTTGTTGCAGACGAACACCGCGGGCACGTCGAAGACGCCCGCGAAGTTCAGCCCCTCGTGAAAGTCGCCTTCGGAGGTTGCCCCGTCGCCGAAGTGACACAGTACGGCCTCCTCGACCCGGCCCTGTAGCTGGTGGCCCCAGGCCATCCCCACGGCCTGTGGCAACTGCGTCGCGATCGGGATGTACTCCGGGAGGACGTTGACGTCCTCCGGAATCGCGTAGCCGTCGCGGTGGCCGCGAAGCGGTTTCAACAGCGACTCGAGGGACATGCCGTGGACGTACTTGGCCGCGTGTTCCCGGTAGGTCGGGAACAGCCAGTCTCGCTCCTCGAGGGCGTAACTCGTCGCGACCTGTGCGCCTTCCTGTCCCGTCATCGGCGCGTAGGTCGCGATCCGTCCCTGCCGCTGGAGACTGATCGCCCGCTCGTCGAACCGGCGCGCGAGCGCGATGTCTTCGTACATCGATAGCAGTTCCTCGGCCGGGAGGTCGGGCACCGTCGCGTTCGGCAGGACGTTCCCGTCCGCGTCGAGAATCCGAATCGGTTCGTCGTCGGTTCGCGCGAGTTCGTTCGCCTCATTCGCCTCTACGTCTTCTTGTGCGCTCATTGATGGTGGTAGTGGTCCGGCGGCTGCTCGTAATGCGGTACCACGGTCGGTCTGGCTGACCCGGGGATCGGTGCGAACGACGCCTGCGAGTCAGGACCAGAGCGTGTAACCGACGCGAGCGCGTGTGTCGCCTCGCATCGGCGAGTCGGCCGCCAGGGTAAATGTAATTGGGAATGTCGCGCTGAAATCGGTGACGAGATGTCGGAGTCGCTCGGTCACGGCGCGTCCTTCCTGCCTACTGGCGGTTGCCATACCGTATACAATCGTGGAGATGACACTTAATAGTTGTGCGAGACATGGCGGCTGTCGGATAGGGACTGGAGGAAACCGACCGACGAAAAATCGGTTCGCGGACCGCTTCGGGGATCGGGAATCGGGAATCTGGAGCGAAATTCGACGATGGTTCGACGCGTCGCTTCCGGTCGAGCGACCGCGAAAACACGTCGGTGTTCGCTATCCCGTCTTGTACACGCCGCGAGCGTCCGCAATGTGCGTCTCGTCGTCCTCGGCGTAGACGTCCACGTCGACCACGCCGACGTCGCTGCCGCAGCGAACGACGTCCGCCTCCGCGTAGAGGTCGCCGGTACCGGCGTTGAGATAGTCGATCCGCATGTCGATCGTCGGCACGGGCTGATCGACCTCCGAAACTAGTGCCGCGCCCCCGACGGTGTCCGCCAGCGTGAACGTGACGCCGCCGTGGGCCATCAGCCGGTCTTCGTTCCAAGAGAGGTCCTCGGTCATCTCGAGGCGGCCCTCGGCGTGGCCGTCGGCGCAGTCGGTGACGTCGATTCCGAGCAGGGATGCAAAGGGCATGCCTTCGAAGAACGCTTCGGTGTCCATGCGTGACTCGTTTCCCACGAATCGTAATAAAAGTACCAGGGGAGCAAACGACCCACAATCCGGCTCGATCGAGCGATCAGCGGTGATCGTAGACTCGCTTGACCTTCCCGACTTCCGTGCGTTCGATCGTCCCGTGCTCGACCAGTTCGAGTTCGTCTGGCGTAATCGACAGGACGCTCTGTAATCGTTCGAGAACCTCGTCGCGAAGTCGGTCGATGTCGCCGTCGAAATCGTCGACGAGTTCCACGGTCAACTCGAGGGTGTCTAAGTTGTCCTCGCGGTCGAGGTCGATGCGGTAGTAGGGGGCGATCGCATCGAACTCGAGGATCACGGCCTCGATCTGACTCGGGTAGAGATTGACGCCGCGGACGATCAGCAAGTCGTCGGCGCGGCCGGTGACGCCGTCCATGCGGGCCATCAATCGGCCGCAGTCGCACGGCTCCCGCGTGAGCGTCGTGAGATCGCCGGTCCGATACCGGAGTACGGGGAGCGCTTCCTTCGACAGCGACGTCAAGACAAGTTCGCCCTCCTCGCCCTCGGGAACCGGCTCGCCGGTCTGCGGATCGATCACCTCGGGGTAGAAATGGTCCTCCCAGATGTGCATGCCGGCCTGGGCCTCGCACTCGACGGCGACGCCGGGGCCGATCAGTTCGGAGAGGCCGTAGTTCTCGTACCCCCTGACGCCGAGTCGGTCCTCGATCGCCTCGCGCATCGGTTCGGTGCAGGGTTCGGCGCCGTAGAGCACCGTCGAGAGCGGCAGTTCGCGCGGGTCGATTCCCATCTCCGCGGCCGTCTCGGCGAAGTAGAGCGCGTACGACGGCGTACACGCGAGCGCATCGCTCTCGAGGTCGCGTGCGAGTTCGACCTGCCGTTGCGTGTCGCCGCTCCCGGTCGGAATCACCGTCGCGCCGAGTTCCTCGGCGCCGCCGTGAAAACCGAGACCGCCCGTGAACAGGCCGTAGCCGTAGGCGTTCTGGACCGTGTCGCTCGAGTCGAGCCCCGTCGCGGCCAGCGAGCGGGCCATCACCTCGTTCCACAGTTCGAGGTCGCCCTCTGTGTAGGAGACGATTTTCGGTTTCCCGGTCGTCCCCGAGGAGGCGTGGATCCGCCGGAGTTCGTCGTTTTCAACGGCGAAGAGGCCGTCGGGATACGTCTCGCGGAAGTCGGCTTTCGTCGTAAACGGCAGGGACTGGACGTCTTCGATCGAGTCGATATCCGCGGGAGAGATCTCGGCGTCGTCGAGGGCCTGCCGGTAGAACGGCACGTTCTCGAAGACGTACTCGACGGTGTCACGAAGCCGGTCCGACTGCAACTCCCGCAGTTCGTCGCGAGACCTGCACTGGGTAGTGTCTGCCATGTGCCCGTACTCGAGTCACGGTATCGAGTACCAAAGAATTTGGTTTTTCGACGGTTCGGCCGTCATCATCGGTAGTCGAGGCGCATTACGGAGTCGAGTGGCTCGGGAAAAACGGTGCGGACGACACTCTCTATCGCTCGAGCGGGCGACGGACCTGGGGGACCGCTCGCCGAGCGAACTGGAGCGCGAACGTGACGAGCGAACGGACCGAGACGGCGAGCGGTTCACTCGAACTTTTCGAACGGTTGCTCGCAGCTATTGCAGTAATGCATCGACCGACAGAGCGACGGTCCCTTCGGGTGCTCGCGGACGGTGTCGGTCGACTCGCAGTAGGGGCACTCGGCACCCGTCGTCTCCCCGCTGGTCGTGACGCTCGGATCGAGATTCCGTCTCATATGCTGAGCCCGAACGCTCGCAGGTCGTCTTTGCCCTGTTCGGTCACCATCTCGACGGTCCACTCCGGACTCCAGACGAGTCGCAACTCGGCCTCGTCGACGCCGTCGACGGCGGCGACCGCGTCTTCGACGTCTCCCGTGAGCATGTCTCGAGCGGGACAGCCCGAGTAGGTAAGCGTCATGTCGACGGTTACGACGCCGTCGTCGACGTCGACGCCGTAGATCAGGCCGAGATCGACGATACTGATCGGCATCTCGGGGTCTTCGATCCCGTAGAGGGCGTCCCACACGTCGGCCGCGAGGCCGGTCGCGTCGTCGCCGGTTGCGGGAAGGTCGTCGCTCGTCTCGCCCTCGCGGTAGTCGGTGTACGCACAGGGCGTGGCATCGGTGTCGTCCGGAATATTGCTACTCATTACAGTTACTCTGGTTTGTCCATGATTCTGGTCGTCTCGGTGCGCCCGAGTTCGCGGTAGGTGTGGGTGAACTCGTCGTAGAGGTCGAACCACGCGTCGGTGTGGGAGCCGTCTCGGCCGCGTTCGTCGGGGAGCATCTCCTCGGTTACTTCGAACTCGTCGGTATCGTCGCCCACGCGGCCGTCAGCCGGTAGCTCGAGATCGAGCGACTCGAGGTACGGTACGACGATCGAGAGCCACTCCTCGCCCATCTCCTCGAGGGTCGCGTCGCGAAGGCCGAGATCGACGATATCCTCTTCGACGGCTGGATCGACTGGCTCGAAGAGCGTAAGGGCGTACGGGAACAGCCGGTCGAGCGCGTCCTGCAGGCGCTCGTGGCCCTCGTCGCCATCCGCGAGCCGTTCGAGCCAGTTCTGGGCGTGCTCTAAGTGGTACTCCTCCTCGCTGCGAATCTTGCCGACGCGGTCAGCGATCTTCGGGTGGGTGGAGTCGACGAGCGCCTCGAGCCGGATCTCCTCGGCGGCGTCGTACAGGTACGACCGGAGGATGGCGTCGGCCCAGTCGCCATCTTCGAAGGGGCGTTCGACGAGCGTGCTGTGCCGGAAGTCAGCCGGATCGCGCTCGTACACCAGTTCGCGCTCCTCGAAGCCGACGTCGCCGAGGACGTCATACCACAGACGGGCGTGGCCGAGTTCGTCCTGGGCGTTGTTCGCCAGCGCGAGGTCGGACTCGAGCGTCGGCGCGCGGACCTGCCACTCGGTGTAGCGCTCGGCCAGCACGAACTCGTCGTCGGCCAGTCGCTTCAGCAGCGTCTCGAGGGCCGTCCGCTCGCGCTCGTCGAGTTCGTCGGGGTTCTCGAGATTCGTCGCCATCAGTCGTCACCTCGCTGTCGCTCGGCGGTCGCCTGCTCGTCTTCGGATTCGACGACCTCGCGGGCGTCCTCGCCGGTCGTCTTGTACGTCGTCGCCCAGCGGTAGGCCTTGTCGGTCGTCCCGCCGAACGCGACGTCTTCGGTGTCGATCTCGCCGACCTCGTCTCTGGGCACGACCCAGAGGCTGTTAGTCGGCTTGCGTCGGCCGTGCTGGATGGCGGCGAACTGCTTTGCCATCTCGCGGTCCGGCGCGTGGACGTTACCGCAGTGGGTGTGATACTGGCCGGTCTTCTCCTGGCGGAACACTTCCCAGATCATGATCAGTCGGCCGCCTGCGGCGCGTGGCCGCCGGCGGCGGTGGCGTCGCTCTCGATCGTGTCGCGGACCCACTGGACGGCCTCCTGGGCGGCCTTGCGGCCGTTGATCTGACCCACGCCGGGCTCGTAATCGTTCTTCGCGATCGTGAAAAACTCGTCCCAGTCGAGGTCGCCCTCTTCGACCTCGTAGGTGCCGTCGTCCAGTTCGCGGATGCGCGGTTCGTCCGGGATCTCGAGGCCGTAACTCCGCGCCTTCGGGATGTACTGATCGAGGAAGGCGTTGCGCAGTTGGTCGTTGGACTGCTGTTTGAGCCCAACCGAGGCCGCGAAGTCGTGGTGGGTGCTCTTGTCGTCGGTCGGGCCGAAGAACTGGATGATGCGGGGCCACCACTCCTCGAAGGCCGCTTGGGTCAGCTCCTGCTCTTTTTTCGAGCCCGACATGAGCTCGCGGAGGATGTCCTCGCCGTGTTTGACGTGGAACCCTTCCTCGAAACACACCTTGTCCATCGCGTGGGCGTAGGGCTCCCAGCTCGTCCGGCGAAGCGTCGCCTGTCGGCGCATCGCCGCGCCGTCGACGAAGAAGGCGATCATCGGCGTCTCGACCCAGTCGGTCATCTCGTAATGAAAGCAGTTCAGGAACTTGCCGTCGCCGTTCGCGAGGTCGTCCAGCATCTCCTCTCGGGTCTTGACGCCGAGGGACTCCGCGGCGCGGTAGAGCAACTGCCCGTGGCCGATCTCGTCTTGAACCTTCGCGGAACACGCCAGCTTTCGATCGATACTCGGCGCCTGCCGGATGAACGGACGCTCCAGATACGCGCCCATGATCTCGCTGTTCGCGTGGAATTCGATCATCCGGGTCGCCGCCTTCCGGTACTCCTCGGGGAGGTCGTCGGCGGGGCTAAACTCCCGCGGCCCCGCTCGGTTTTTGACTGTGTCCAGGTCCATCGTTTCATTCGAATGAACGCTGTATACGCCCTTAGAAATTGACCGCCATATAACGAGGTTTTATATATTGGTGGCTGGTAACGGAGCCCATACACCCCACATGATCGACGAGTGTCTCGCGGTCGAATTCCGCGTTCAGAACGACGATTGCCCGCTTTCGGACGCGACTCGAGCGGTCGATGTGGAGGTCGGTGCCCAGCCACCCCAGCACCGAAGCGACGGCTACGATCTGCTCCAGTTCGGGTCGCCGAAGAGCGAGGAACTCACTCGCGTCCTCGACGACGACGACCGGATCTCGTACCTGCACGTCTCGAGGACCGACGGTCGCTACCGGTATCGCTGTCTCTCTAAAGAGCCCTGCGTCGTCCACCGGCTGATCGACGGCGGCCTCATCGTCGAGACGCTGCGGTACCGCGACGGCGCCGCGATGATCTTCGGCGCGGTCGTCGGTCGCGACGTCCTCAAGGGCGTCATGGAGGCGGCCGGCGAAACCGTCGGCGTCAAACTCGAGCGCGTCTATCCCCTCCAGTCCGAAGCGAAGGAATCCCCCAGCCATCGGTGGGACCTCACGCCGGCCCAGGAGGAGTGCATCCGCGCGGCCCTCGAACTGGGCTACTTCTCGATTCCGCGGGAGACCACCTCGAAGGCGGTCGCCGACGAACTCGGGATCAGCAAATCGGCGTTTCTCGAGCGGCTCCGGCGCGGTGAGGCGGCGCTGTTCCAGCAACTCTTCAGCTGAGAGTCCGACGTCACTAGATACTTGGTTCCTGACGCGGTGTGATATCGTATGGCAGACATCGAGACGGTTCGCCGGCGCATCGAGAGCGACGCCTACTGCGAGACGCTCGGAATCGACCTCGTTTCCCTCGAGCGCGGGGCCGCGAAGACCAGCTTCGAGGTGACCGAGGCCCTGACGAACTTCCACGGGACGCCCCACGGCGGGGCGATCTACTCGCTCGCCGACGCGGCCTTCGCCGCCGCTTCGAACTCCTATGGAAAGACGGCGGTCGCGCTCGAGACGAACGTCTCCTATCTCGAGGCCGTCGAGGTGGGGACCGTGCTGACCGCCACCGCCGAGGAGACCCACGGGGGCACGCGAACCGCCGAGTACGAAGTCGTCGTCACCGACGAGGGCGACGACCGGATCGCGACCTTCCGCGGACGGGTGTACAAGCCGTAGCGTTTCCGACGGACAACGGAAAAACAGGCGATCTCGTCGAACCGCTCCCTACGCGGTGACGCCGAGGTACTTGTCGAGGATTTCCTCGTCCGCTCGCAGCTCCTCGGAGGTGCCTTCGTAGACGACCTCGCCCTGATTGATGACGTAGTTGCGATCGGCGAGCTCGAGACAGACGTGGACGTTCTGTTCGACCAGTAAGACGGTGATTCCCCGGTCGTTGAGCTCGGTGATGATATCCATCACGTCCTGGACGATGTAGGGAGCGAGCCCTTCGGTCGGTTCGTCGAGCAGGATGAGATCGGCGCCGCCGACGAGGGCGCGAGCGATCGCGAGCATCTGCTGTTCGCCGCCGGACAGCGACGACCCGGCGTTACTCGCCCGCGCTTGCAGGTTCTCGAACATCTCGAGCGCCTCGCCAACCGACAGCGAGTCGACGTCCGGCGCGCCGCCGTAGGCGGCGAGTTCGAGGTTCTCGCGGACGGTCAACTCCGGGAATATCTGGCGTTCCTCCGGAACCAGTGCGAGTCCCTTCTTCGCCGTTTCCGTGGCCTCGAGGGTCGAAATATCCTCGTCGCGGTAGGTGACGCGGCCGCCCGTCGGCGTGAGAATGCCCATGATGGTCCGGAGCGTCGTCGTCTTGCCCGCCCCGTTGCGGCCGACGAGAGAGACGATTTCGCCCTCGCCGACCGACAACGACAGATCTCGCAGGACCTGCGTCTCGCCGTATCCCGAGTAGATCCCTTCGATCTCGAGCAGTGGCGGTACGCTCATTCCATCATCCCCCCGAGGTAGGCGTCCTGGACGTCCCCGTCAGCGGCGATTTCGTCTGGTGTTCCTTCCGCGAGGATTTCACCTCGGTTCAGCACGGTGATGCGGTCCGAGAGCTCCATGACGAGTTCGATGTCGTGTTCGATGAGCAACAGCGTCTGATCAACCAGCACCTCTTCGATCAGATCGATCGTCGCCTGCGTTTCCTCGACGCTCATGCCCGCCGTCGGTTCGTCGAACAGGACGAGTTCGGGTTCGGTCGCGAGAACGACGCCGATCTCGAGGCGTCGCTTGTCGCCGTACGGGAGTGCATCCGCCGTCTCGTCGGCGACGTCCTCGAGTTCGATTCGCTCGAGAATACGATCGGTCCGGTCGTTCATGCTGTCGTACCGATCGGTCGGTTTGAACAGCGATTCGACGAAGTTGTACCGGTCGCGGTCGAGCGACTGAGAGGCCAGCCTGACGTTCTCGCGGACGGTGAGCCCGCCGAAGATATTGGAGATCTGGAACGACCGTCCGATGCCGCGGCGAACGCGTTCGGACGGCGAGAGGGTCGTAATGTCCTCGCCCTCGAAGTACACCGCGCCCTCGGTGGCGGGGAGCGCGCCGGTGATGAGGTTGAACAGCGTCGTCTTCCCGGCACCGTTGGGGCCGATGATGCTCCGGAACTCGCCGCGTTCGACCGTCAGGTTGATTCGGTCCGTCGCCGTGAACTGCCCGAATCTCTTGACCAGGTCGTCCGTCTCGAGGATCGTCTCTCCGGCGGTTCGCGGATTCGTTTCGGTGGTTTCCATAGCCATTAGTCGTCACCTCTGACGCTCGATTCGTCCACTGTTGGCTCCGGACCGGGACCGGAGCCACCCGTTACGTACGGGGCGAGTTGGGCCGGCAGCGAGACCAGCCCGCGCGGGAGGAAGATCACGAACAAGACGAAGATCGTCCCGAGGACCAGCCGCCAGCGGCCCGTAAAGCCGGTGAGGATCTCCTCTAAGCCGAAGAAGACGCCCGCGCCGATGATCGGTCCGTACAGCGTTCCCATGCCGCCGAGGATGACCATCACGATCACCTCACCCGAGTGAAGCCAGTAGGCGAAGGAGGGCGTCGCGTAGCCCGAGTTGAGTGTGAAGAGCCCGCCGGCCAGACCGGCCAGCGCGCCGCTGATCACGAACGCGCGTCGCTTGTAGATGGTCGTCTCGTAGCCGATGAACGTGGCTCGCTGTTCGTTCTCGCGGATGGATTTGAGCACGGAACCGAACGGTGAGTTGAGCATCCGTCGAGTGAGCAGGAACGAGGCGACGAGCGCTCCCAGCGCGATGTAGTAGAACAGCGACTGGCCGGTCAGCGCCACTGGGCCGATGAACAACCCGATGTCGTGGAGTTCGATCCCCATCCCGGCGAGGCCGTAGTACGTCGAGATGCCGAACAGCCCCTCGGAACCGCCGGTGATGTCGAGCCGGTACAGCATGTTGTAGAACAGCTCCGCGAACGCGAGCGTGATCATCGCGAAGTAGACGCCGCCGACCCGAATCGAGAGGTAGCCGACGAACCACGCGATGGCCGCGGAGATGACGATAGCGAGACCGATCGCGACGAACGCGGACTGGCTCACGTGTAACAGCGTGATCGCGACGGCGTAGGCGCCGAGCCCGTAGAACAGGGCGTGACCGAGCGACACCAGCCCCGTATACCCCATGACGAAGTCCAGGCTGAGCGCGAACAGGCCCCAGATGATGATCTCGATCATGAGCGTGACGGCGTACGGCGAGTACAGCGTCCCAACGCCGAGCGGGATCACCGCCAGCAGGCCGACCATGGCGAGCCCCAGTCGTTTGCGGGTCCGATTGTCGAGGAGTCCGCCGTCGGTGCCGGTCAGTAAGTCGCCACCTTCCTCTTCCGTTTCGACGCCGAACAGTCCGCGGGGCCGGATGAGGAGGACGGCGATCATCAGCAGGAAGATCACCAACCCTTCGAAGATCGGTGCGTAATGGCGCAAGAACGTCTGGATGATGCCAACGGCGAGACCGCCGACGACGGCACCCTTGAAGCTCCCCAGTCCGCCGAGGACGACGATGACGAACGCGGGAATAATGACCGACATCCCCATCTCGGGACTGACCGCCTGGTAGCCGCCGAGGATGATCCCGGCGACGGCGGCGAGCGCCGCACCCATGCCGAACACGAGCGAGTAGTACCGGTCGATGTCGATCCCGAGGTTGCGAACCATCTGTCGGTCCTGCGAGCCAGCGCGGATGATCAACCCGTACTTCGTGTACTCGAGCATCGCCCAGACGGCGAGCGCCATCGCGCCACCGAAGACGATGATGAATGTGTTGTACACGCTGGCGTTGATTCCGAGCACGTTGATCGTTCCCGTGAGGATCTCTGGCACCGGGAGATTGACGCTTCCCGTTCCCCAGACAAGGTAGATTAGGTCGTTTATCACCAGCACCAGTCCGAACGTGAGCAGGATGTGATACAGCGGGTTTCGCCCGTACAACGGTCTCACCGTGTATCGTTCGATCGCGACACCGATGAGACCGACGAGCAACGGCGCGGCGAACAGGGCGACGAAGAACGCTGTTCCACCGAACGGAACGACCAGCGCCAGTGCGAAGTACGCACCCAGCGCGAACAGTTCACCGTGTGCGAAGTTGATGACGTGCATGACGCCGAAAATAACGGAGAGTCCGGCTGCTAACAGCACGTAGACCACGCCGATCGTCAGCCCGTCGACGAGCGGTTGTAAGAATGCAGTGATCATTGGTTATCGAGACAGGTGATCGATATCCGTATTACAGCTCACAGCCCGTATCCTCACAGTCGGGTGCGGCTTCTTCACCGGACAGTTCCCCGAGGAGTTCGACATCGGCGAGTTCGCCCGAATCCGGTTCGACGCACTCGCCCATCCAGACCGGGTTCATCGCCTGCTGATCGCACTCACGGAACTCGTTCGGGCCGAAAATCGTGTCGTGTTCCATCCCCGAGAGGGTCTCCGCGACCGTCGACGGATTCCGCGATCCAGCCTCGCGAATGCCGTTGGCGACCATCCGGATCGACTCGTAGCCGACGCGCGAGAAGTTGTCCGGCGGATCGTCGTACTCGGATTCGTAGGCCTCGACGAACTCCTGATTGTCTCCCAACTCGAGTTCCGGCACGTAGCGGACGCCGCTGTAGATATCGTATGCACCGTCTCCAGCCCCGATCCGTACGGCCCGGAACGAACCGGTCGTCGTCACGATCGGAATCTCGTCCTGTAGTCCGCGTGCACTTGCCTGCGAGAGGAAGAGGCCGAGGTCGGCACCGGTCATCCCGACGACCAGCGCGTCGGCCTCGTCGCTGACGCCCATGATCTGACTGATGAACGCCTCGAAGTCCGTCGACCCCGGATCGGATCGCGTGACACCGACCTGTTCGTACTCGTCGCTAATCGACTCCATTCGGGTCTCGACCTCGTTTAGCACCGACTCGCCGTAGGCGTAGTCGGCGATGTGGTAGACGATCTGATCGCCGAGTTCGTCGGCGGTCCACTGAGCCATCACCTCCGCGATCTGTGCGGTGCTCGTCTCGAATCGGAACACGTACTCGTTGCAGTTCGAGCCCGTGATCGAGGTGTCCGCCGCGCCGGGCGTGTAGACGACCTCGTTCTCGAGAGCGAAATCGTTGATGGCCAGCGCGGCCGAGCTCGAGATACAGCCGGTAATGAACTGCGCCCCGTCGGATTGGACCGCCTGTTCGGCCCGCTGGGTTGCCGTCGCGGGATCGAGTTGGGTGTCGTAGTCGTCGTACTCGATCGTAAAGTCGTACTCGTCGCTCTCGTTGATCTCCTGGATCGCGAGTTCGGTTCCCTGGTGTCGTTCTTCCGCGAGGTCGGCGAACTCCCCCGTGAACGGCTCGAGGACTCCGAACTGCACCGTATCGAAGTCGTCGTCGTCTCCGTTCCCCATCTCGTCTGGATCGCCGACACAGCCGGCCAGCCCGGTTATTCCGGCGACACCACCAGCGGTAATCGCCTTGAGAATATCACGTCTACGCCCCTGTGACTTGCCACCTCGAGTCATACCTTCTGTAGAGTACACCCGACCATAAAAATCGACCCCGTTTTATGGCGGTTTTATAAGTATATATCGGCAATATACGGCTCTACTATCGATATGCAGATATCCGATCCACCGGTTCGCCACGATACCGTTAGCCGCTCTACCATACCAACTGACCGATTCGTACGCGTCTGGCAGGCAGATCCTGTTCACGAGCGGCGGACTGGTTCTCGTGACGATCGATTAGACGACTTGTGCGAGTTCACCCCCGATAGCCGGCGGACGCTGACTATTCGCTTTCGCGTACAATCGCGCCCGCCGACGTACGGCACCGATTCCATTGGGCCGGCCCAGTGTGTGGGAACGAGACCGGAACGTTATGTGAGATGCACACAAGTACCGTTCTATGTATCGGATACTGGTCGGTGTCGAAACCGACGAAGACCGAGCGATGGCACAGGCGTCGATGATCGAATCGCTTCCGGGGGCGAACGACGAGATCACGGCCGTACTCATGCACGTGTTCCAGGACAACCCCGAAGGACGGTCGATACCACAACTCGACGGCGTTCGCCACGCGGCCGCGGCGTTCGACGAATACGGTATCGACTACGAGTACTACGAAGCGAGCGGCGAACCGGCGCCGGAGCTAATTGCGGTCGCCGACGAACTGGACGTCGACATGCTCTGTCTCTCCGGACGCAAACGGTCGCCGACGGGTAAAGTCGTCTTCGGAAGCGTCACTCAGTCGGTTATCCTCGGAACCGACAGGCCGGTGGTCACCGTCAGCCCGGGCGAGTGACAGCTGACTGAGCACCTCGAACACCGACGTCGGTAGCCGTTTGGTTCTCGAGGTTCTCGAGCTACTCGCGTTTCGGTTGCTTATAAACGCCGTAAATACACGGGTCGACCGTGATGTGGTTTCGACACCACTGTTCGAGTGTGAACGCCCATGACGACCGACACCTGCTCCGCGTGGGATCCGGCGAACTGTACGGGAACCGAGGGCTGTCCGCCGCGTTGTCCCCGGTTTATCGATAAACGCGGCGACCCCGTCCTCGTCGAACCGTACTCGGCTTCGCGGTTCGAGGACCTCGTTTCCATGTACGTCGACTACCCCCAGCGCCACCGTTCGATGGGAATCCCGCCGGCCACGCGCGCTCGGATCGAAGACTGGATCGAGCGGCTGCTCGAACGGGGCTTCACCGTCGTCGCCGTCCGCGGAGGCCGCGTTATCGGCCACGCAGCGTACTCGCCACGCTCGAGCGTCGAACCCCAGTTCGTCGTGTTCGTGGATCCGGCCGTCCACGATCGCGGAATCGGGAGTGAACTCTGTCGGCACGTTATCGCTGCCGCTGCTGACGCCGGACACGAGGCGCTCGTGCTGGATGTCGATGCAGCGAACGAACGGGCCGTCCACGTCTACCACCGCATGGGATTCGAGACGGTCGAGCGCAACGGAAACGATCTCCGAATGCGACTGTCGTTCGACGAACCGATCGTCGAGACGGTTCAGTTACCGCCCGCGGAGCGACCGACCTGACCGGCGGCGACCCGCTGATGGTCGTCGTATAACGCGGATGTTTCGGTCGACACCGCTGCAGTCGAGTTCTGACGGCGTTATACGGCGTTCGCGCGTCCTCTCGGAATCGACCTCGAGCGCTCGACCGGCCGCGTTCTATCACCCCCGGTGGTAATCAGTGACACGTGTGCATACCACATGATTTTTGTCGAGGCGCTCCGGATTGTCGAGTGAGGATGAGTTATAAGCAGATAGAGACAGCCCCTCGAACGGAGATTCGAGAGCTGCAGAACCAACGGCTCCGTGAAACGGTGCGCCACGCCTACGAGAACGTCGACTACTACCGCGAGGAACTCGACGCAGCGGGCGTCGCACCCGAGGACGTGCAAACGGTCGACGATATCGGGACGCTCCCGTTTACCACGAAAGAGGATTTCCGTGCCGAGTACCCGGACGGCCTGTTCGCTGTCGACGACGACGAACTCCGGCGGATTCACGCCTCCTCGGGGACCACCGGCAAACCCAAGATCGTCTCCTATACCCAGAGCGACCTGGACGTGTGGAGCGAAGTCGTCGCTCGCTGTCTCGCCGCGTCGGGAGTCGAGCCGGGAGATACGGTCCAGAACGGCTACGGCTACGGCCTGTTCACGGGCGGCCTCGGGCTCCACTACGGAATCGAGGAACTCGGCGCGACGGTGATCCCGATCGGCGGCGGGCAGACCCAACGACAGGTGGAGTTGTTACAGGACTTAGAGAGCGACGTCCTCACCTGTACGCCGTCGTACTCGCTGTACCTCGCGGAGACGGCCGAGGAAATGGGAATCGACATCAAAGAGCTCCCGGTGTCGACGGTGATCTTCGGTGCAGAACCCTGTACAGATCCGATGCGCGAGGAGATCGAGGAGCGACTCGACGTGACCGGCATCGACATCTACGGGCTGTCGGAGATCATCGGTCCCGGGGTCTCCAACGAGTGCCACGAAGCTCAGGAGGGCCTGCACATCTGGGAGGATCACTTCTATCCCGAAGTGATCGACCCCCAGACCGGCGAGGTGCTTCCCGAAGGCGAGGAGGGCGAACTCGTGTTGACCACGCTCACGAAGGAGGCCCTGCCGGCGCTTCGGTACCGCACCGGCGACCTCACGACGCTGACTTACGACGAGTGTGAGTGCGGACGGACGATGGTCCGGATGGACAACGTCACCGGTCGCGCCGACGACCTGCTGATCGTCCGCGGCGTCAACCTCTACCCCAGCGAGATCGAAGACGTCGTCCTCGAGTTCGACGCGGTTGCCCCCTACTACCGCATCGACCTCGATCGCGAGAACAACCTGGACACCCTCGAGCTCACGATCGAGCTCGAACCCGAGTTCGACGGCGACGTCGAAGACCTCCGCGACCGCATCCTCACTCGCCTGTCGAACGTCCTCTCGTTTACGCCGGACGAGTTGGAGATCGTCGATCCGGACAGCATCGAACGGACGGAAGTCGGGAAGGTAAAGCGCGTTTACGACCACCGATAGTCGCGACGACGGTCGAGTGAGTGGCGTCCGCTGCCGATTCGAACGGAGACGCGTCATCAATCCTGCGCCGGATCTCCGATTCTCGTCGTCGAAGTAAACTATTTGTACCGTGATTGGGATGTCCACATATGGCATACAGCTACGAGCCACATCACTTCGAAGACTTCGAGGAGGGTCAAGAGTTCCAGAGCGTCGGCCGAACCGTCACCGAATCCGACTTCGTCATGCACTCGGCACTGGCCGGCGACTGGACGGAACTGCACACCAACAAGGAGTACGCGGAGGAGGGCCCCTTCGACGGCCGAATCGCCCACGGTCCGATGACGTTCGTCCACGCGACCGGCTTCGTCTACCGGTCCGGAATCGTCGAGCGCACGGCGTACGCGTTCCTCGGCATGAACTACATGGATCTCCCGAATCCGGTGTACATCGGGGATACGATCTCGCTCGAGATGGAGGTCAGCGAGACAAAAGACGTCGATCACGACGAGGCGGGGATCGTCATCCTCGACACCGAAATGACGAATCAGGACGATACCGTCGTCTTCCAGGGCGATATGAAGTTCCTCATCAAGCGAAGGGAGTGACACACGTGACGTGACCGACGAGGCCGTGCGGTCACGATCCGGGAGAGCCATCGGTATGGTCTATCCGACTGTGCTATCTTCCCGCCCTTTCGGGCGGGCTTTCGCCTCGTACTTTCACGACGACTGTTCACAACCGACGATTTCACGATCAGTTCGATTGGACGAGTGGGCACTCGAGGCAGTTGTGTCGGGTAAGAACGCGGATACCTTCTCGCTCCGCGGCTCGACTCTTTATCAATAAAATATCATTTGTTGACTGGTAGAACCTCACTTGATGACATCGGTAACCCATGACAGACAAATACACAGAGTGATATGGTATCTGGTATTTAGCAGAGTCAAGAGAGTTAGAAAATCACATATGTCTCCCGGGGGCAAGGTGAATTCGTGAAATGATGAACGGAAGAGAGTATTGAACTCGGGACATATGACCATGTACTGAATTAAATAATGGGTATTAGTATACATTCGTCCAACATAACCCCATTTACTCACCTGTGTCGGAAAACCATCCTACTGTATGGTCACGGACGCTTCGAGCACATGGTACCATAGAAGTCGAGAGGCGGGAAACTGACCGTACTCTTAGTATATGGGTTACCACCCAATGCAAGAACATATAGCTATTCGGGAATGTTCTACGAGAGTGTGGTAGCGGAGGGTCCGATGTACACCTCGAAACCCATCCAAAACAACTTTACAATGGAAATCCAATCGGGGATGTGACACGGATAGAACCACGACCGGGACCGGCCGCCTGCGGCGATCGGTTCTCAGACGGTCTGGATTGAACGACTGCACACTCAGAGATCACAGATGGAGACGATAGCATGACCGACGACGAATCGCCGAACTGGGACTTTAAAGACCGCGATATCGCCATTTTGTGTGAGCTCTCGGACGATCCACAGCTCTCCTCGCGGGAGCTGACGAGCGTGCTCAAATCCGAGTACGACATCGACGTCTCACACGTTACCGTTAGCGAATCGATCCGCCGAATGCGCGACGAAGGCGTCTTTCGCGAGGCGATTATCCCCAACGAAGAGTACTATACCTTCGCGCTGTTCGAGTTCAAGTTCAACACCGAACACTTCGCCGACAGCTGGCGAGACGCGATGACACACATCAAAGAAGACAAACACACCCTGTTTTTCTTCCTCTCGGACGGCGAGTATCAGTGGAAAACCGTCATGATGTTCCGCGGCTCCGAACAGATTTCGAAGTGGATCCACAACTGCTACAAGGAACACGGCGACGTGATCGCGAACATCCGAAACTCGTCGGTCCACAACGTGTTGAAGTTCCGGACGGATCCGCGAATCTACGAGGGCCTACGGGAAGAACAGTCCGAATAGGACGCCCCGTCACGCTCGAGCATCGTCCCCGAAAGGAAACGCCCGGGATCCGAGTCGGCTACGTCTCGTTCTCGTCCACGTCTCTGTCCCGAAACAGTCGATACGTGGTCCGACCGACGGCCGCCTCGCCGTCGGCGCCGGTGACGGAGACCTCGGTGACACCGGTCGTCCCGCCGGCCCGCACTACGGACGCTTCGGCGCGGAGATTACCCGTCGCCGGGCGGAGGTACGAGACGTTCAGATCGGTCGTCGTCAGGCGTGCTTGACTCGGCTTCTCGAAGGTCGTCCGCAGCGCGAACGCGCTGGCGGTATCGATCAGGGTCGCGACGATGCCGCCGTGGACCGGATTGTAGCCGTCGTTTCCGACCGGATTCTCGAACTCCTCGTCGTGGTCGATGGTCAGGACGGCCGTCCCGTCCTCGAGTTGGTCGACGCTGATGTCGAGCCACGACAGATAGCCGTGGCGCTCGACGAACGATGCCCACTCGGGCCAGTCGGTCGACGGCTCCGATTTCGGCTCCGATTCGGGTTCCGGCGACATTTATTCGCCTTCGAACTCGGGCTCGCGATCCTCGGCGAAGGCCATGGTGCCCTCGAGCACGTCGTCCGTGCTGGTCAGGAGCCCGAAGCCCTGGCTCTCCATGGTCAGGGCGGCTTCGAGGCTCGCGTCTTCGCCCTCGTTCATGACCTTCTTGGCGACCTCGAGGCCGATCGGCGGGCCGTTGCGGAGGTCGTCGACGAACTCGTCGACGGTCTCGTCGAACTTCTCGCGGTCGACGGATCGGTTGATCAGGCCCCAGTCTTCGGCGCGGTCGGCGTCGATGTGCTCGCCGCGGAAGACCATCTCTTTCGCGCGAGTCTCGCCGAGGACGCGGAGGAGTCGCTGAGTACCGCCGCCGCCGGGGATCAGGCCGAGATTGATCTCTGGAGCGCCGAACTCCGAGCGCTCGGTCGCGAGCCGCAGATCGCAGGCCAGTGCGAGCTCGAGTCCGGCACCGAGACAGTAGCCGTCGACCTTCGCGACAACGGGCCGTGGGAAGTCGTTGACCGTCTCGAAGGCCGGCGTGACGTCCATCAAGTCGGTCGGTTCGACGCCGCTAAAGCCGGAGATATCCGCACCGGCGCTGAACGCGCGGTCGCCCGCACCCTCGATTACCGCACACCGAACCTCGTCGGTGTCGACCGACGAGAACAGGTCGTCTATCTCCTCGAGCAGGTCGCCCGAGAGGGCGTTCATGCGAGACGGCCGGTCGAGTTCGACTCGCAGCACGCCGTCCTCGAGGGTGGCGTTGAGATCGTGATAGGAGTCGAGTCCACCGTCGTCGCCGTCATACTCGTAGAAGCCTTCGCCGGCCTCCTCGACGAGTTCCGTGAGGTAGGGGTGTGGCTCGAAGCGGTCGGAGCCGGTCTCCTCGTACAGCGTCTCGAGTTTCTCGAGAACTCTGTCGAGACCGATTTTGTCGGCCCGGCGGCAGATGCCCTCGGGGAAGCCGAGTCCGAGCTGGACGCCCGTATCGACCTCTTCGGGTGTGGCGACGCCCTCACCGACGAGGAACGCGGCGCGGTTGATCATGCGAGCCTCGACGCGCAGCCAGTCGAAGTCGTCGACGTCGTCGGGCTGGTAGTCGGCGCCGTCGCCGTCCTCGTAGTCATAAAAGCCTTTGCCGGTCTTCTGGCCGAGCTCCTCGGCTTCGACCTTCTCCTCCGTGATCGGCGGGATCGGGCTGCCGCCCTCCTTGCGGACGTGGTAGCCGACGTCGATGCCGGTGAGGTCGGCGAGTTCGAACGGCCCCATCGGGTAGCCCCGCTCGTGGGCCATCGTGGCGTCGGCCTCCCGGATCGTCGCCTCGCCCTCCGAGACCATGAACGCGGGTTCGCCGCCGAAGGGGCCGACGATGGTGTTGACGACGAAGCCGCGGACGTCCTTGCGGACGTAGATCGGCGTCTTGTCGATCGACTCGACCCACTCGTAGCCGGCTTCGGCCGCCTCGTCGCTGGTGTCTTGGCCGTAGATGACCTCGACTAAGTCCATCTTGACCGGCGGGTTGAAGAAGTGCAGGCCGAGCACGCGCTCGGGCGTGTCGACGGCCTCCGCGATGTCCGAGATCGGGAGACTCGAGGTGTTCGTCGCGAGCAGCGTCTCCTCGTCGCAGTACGCCTCGAGGTCGCTGAAGATGTCGTGTTTCAGGTCGAGGTTCTCCGGCGCGGCCTCGATGACGAGGTCGGCGTCGGAAACGGCCGCCTCGAGGTCGGTCGTCGTCTCGATCCGGGAGAGGACCTCGTCGGCCGTCTCGTCGATCAGGTCCTTCTCCTCGAGTTTCTCTAAGCTCCAGGCGATCGACTCGTAGCCGTCCTCGACGAACTCGTCTTTGATGTCGCGCATCGTGACGTCGTAGCCGGCCATCGCGGTCACTTCGGTAATCCCGTGCCCCATGTTGCCCGCGCCCAGCACGGCGACGCGGTCGATGCTGTCCAGTGACATGGTCGTGTGGTCTACCGGGATCATCTTAATACCACCGACAGCGAATTAGCAATGTTAAGCACGTTGTTTCCGGTTGTTCCGCTCGTACGTCTCCTCGGGTTTTCGGTGAACTTCGGTAATGATGACTCGAGTTTATTCCCCGATATCGTAACGGATGCTGATCAGGATGAGCGGACTCTGGTAGGATGAAACGAACGATATCGATTCCTGGGCAGATCGAATACTGAAAAACCGCTCTGCGGTGGCACGCGCTGTCGGCTGCCGAACGAAAGTGAGGTTGGCCGACGATCTCGCGTGAGGGATGAGCGAGTGAACGGGTAGGACGACCCGTAAGCGAGCGAGTCGGCTGGGGAGGACGTGGAAGTCCCCGTTGCCATGGTCGCAAAACGTATCTGAGACTTCGAGTACTCCAGCAAGAGCCGCTATGATTGAGGGGACAGGAACAGCTAATTCGAACTCGAGCTGGCCACTAGGGATTGCCACGCCCTCCCCAACCGATTCGCTCACTTCGTTCGCTCATCCCTCGCGATTCGAACCGCGACGGGGTCGCGGTTCAGCGCGCCAACAGCGTTCGCTGCGTTCGCTCGAGTAGCGTCGGCCGTATAACGAATGCCGGGTATTCGCTCGAAAGCCCGTTACAGCGGCTCGTCGCCGTCGATGATCCGCTTCGCGCGATCGGCCAGCGCCGGCACGCGCTCCTCCATTTTCGGATACATCGGGTTGTCGCTGTTGCCCTCGAGATACCGTCGGAAGAACATCTCGCCGAGACCCGCCAGCTTGTAGACGGCGAGCGTGCGGTAGAACCGCTCGTGCTCAAACTCGAGTCCGGTGAGGTCCTCCCAGCGCTCAACGAGCTCGGCTCGGCTGGAGTACCCCTCTTGCTCCATAAAGCGCGTGGTGAGTTCGGGGATCGACGGCTCGGGGTCCTTCGCGTCGCGCCAGTAGGAGAGCATCCAGCCCAGGTCGGCGCGCGGGTCGCCGAGGGTGGACATCTCCCAGTCGAAGACGGCGATCAGTTCCGGCGGCGTGCCCGGCGCGAACATGACGTTGTCGAGCTTGTAGTCGCCGTGGACGAGCGTGTGTGGATGCTCTTCGGGTACGTTGTCCCGGAGCCAGTCACCGACCTCGTGGAGGACGGGAACTTCCCGCTCGTCTTCGGTGACCTCGAACGCCCACGAGAGCTGTTTACCCCAGCGGTCGACCTGCCGTTGCGTGTAGCCGGCGGGCCGGCCGAACTCGCCGAGACCGATCTCCTCGTAGTCGAGTCGGTGGATCTTCGCCAGCGTGTCGACGAGTTCCTCGCCGATTCGCTCGCGCTGTTCGGGCGCGGCGAACCGCTCCGGTTCGTCCTCCCGAAGCACGTCGCCCTCGAGTCGATCCATCACGTAAAAGTCGCTGCCGATAATGTCGTGATCCTCGCAGGCGAGCACCGGAGTTGGGACGGGAACGTCGGTGTCTGCGACCGCGTTCATGACGCTGTACTCCCGGATGACGTCGTGGGCCGTGTCGGCGGTCTCGCCCGGCGGCGGCCGGCGGATGACCAGTTCGCGGTCACCCCACGTGACGAACAGCGTTTCGTTCGAATGCCCTTCCTGGTGCCGCTCGACGTCGTAGTCGTCCGCCTCGCCGAGGTGCTCCTCGAGGTGCGCGGCGAGCGCGTCCTCGTCGACGAGACGTTCGTAGTAGTTATCGCTCATAGTGGCTGGTGAACTCCGTCCGATCGGACGACTGTGGTGTCGTCTCTCGAACGCTGGTTCGTACTGATGGTGTACGGTACCATTACTTCTCTGCTTAACGAAAGTAGTTTTGGGTGTAATTTAGTCTAACATCGTTGGGACGTTAGCTGGTGACAATTTTCTCACACGAGTTGTCTCTATCGTACTACTGCTTCGACCGTCTGCGTGTGGATCACGACACGTTGGGTACGCGCGTTCAGCCTGGCTTCAGCGACGGTCCGCAGTTGAGGCACTGACAGCTTCGACCGGTCGGTCGAACGAGTGATCAGTGAGTGCGCTGCACACGACCATCGTCATCCCAAACCCTTTTGAGCGGAACTGACTAACTGGTTAGTCAAGTGACGAAGAAACGCAGCGACGGCCCCAGCAACTCGAGGCCGACCGATCGTCGAGGTCTCGCTGATCGAGCGAACGAAACCGACGGGCGCGGGTCGTAGCGCCGTGGGCTCGAAAAACCCCATTCGGCGACTGCGAGACGCCGTGAGCGGCGCGGAGACGAGTCACTCCGTCGTAATCGGCGCGGTTATCCTCAGTACGTTCTTCGTCGGCTTCGGCGGCGGCGTGATCTTCCCGATTCTGCCGAACCTCGGCATCGTCCTCGGCATCTCGCCGTTTCTCGTCGGACTCATCCTCAGCGCGAACCGGTTCTCTCGGCTGTTCGCGAACGCGCCGGCCGGCGTGCTCGTCGACCGCGTCGGTACGCGCAAACCGTTCGTCGCCGGGATGATCGTCCAGTCCGTCGCGACGTTCGGCTACGTCGTCGCCATGATTTCGGCACGGCCCGAACTATGGTTCCTCCCGGATATTCCCGCGGCGTGGTTCCTCGGCTCGAGGATCATCTGGGGCGTCGGCAGCGCGGCCGTCTTCGCGACCGCGTACACGATCGCGTCCGACGTCAGCGACGGAAGTTCGCGGGGCGCGAACATGGGACTCATCCGCGGCGGCGTCCTCTTCGGATTTCCGTGCGGCGTCGTCATCGGCGGGCTCATCAGCGAGCTCTCGGGGACGGTCTCGGCGTTCGTCGTCGCGACGCTGTTCGCCGTCCTCGCGAGCGTGATCGCCTACGCGACGATCCCCGAGACTCACATCGAGGGCGACGAACATCGCTCGGTCTCGCCGTGGGACGTCGATACGAGCGTTCCGGCGCTGACCGTTGGACTGGTGAACTTCGCGGTGCTGTTCGCCTACATCGGCGCGCTGTTCGCGACGCTGGTGCTCTTTCTCGACCGGAACGATCTCAGCGTCTTCGGCTTCGACGCGCAGGCGTCGTCGGGGATCTTCATGGCCGTCACGGTCGTCGCCGCCGGCGTCTTCATGTTCCTCGGCGGCTACGTCAGCGACCGGACGGAGTCGCGGATTCCGACGCTGCTGGTGTTCCTCGCCACGTCATTCATCGGCTTCATCATGCTCGCGATGGCCGACTCGGTCGTTACGCTCACGGTTGCGTGTCTGCTGATCGGCGCCGGTCAGGGCGGGACGAGCGGTCCGCTGATGGCGCTGCTCGCCGACCTCACCCCCGACGAGCGGATGGGGCGTGCGGTCGGGACGAACAACGTCCTCGGGGACATCGGCGGCGGACTCGGCCCGATCGTCTCCCTCCCGCTCGTCGATCTCTTCGGCTTCTGGCCGATTTACGTGGCCTGTGCGGTACTCCCCGTCGTCGCCGGCGCAATCTTGCTCGGCGGCGTCTACCGGGAGACCGGCCGATTCCTCCCGAACCTGCAAGCGCTCGAGGAGTCGGCGCGCGCGTCGAGTCGAACGTCGGAACACGCCGATTGAACGGCCGTCGAAGCAGTATTCAATTCTTCGACAGACGCAAGCACCGGCGTCTTTACCGACTGTCGACTACAGTAGTTGACACTAGAATGAGTACAACAGACGAGGATTTCGGTCCGCTCGACGTGACCCTTCGGGGACCGGGAGAGCCCGAGGTCGTCGTCGTCGCCGGCGTCCACGGTGACGAGATGAGCGGTATCCGCGCGGTGCGACGCCTGCGCGAGGCCGACCTCGACCTCCAGCGCGGCGTCGCGTTCGTCCTCGCTAATCCGGCCGCCATCGAAGCCGGCGAACGCTACCTCGACTCGGACCTCAACCGCGTGTTTCCCGGCGATCCGGACGGCGATCGAGAGGAACGCATCGCCGCCCGTCTCTGCGAGCTGGTCGAGGGCCGCACGTCGCTCTCGCTGCACGGTACCGAGGCCGGGCCCACGCCGTTCGCGCTGATACACAGCGCCCAGGAGCGCGAGTTCGAACTGGCCTCGGAGCTCCCGGTTCCGCACGTCGTCGATCACTGGGGGGTGAACGAGCACACGATCACGACGTGCGGCTTCACCGTCGAGATCGAACTCGCCGCGGAGAACTCCGAGGAGACGGCCGATTCGGCCGAGTATCAGGCTCGCGCGTTCCTCCAGCGTGTGGACGCGCTCCCCGGTGACCCACCGGAGGCCGATCCGGACTTCTTCCACATGGGCGAGCCCGTTCCGAAACCCGACGGAGAGTCGTACGAGGTACACGTCGAGAACTTCGAACGCGTTCCCGAGGGCACCGTCTACGCGACCGTCGACGGGGAGGAGCTGACCGCCGACGAGCCGTTCTGGCCGATCATCATGTCCGCCGACGGCGCGGACGATATCTTCGGCTATCGGGGACACAAGATCGGCGAGTCACTCGAGGACGTCACGGAGAACTGGATCGGTGAGGACCGAGACCCGCGGGAGTCCGAGTAGCGCCGGCGAATCGACACAATCCGACTCGGCGGAGCGTACTGAGCCATGGATCGGCGTACAGCACGCCAAACCGTCCACTGTTCCTCAGTGGGCTTCGTCGGTCGAATCAGGGCGATAGAGCCACTCCCGGAGGATCGCCCGAAGGCTCGCTCGAGTGATCTCCGCGACGTCGTCGCGCTCGAGGGTCACCTGATAGATCCGCGAGCCGTTGATGCTCGCCAGCAGCAGCGTCGCGACCTGCTCCGGATCGACGTCGCGGAAGACGCCCTGTTCGATCCCCTCCTCGACGATCGCAATTACGGTCGCCTCGACGGTCTCGTAGTTGCGGCTCAACTGCCGGCAGAACTCGTCGTTGTGCGGGGCCTCCGTGCGCACCTCGAGCATCGCGGTCGTCAGTTCCCAGTGGTCGAACGTTCCGCGTTCGGGCGGGCCGAACAGCAGCGTGTCGATCAGGGCCTCGAGGCGCTCGTCGGGGTCGCCGCGGCCCTCGACGGCGATGTTCTGCTCGAACGCCGAGAGCAGATACTCGAGGAACGCGACCAGCAGGGCCTCCTTGGTGTCGTAGTGGTAGTGGAGGACACCTTTCGTCTTGTCGAACTCGTCGGCGATCGCCTGCATCGTTAGGTTCGCGTAGCCGTGTTTGCAGAGCGCACGGTACGTGGCTTGCATGATCGCCTCCTCGGTGTCGACGGGCTCGCCGTCGGCGTTGGCCCCCATATTATCTCTTCCGTCGCAAAATATCCAAAAAAGGGTTTGGGTATCGGTCGCCGCCGCCTCGAGTCGAATCCCGCTCCGAGTCCGCCCCTCAGCTATTCGGCTGCTCGCGTTCGACGATCTCGAGCACCTCCTCGGGCGACTCGATCCGATACGCCACGGCAGGGCCGTCATCGGCGCCGAAGGCGACGCCGTGAATGCCCATCTCGTCGGCGCCTTTCACGTCGTGGTCGTAGCGGTCGCCGATCATCAGCGACCGCTCGGGCGCGGCGTCGGCCTTTGCGAGCGCGGTCTCGAACATCGCGTGATCGGGTTTCGTCCGCCCTACCTCCTCGGAGGTGGTGATCGAGTCGAACTGTTCGCGGACGCCGAAGCGCTCGAGCATCTCCTTGCCCGCGTCGTCGTCCACGTCGCTCACGACGCCGACGTGGATATCGCGCCGAGCGAGTTCCTCAATCGTCTCGACCGCGCCCGGAATCGGTTCGATCGACGACTCGACGTGTCGCTCGAAATCTGGGACCCACCGCTCGCGCGGGAGGTCCTCGCCGACGAGCGCCTCGACACCCACCGCGTAGGCCTCGCGGGCCGACTGGAACTCGGTGCCCTCGCGCTCGCGAAAGTGGGTTCCGACGGCCGTTCGCCACGTATCGACGGCTTCCTCGACTGACAGCTCGAGGTCGTGGTCCTCGACCAACTCTTCGACGAAGGCGGCGTGGGCGGCCTGGACGGACTCGAGTTCGAGAATGACGCCGCCGATGTCCCAGAAGACGGCGTCCCACGCCGCGGTGTCGGTCGCGTCGGCCTCGCCGCCACTTCCTCCGTCGCTCTCTCGGTCGTCGCCGCTCACCGGTCTGCCCTCCGTACGTTCGACCGATCGACCTCGTCGATGCTCGCACAGCCCGAGAGCCCGACCGTCAGGTCGACGTCGGCGAGCAGGTTCTCGAGGACCGCCCGAACGCCGTCCTCGCCGCCGATTCCCAGTCCCAGGGCGTACGGGCGTCCCAGCAACACCGCATCGGCACCGAGTGCGACGGCGCGGAAGACGTCGCTCCCGCGGCGGATTCCGCTGTCGAAGAGGACCGGGACGTCCTCGTCTTCGTCGGTCGCGTCGTCGACGGCGTCGACCACGTCCGGCAGCGCCTCGAGCGCGGGGAGCGCGCCGTCGACCTGTCGGCCGCCGTGATTCGAGACGATCAGGCCGTCGACGCCGCGCTCGACCGCCTCGCGGGCGTCGTCGGGGTGGAGGATCCCTTTGACGAGGACCGGGAGGTCCGTCTGCTCGTCCAGCCACTCGAGGTCGTCCCAGGTGAGCGAGGCGTCGCCGAAACACTCGCTCCAGGATTCGATCGACGCCTCGGGGTCGGCCCACGGATCGTCGCCCTCAAGTCGGTCGCAGAAGGCCGGATCCTCGAAGTAGTTCTTGAGGCCCTGGCCCTGCAGGAAGGGAAGATAGCCGAGTTCGATGTCGCGCTCGCGCCACCCCATCTTCGGCGTGTCGAGGGTGACGACGACGGCCTCGTAGCCGGCGTCTTCGGCGCGCTCGAGGAAGCTGGCCGCGACATCCCGATCGGAACTCCAGTAGAGCTGGAACCAGCCGGGGTCCTCGCCCAGCTCCTCGGCGACCTCCTCGAAGGTGTAGGAGGAGACCGAACTGAGGATCATCGGAATCCCGAACTCGCTCGCCGCGCGGGCGACGGCGAGTTCGGCCTCGCCGTGGAGAATGCCCTGAACGCCGATCGGCGCGAGCATGACCGGGGCCGGATACTCGCGGCCGAAGAGTTCGATCGAGAGGTCGCGACTCGAGACGTCCCGCATCATCCGGGGAACGATCTGCCAGTCGTCGAACGCCCGGTCGTTGGCTCGCACCGTCGACTCCGAGCCGGCCCCGCCGGCGACGTAGGCGAACGCCTCGTCGCTCAGTTTCTCGCGGGCGCGCTCGACCAGCTCCTCGTAGGCGACCGGAAACTCGGGGGGTTGCCCCTCGAGCATGCCCTTTCGATACACGTCCTGCTGTCGCTTCGGTCCGTACTGTGGGGTGTCTTCTGGAGTGTCGTCTGTCATGGATGCTCCGGCGACGGGCAATCCGTGCCGATAGTCGATGTGAGCCCGTCGCTGTCCGTGTATCTGTGCCAGCGGTTGCCACTCACTTAATCCTACGCTCTTCGGTACCGACGCCCATCTTTATTAACAGTGTCTTCATATGTCCGGATGGATCTAACAATGGTAACCCACCACCGGTTCGCAGGTGACCGCGTATGAGCACCGATCAGTTCAGCGTCGACGGCGACGTCGCCATTATCACCGGCTCCTCGAGCGGAATTGGCCGCGGCATCGCCGAACGCTTCGCCGCCGACGGCGTCGACGTCGTCGTCTGCTCGCGCGAACAGGAGAACGTCGACCCCGTTGCGGAGGAGATCAACGCGAGCGACAGCCCCGGCGAGGCGCTGGCGATCGAGTGCGACGTGACCGAACGCGAGGCCGTCGAGGCGCTCGTCGAGGCCACCGTCGAGGAGTTCGGCGGTCTGGACGTGCTGGTCAACAACGCCGGCGCGTCGTTCATGGCGGACTTCGACGACGTCTCGGAGAACGGCTGGAAGACCATCGTCGACATCAATCTCCACGGCACGTACAACTGCACGCACGCTGCCGCTGAGCACCTCAAAGACGGCGGCGGCACCGTCGTCAACTTCGCGAGCGTCGCCGGCCAGCACGGCTCGCCGCTGATGAGCCCCTACGGGGCCTCCAAGGCGGGCGTCATCAACCTCACCACGACGCTCTCCTACGAGTGGGCCCACGAGGGCGTCCGCGTCAACTGTATCGCCCCCGGCTTCGTCGCCACGCCCGGCGTCGAGAGCCAGATGGGCGTCTCCGCAGACAACATCGATCGCGAAGAAGTCGCTCGCCGAATCGGCACCGTCGAAGAGATCGCCGACGTGACGCAGTTCCTCACCAGTCCCGCCTCGTCGTACGTCGTCGGCGAGACGATCACCGTCCAGGGCGTCCCGCAGATCAGCGAAGAGCGAGACGTATAGCACGGTACGTTTCCGTTCGGTCGATTACCTTTCCGTCTCGATCGTAGGTTCCCGTCGATGAAACAGCCGTACGACAGCGTGGGTAATACTCATAAGGTATTACTCCGTAGTTCAACGTAAGAGATGCCACGCGTGACTACTAAGGGTCAGGTCACGATTCCGAAGGAGATTCGAGACACGCTCGGAATCGAACCCGGCGACGAGGTCACCTTCGAGGAGACCGACTCCGGCTACGAGATACGAAAGGAAGAACCGACTACAGCAGACGGGGACGACCCCTTCGAAAAGTATCGTGGAAGCGCCGACAGCGACGAAACGATGCCCGAACGAATGCGTCGGCTTCGCGGTGAGTACCCCCGCAACGAAAGCGACGAAAACGGCGAGGAATCGGGGATCGAAGCGTGACGACGGCAGTCGATACGAACGCCCTTCTCGCACTCTTATACGAAGACGACTATGCCGACGCCAGCGAGGCGGCGCTTCGGAGCGCCTATCGAGAGGGACGAGTCGTTATCACGTCGGTCGTGTACGCCGAACTCGCGGCGGATGGCCACTTCGACAGCGCTTCGGACCTGAATCGTTTCCTCGAGGATCTCAGTATCCAACTCGTCGAGCCGTCACGAGAAGCCTTGATTCGAGCGGGTGAACGATTTCAGCGATACGCAGACCGGCGACCGGACGGGCTGCAGTGCCCAGCCTGCGGAGCGAAGCAGACGGTCCGCTGTGAGGAATGCAGTGAGGATCTCGCCCCACGTCAGCATATCGCTGCGGACTTCGTCATCGGTGGTCACGCGACCGTCGACACCGATGGACTGGTTAGCTTCGATACGGCGTTCTACGACACGTACTTTCCGTCGGTGACCGTCTACCCGGAGTGATTCCCGCTCTCGACGTGTACATCGGGTCGTTTGATGTCTCGTAGTGAGACGAAACAACGCTCGTTCCGTCGCCACCGGTTCCCATACACCCAAAAGGCCGCGTTTCGTCTATGAAAGACGATGACAGACAGAGACGTTCACCTCCCGGTCGCGGCCCAACCGACCGTCGATTCGATCGTCGACTACACCACGCTGGCGGAGGAGGGTGGCTACGACTGCGCCTGGCTCCCCGAGACGTGGGGCCGAGACGGCGTGGTCGTCCTGACCGCGATGGCCGAACGGACCGAGTCGATCGATATCGGCTCGAGCATCCTCAACACCTACTCGCGCTCGCCGGCCCTGCTAGGCCAGACGGCGGCAACGATGCAGGAGGTCTCCGACGGTCGGTTCCGCCTCGGCCTCGGCCCGAGCGGCCCCGTCGTGATCGAGAACTGGCACGGGATGGAGTACGGCAACCCGCTCCGGCGAACCCGCGAAACCGTCGAGATCGTCCGCGAGGTGCTCTCCGGAGAGCCGGTCAACTACGACGGCGATGACTTTCAGCTCTCGGGCTTCCGGCTGCGCTGTGACGCGCCGGAGCCGTCCCCGCCGATCGAGGTCACCGGGATGGGACCGAAGGCCGTCGAACTCGCCGGTCGCTTCGCCGACGGCTGGCACGGCATCATGCTTACGCCCGACGGAATGGCCGACCGACTCGAGGACATCGAGCGCGGTGCGGAACTCGGGGACCGAGATCCCGACGACGTTCACGTCACGACCGGCGTCACCTGCTGTGCCCTCGAGGACGCCGACCGGGCGCGCGAACTCACGCGCCAGCACATCGGCTTCTACATCGGCGGCATGGGCACGTTCTACCGCGACGCCTTAGAGCGCCAGGGCTACGAGGAGGCTCCCGAGATCCACGACGCGTGGCAGGACGGCGATCGCGAGCGCGCGCTCGAACTGGTCGACGAGAGCATCCTCGACGATCTCTGTGCGTTCGGGACGCCCGAAGAGACGCGAGAGCAACTCGAGGCCTACGAGGCCGTCGAGGGGCTCGATTCGATCGCGATCAGTTTCCCGCGCGGGGCTGACGAAGACACAGTCAAGCAGACGATGGAAGCCGTCGCACCCGACGCGTCCTGACGCCGGAATCGGCAGTCCACCCGCGACGGGCTCGGCCGCGTCGACACGTACGCAGCGGTTCTCGCCGTCGTCGTGAACACGACTCGAGGCGGTGTGTAACGGCTAATTTGAATACGATACCTCTCCGTAGCCGGTAACACGGGTTCGATAGTCGACGACCGAACTGACTCTCGCGTTCACTCGAGGGGGCTCATTGGAGAGTAGCCGATTTGTTTGGGCTGATAGATATTCGAACGAGTGTACTGAACACTGGGCACAGATACGGTATAGACTGAGACGAGATCCGCGAGAATTAGTGATCCGCCAGTACAGGAGTCTCATTCCGCACACACATTGTCCTTCTTGGCGTTCTTCAAATTAGTATAGAGGTGAAAAATCCAGTAGGCGGCAGAACTTGCAACCACCAATCCAACGAAACCAAGCAGAGTATCCACGAGACCACTTCCTACAAAAAGAACACCAACTGCGAAATAGAGTCCAGCGAGGCCCGCTATCGTGAGTAGTGCGACAAGAATTCGGTGGATGGAAGAAAGAGGGGTTCCCGTCTCAGCAGTGCTTTCAGGCATCTGTAAAATCCCTAACTCGAGAGTGTAAAAGTACTCTGGTGTCGTGAGCAGATAGTTCATCACTTTCGGCGCGAAACAAATGGGTCGTTGTGCTACACTACTGCTCTATATCCAGCATCCTTTTCTTAACACTACCTGAAGGGATTATCCCGCTCGACCCCCGATATCCGATATGCAGTGGTGCGACAAGCCGACGAGATCACCCGGGAACGAGAGTGTGAGTTCCTGGAATCGAAACTCAAGGGGAGAAGTGACGTGACTAACGATCCGCTCCCGGCCGAACACCGCTCGCCGCTGGCTACACTCGTAGACGAGGTGCTCGCGGGCGTCGGCTACGAGGTAGCGGCCGCCACCGACGCCGTCGACGACGCCGTCCCCGGCTACGGCGGTCTGTTCGACCCCGATACTACCTCAGCCGAACTGCGTCGCGCACTCGAGAGCCTCCTCGAGTCTGGACTCACGCGGCCACCCATCCCCGAGCCGACGAGCGACGCGTTTGTCCTCTACGTCGACGGCAGTTCACGCGGGAACCCCGGCCCCGCAGGGGCGGGCGCTGTCATCGTCGACGCTTCGGGGGACCAACTCGCCCGCCTCGGCCGACCTGTCGGCTCCCGAACGGGGAACAACACCGCCGAGTACGTCGCCCTCCAGCTCGGGCTCGCCGAGCTGTTGGCGCGCTACGAGCCACGCAGGGTGGAGGTCCGCATCGATTCGATGACGGTCATCCGAGACGTCTGGGGTGGCGACGATCCGACGGAACCGGGCGTCGAGAGGTATAGCGAGGCCGTGACGACGGCGCTCTCGAGCATCCCGGTCCACCGGTACACGCATCTGGCCGACAGCGACCCGAACCCCGCCGACGCACTGGCGACGGTGGGTGCCGATATGGCGACCTTCGGACCCGGATAGGTGGTGAACGCGGTATTGGCTTATTGAACGCTCGAGTATAGACGACGGGAACTGAAGACGAGTGTTCTGCTCTCGCTGGCAGCGGTGATTGCCACGTCCTCCCCAGCCGATTCGGTCGCTCGCAAACTCGCTCCCTCATCCCTCGTGCGAATTCGAGCCGTGGTTCACTCATCGTTCACCACGGCTCAGCGCACGCCACCGCACGTGGGTTGATCGGTCCGAAGTGGTAACGCCTCCGCCTCTACCGAACGAAGAATCGACGCATCGCCATCGCGATAATCAAACCGACGCCGACGGCCCGACAGCTACAAACCGCAGATCCTCCCAGTTCGTGGTATGCCCGGCAAGGTGAGTCCGGACGACCTGCTCGCACACGTCTTCGGCCGCACGGGAACGGCGGCCGACGACGACACGGTCCTGCAGGGACCGGCGGACGGCGAGGACGCCGCCGCGATCGCACTCTCCGAGGGAGACGAGACGCTCGTCGTCAGCTCCGACCCGATCTCGCTCGCGGCGGAGGGGGTCGGCACGCTGGCCGTCCCCGTCGCCTGCAACGACGTCGCGGCCTCCGGCGCCGATCCGCGCTGGCTGACCGCCGTGATCATGCTCCCCGACGAGGAGACCGATCTCGAGGCGATCACGCGCGATCTCGACGCCACCGCGCGCGACATCGGTGCGTCGATCGTCGGCGGCCACTCGGAGTACGTCGACCAACTCGAGCGGCCGATCCTCTCGCTGACGGCGATGGGGACGGCCAAGACGTTCGTTCCGACGGGCGGGGCCGAACCCGGCGACAGCGTTCTTCTGACGAAGGCTGCAGGGATCGAGGGAACAGCTATTCTCGCGGCCGATTTCGGCGACGAACTCGGGGTCGACGAGGAGACCTGCGAGCGCGCCCGGACGTTCGTCGAGGAGATCAGCGTCGCCCCCGACGCTCGCGCGATCCGGACCTTCGCGACCGCGATGCACGATCCGACGGAGGGCGGCGTCGCGGCCGGCGCACTCGAGATCGCCCGGGCCTCGGGCGTCCGACTCGAGATCGATCGCGAGGCCGTTCCGGTTCGTGACGAGACGAGACGGCTGTGCGAGGCGGCCGACGTCGATCCGCTCCGGATCTTCGGCTCCGGGGCACTGCTCGCGACCGTTCCGAGCGACGCGGTCGACGACTGCCTCGAGGCGCTCGCGGACGCGGGGCTCGAGGGGGCCGAGATCGGGACGATCCGCGAAGGGACGTTCGAACTCGTTCTCGACGGAGCGTCGATCACGGAGCCGGTCGAGGACGACCTCTACCCCCTCTGGGCGGAAGCCGATAGCGAAGACTGACCGGTGTGACGTTGAGGACGAACGAGCGAAACTGATGGGGGTGTGGTCACTCCGAGGTACCGGCCCCCCGTCGGTCCGATACCCGTTCATCGATCGACGAACAGCGTGTTCGTCGCGGCCGGTGTTACAAGTATCCCGCTTCCCGCCTCGAGCGCGTCCGAAACGTCGTCCGCGGCGTCAATCCGAGGCAGTCTCACGAATCCGTCCTTGGAGACCCGAGGATCGTACCTCCGACTCGGTCGACGAGCGCAGGGGCGAACACGATCCACGCCACGAGCACCGCGTAGAGGGCGACGAGGAGTGGCGTGACGTCGACGATCGTTTCGACGATCCGAAGGGCGACGATAACCGTGATACCGACGGCGACGAGTACGGCCCCCTCGAGTCGGGACCGAAGCCGCGGCAGCCGATCGATCCAGCCCGTGGTGAGTAGCCCGCCGATGGCTGCGCCGAGCGCGAGGATCGCGTACGCGGCTGCGCCGGTGACGTAGACGGCAGGAATCGCGAGGGCGAGGGCGACCGCAAAGCCGATCGTCGGCATGCCGCGGCAGACACGGCTCATCGTGGTAACGAAAGCGACGCCGAGTATCGCGCCGACGACCACGTCGCCGAGGTAGTGGACGCCGAGGACGACTCGCGAGAGCGAGACGGCGACGACGAGCGCTCCGGCACTCAAAAGTGCGATCGGATCTCGCAGTCGGTCGTACGCCGAGACGAGTCCGCCGTAGACGACGACCGACGCGAAGGCGTGACCGCTCGGGAAGCCGTAGCCCTCGACGTCGATCGACGTGAGATAGACCGATTCCGGCGGCCGCGGGAGTCCGAGCAGCGTCTCGAGGGCCAGCATAAAGCCGAGTCCGGCGACGCCGTAGCTGATCACGAGCGCGCTCCGGCGGCGGCTGCCACACCAGAACAGGACCGCGAGGAGCACCAGCAGCGTCGTCGGACTGCCGAGTTCGGTGACGGCGACGACGATATCGGCGTACTCGGCCGAAATCGCGTCGCGGATGACCGCACTCTCCTCCTCGAGTCGCATCACACGCTGTGACTGGTTCGTTGACGCACATAATTCTGGCTGTCCGTCGACTCTCGCGGTCGGTTCGCGGGTGAACGAAGGACGACAGCGTTCGAGTCGGCGGCCTGCAGCGACCCGGCACGCGATTATCGAACGATCGTCGTCGAGAATAGCTGTACGTCGTCACTGCCATCGTCGTAGCGTATTTCGAACTCGGCGTCGTCGGGGACGTCTTCGATCCTCACCCTCTCGCCGACACCGACCGTGTCGCTCTCGAAGGGGTCCTCGATCCGCTCGCCGTCGACCACGATAGCGAGATGCGCCGTCTCGAGGTCGTCGCCGCTCGTGTGGACGACGGTGACGGTCCGGTCGTCCGTCGATCCGGAATCGACTTCGAACGTCGCCTGCGGCGTCGTCTCCGGTTGGTGCTTCGCGATAGCCACACCGGTCGTCTCCGCGTCGTCGGCTTCGGGTGCTTCGAAATCGCCGTCGACGATCCCAGTGACGGTGGCAGCATCCGGAGGTGTCAGAGAGAGATGGGAGACGCCGTGTTGCAGTTCGTCGAAGCTGACGTGCCGGCCGTCGACCACGCTGTTACCGTCGGAAAACGCTGCGTACCAGTCGGCGTACTCGACGAACGTCGCGTTCGCGAACACGTGATACGTGAACTCGTCGTCGTCGAATGCCGGTGCGATAAACGCCGCCATCGTCTCCGATGAGAGATCGCGACCGATCCGGAGTTCGTCGTCCGTCGGAACCTGGTCTTCGACGATGGCCTCGAGCACGAACTCCACATCCGGCTCGGCGTACTCGAGCCGGCCTGCGTCTTCGTCGACGGTCACGTCGTCGTCGACGAACGCGGGATAGTCGACTTCGCCGTCGGTCGTGACGGCGTCGGCTAGCGGGCCCGATTCGCCATCGTTCGCTTCGGAGTCGTCGTCGGTCGACTCGTCGTCCGACCCGTCACTCGGTCCAGTAACGTCGCCGAGACAGCCGGCAAGTAGACCCGACAACGCACACCCAGTTGCGACGACGGTTCGCCTCGAGAAACTGGTCATTGTTCGGGGTGTACGGTACCGCACACAAATACATTCCGATAATTGACATCTGTCTCAGTCGAGAGCGTGTTACCCGTTCGCCCACTCGAGCATCCGCTCGTAGACCGGATCCGTCGCCAAGGCTCCCGAGTCGCCGACGAGTACAAGCGCGCGTTTCGGTCGGGTCAAGGCGACGTTGATTCGCCGGTAGTCCTCGAAAATCGGACCCTCGAGCGATCCCGTCGCGGTAAACGAGACGATGATGATCTCCTGACTCGAGCCCTGGAAGCGGTCGACGGTGTCGACCGAGACACCGTCGGGAACGTGGCTCGTGATTTCGGACACCTGGGCGCGGAACGGGGCGATGACGCCGATATCGCTGTGCTCGACTCCGGCCTTCTCGTAGGTTTCGACCAGATCGGCGATCCGCGCGGCCTCCTCGCTGTCGGTGTACTGGCTACCGGTGCCCTCGACATCGACGAACGCGACCGGGTCCCGGAGTTCGTCGGGTAACTCGGCGCGGGAGACGCCTTCGAGATCGTCGAGCGTCCGCGCCGCGACCTCCGGCTCCGCCGGGCGCAGTTCGCCATCGTAGAACTCCCGCGAGGCGAAGGCCTGAATGCGCTGGTTCATCCGGTACTGGCGGTCGAGCATCACGCCCGCGTCGGGGTGAAGATCGACGAGGCGTTCGAACAGCGACTCGGTGAGGTCGTTCTCCGCGCGGACGACCGGCGGCAGCTGTTCGTGGTCGCCGACGAGGACGAAGCGCTCGGCGAGGTTGATCGCCGCGCAGGTGCCCGGCTCCGTCAACTGGGCTGCCTCGTCGACTAACGCGGCGTCGAACGCTTGCTCTTTCATCACTCGCGAGCCGCAGGTCGCCGTCGTCGCGGCGACCACCTGCGCGTTCTGCAGCTCGGCGAGTCGGTCCTCGGGGTCGCCCGAGCGCTCGAGACGGTACGGTTGCATATCGTCTCGAACGCCGCTTTCAGAGCCCACGCGGACTACGCGGTCCGTTTCGATCTCACCGTGTTCTTCGAGTTGCTCGAGCAGGGCCTCGAGGGCGTTGTCGACCGCGCGATTCGTAAACGCGGAGAGCAGGACCCGCTCGCCACGCTCGACCATCGCGCGGATGGCGCGAGCGATGGTGTAGGTCTTCCCGGTACCGGGCGGACCGTGGATCAGCGCGCAGTCTTGCGCGCCGACGGCCTTCGTGACGGCCTCGTTCTGGGCCGCGTTGTTGTCGATGAACGACTCTTCAGGATCTTCGAACTCGGGCTCGGCCCGTCCGAACAGGATATCTTTCCGGCGTTCGTCGCCTTTGAGGAGCGCGTCGTGCATCGCGGCGAGCAGCCGATCGGTCGTCAGTTCGGAGGGATAGACGTCCAGTCGCGTCACTTCGACCGGCTCGTCGGCCGTCAGTACGACCTCCTCGTCAAGCCGCTCGATGATCGCGAGCTCCGAACTCCCGCGGACCGGGTGGCCGTCGCTCGCCAGCACGAAGTCGCCCTCTCGAATCTTCGAGTTCGCGCCGCTCGTTCGGCGTGCTCGGAGTTCCCAGCGCCCGCCCTCGAGCGGCCGTTTCTCGACGAACTCGAGGTCGATCAGCGCGCGGTCGTCGTCGGCCCGTTCCTGGGCGTCTTGCTCCCAGAGTTTGGCGTACTCGCGGTGGACCTCTCGTCGTTCCTCCTCGATCGCGCGGTAGAACCGGTCGAAGTACTCGCGTTCCTCCTCGGGGAGGGCCTGTCCGATCTGGCCGGCCTTCGACTCCTGGTCGAGCCGTCCCGAGACGACCATGCAGGTGTCCTGCTCGAAGCAGTACTCGCACTTCGCCGAGCCCTCGTAGCCCGTCGGAATTTCGCCCTTGATCTCCATGGCCGCGAGTTCGTTGCGCAGCCGAACGACGAACTTCAGGAGCCCGTCGCCCATCGAGAAGTCCTTCGCCGGGGTCAGGTCACCGGTCTCCTCGTTCCTGTCGAGCGCCGAGTTCTTGGTGTAGAGCAGGGTTCCGGTGTCGACGTCGCCGCCGTGTTCCTCGAGCAAGAGCGCGTAGCAGGCGGCCTGCACCTTGTCTTTGAATCGCGGCTCCTTCTTCAGGTTCTTCCCCGTCTTGAGTTCGACCGGCGCGCCCCGCCGGATGGCGTCCGCGCGACCGCGGATGCCGAACGTCTCGCTGATGAGCAACTGCTCGGATCGCCAGCTGTCCTCCTCGGTCAGGCGGCCCTGCTCGAGCCAGCCCTCGATCGCCTTCGCGTTCTCCCGGACGTCCTCGGTGACGGCGTCGGCCGTCTCGCCGAGCAAGCCGAGTTCGAGACCCCGTTCGTCGACGCGGGCGTCGATGGACTCCTCCAACTCTCGCCCGCGGAGGAGGTCGCCGAAGACCTCGTGGACCAGCGTCCCCTTCACGACGGGGTAGTTCAGCGGCACCCCGGAGAGCTTGTTCAGGAAGTAGAGCCGGGGACACTCGACCCAGTTGCGGATCGACGTCACGTTCACCAGAAAGGTCGGCTCGACGACGACGTAGGAGTCGCCCGTCGTCGAGTACTGCGTCTCGCCCCGGTACTCCTTTTCCTCGGCGTTCGTGACCAGCAGTTCCAGCCCGGGTTCGAGGTACTCCGCCGACTCCGTCCACTTGTTCCAGAGTGTCACCGTCGTGACGTCGTGGCCGTCAGCGATGTCGGGTTGGCCTACAGCGTCTCGAGACACGGGTTCCGATCGCGTCGATTCGTCGCCGTCGCTCGCGAGTCGTAGCGGCACTTCGGCGAGGTCGCTCTCGCCGTAGCTCGTCGATACCGACTTCACTTCGACGTCGCCCGCGACGGTTCCGCGTACGTGCACGAGTGTTCGTCAGGAGCGAGCCGTCAAAAACGCTATCGGTCGCGTGTGGATTCATCGTTCGAAACGGATCGACACCATCATCAGTGAGCTGCTCAATTCAGCAGCTCGACCTATCGTAACGATCGATTACCGACGAGTGTCTCTATCGCGTGACGGAACGGTCGTCGTCGTTTTTTGACGGCGACGGGGAAGCCGGAAGTACCAATGAGTGACTCCAACAGCAACGACCGCGATCCGGAAACCGCAAGCGGAACCGACGGCGGAACCGGACGTGAGGAGCGCAGGGAGGCGCCGGCCGACGACGTCGACTCCGGGACCGGCGTCGGCGACCGTGACGATCCCGGCCGGGACCCGCGGGACGACGCCACGCAGATCGCGAACGAGGAGCGGCGGCGCAAGGTCTCGGTCATCAGCGCGATCGTCGCCGTCATCGGCGCGTGGGTCGTCCTCTCAGTCGTCGCCCTCTACGACGTCTCGCAGGCGGCGTTCTGGAACAACGTTCTCGTCGGCAGCGTCGTCTTCCTCGCGGCCGGCTACAACTACTACCGCGTCGTCAACGACATTCCGCTCAGCGTCGGCGTCTCGGGGCTGGTCGCGCTGCTGGGAATCTGGCTGATCGTCTCGCCCGCGCTCCTCGAGATGCAGGCGGGGCTGGGGCTAACCACGAGTCCGTTCTGGAGCACGCTCGGCTCCGGACTGCTCATCGCGGCGCTAGCCGGCTACAACGCCTACGATGCGCGAGACGCGCGACGCGTCGCGACCGAATCCTCGCGCGCCTGAAACGGCTGGAAAACTGACCGCGTACCGATCACCGCGTCGCGTCGCCCGCCGACTCGCGCTCGCCGTCGACCTCGTTCTCGAGTCGGCGCAACCGATACTCAGCAGCGTGGTGGCCCATTGCGACGACGGCGAACGCGACCATGACGGCGGCGAACCCGACCGAAACGGTCGGAGAGACGCCGTTGACGTAGCCGTTCGCGAGCTGCCCGACTGCCAGCCCGAGTGGACCCAGCGCGAGAAGCGCACTCGTCGCTGGCGTGGCCCGAAACAGTTCGACGAACGAGAGTGGTCGGCTGACGGACATGGTCAAACGTCGGTTACCCATCCTGTCGGGGGAACCATCCTATTCCTTTTGGTTCGATTTGGGCCAGTTTCGACGGCGACGTATCGGGTCGTCGGCATCGTTCGTCACGACCGATACGTTCATTCTGCCCGCGCCACATTGGTCGCGTATGCGGATTCGCGAGTGGCAAGACGTACTCGAAGACGTCACGGAGCGGGACGTCGACCCCGAAGGGTGGCGCGCGGTCGCCGGTGACCGAGCCGGCGGCGTCGGCGAGGACATGTACCTCGCGCATCCACGCGCCGGCGTCTTCTTCCTGAAGACCTACGCGAAGAACCCGTTCGAAGTTCGCGGCGTCGGCACGCGGGTCGCCCGCAATCTGGACGACGAGATCGGGTCGTTCCTCCCCAGAGAGGACGCGGGCGGCCGCTTCGCCGTCCAGTCGCCGCCGGAGGACGAAGACCAGGTCGAGACGGTCTCGAAGCGCCTCGAGACCGTTCTCCAGACCCACGCGGACGCCCCGACCCGGCCGCAGGACCTCTTCGACGACGTGATGGAAGCCATCGAGAGCCCCGCGTTCGGGCCGATGGAGTACGATCAGTACGACCGGCCCGATCGGCTCGAGGAGCTCGGCGACCGGTTCGAGGAAGCCGACGAGTTGCTGGGCGCCGAACTCGAGGAGCTGATCGAGACCGACGAAGTCGATCGCGGCTTCATGTGAGCGCGGCGTCGCTCCGGGTCGGAACGCAGTCACCGAGCGGACCCCGGCTGTTGCCACGCTCGTCCTTTTTCAGCCGCCGACGATAGAGACGGTAGTGTCGTCACTACCACTGTCGCTTTCCGCTCCAAGCGACGTTGCCATCATTGGCAGCGTTGCCGATCTCGTGGACGTCTCCTGGCTCCTCGCGATTCTCGCGGTGATCGCCGCGTGGTTCGGCTCGAGACTGCTCTCCGAGCGGCTCCGGCCGCGACTCGAGGAGCGCGTGCTCCGGCCGTCGACCGCCAACGCCGTCTTGCTGGGCGCTCGCATCGCGATCGTGGCGTACGCGTTCGTCCCCATCGCCGGCCTGCTCGGTTTCCGGCCGCAGAACGTCTTCCTCTCGTTTACCGTCATCTCGCTCGTCCTCGGTGCGGTGCTCGCGCCGGTCGGCCGCAGCTACATCAGCGGCCTCTTCATCCTCGTCCACCGGCCCTACGAGGTCGGCGACATGATCGAACTCGTCGACCGCGAGGAACGCGGCTACGTCGACGACATCACGCTGGGCTATACGCGAGTCTACACCCTCGAGAACTCGTTTCTGGTTATCCCCAACGAAACGATGCGCGAGCGCGACGTCCGAAACCTCTCGGCCGAGGACGAACGCAGCAGGCTGTCGCTCGAGGTCTGCGTCACCTACGAGGGCGACCTCGATCGGGCGTGCGAACTGCTCGAGCGCGCCGCTCGGGACGTCGACGGCGTTATCGGTGGCGGCCCGCCGATCCGCGTCGGCCGGTCGAGGTTTCCGGCGGGGCCGAAAGCGTTCGTTCGGGAGTTCGCCGATCACGGCATTCTGATCGATCTCAAGTGCTGGATCGAGGCGCCCTATCTCCCGCTGAAGGTTCGATCCGCGATCCACCGACGAGCGTGGGACGCCTTCGAGGGCGAGGACGTCGAAATCGCCTATCCCCACACCCACCACGTCTTCGACGAGACGACCGGTCGGGTTGGGGTTGACGTGAATTCGCCGGCGCGCGAATCGTCACTCGAGCGCGGATCCGGAGTCGATCGCAGCGGTGCTGGCGGTCGTGAAGCCGATGGCGGTAGCAGGGCCGACAGCAGCCGGCCGCGCGAACGCAGCCCCGAGTCAGGGTGGTCGCTCGAGCGACCGGGAGAGCGACCCGCCGACCGCGGGCGGCCCGAGCGGTTCGGCAGGCCGGAGGAACGGCCCACCGACTGATCTCAGAGATAATCTCCCTCCCCGCGGTCGGAGGGGTTGGTCTCGAGCGACGGAATCTCCCCGGTCTCCGCGAGGCTCTTGAACCGATCGAGGACGGTGCCCGCGAGACTCTCCGGAACGATCCCGAGGCGCTTCATTGCACCGTTGCTGAGCGTCCCGCCCGGCGGGTCGAACCGAATCTCGAGCGTGACCTCCGTTCCGTGGTCGTTGGGTGCCGGCTGGAATCGGATCGTCGCCTCGTAGGATATCGGTGCTCCGCCGAGGGTTTCCCACTGCAGGCGTTCGCCGGACTGTTCCTCGACGAGTCGCGTCTGCCACTCGAGCTGTCGACCGGCGGGGAGCGAGACCTGCCAGTGGTGGTGATCCCCGTCCCCCATCGTCGAGGAGACGTCGGCAAACTCGCCGACGATGCGGCTCAACTGCTCCGGATCGCGCCAGAACGTCTCGAGTTCGTCGGCCGGTTTCCCGACCGTTACCGAGCGTTTGATCGTCGGCCTGTCGGTCGTCGAACTGGTGTCCAGCCGCTCGTGATCGGACGCGGTATCGATGCCGAGCCGTCCGTAGAGCCGACTATGGCCGCTGACGCCGCGAGCGATCAGGACGCCGCCGGCGAGCGTCGTGCCGAGCGACCGGCGCCGGAGGCCGCGCCACAGGAGCGCGCCGCCAGCGGCGGCCGAAACCACTCGTTCGAACCGGCCGACGTTCGGCCGCGAAGACCGATCGATCGCTCCCCACTCCGACTCCGGTAATTCGTCGATGTCGAGTGCTCCGGTGTCCGTGGTCATCGGGTGGGAAAGATCGATCGATGGTGTTCGCATTCGGTGCTGATCGATGCATCTCGCAGACGACATCGGGTAGGGGTGGCTGACATGTCTCTTGGCTCCGATAGGTACTCCGGACTACCCGTCAATTGGCTGTTCGCGCTGCACCTGCAACGCAGCGGACCGATAGGCCGTCGAGTCGCGACCTGCGTCTGCGTCCGGTGGGCCTTTGAGCGACGACCCCGACGGTACGCCCATGAGCGAAGGTCCCGAATCCGTCGTCCGCGACTACTACGACGCACTCCGGAACGGCGATCCCCTCGAGCCGTACTTCCTCGCCGACGAGTCGACGGTGAAGTTCGGCATCAGCGAGGCGCTGTTCGGCTACGACGAGGTAAGCGAGGCGTTGCAGGAACAGACCGAGACGACGGCGGAGTGGACCGTCGAGAGCCGGTCCCTCACCGTGACGGATCGAGACGGGGGCGCGACGTTCGCCGACGAGGTGACGATGGCCTGGACGGACGCCGAAAACGGTGAACGTCGGCGGTTCGAGACACGCTGGAGCGGCACGCTGGTTCGGCCCGAGGAGGAATCAACACGGGCGGGCGAGCACGAGTGGCAGTTCGCCACGATGCACGTCAGCGCGGCCGGCGAACTATGAGCCGCAGTTCGGGACGTGGCCCCCGCAGAGACGGGAGGCGCGGTTCCGACCGCGACCCGGACGAGCGCGGCCACGCCGAGTCGAACGGACTCACGAGTCCCTCCGCCCGACTCAAAGTGGTGTTCGTCCTGCTCGTCGGACTCTCCGGCGGCATGATGGCGTTACAGGGTGGGGCCTCGCTGGCCGTCGTCGGACTGGCGTCGACCGTCGGCATCGTCGCCGGCAGCGCGTTGCTCTGGTACATGCTGTGGATCCTTGCCTAGAATAATTCGGGCGACCGCCAGCCGAAGCGGCTCGCGGTGACGACTATCGATCGATCCGCTGGAGCCAGAGCGTCGGGTCGTCGAGTTCGTCCTGCGTCGGCAGCATCTCGGGACCCTCCCAGACCAGCGTCGCGGTCTCGAGGCCGTGGCCCGTGACGACCGTCTCGAAGAAGTGCTTCCCGCGCTCGTACTGTCGCTCCTTGAGTCCCAGCCCGAGCAGCCGGCGGAACAGTTTCTGGAGCGGGCCGCGGCCCTGCCGACGCGCGTCGAGTTTCCGGCGCAGGTCCTCGTACTCGTCGTCGAAGGCGTGGTCCATCAGGAGCTCCGCGTAGCCCTCGACGACGGTCATCGCGGCGTCGAGGTCGCGGAACGCGTTCCGGTCGAACGAGCCGTCCGAGAGCGCGGCGATGCCCTCTTCCATGCGCGCCTCGAGGTGGCCCGACAGCCACGGTGCGGCACCGAACTCCGCGGCGTGGGTGACCTCGTGGAAGGCGATCCAACGGCGGAAACGATCGGCGTCGACGTCGAGTTTTTCGGCGGCGTTGAGGATGTTCGGTCGAACGAAGTACAGCGCGTGGCTCTCCTCGGGGTTCTCCGCGAGGAGGAGCGGGTCGTACTGGCCGAGCACGTTCCGCCCGAGAAAGGCGAGGAGGACGGTCATCGTCCCCGTGTTGACGGTCCGGGCGACGCCGGGGAAGGCGCCGGTCTGAAACTGGTTCTCGAGGGTGCCCATGACGCGCTCGAAGGTCGCGATGTTGGCGTCGATCCAGTGGTGGCGGTTCTGGATCTCGACGGTGTCGGGGACGTCGAACTCGACGTCCGCCACCGTTCGCACGGCTTCCCGTGCGTCACGAACGTCGCGTGCGTAGGCCTCGCGCTCGCCCGGCTCGAGCTCGAGCGAGCCGGGATCGGTCACCGCCTTCGCGGCGTCGGCGGCCGACTGCCAGTCGATTACGTCGTCACCGGACGCCCCGGCGACGGCCCGGGCGCTACGATAGAGGTTCACGTTTGTCGGTACGGGAAGCACGCGCAAAAGCGTTCGGCCGGTTCGGATCGATGGCGATCGGTCGGGTTATACTGTCGGCCAGAAGTCAATACGAAGTCGGTCGCGAATTCGCGACCGATCTTCACGTAGTTCTGTCCGACAGTATTAGTTAACGATGACGTCCGGCTGCTCTTCCTCCTCGAGTTCGGGCTCGTCGTCGCCGCGGAACTTCTTGGCGGCGACGCCGGCGGCGACGAGCAAGACGAGCGCGACGATTGCGCCGATAGCCTTGCCGCCCGAGCCGTCATCCTCGGCTTCGTCCTCGGTTTCGGTCTCGTACTCCGTCGTCTCAGTCGACTCCTCGGTGGTACCGAACGGGAGTGCGGTATCGAGCGCACCCAGTCCGAACTGGGTGTCGCCGTCAAGATGCAACTCGATGAGGGTGAATTTGGTGTTTCCCATGCGTCGGTGTTCGACGAGTGGACACTTATAGGTTGGACAGGCTCAATACCACGGCCTTCAGGCCGTGGATACGCGCCGTCACTCAGTGACACATTCCTCCGGCACCGACAGACCCGGATATTCCACGTTAAACATAGATTTTAACATACACTATTCCATAACTGGTTATGAACACAGTCTAATGCTGGAGACGACCCGCACCTACGTCGCACGCATCACGAACCACAGTCAGGTTCGTGACGACCTCGACCAGTGCGGGTTCGCAGCATCAAAACTGTGGAACGTCGGACGCTACTACATTCAAGGCCGGTGGGATGAAGACGGCGAGATACCCGACGAAGCCGAATTAAAATCGGAGTTGAAAGACCACGAACGCTACAGTGACCTGCATTCTCAGTCAAGCCAGCGAGTTCTCGAGGAACTTGCTGAGGCGTTCACCGGCTGGTACAACTCCGACGACGGCAACAACCCACCGGGCTACCGGAAACGTGGCGACGACCACCCACGCTCCACCGTCACCTGGAAGAAGCGAGCGATCAAGCACGACGACAAGCACGGCCAACTCCGACTCTCGAAAGGATTCAACCTGAAAGAGTCGCGGTCAGACTTCATCCTCGCCGAGTACGAAACTCGGCCCGACGTAGAAGTCGAGAACATCCAGCAGGTGCGTGCCGTCTGGAACGGAGGCGGGTGGGAACTGCACCTCGTCTGTAAGAAAGAGATTCCAGTCGAAGACGCTCCCGGCGACAACACGGCGGGTATCGATCTCGGTATCAGCAACTACCTCGCTATTGACTACGAAGACGGCTCTTCGGAGTTGTATCCGGGGAATGTGCTGAAAGAGGACAAGCACTACTTCACCCGCGACGAGTACCAGACCGAAGGTGAGAACGGGCCGTCAAAGCGTGCGCGGAAAGCCCGGAGGAAACTCTCTTGGCGCAAAGACCACTTCCTCCACACGCTCTCAAAACACATTGTCCATCGGTGTGTCGAAGAAGGCGTGGAGAAGATCGCAGTTGGCGACCTCAGCGACATCCGTGAAGACGAGAACGGTGACTCGCGGAACTGGGGCCAGTCGGGGAACAAGAAACTCCACGGATGGGAGTTCAACCGCTTCACGAACCTGCTCGAATACAAGGCCGAGGAACACGGGATCCTCGTTGACCGCGTAGACGAGGAGAATACGAGCAAAACGTGTTCGTGTTGCGGGCAGATTCGAAACCGCAACCGCGTGGAGCGTGGTCTGTACGTCTGTTCATCATGCGAAACGACGATGAATGCGGACGTGAACGGTGCAGTGAATATCCGACGAAAGATAACTCAGAGTCCCCCGACGGGGGATATGAGTAACGGCTGGTTGGCACAGCCGGGAGTCTTCCTGTTCGACCGCGAGAGCGGGACGTTCAAAACGAGAGAACAGGGAGACTGCAAACCCTAATATCCCAACGCTGAGCAAATCGGAGATTTGCGATGTACGCGAATTGCTACGAAAGGCGCTTGCGCCTTTCGGCATGACGAGACGGCTTGCCGTCTCGAACCACTTCGATTCGCGTGACTCGGGATTCCTCCGCCTTCAGGCGGAGGAGGATGTCAAACTGTTTGCTGGGTGTTACGGATCGGAACCGCACTGTGTGCGCAAGGTTGGCACGAGACAGTACGATCGCTCTCAACACGGTCGGAAAGCGAGGTTTAGTCGCCCCTGAAATGGGATTCGATGGAGTCAGGACCGGTACGATTAAGTGTCCATCACCTGCGCTCTTTCGTATGAGTGGACGACCGCTGGATGTCCTCGAGGCGTCGCTCGGCGAACGTGTCACGGTACGACTCAAGAGTGGCGACGAGTACGACGGCGACCTCGCTGGCTACGATCAGCACATGAATCTCGTGCTCGAGGACGTGACGATCCCCCTCGAGGGCGAAGTGGACGCAGAGACGCCGGCCGAAGACACAACCATTATACGCGGCGATAACGTCGTTTCGATCACTCCATGACTGGCGCAGGAACCCCGAGCCAAGGAAAGAAGAACACGACGACACACACGAAGTGCCGTCGCTGCGGAGAGAAATCGTATCACACGAAGAAGAAAGTCTGCTCGTCCTGTGGCTTCGGCAAATCCGCCAAACGCCGCAGCTACGAGTGGCAGAAGAAGACCGGCGACAACTAACCGCGACGTTTCTGCCGTCTTCGCTTCTGTTTCCACCGACCTCGAGTCCCCACTGTCGGCTCCCGACTGTCGGTGTTTACGGTCGGTGGCACTCGAACGCGGCGTTCGGCGTGCTCTACACCGAGTAAGCACAGCCATCCCCCGGACGGACGCGTATCGCCTTTCAGTGGCTACAAGTCGCGGGCCACGAACACTCACCTATGGAGACGACGGACGCTTTTACCGGCCTCGACTGTGTCGACTGCGGGGCTTCCTTCGACGCCGCGGCGGAGCACCACACTTGTCCCGACTGCGACGGATTTCTCGACCCAACGTACGACTACGACACGATCGAACTAGATCGGGAGACGCTCGCCGCCCGGCCGTTCGACTCGCTGTGGCGCTACGAGGAACTGCTCCCGTTCACGCGCGAGTCCGCGGTGACGACGAACGAAGGTGCGACGGCGCTGGTGGACTGTCCCGACCTGGCCGACGAGTTGGGTGTCGAGCGACTGCTGATCAAGGACGACGGACGAAATCCGACTGGATCGACGAGAGATCGCGGCCAGTCGGTCGCCCTGACGGCCGCCAGCCAGCACGGCGCGAGCGACGTCGCGCTCGCCACGACGGGGAACGGGGGACAGGCCGCCGCCGCATACGCCGGCCGAGCGGGACTCGCCTCACACTCCTACGTCCCCTCGCGCTCGAGTTTCTCGAACAAGGCGATGATCAACGTCCACGGCGGCGACATGAACGTCGTCGGCGGCCGGTACGACGACGCCGTCGGCGCGTTCGAGGAGGGGCTGGCCGAGAACGAGGAGTGGTACTCCGTTCAGTCGTTCGTCACGCCGTACCGCCACGAGGGCGCGAAGACGACGCTGTACGAAATCGTGGAGGGACTCGAGTGGGAGGTCCCCGACGTCGTCGTCTACCCGACCGGTGTCGGCGTCGGTCTCGTCGGGGCGTACAAGGCCGCGACGGAACTCCAGAAACTCGGCTTGGTCGACGGCCTCCCCGGACTGTACGCCGCACAGGCCGACGGCTGTGCCCCCATCGTCGACGCATTCGAAAACGACCGGGACGAGCACGAGTCGGTCGAAACGCCGGACACCATCTGCGGCGAGATCGAGATCGCCGATCCGCCCGCGAGTGCGCGGGTACTCGAAGCGCTACGCGAGACCGACGGCGGCGCGGTGGCCACCGAGGACCGGGATATCCTCGAGGCCGCGGTGCAGGTGGCCCAGCACGAAGGACTCGAGCTGGCCCCCAGTCCGGCTGCGGCGGCCAGCGGGGTCTGGGAACTCGCCGAGCGTGGCGAGTTCGACGGGAGCGAGACGGTCGTCGTCGTCAACACCGCCTCTGGGAACAAGGAGGGTGACGTGTTGCGCAGTCACTTGATGAGTCAGGGCGTGTAGCGACGGTCGCGGGACGTTGGAGGGGGCGTCCGGCTATGGGTCGCTGCTCTCCGAGACTTGATTCGATAGTAGCACGGTCTCGGTATTCCGAATCATCCGTGAAACTCGCGGTATATCAGGAGATTTTCCCATCACTCAGCCTGCTAAATAATACGTTGTTTGTCAGAAACGGCGTGCGAAATACGGAGGGTGTATCCCTCACTTACCGGACTGAATATTCACACGAACGTGGCACATACGGCGTTCATAACCGTCAACCAGGTTTCGGTAGAAGAGGGCCGAGAACGCCGGTCGATGGCCGCTATTTTGAACTCACTCTTTGGTCGCGACGGTCTGAAGGTACTGATTCTCAACGATTGCAGTCCCATCCGTCGCGCGATTGTATCGACTCATGACGGTACCGAGGTCGTCTAGAAGGTTCTCTTGGTCATCGGGATTGATCGTCTCGAGCGCTCGGATCGTCGGGCCGAAGTACGTGCTGAACACCTCCACAGCGTGGTCGATCGACCGGTAGTATTGGAGGGCCGTCCGTCGATTATTCTCGATTGACCGAACACCTGAACCGAGTAGTTCTTCAAGCCCTTCGCTCGTTCCCCAGCGAAGGGGAGAGTGAACGTCAGGCGGTGGAGGCACGTACTCGGCGTGCGCAGCGAACCAATCTCTACTCCAACCCTCCGGCATCGGACCCGCCAGACCGATTTTGCCACCGGATTTACACACCCGAAGCAACTCGCGTGCTGCCCGCTCCTGATCGGGCGCAAACTGGACCCCATACACGGAGAGCACCACATCGTAGCTGTCGTCAGGGAACGGCATGTCCTGAGCATCACCGACGTGGAAGTCGATATCTTGCCCATTGGCCTCGGCACGCGCCTCGGCACGATCGATCAATCCGGAGACGTAGTCGATGCCTGTGACCTCACAGTATCGTCGCTCCGCAACCAGTGCCGCTGTTCCACTGCCACACGCGACGTCCAGCACGCGTTGGCCGGGATGGGGATCGACCGCTTCGCAGAGCGCCTCAGCCATGACCACATTTTGGCGGGCGATCTCGTTGAAATCGCCAGATTTCCACGTCTCCTTCTGGTTTTCGGTCACGCCAGCAAAGTCTGTTTCATCCATATTCTCACACCTTCTCGCGAGCGGATCCAATCGGAGTCGTAATACCCCTCCCCGTCTCCGTGAGTTGCTCGGGCAATCAGGAGATCACTCGAGAAGACGCTGTGTGTTACACGATAGCAAATGGCATAACAGTGTCGGTAGATCAACTCGGTTTATTGTCGTTCGGTACGGCCGCTTCCGAAATCGACGACTGGCACTGAAAGATACGTTCAGGGTATCATTGCACCAGGCTACGAACATCACCCGGATCTGGTAGGATTCCTGCCGACCAGTAAGCATCTGGCGTTGCCCAACCGGGTGTTTCATTACCGCACCTAACTCTCAATACCGAAACCGCAGACCGATTACTGGTAATCACCGAACGTCAGCGAGGACTGAACCGACTGGTCCGATAGTCGCCGCTGTTGTCGTCGTCAGTGTTCCGCTCGTCAGCGCCCCGATCCCCGCTCTCGTCGATATCGTCGTAGATGTCGATGTGGTGGACCGCACTCGGCGAGAGGAGTCGACCGCCCTCGAGTTCGAGCCAGCCATTCCCGTGGACGACGATCGGTCCCTCGTAGAGGGGCTCCGCGTCGGCGCCGGCGTCGTCGTAGATCACGACGTCTCGATAGGCGCGCGTGAGCGGGTTCATGTCGCCGCTAAATATCGATTCGGTGGAGGCTACCGGAAACATCGGTACTGAGGGATGACAGCCGTCCAACGCATAAATGTACCGCGATCGACAACCGCGAGGTTCGTGTCGCCGTCAGTCGCCGTCAGTCGCCATCAGTCGCCGTCAGTCGCCGTCAGTCGTCGTCGTTCTCCGCCGTCGCGCCGTCGCCGGCCCCCTTCTTCGAGTTCTCGAGCGAGCCGGCTTTCGCCTCGTCGACGACGTCGATCGAGACGCCGGCTTCCATCCCGCGATTCCGGTTCGCGTCGCCGAACCCGGCGCTCAACACGCGGGTGAGGGCGTCCTCGACGTCCTCGTCGAGTTCGGTGATCCGATCGGATTCGACCTCGATGACGAACCCGGTGGTGATGTTCGGCGAGGTCGGGAGGAACAGCACTTCGCGTCCGTCGTCGGTGACTTTTCCGGTCTTGAACGCCGTCATTCGCAGCCCGTTCCAGGTCTCGAGTTTGACGGGTTTCTGGAGGGAGTCCTGTTCGCCGAAGGCCGTTTCGGCGGCCATCTTCGAGGCGTTGTAGACGACTCGCATCACGGGGACGCGGTTCGCGACGTTGTCGACGACGCGTTCGACGAGTCCGCCGACGGTCGTCCGCATGAGGTAGCCGACGGAGAAGGTGAGAATGGTGAAGACGGTCAGGGCGACGACGACGCGAAGAAACTGCGCGAGCTGTTCCCGAGTCTGCTGGGCCTGGCCGCCGTCACCCGGGATCAGCGGCTCGAGGGCTTCCGCCTCGAGGATGAGCCCGGGAGTGAGCCCGGCGACGAGCCCGTAGAGCCAGTAAATTACGTAGAGGGTGACGAGAATGGGGCCGAGAACGATGAGCCCGCTCGCGAAATCTCGCTTCCACGAAGCCATGTACTCCAACTCACACTAGGGGATTATGAGCCCTTCCCTTTAGCGTCCGAGGATGGCGCGGAGGGCGAACCAGAGGTTTTCTTTCCGTTCGGTGACGCGACGGTACATGTACGACTTCCACCGGTCGCCGTAGGGGACGTACTGGTAGACCGGATACTCCGCGGCGAGTTCGTACTGGGCGTCGTCTCGAACGCCCATGAGCATCTGAATCTCGAACTCGGTGCCGTGTTCCTCGTGAAGCTCGATTGCGCGATCGATCATCGCCGGATCGTGACTGCCGACCGCGATTCCGCGGTCGTAGTGTTCGAACGCGTACTCGAGCAGCGCCTCGTACTCGTGGTTGACCCGCGCCGAACTCGAGTAGGATATCTCGTCGGGTTCGTTGTACGCTCCCTTGACGAATCGGACCTTTCCGGGGACGTCCGCGAGCCGTTCGACGTCAGCGCGGGTGCGTTTCAGATTCGCCTGCACGCAGACGCCGACCCGGTACTCGTCGTCGCCCCCGTACTCGCGAGCGAGGTCCTCGAACGCGTCGAGCGTGACGTCGGTCGTCGTGTGGTCTTCCATGTCGATCCAGACGAAGACGCCGTGGTCGGCCGCCGCCGCGACGACGTCCTCGAGTTCCTCGCGGAAGATGTCTTCCCCGAGGTCGAGCCCGAGTTGAGACGGCTTGATCGAGATCGTAGCCTCGAGGTTCGAGTTCGCGATGTCGCCGGCCAACGCCCGGTACTCCGCGGCGTCGGATCGCACGGGCGGGCGGTCATCGTGGTGTTCGCCAAGCAGGTTGACGATCGCCCGCACGTTTCGACCGTTGAGTTGTCGGACGTGATCGAGCGCCTGTGCGGGTGACTCTCCAGCGACGAAGCGGTTCGCGATCGGCGGGATCATGTTTCCTCGTTGGACTGCCAGTCCTAAGGGGGTTTGTGTGTAAAACGGTCCGTTCGAGTCGGTCGCGGCGGATCGTTCCCGATCGACCTCGCTCGTCAGTGTGTTCAAAATCTGTATATGCTCTGTATGGATACTGTGGACAAGATATTAATATCTGTTTCACCTGAGGTCACGTATGACGGCAGGACCGCCGATCGACGACATCCACTTCGATGACGCACCGAACGTCGACTCCGTTCCCGGACCGAACACGCGAGCGCTGCTCGAGAAACAGGAGGACATCGACAGCAGCGCGGTCGCCTACCCGAACGATATCCCGATCGCCTTCGAGGAAGGAAAAGGCGCGACGGTCCGCGACGCCGACGGCAACACCTACATCGACATGTTCGCCGGGATCGGCGTGCTCAACGTCGGTCACTCGAACCCCTACGTTCTCGAGGCCGTCCACGAGCAGGCCGACAAGTTCGTCCACACGGTCGACTTCCCGACGGAAGCGCGACTCGAGCTGATCGAGAAGCTCGACGAGATCGCGCCGGCCGGCATGCAGGGGAACAATCGGGTCGTCTTCGGCGGTCCGACGGGCAGCGACGCGGTCGAAGCGTCGATCAAGCTGGCGAAGTACAACACGGGCGGCGACGGCCTCATCGCGTTCCGCGGCGCCTACCACGGCGCGACGACCGGCGCGATGAGCGTCACCGGGAACAAGAAGTTCAAGGGCCACTACACGCCGCTGCTTTCGGACGTCGTCCACGCGCCGTACCCGTACCCGTTCCGCCAGGACAAGTCGTCACAGGAAGCGGTCGATCACGCGCTCGAGGAGCTCAAGGCCATCGTCGAGGACCCCTACGGCGGCCTCGCGAATCCGGCCGGGATCATCGTCGAACCGATTCAGGGCGAGGGCGGCATCGTCACGCCGCCGAAAGGGTTCCTTCAGGGCGTACGCGACATCGCGGACGAAAACGATATCGTCCTCATTTTCGACGAGATCCAGAGCGGACTCGGCCGCACCGGCGAGTGGTGGGCCTGCGACTGGGAGGGCGTCACGCCCGACGTGATGACCTCCGCAAAGGCGCTGGGCGGCGTCGGCTTCCCGCTCTCCGCGACGATGTACAAAGAGGAACTCGACACGTGGGGATCGGGCGACCACGCCGGCACCTACCGCGGCCACGTCGTCGCTATGCGCGCCGGCACCCGCGCCATCGAGTACATCCAGGAACACGACCTCCTCGCCCACGCCCGCGATCTCGGCGAGTACATCCAGGGCCGCCTGCAGGAGGCCGCCGACGAGACCGACCGTCTCGGCCAGATCCGCGGCAAGGGGCTGTTCATCGGTGCCGAGTTCGTCGACAGCGACGGGAAGCCCGACGGCGACCTCGTCGACGACATCCAGCAGTACTGCTTCGAACACGGCGTCCTCGTCTGGACGGCCGGCCGCCACGGCAACATCCTGCGGTGCATCCCGCCGCTCGTGCTCACCCACGACCTCGCGGAGACGGCGCTGGACGTCATCGTCGACGGAATCGAACACGCAGTCGACGACGCGTAACGACCGAACTGACCCACGACCAACCCCTCGATTCCCTTCTGAAACCGATTCGACTGACATGTCCGATACGGATCCCATCGAAACCGACGGCGCACCGAGCAACGACAACCCCTACTCGCAGGGCGTCCGGGCTGGCGACACGCTGTACGTCTCCGGCTACGGTCCCGTCGATCCGGAGACCGACGAGGTCGTCGACGGCGATATTCGAGAGCAGACCGACCGCGTGCTCGAGAACATCGCGGCGGTCGTCGACGAAGCCGGCGGCGACGGTCTCGAGGACGTCGTCAAAGTCACCGTTTACCTGACCGACCTCGAGGACTACGATGCGGTCAACGAGGCCTACGGCGCGAAGTTCGGCGCGGAACCACCGGCTCGAGTTTGCGTGGAGGTCTCGCGGCTGCCCGAGGACGTTCGCGTCGAGCTGGACGCGATCGCGCACCTCGGATAGGTCAGCCGGACCAGGTAGTTCGACGATCGAATCGCCGACGGTGAGGACGGTGATTCCGCCCCCTTTTCGACTCACCGATTCGTTTCGTCCCGTACTCCACTCACCCGATTCACTTCAGCCCCGTACTCGACTCACTTTGCCCGCACTCGAGCGGACTGCAACTCCGCCGTTACTTCGCACCCGCTAGATCGAGTGCTCGACGGGGAGCGCGTGGCACCTCCCGGTATCGACCACGGTTAAGTAGCTCCCCCGCCTACAACCGGCAAGAATGGCCTACGACGTGCGAAACAGGTTGACCGACCTCCGGCGGGAGTTCCACCGCTATCCCGAACCCGGCTGGCGGGAGTTCCGGACGACCGGGCGGATCGTCGAGGAACTCGAGCGGATCGGCGTCGACGAGATTGCGATCGGTCGGGACTGTCTCGCGACCGACGCGCGGATGGCCGTCCCCGACGAAGCGGAGATCGAGCCCTGGCTCGAGCGTGCCCGCGAGGCCGGCGTTCGCGAGGATGTGCTGGAGCAGACGGCTGACGGCCACACCGGCGTCGTGGCCGTCCTCGATCGCGGCGAGGGGCCGTCGGTCGGCCTGCGCGTCGACATGGACGCCACGGCGATCAGCGAGTCCGACGAACCCGGCCACCGGCCGGCCGACGAGAGCTTTCGCTCCGAACACGACGGCTACATGCACGCCTGCGGCCACGACGCCCACGTCGCGATGGCGCTCGGCACGCTCGAGGCGGTCGCGGCGAGCGAGTTTTCGGGGACGTTTACGGTGTTCTTCCAGCCCGCCGAGGAGATTTCGGGCGGCGGCAAGGCGATGGCCGAAGGGGGGTATCTCGACGACGTCGACTACCTGCTCGCCGTGCATTTGGGGCTCGATCATCCGACGGGGTCCGTCGTCGCCGGCGTCGAGAAGCCGCTCGCGATGGCTCACATCACGGTGACGTTCGAGGGCGCCAGCGCACACGCGGGGAAGGCCCCCAACGAGGGAGCCAACGCGATGCAGGCGGTCGCGACCGCGATTCAGAACGCCTACGCGATCCCGCGCCACGACGAGGGGATGACCCGCGTGAATTTCGGCTGCATCGAGGGCGGCACCGCGAGCAACGTCATCGCCGAGGAGATCACCATCGAAGGCGAGGTCCGCGGGGAGACGACGGCGCTGATGGAGTACACGCGGACGGAACTCGAGCGCGTCTGCTACGCCGCCGCGGAGATGCACGACTGCGACGTGACCCCGCGAATGATTAGCGAGTCGCCGAGCGTCGACAGCGACCCCGCGCTGCGGGACCTGGTCGGCGAGGTCGCGCGACGGACCACCGGCGTCCACGAAGTAATCGAGACTGCGGAACTCGGCGCGAGCGAGGACGCGACCTACCTGATGGAACGCGTCCAGGAGTCCGGCGGACTGGCCTCGTACGTCCTCGTCGGAACGGACCACCCGACCAATCACCAGACGCCCACCTTCGATATCGACGAGGAGAGCCTCGACATCGGCGTCTCGGTGTTGACCGACACCGTCCTCGAGTGCGCCCGTCGACGACCCTGATCGCGCTTTCCTCGAGTGCTTCGTCCTCGGTACGAGCGCCACATCGCCGATATGTGAATTAAAACACATGTTTGCTGAATCAGAAACGTTAATTCGCGGGATGCCCGTGTACCCAGTATGAGTCAGGATGACGTGCCGGCGTCTCTGGAGACGGCAGCCGATGCCGATCGACCGCGCGGAATTCTTACGCCCTCCGATCGCGACTTCCTCCTCGGGCGAAAGACGGACTACACCGACCACTCGAAAAAGCAGAAACGCAACCGGATTCGCCGCCGCGTCCGAAACGCGGTTCTCGATTTCAGCATTCTGTTCGAGTACATGGAGGAACGAGACCGCAAGACCGTCTTCGATCCCGACGACGACGAACGCGACGCCTACACGCAGGGGATCACCGATATGCTCGCCTTTCTGCACCTCGGGACGATCGGCTATCACACGCCGTTCAAGGACATGCTCTCGGAGGGCGTCGGCCAGGCCGAACAGCGCCTCGCCGGCTCGAACTACCGGATGGTCAACGTCGAGTTCAACGTCGAACCGGTCGGCCAGATCGACGTCGACGAAGTCGTCGAGAAACTCGAGAACGAGGAGTTCGCTCAGCTTACCGACGAGGAACTCCGCGCGTTCGTGCGCCTCCTAACCATGTCCGACGAGTTCTCGCCCGAATCGGCCCGCGAGGAGATCAAGGACCGGGTCGACGAGTACACTAATCAGGTCAGCGAGAGCGCCGCGGAGCGCGAGCGAAAACTCGAGGAACTCACGAACTGACTGCCGTACGACGGCGTGGCGTCGACTCGAGCCGAAGACGTCGAGGAGAGTTTCGATCCCGGCTCCCCGTCCTGTTTGTCCCGTCGGTGCTCGACTGCCGCCTCGAGCACCACGTCGTTCGTTCGGCGCGCTCTCGTTTCGACCCGGCCCGCTCTCGCAGTTGCCCGCCTCACTCCTGTCGTCCGCAGTGACTACGGTATATGACCTAGTCCGAATATCCACACATTCACCCAGACATGGGTATCCCGAAGTCATCGGTTTGTGGTTTTGGGTTATATTCCGAGGGTACGCAGTGATTGTGGAGTAGGGTGAGAATAATAAAACAATCGGTCGGTATAACATATCGTTGAGGCTCTCCGTAACAGACGCGTCCGATAAACGTAAACTGTGTATGTTAGATACAAAAAGGAAATATTTATGCGAGAGACTGACAATTGGTCCGGTATGCTATCGCGAAGCATGGTAGATGCAACACGGGGACGGTGTGTGCAATCGGTTACCAGCTGCTCGAGGTCCGGGGGTGAACGCGCATGAGCAGCGACGAGAAGGGGGCAGTCGATCGGTTCTTCGACGAGCTCGACCCGATCGTCTTCGCGTTCGGTGCACTGCTGACGGTCGGCGTGATCGTCGCGTTCTTCATCGATCGGGACTTCGTCGCAAACGGGATCACGACCGTCCAAGGGGAGATGGTCAGCTACATGAACTGGGCGCTGCTGGTGATCGTCTTCCTGATCGTCCTTTTCCTGTTGTTCCTGATCGTCGGCCCGTGGGGGAAGATCAAGATGGGAGACGAGGACCCCGAGTACAGCTTCTTCTCGTTTTTCACGATGCTGTATTCGGCCGGGTTCGCCGCGGGAGTCGTGTTCTGGGGGCCGACGGAGGGACTGTTCTACTACGCCGATCCGAACCCCCTGTTCGGCGTCGAAGCCGAATCCAGCGCGGCGATGACGTACGCGATCCAGCAGACGCTGTTCCACTGGGCGTTGCCCCAGCTCGCGGTGTTTACCATCATGGGCATCGCGATCGGCTACTTCGCGTACAACTACGATAACGTCCCGTTGCGGGTTTCTTCGGCGCTTACGCCGATTCTCGGGAAAGAAAACCTCGACGGTCCGGCCGCCAAGGTGATCGACATCCTCGCCGTCTTCGCGACGATCGGTGGGGTCGCAACCTCGTTGGGATTCATCGGCAGTCAGTTCATCAGCGGGCTCGATTATCAGTGGGGAATCGACATGGGCGACGCCGGCATCCTGATCGTGGTGACGACCATGACGATCCTGTTTACGATCTCGATGGTGCTCGGGGTCGACAAGGGGATCCGGCGACTGTCGAACTTCAACATGGGGCTGTTCGCTGTGATCATGGTCGTGACGTTTATCGCGGGGCCGACGATGTTCCTCCTGTTGCTCGGCTCGCAGGCCATGGGCGGAATGATCAGCGACTTCGTGTCGATGAGCCTCTACACCGGTGCCGGAGAGGAGGGAGCCACCGGCTGGGTCGAGGCCTGGACCGTTTTCTACTGGGCCTGGGCGCTCTCGTGGTCTCCGTTCGCAGGGCTGTTCATCGCCCGCATCTCGAAGGGACGAACCGTCCGCGAGGTCGCGTTTACCGGTATCGTCGCGACCTCGGCGGCAACCGTCCCGTGGTTCACGTTCGTCGGCGGTACTGCGGTGTGGGCACAGCACACCGGCCTCGCCGACTTCAGTGAAGTGATCGCACCAGGGGGTCCCGGTCCAGAAGTATCCGGATTCATCCTGTTCGACGCGCTATCGTTCTCAGTCGCCGGGGTCTCGATACCGATCGGTTCGTTCCTGATACTCGGCTTCATGGTCATCGTGACGACGTTCTTCGTCACCTCGGCGGACTCCTCGACGCTCGCCGTCTCGATGATGACCACCGGCGGCAAGGCGTCTCCGTCGACCATCAACCGCCTCTTCTGGGGAATCGTCCTCGGTCTGACCGCCGCGATCCTCATGATCCTCGGCGGTGAGGGCGGTGCCGGCGCGCTGCAGGACGCGGTCGTCATCACGGGCGCGCCGTTCGCGATCGTCTGCTTCCTCGCCTTGCTCTGTCTGGTCAAGGACTTCAGCGGCTCGCGAGGCCGCGTCCTGCTCCAGGAGAAGACGGTCATCTTCGGCTCGGCTCGAGGACAGTCCGACGACGAGCCGGCGGCGGCCGCCGAACCGGGCGACGACGACTGACCCGTCTGCGAATTTCGTTTTTGCGTATCACACTCCGAATAGTTACGCAGAACGGCGAGAGTTGTCGTTGCTGCCCCGATGGGGCGTCTCCTTCGGCGACTATCGTGCTCATCTATAACAACATTTAATGTATGACGTACACATTATCTGTGTATGGATAGGGATACAGCGGAACCGAACGTGGATGCCTTTCCCGGCCCCAACGCCCAGGAGTGGGTCGAGTTCCACGGCGCGAACGCGGCACCGAGCGAGTACTCCCACGAGTTCGTCTGGGACGTGACCCGCGAGGCCGACGGGCCGTTCGTGACTGACGTCGACGGCAACGTACTACTCGATTTTACCTGCCACATCGGCGCGGCACCCCTCGGCTACAACAACCCGAAGCTCACCGACAAGCTTCGGGAGTTCGACCTCGTCGAGCCGATGAAAATTGCCGGCCAGGACATGTACTTCGGCGCCGGCCCGACCCCCGAGGAGTCCGACGTGCCGGGCTCGAGTCACCTCATGGACAAACTCGTCGAGGTCTCGAGACAGTACGATATGGACACGGTCTTCCTCTCGAACTCCGGCGCGGAGGCGATGGAGAACGCGATGAAGATCACCAACGATTACCGCGCCCCCTCGAAGTACGGCGTAGCGTTTTCGGGGAGCTTCCACGGCCGCACCTTCGGAACGCTCTCGATCACGAAATCGAAGGAGGTCTACACGCGCCACTACCCACAGATCGACGGCATCGAGACGATCCCGTTCTGTGCCGATCGCGGCTGTGACGCGAGCACCTGCGACTGCGGCTTCTTCACCGGCGCCGGCTCGCAGCTTCGAAACTCCCTGTCGCCCGAGGGCGGGCACATCAACCCCGACGAAATCGCCTTCCTCACCCTCGAGCCCATTCAGGGCGTCGGCGGCTACCGCTTCCCCAGCGAGGCGTTCATGCAGGAGGTCGCGGACGTCACCGACGAGTACGACATCCCGCTGGTCGTCGACGAAATCCAGTCCGGCGTCGGCCGCACCGGCAAAATCTGGGCTTCGGATCACTACCCTATCGAGCCCGACGTCATCTCCGCCGCGAAGGCGCTCCGCGTCGGCGCGACAATTTCGCGCTCCGAGATCTTCCCCAGCGAGAAGAACCGGCTCGGCTCGACGTTCGGCGGTGGGGATCTCCTGGGATCGATGATGGGCACGTTCACCCTCGAGGCCATTCAGGAACACGACCTGCTCGACAACGCGACCCAACGCGGGGAGCAGGCGAAGGAACTGCTGCGCGACGACTCGCCCGACTACGTCCAGGATGTCCGCGGCAAGGGGCTGATGCTCGCGGTCACCTTCGATACGCCCGAGCGACGGACCGCCGTAGTCAAAGAGTCGCTGAAACGCGGCATGCTCACCCTCGGCTGTGGCAAGAAGACGATTCGACTGCTCCCGCCGCTGGACTCGAGCGAACGCGAGATCGAACTCGGGATCGGGATCTTCCTCGAGGCGATCGACGCCGCGGGCGCGACGGTTCGAGCGTAATCGATCGGACAACGGGGGCCGCAGTTTCGCCCCGGGTTATACTAGTGCCGTTCTCTGACCTATCAGAGGCAGGCGCAAAGGGTTATGAACCCTGTGAGCGTGTACCACGTCGGTGAATGTCAGTGACCTCACGAACACCGATGGAGGCCGTCCGACAGGACATCGAAGACGTCTGGAACGGCGGTGATTTCGACGCGATCGATGCGCTCGTCGCCGACGAATTCGTCTACCGAAATCCGATGGTCGAAGAGCCTGTCCGCGGACCCGAAGACTACCGCTGGCTCGTCGAGAACTTCCGCGGCGCCGTCTCGGATTTCGAGATGGCCGTCGAACAGATGATCGAGGACGACGACGTCGTCGCGACTCGGTTCCGGACCACCGGCACGCACGAGCGAGAACTGCTCGGAGTCGAACCGACGGGCAACCGAATCGACGTCACCGGCGCGATGTTCGACCGCGTCGAGGACGGCAAACTCGTCGAGCGATGGGTCAACGACGACGCGCTCGGCTTCATGCGACAGCTAGGACTGGTCGACCAACGCCCGTTCTGAGCCCGATTCCCCGCTTTCGTTACGTTCGCCTCGAATCGCGTTGGCGCCGCAGCCGACTGCCGGTAGCCAGCCGCCAATCGATCCTTACGCGAGCGAGCGTTCGAGGACCGAGACGCCGTCTACGTCGGACAGCGCCTCGAGCACTCTCTCGAGATGCTCCCGGCCGCTCCCCTCGAGTCCGATCCTCACGGGAATTCGGTTCGGCTCGTCGGCGGGACCCCGCCGTGCACGCTCGAGGACGTCGAGTTCGGCGCCCTCCGATTCGACGGTTTCGACCACGTCACCGACGGTCGTTGGCCACCCTTCGACGGCCAATCGTGCCTCAGTGTAGCGCTCGAGTTCGTGGAGCCCGGCCCGAGTCAGTTCGGCGTGTTCGGAGAGATTCACGTTCCCGCCCGAAATGACGACGCCGACGTGGTCACCCTCGAGGTCCAGATCGGCCGAATCCGATAACGCGGCCGCCAGGGGTGCCGCTCCCGCGCTCTCCACCACCGTCTTCGCGCGCTCGGCGAGCAACGTCACGGCGGTCGCGATCTCGCGATCGCTGACGCTCACGACGTCGTCGACGACCTCGCGAGCGTTCAGGAACGTGGTTTCGAGCAGTCGCGTATCCGCGATCCCCTCCGCGACGGTGTCGACGTCCTCGAGTTCGCGGATCTCGCCGGCCTCGAGCGACGGTTTCGCGTGGTACGCACCTTCGGGCTGCACTCCGATGACTCGAGTATCCGGATCGTGGGCCTTGAGCACCGTCCCGATCCCCGAGATGAGACCGCCGCCGCCGATGGCGACGAGGACGGTGTCAAGCGCCGAATACTGCTCGAGCAACTCGAGGCCGATCGTTCCCTGGCCGGCGATGATCGCCGGATCGTCGAAGGGGTGGACGAACGTCTCGCCGGTCTCTTCGCCCCGCTCGAGGGCGTACTCGTAGGACCGTTCGTAGATGTCGCCCTCGACGACGACCTCGGCGCCGTAGCTGCGGGTGGCCTCGATCTTCGCGGCGGGCGTGACTTCGGGCACCACGATGGTCGTCTCGATATCGAGTAGCTGGCCGGCCAGCGCGACGCCCTGGGCGTGGTTGCCCGCGCTCGAGGAGATGACGCCCACGTCGCGTTCCTCGTCGGATAGCTGGGCCATCGTGTTGTACGCGCCGCGGATTTTGAACGAGCCCGTCCGCTGGACGTTTTCGAGTTTGAGCCCGACCGACGCCGCGCCGCTCAGCTCGGCGAACGTGCTCGAGGTGTCGAGCGGCGTCCGGTGGACGACGTCGTCGATCCGGTCGCGCGCGTCTTCGACGTCCTCGAGGCTGACGAGCGCCCGCTCCGTCTCGCGATCCCGGCTCATTCACCGCCCTCCGCGTCCGCCGGGCCCTCGGCGTCTACTGGACGCTCGAGATCTGCCGCGGCTTCGACGTGTGGGACCGGATGCTGACGCTCGAGTTCCCGGATCGTCTCCACGAGCACGTCGACGCCGTGCTCGAGGCTGTCCTCGTCTACGTCGAACGTGGGGGTGTGGTGGCTCGTCGGATGATCGGTACCGACGATCAGGTAGGTCGCCAGCCCGCCGTCTTGCTGGACGCGCTCCATCAGGAACGTGGCGTCCTCGCTCGCACCGAAATCGGCGGCGGGAACGACGTGATCGATTCCGCGAACGCCGCTCGCGACTTCGCTGACGAGGGCCTGCAGTTCGGGGTCGCTGTCGGCTCGCGGCGATTTGCTGACCACCTCGACGTCGGCCCGACAGCCGTGCATCGTTGCGGCCGATTTGACGGTTCGCTCGAGTTCGTCGGTCATGTACTCCATCAGTTCGGTGGTCTCGCCGCGGGCTTCGGTCTCCATGTGGGCCTCCTCGGCGATGACGTTGCTCGCGGAGCCGGCTTCGGCGTAGCCGATGTTCACCCGGGTCATCCCGTCGGCGTGGCGGGGGATGCCGTAGGCGTTGACGATCGCGGCCCCCATAGCGTGCATCGCGTTGTCGCCCTCGTTGGGAGCCTTCCCGGCGTGTGCGGAGGTGCCGTGAATCGTCGCGTCGATGTGGGCCATCGCGAGCGGTTTCTCGATCCCCGCCACTACCTCGCCCGTCGGATGGTCGAGTCCGACGTGGGCCGCGAGGAGATAGTCGAGATCGGCGGCGAACTCGCTCTTGGCCATCGGACAGCCGCCGCCGCTGGTCTCTTCGGCGGGCTGGAAGAAGACGACCAGTTTGCCTGCGAAATCGCTCTCTGTGATGGCCTCGAGGACGGCCAGCCCCCAGGTCATGTGGACGTCGTGGCCGCAGGCGTGCATCGCGCCGTCGATCTCCGAGCGAAAGCCCTCGTCGGCCGGATCGTGTCCCGTCTCGTCCGACTCCTCGATGAACAGCGCGTCGATGTCGACCCGCAACCCGATCGCGGGGCCGTCACCGCGATCGATGACGGCGACGGCGCCGGTGTTGCCGCCGGCCATCCGATCGAGCAGGTCCGGATCGATACCGCGTTCGCGGGCCCGTTTGCCCCACGACGCGAGTCGGTGGTCTTCGGGGACGGCCATCCGGTCCGCGGGATCGTAGGCGTCCGGGCCGACGGCCAGTTCGTCGACGCCGATGGCCCTGATCTCCTCGACGATCCGTGCTGTCGTGTAGAACTCGCGCCACGCCGGCTCGGGGTGGCGGTGCAAACTGCGGCGGAGGGAAACGAGGCGGTCCCGTATCGGCTCGTTCATGCCAGTCACTGACGCGCCCCAATGACTTAATTATACACAATGAGTGTTGACGCCGACTACACAAAAAGGATAAGAGAGACGATGACAACCGTAGAGTATAGCTGCGTGGCAGCGGCGACGGGCCGCGGTAGCGCACACATTCACCACCATGACCACGAATCCAGACGTCGTCGTTCTGCGAGAGGGAACGGAAGGGCTGTCGATGGAATCGTACGCCGAGACGCTTCGCGACCGGCTTCCCGACCACACCGTCGCGCTCGCGCGAACGCCCGAAGAGGAGCGCGAACTCGTCCCGAAAGCGCGGGTCGTGACGGGCATTACGATCGAGGAGGACCTCCTCGAGGCCGCCGACCGAATCGAACTGTTCGCGTGTACGTTCGCCGGAACCGACCACGTGCCGATGGACGCCCTGGCCGACCACGGCGTGGCCGTCACCAACGCGGGCGGGATCCACGCCCCCGGCATCGCCGAGCAGTCGATCGCCAACATGCTCGTCTTCGCCAGAAATCTCCACGAGGGCTGGCGGCGCAAGCAAAACGGCGAGTGGCGTCACTTCCAGTCCCACGAGTTTACCGACAGCACCGTTACGGTCGTCGGTCTCGGCTCGATCGGCCAGGAGATCGTCCAGCGACTCGAGGGCTTCGACGTCGAGACGATCGGCATCCGCTACACGCCCGAAAAGGGCGGCCCGACCGACGAAGTGCTGAGCTTCGAGGAGGCGGACATCCACGAGGCCTTCTCGCGCAGCGAGTACGTTGTGCTCGCCTGTCCGCTCAACGACCTGACGCGCAACCTCGTCGACGCCGAGGCGCTGGCGACCCTCCCGCCGAATGCAGTTATCGTTAACGCGGCCCGGGGCGGCATCATCGACACCGACGCGCTCGTCTCCGCGCTGCAGTTCAACGGCATCCGCGGCGCGGCGCTCGACGTCACCGAGCCCGAACCGTTGCCCAACGATCACGAGCTCTGGGACCTCGAGAACTGCCTGATCACGCCTCACACGGGCGGCCACACGCCGAAACACTGGGACCGGCTGGCCGACATCGTCGCACACAACGTCGGCGTGCTCGATGACGGGACGGGCAGCGACCTCGAGAACGCCGTCTACCGACCGGAGTCGAACTGACGAAACCGATGTCCACCGATAATCCGCCGTCCGCGACCGACGACTCGCCCTCGACGACCGACCACAGCGACCAGACGTCGACCTCGGACGAGACTCATCTGGGGCCGCCGGACGATCCGCGCGAGGGTGATCCGGCGGCGGACGCCCGGGCCGCCTACGACTACGTCGGCGGCGATGTCGACCGACCCGAACTCGTCTCCGCCCTGCAGGAGCGAATCGACGGCGAGGTCCGGTTCGACGACTACTCTCGACAACTGTACGCGACCGACGCGAGCGCCTACGAGATGACTCCCATCGGCGTCGTCCTGCCGCGCTCGACGGCGGACGTCGCGAACGTCGTCGAATACTGTGCGGACAACGGCATTCCCGTCCTCCCGCGCGGCGGGGGCACCAGCCTCGCCGGGCAGGCTGTCAACGAGGCCGTCGTCCTCGATTTCACGACGCACATGGGCGACCTGCGCTCCGTCGATCCGGACGAGCAACGAGCAAGCGTCGAGGCGGGCACAGTGCTGGCCGATCTCAACGACGAACTCTCGTCGCACGACCTGAAGTTCGCGCCGGACCCCGCCGCCGGGAATCGCAGCACGATCGGCGGCGCAATCGGGAACAACTCGACCGGCGCCCACTCGCTGCAGTACGGGAAGACCGACGCCTACGTCGAGGCCTGCGAGGTCGTCCTCGCCGACGGCTCCGTCGAGGAGTTCGGCGAGCTGACGGTTGCCGAGCTTCGCGAGCGGGCCGATCCCGAGGGGGAGTTGCTCGAGCGAATATACGACGCCCTGCGCCGTGTGATCGACGAGGAGAGCGAGGCGATTCGAGAGGTCTTCCCACAACTGAAGCGCAACGTTTCGGGCTACAACCTCGACCGACTGGTTGCGGAGGCCTACGGGAAACCCGAGGCGTTCGACGAGAGCGCGGGTGACGGGTCCACGATCGCTACGGACGCCGAACCGGATCCCGACGCGACGGTCAACCTCGCGCGGGTCTTCGCCGGCAGTGAGGGGACCCTCGGCGTGATCACGGGGGCGACCGTCTCGCTCGAGCCCGTGCCGGAAACGACGTCCGTCGCGTTGTTGACCTACCACGACCTGCTCGAGGCGATGGCCGACGTCGACACCATCGTGAAAAACCACGACCCGGCGGCGATCGAGGCCATCGACGACGTCCTGATCGAACTCGCGTCGAACACGGAGGAGTTCGCCGACCTCGTCGATCGACTGCCCGCCGGGACCGAGACGGCGCTGCTCGTCGAGTTCTACGCCGAGGACGACGATCACGGTCGCGAGCAAGTGGGGAAGCTGCTGGCCGACCGACTGCCGGATGCGGACGTGCCTGACCCGACGGCCGACGCGGAAGACGCGGACGACGAGGGGGACGTGACTGGCGCAGGTGGCGGAGACGTAAGCGACCCCGTCCGGGCGTTCGACGCCCTCGAGGCTCACGATCCGGCAGGTATCGCCGAACTCTGGAAGCTCCGCAAGAGCGCGGCGCCGATCCTGCTCTCGCGAACCTCGGACGCGAAACACATCTCCTTTATCGAGGACACGGCCGTCCCGACCGAAAATCTCGCGGACTACGTCGCGGACTTTCAGGAGGTGTTAGCGGAGTACGACACCTTCGCCAGCTTCTACGCCCACGCCGGACCGGGCTGTATGCACATGCGGCCGTTGGTGGACACGAAGACGGAGGCAGGACTCGAGGAGTTCGAATCGATCTCGGACGCCGTGACGGACCTCGTCGTCCGATACGGCGGCAGCGTCTCTGGCGAGCACGGCGACGGCCGCGCCAGAACGCAGTGGAACCACAAACTGTACGGCGACGACGTCTGGGAGCTCTTCCGGGAGCTGAAGACGGTCTTCGATCCTGACTGGCTCCTGAATCCGGGGAACGTCTGCGGCGACCACAGTATGACCGAGAATCTGCGGTTCGACCCCGACTACGAGTTCGAGGCAGGGTTCGAGCCGGACCTGAACTGGGAGAACGAGAACGGCTTTCAGGGCATGGCCGAACTCTGTCACGGCTGCGGCGGCTGTCGCGGCGATCAGGAGACCACCGGCGGCGTGATGTGCCCGACCTTCCGCGCGGCCGAAGAGGAGAGCCTGAGCACCCGCGGCCGGGCGAACATGCTCCGCAGCGCGATGAACGGCGAACTCGACGCCGAATCGACGGACGAGGAGTTTCTCGCCGAGATCATGGACCTCTGTATCGGCTGCAAGGGCTGTGCGCGGGACTGTCCCAGCGAGGTCGACATGGCGAAGCTCAAGGCCGAAGTGGAGCACGCGAACCACCAGGAGAACGGCTCGAGCCTCCGTGATAAGCTCTTTGCGAACGTCGACCGGCTGAACGCCGTCGGCTCCGCGCTCGCGCCGCTCTCGAACTGGGCCGCCTCGGTGCCGGGGTCCGGTACCATCGCCGAGAAGACGGTCGGCATCGCCCGCGAGCGCGATCTGCCAAAATTCGCGAACGAGAGCTTCGAGGACTGGTTCGCAAAACGGGGGCCGAAGATTTCGGAAGCGGAAGCCGACCGGAAGGTGCTGCTCTTCCCCGACACCTACACGAACTACAACCACCCGCGGGCCGGGAAAGCGACGGTACAGGTGCTCGAGACCGCGGGCGTCCACGTTCGGATTCCCGAGGGCGTGACGTCGACGGGACGGCCGGCGCACTCGAAGGGCTTTCTGGATGTCTCTCGAGAACGCGCCCGGACGAACGTCGACGCGCTCGCGCCCGAACTCGAGGACGGCTGGGAGGTCGTCCTCGTCGAGCCCTCCGACGCCGTCATGTTTCAGTCGGACTACCTGGACCTGCTCTCGGGGCCCGACGTGGAACTGGTTGCGGCGAACACTTACGGGGTTCTCGAGTACCTCGACCAGTTCGACCTCGCAGAGGGGCTGCCGACCGGGAACGGCGAACTCGCCGAGCGACTGACCTATCACGGCCACTGCCACCAGAAGGCGACGAAGAAGGACGGCCACGCGGCGACGGTGCTCGAGACGGTCGGCTACGAGGTCGACGCGTTGGACTCGGGTTGCTGTGGCATGGCCGGCTCCTTCGGCTACGAGGCCGAACACTACTCGCTGAGCCGGAAGATCGGGGATGTCCTGTTCGATCAGGTCGAGGGGAGTGATGGCGAGACCGTTGTGGCGCCTGGTGCGTCCTGCCGGTCACAGCTTTCGGAACACGACGGTTGTGATGAGCCGTCACACCCGATCGAGAAGGTCTCTGCGGCGCTTTCGTCGGAGTAAGGCTCGAGTCTCGGTTGAGTGAAACGGTCTTCCGATTTACGGAGCCAGACTATTCGAAGAGAGTGTCCTGCTCGCGTGCCTACTAGGAGTTGCCACGCCCTCCCCAACCGATTGCGGTCCTCACTCCCTTCGGTCGTTGTGGTCCTCATCCCTCGCACGGCGTTGCCGGCTGACCTCACGTTCGTTCGGCCAGCCGACAGCGCGCGCCACCGCATGTAGATGCGGGTCAGAGAAGCCTTCGCACGAACTTCGAAATGATCAATATAGGCGATCTACCTACCGCTCGGCCGAGCATCCGGCGCACGGTGGCGCGTGCTGTGCCGAGGTGAGCGCAGAGCGAACCGCGGCACGAACTCACGCGAGGGATGAGCGAGCGGAGCGAGCGAATCGGCTGGGGAGGGCGTGGCAATTCCCTGGTTCCACGCGAGCAGGACACTTTGCTTCGGTTCACCACACTCGTCTCGAACTTACTGCTCAATTTGCATCTCTACTGATTGTTGTGAAGGATTATACCGACGTCAATCGTTACTGTCTGTCATCAGGAGTCCCCCATGCCGACCGACAACGACGAGTCCGATCACAGGAATACACCAACGGACCACGAAACGGATGCGGAACGAATTCTCCTGTTCCTCGCCGAGAACCGTGATCAGGCGTTCGAAGCGACTGAGATCGCCGCCAAAACGGATCTCGACGAGAATTCCGTTCGACCAATTCTCGAGCGACTTCGATCGTCTGATCTCGTCCGGCAGGCGGACTCAGACTGGAGGATCGGTACTCTCGAGCGCGTCCGGAATGCGTTCGTCTTCCACTCAACGGTCGAGCTTTTCAACGAGAAATACGGCTACGAAGATCGCGAAGAATGGCTGGCTGCAGCGGCGGACTCCGATACAGACGACGAGTAACTCAGTCGGGGAACGTTCGACGAACTGAACGCAAAACTGAGAACTCCCTCTACTCTACGGCCAGAGACCTCTCGTCGCCTTCGCCTCGGCGATTCGCGAGAGCGCGACGACGTAAGCCGCATCGCGCCAGGTCAGGTCCTTCGCTTCGACCTCCTCGCGGACGTCCGCCCACGCCGAGAGCATCTTGTCCTCGAGTTCCTCGTTGACCTCCTCTAAGGTCCACTGGCGGCGGTTGATGTCCTGAAGCCACTCGAAGTAGCTCACCGTCACCCCGCCGGCGTTGGCGAGGATGTCCGGGATGACCGTTACGTCACGCTCCTCGAGGATCGTGTCCGCGGCGAACGTCGTCGGGCCGTTCGCACCCTCGACGACGATATCGGCCTCGACGGCGTCCGCGTTGTCGGCGGTGATGACGTTGCCGACGGCGGCCGGGATCAGCACGTCGACGTCGAGTTCGAGAACGTCCTCGTTGGAGATCGTCTGGGGGGCGTCCTGCTCGAGGACGGCTTCGGCCTCCTCGTCGTGGGTCGGAATCTCGTGGGTCGAGAGTCCGTCGGGATCGTAGAGCGCGCCGTTGACGTCCGAGACGGCGACGATAGTCGCGCCCCAATCCTCGAGCAGGCGCGCGGCGTTCGCGCCGACGCTGCCGAAGCCCTGGACCGCGACGGTCGTCTCGGAGACCTCGTGACCCTCGTACTGAATCGCTTCGCGGGCGGCGATCGCGGTCGAGCGACCCGGAGCTTCCTCGCGACCGTAGGAGCCGCCGATGACGGGCGGTTTGCCCGTGACGACGCCGGGGATGGTCTCGCCCTGTTGCATCGAGTAGGCGTCCATGAACCAGGCCATCGTCTGGGCGTCGGTGCCCATATCGGGTGCGGGAACGTCCTTCGTTGGGCCGACGACGTCGCGGATCTCCTCGGCGAACCGCCGGGTGAGCCGCTCGGTCTCGTCGGCGGAGAGCGATTTGGGATCGATCGCGATGCCGCCTTTCCCGCCGCCGAAGGGGAGATCCATCACGGCGCACTTCCAGGTCATCCACATCGAGAGCCCGGTACACTCCTCGGCGGTGACTTCGGGGTGATAGCGCAGGCCACCCTTGTACGGTCCGCGTACGTCGTCGTGCTGGGCGCGGTAGCCCGTGAACACCTCGACCTCGCCGTTGTCCCGCTCGAGCGGAACCGAGACCTGCTGGACCTTCGTCGGATGTTTCAGCCGCTCGATGACGCCCTCGTCGACGTCGATGTGGGTCGCCGCGCGCTCGAGTTGGCGTCGAGCGGTGACGAGCGCTGAGTCGTACTGTTCTTCGGGTTCGGCTTCCTGCTGCGTTGGTGTCGTAGACATTGTCAATTGGGTGTGGACGTGAATCGTCGTTACGCCGTAAACAGCTTCCGGGGAAAGTCGGCCAGCGTCTCCGCGCCGCTGCTCGTCACGTGGAACGTCTCGCTGATCTCCATCCCGACGGCTTCGGTCCAGATGCCGGGGATCATGTGGAACGTCATGTTCTCCTCGAGGACGGTCTCGTCACCGGGCCGGATGCTCGCCGTGTGCTCGCCCCAGTCCGGCGGGTAGCCGAGTCCCATCGAGTAGCCGATTCGGTCCTCTTTCTCGAGGCCGTACTGAGCGATAGTGTCGCGCCAGGCCTTCTCGACGGACTCGCAGGTGACACCCGGTTCGACGACGTCGAGCGCGGCTTCGATGCCTTCGACGACGATATCGGCGGTCTCCTCGAGTACGTCGGGCGGGTCGCCGACGAACGTCGTCCGCGCCAGCGGCGAGTGATAGCGGTGGCGACAGCCCGAGAGTTCGATGATGACCGGATCGCCGTCCTCGAACGGGCGGTCGGTCCAGGTGAGGTGAGGCGTGTCCGTGTGGTCGCCGGAGGGCATCAGCGGGACGATCGAGGGGTAGTCGCCGCCGTACTCGTCGGTGCCGTTGATGAGTGCGTCGTAGATCGCGGCCGCGGCCTCGTACTCCGGCACGCCCTCGCCGATCGCGTCGATACCGGCCTGCATCGCGTTCTCCGAGATGCGGGCGGCCTGACGCATGTACTCGAGTTCCGCCTCGGACTTCTTGATCCGAACCCAGCCGACCAGTAAGGTCGCGTCCTCGAACTCGGCGTCGGGGAGGTTCTGCTGGAGGCGAGTGTAGGACTTCGCGGTGAAGTAAGCGGCGTCCATCTCGAGACCGATTCGGCCGTCGGCGACCTCGAGATCTTCCAGGACGCCCGCGACGTAGTCCATCGGGTGGAGATCGTACGGCGAGTGGACGTGGTCGTCGCTGTACGACAGGATGCTCTCCTCGGAGAGGTGCGTCGTCGCCCGCGCGCCGCCCGCGTCCATCTCGCGACCGACCCAGACCGGTTCGTCCCGATCGGTCGTGACCACGACGGCCTGATGGACGTAGAACGACCAACCGTCGTACCCCGTGAGGTAGTTCATGTTGGCCGGATCGGAGACGACGATCGCGTCGAGATCAGCCTCGTGTAACCGCTCTTTCGCCCGATCGACCCGGCGTTCGTACTCCGCCTCCTCGAAGACTTCTCGTGACATGATAACAGGGTCTCTACGAGGAGGATCGATCAGGAGTGCTAAAAGTTTTTCGTGTATAGCAGATACAGATACTGTTTACAGGTTGGAGAGGTGCTCGAGTGGCCGAGTAATCGGGGACAACGGCGTGAGGCGACGACTCGAGCGCGCGGCGACCCGCATCGACGTCGACGAGGGCGGCATCGAGCGGCGACCTGCACTCCGAGTTTGCAGTCGTCGGCTCTTCGCGCCGAACCACCGGCGATTAAGACACGGGGGTTCGTTGCCGCGGCTATGGCACTACTCGAGACGATCGTGATCGCGTTCTGGGCGATGTTACCTGCGTACGTGCCCAACAACGCCGCGGTGCTGGCGGGCGGCGGGCGGCCGATCGACGGCGGCCGAACGTGGGGCGACAAACGTATGCTGGGCGACGGCAAGACGTGGCGCGGCACCGCCGCCGGGATCGTCGCCGGACTCGCGCTCGCGGGCTTTCTGAGTCTCTTCGCCGGCGACGTGAGTTCCGCGACCGGTATCGAGGTTCCCGAGTTCACCCCGCTCGCGGCGCTCGGCCTCGCGGCCGGAGCGATGCTCGGCGACATTCTCGCCTCGTTCCTGAAACGGCGGACGGGGCGCCAACGCGGCGCGATGTTCCCCGGACTCGACCAGCTCGATTTCGTCGTGGTCTCGCTACCCCTGACCGCGTTACTGGCAAGTGAATGGTTCTTCGACGTGTTCACGTGGGAGGTCATCGCCGTCGTCGTGGTGCTGACGCCGATTTTGCACGTGACGACGAACATGATCGCCTACAAATTGGGACTGAAGAACGAGCCCTGGTGAGGGAGTTCGAGTTTCCGTTGGCAGGTTGTCCTTGAGCCGTAATTAGGAATTCAGGACGAGCGGTTCGTACCAATCGCGGTTCTCTTGGTACCAGTCGACGAACTGGGAGACGCCTTCCCGGATATCTCTCGATGGTTCGTAGTCGATCAGTTCTCGGGCTTTCGAGACATCGGCGTGCGTATGGCGTGCGTCGGCTTCTTTAGGGTCGGAATACTCGATTCCGACGTCAGCGCCTGTCTCCTCGATTATGTACTCGGCGAGTTCTTCGATCGTAATGGTTCCCGTCGAGCCGACGTTCATGACCGCTCCGTCGGCCGCGTCGGTCTCGAGGAGTGCGAGGTTCGCTTCGACGATATCGTCGATGTAGGTGAAATCGCGAGTCTGCTGGCCGTCGCCGTATATCACGGGCGGTTCGCCGTTCAGACAGCGCGAAGTAAAGTTCGTTATCGCCATGTTCGGTCGCATTCGGGGGCCGTAGACGGTGAAGTACCGAAGACTGACGGTCGGGAGGTCGTAGACGTCGTCCCAGACCCGACAGTAGTGTTCGGCCGTGAGTTTCGTCACGCCGTAGGGGCTCTGCGGGACGTTCTGGTGGTCCTCGTCGTACGGCAAGTACTCGACCGCCCCGTAGACGGACGAGGACGATGCGTTGACGACCCGCTCGACGCCGTAATCGTCAGCCGCGAGCAGGAGGTTCAAGAGCCCGGTCGTGTTGATTTCGTGTGGCTTCTTGGGATTCTCGACGCTGGTTCGGACACCTGCCTGTGCGGCCTGGTGGTAGACGAACTCGATATCGTGACCCGCGACGACCTCGCGAACCAGTTCCTCGTCCGTGATGGATCCCTCGATAAACTCGTAGCGCTCACCACCGAGTTCGCGACACCGCTCGATGTTTCGCTCTTTGATTCCGAGATCGTAGTACGGATCGAGGACATCGAGTGCAACCACGTCGTGGCCCGTCTCGAGGAGTCCCTCGGCGATGTGAGAGCCGATGAACCCTGCACCACCCGTTACGAGGACGTTCATACCCGCTCAAACGGTCGGGATTCGTTAGTGCGTTTCGGAGTCTCTCAGACCGAACCGATCGCTACTGCTCGGCTGTCGCTTCCGGCTGGTCCTGAATGCGTTCCTCTGCGGTCTCGCGATCGTCCGGATAGCCCACGTCGATCCGCCAGCCGTCCATCCGAATCGCGTCGATGGTGCGGCCGGACTGGATCAGTAGGTCGATCGCGTCGGGCAGTTCGTACTCGCCGCGGTCCGAGGGCTGCACGAGGTGACAGGCGTGGAAAATGGCGGGCGTAAACGTGTAGAAGCCCGTCATCACGAGATTCGACGGCGGCTCGTCGGGTTTCTCGACGACCTCGACGATCTCGCCGTACTCGTTCGTGTCGAGGACGCCGTATCGCGAGGCCTCCTCGTAGGGCACTTCCTCGACGAGGAACGCGGCGTCCGCGCGGTCCTCTCGCTGACGGTTGATCACGTCGCCGAGGTTCCCCCGGAAGACGTTGTCCCCGAGCATGAGCACGAAATCGTCCTCGATGTGCGGCTCGGCCTGGAGGATGGCGTGGGCGAGTCCGAGTTGTTCGCGCTGGTGGGCGTAGGTGATCGGCACACCCTCGTACTCGTCGCCGTAGCGCTCGATGATCTTTTCTTTCATGTAGCCAACGACGACGACCAGTTCGGTGACGCCGATCTCGAGGAGATTATCGAAGACGTCCTCGATCAGTGGTTTGTCGTCGACCTCGACGAGCGCCTTGGGTTTGTCTTCCGTGAGCGGCCGGAGGCGGGTGCCTTTTCCGGCTGCTAGGACGACTGCTTGCATGGCTAGAGCCATTATTCCGATCAAGTATATATGTTGGTAGTCGCCCACGACCGGCGGTGACCTTTCGTCAATTGTAGACGAGCGGAACATCGAAGGGGAGGTTGTCTGACACTGCTGTGCGGAGTCGACTCGAAATCGTGAGTAATACCGCAAAGTATACTATCGCTCCGAGGCCGACGAGCAGAACTACAAACACCTCGTTGTACGCCGCGATCGGATTTGCTTCGCCGAGTTCTCGAGCGGCGTACACGACGATTCCCATGAGTACGGCAGCGATCCACTGACGGCCAACCTCGTTGTATGGGAGTCGAATGTCGAGGAGCTGATCGGCGTAGTACAACCCGAGGCTGAACCCCACAGTGGCCGACAGGGTCGTCGCAATTGCTGCGCCAACCCATCCAATCGAATAGATCAGTGTGAAATTCAGAACGACGTTTGCGACGATGAACGCCCCGTTCGCCCGAAAGGCGAGATCAGGCCGATCGATTGCGTTGAGCGTTGTGAGCAGCTGTCTCGCATATGTGTACACGAGGACGGCGATGAGCAGAATGACGAGCACGTGCGCACCGATGTCCAACCCGGGTCCGTAAACGAGTAACAATCGATCACCGAGCAGCGTTGCACCGACGATTCCTGGGATCAGAAACAGTCCAGCGAACGTAAGCGCGTCGTTGGTAAGGGTGTTTATCAGCTTCGTATCATCCTCCGTCGAAAGCTTGCTCATCTCCGGAAAGAGCGTCGTGCTTATCGCACTGCCGAACACCTCGAGAAACTTCGACAGCGAGTACGCAACGGCATAGATACCCGTGAGATTGGCCGGGACGAACAGCGCGAGAATGAGAAGATCCATGTCACTAAATGTCTTCTTTTGCATATTTCCGAGCCAGGAGTACTTCGCGAAGTCGAACAGCCGAACGATGTGGTGTCGCCGTGGAATGACGACGTTGGGTTGTACGATCACGAGGCCGATCGCCGCGACCACCGCTGTTCCAACTGCATACCCGAGGAGCATTCCGGTGAGGCCCCACCCAAGGAGCACAAACGCGATCATTGCAACGCTTCGTATCCCTTCCATTACCGTTTTGAGTGGTGCATACACGTGGACCCTGTGTGTTCCTTTCAGTGCAGAGTCGACGAGATCGCTGAAGATAGTGACGATCACCAGGAGAATAACCAACTCAGCCACCGGTTGACCGATGTACTCGTTTACGTAGTCACGAAGCACGAACACACCGATTACAACGATCGTTGTCAGAACCACTTTGATTGTTGTCCCGGCAGCGAGGTACGCATCGGGTTCTTCATCCTCGCTCATGCGCTTGACGATCGCTTCACCGAACCCGACGCTTTTTACGATCCCGAGCCAGGAAACCAGCGCAAGTGTCACCGCAAAGAAGCCGTAGATGTCCTCACCGAGAAGACGAATGAACACAATCGTGGCGACAAACCCGAGTGCAGAGACGCCAAGCTTCGAAAGGAAGAAAATTATGGAGGTTTGTCCGATTCGCATCGTGTGTTACGCACAAATGGCGCTCGTCTCTCAGTTAGGCGTTCCGGTTGGTGGTGCGACAGACCATCTCATCAATTTCGTTCTCATAACCCAGATCGACGGGTAATGTCTGCTGCTCAACGATACCCCAACGCTCGCAACCGTTGGTCTACAGCTTCGGCTGTTGGCTCCCGGTTCCTGTCCGGAACGAGTTCTGGCAATTTCTCGAGTGAGGATAGCGCTTTGTTACCTTTCGACTCTGGACCGACCTCAAACCACGGTACTTCGCGGAGAACCGGATGGGTCCTGTTTGGATGATTGTATCGTGGGAGCTCGTCACTGTGTTCGCCGAGATGCTCACCGTGGTCTGCCGAAATCACGACTGGGCAGTCCAGATATCCGACCAGTCTTGTTACTTCCGCTAAAACCGCTCGAAGATTATCACGGTATGCAACACGTAACTCGTCGTCCGAGAGATGGCCATCGTCGATTCGTCGACGCACCTCGTATCGTTCTGCATCCATCTCTTTGAACTCCGCTTCGGTTACGTTATACTCCAGTAGCTCTTCGCCGAACACTGTCTCTCGACTCGAGAGTTCCTCGGAGGGCACGTCATCGTCACTCCGATGTTCTTCGAAGACGGACAGAACCGAAGCGACGTCTACTCGCCAGGGGAGAATTTTGGTGGCCCCAACGTACGGTCGGTGTGGCAACGAGTAGTGAAGAACGGCTCTAATCGGATCGGGATCGACACTGGCAAAGTACTGCAACGCAATATCCGTGACGATCTCTGGGGGAGTGTTCGAGAGCAACGGATCATCGTGGCCGTCGATCCGGATCACGTTCTCGAACGTCTCGTATGGATCGAACGTGATCCGTTTCTTCCGGTACGCTGCTTTCGTTGTCGGGTACGACATTGTACTCAGATACGTCAGGTCGTACGACTCAGTCCACAGGTTGGGTGTCCATTTCGGGGTCCGGTTACCGGCACTCCACACTCGAGAAAGATCGCCGGAGAGATACGCGGGGTACTCATCACGGAAATAGTCGTACCGACACGAGTCGAGAATCACCAGGACAAACTCCTCGTTCTTCACCAGCTCGTGAACGGTATCATACTGAAGTGGAATCCCCTCTCGACGACGATACCGCTCGTACTTGCGGTCGTAATACCCGTTTTTCACCACCCGTTTTGCAAAGTTTACTGCTGCAATCGGATCCTTTGCAGCTTTCGTGAATATGTCCCCATAGTATCCCAAATTCATTACTGATCTAGTTTCAACGGTATATAATTCCACTTTCGATTGTGGTCGCGGGTTACTGTGTCTTTTTCGCTCACAAATAAAAGCTGATATTACCTTGCTTCCAGATAACTATCCGGCCCGCTATCGGCGTCGATCATGCTTTGTGATCATCTATGCATCTACGTGCATAACAGCACCATCTACTGTGAGCGTTTTCCCACCACAAATTTTGGTAATACAATGCGGTTGTTGAGAACGTTTGATCGATTATTAGCGCGGGTTCGATAGATATATTCGCCCCGCTTGCATCATCTTGTATAGCCTCTTCGAGATGTCTTCATTAATTAAATCTACTGTAAAGATGGTAGTTCCAGATCGGGTGCTGTTTGATGTTTCCCCACCGATAGTTCGACTCTATGCTCGAGCGATGACGTGGTATGTGAGCGATCGTCATCACGCCGCTCGAATTGATCCGTTTCATCTTCTTGCCATTAATCCTCAGAAAATAACCACTAAATTGACAACTTCTGGCCGAGAATATTTTAATTACTCAAACGCCATCTCAGAAATTGTTTCTGGCCCATGGGACAAGCATGTTCAACCGTTAGCCGAATATGATCTCTATACGGCCTTTGTTGACCACTTCGTCGAAGGCATAGAATGGAAGAATACTGATTTTTATAGGAGAGTTGAAAGGGATTTGCGACGCGGAGAGTATAAGTGGGGCTGTGAGAACGTCGCTGATTTTGAGGCACGACTCGTTCAACTAGAACAACTGTACGATCAGATAGCCGCTCACGGGTATCGAACGCAAGCTGAGTTGCGAACCCAACACGAAGAGGATCCGACGATACGAACGATTCACCGGTATTGGCCACCGTCACTTCATGAAGTTTCAATAGATATCGGTAGAGAGGGTGAATTAATTCTTCATGATGGGCGACACCGATTCACAATTGCTCAGGTTCAAAAAATAAATCAAATCCCAGTAAGGGTGAAATCTCGACATGAACATTGGCAACTAATACGTGATCGGTACGTCGAAACCGGACAACTTCCAAACGATGAACTTGCGACTCATCCAGATATATTGACGCTCGAGCCAGCCAGTACATAACGAGGCTTCGATAATTGGACAATGGCTCGTGATCTGTGCCGAGAGGGTTTGAGAAAAGAGAGCAGTCAATCAGCGGTATCCAAGGTCCTCGAGTAACTCATTGATCTCTAACTGTTCAACGTCCATCAACTCTACTTTCGGCATTTTAGCTTGAAGCATTTCCAGCTCTTCGTCAGCATTTTTGAGTGGTGCCAGTTCTAACGTGTTCACAACTAATTTTTTACATATGGTAGGACCATGGTAATATTTGTCCCGTAACAGGGACCCAGCGATCACGCTCGAAACAAAATATATAATGTTGCTTCGCCTGAGATCTATACGATGTCTCTCCTCGAATGGCTGTCTCACTCGAAAACGCGGATCAGGCATGATGGGGTAACAACCGGGCTACGGGAGAGCGGCTATGAGTTTTATATCGGGATGCTCCGCCGACTGGAGCCGCTGAAACCTGACGGTGAGAATATCTTTGAAAAAGAGTGGGACCTCCTCGTTGTTTTAGATTCTGCCCGTGTTGACGCGATGCAAGAGGTAGAAGCGGAATATTCGTTTCTGGATCAACCGGAGACGCTTCGTTCTGTTGGCTCTGCATCGTACCAGTGGATGGAACGAACGTTTACTGAACAGTATGCTGATGAAATGGATGCCACTACGTATGTGACAGCAAACCATTTTGCTGATGATTTTCTTGAAGAGACAGACCTTTTCTGCCTTGATTCTGTCTGGCAGTATGGCTGGGACGAGATGAAACACACAATTCCGCCGCGACTAGTTACGGATGCTGCAATTAGGGTCGGGAGAGAGCACCGCGGCGAGTTCGACCGTTGTATCGTCCATTATATGCAGCCACACTTCCCTAGCATCCCGGATCCGGTTGTCGACCCGGAGCAGACGGCGGATGAGCCATTTGACGTTCAAAAATTACTCTGGAAAAAAGCTAGAAACGGTTCTCTCGATACAGACCGTCTCTGGGACGCTTACATCGAGAACCTCAGATATGTGCTTGATGACCTTGAACTCCTTCTCGAGAATTTCGAGGCGGAAACGGTCATGATCTCTGCAGACCACGCAAACGCGTTCGGAGAGTGGGGGGTTTATGCCCACCCAAATGTCCCACTCGACTGTCTTCGCGTCGTCCCGTGGTATCAGACGACCTCGATTGATAAGGAAACCTACTCCCCACCGACTCCGGATAGGAAACCAATGGACGAGATCGACATGGATGAACGTCTTCAGGCACTCGGTTACAAATAGCGCTCGAACGAACCACTAGCTGTCGAACACTACAACAACGACAAAATGAGTGGGCGAATTTGCTTCGTATCTGATACAATCCATTCGTATTTCAATTCACGTATCGAATCCGGCGTTGGTGGAGCAGAACGTCAGCAGTACATGCTCGCAACCGCACTTCGAGACCGAGGACACGACGTATCGGTTCTCACACTCGAGTATGGTTCAACCCAGCGTAAGACGGTCGACGGTATCGATGTTTTCCGTGCGATTCCAGACGTTCGTGGTGTTTCCCGTGCCCCGTTCAAGTTGATTCAGACGGTTCGCGGGCTTAGATCGATTGACGCGGATGTCTATTACGTCCGCGGAAACGACTTCCTCTGTATGGCGACTGCTTTTTACGCGTGCATGTCGCGGGGTGGGTTCGTCTACGCGGTTGCCAACGATTCAAACGTCGATCCAGCGCTCCTCGAGAGTCGGGGGATACTCAGATATCCGTACATCAGGGCGATGCGGTCGGCGGACACGGTCGTCGCGCAGACGAGCCATCAACAGCAACTGCTGTCCGAGGAGCACGGTATCGATGCACCTATCATCCCGAATGGGTACGATGTCCCTCCCGAGTCCGAACTTATTGCACACGCCGATCGGGAGTATGTTCTCTGGGTGGGATCGATGGATCCCGATCAGAAACGCCCTGAACGGTTTCTTGCGCTTGCGCGCCAACTCCCAGAGATCCAGTTTCGGATGATTGGCCCCCCCGATAATGATCATCCGGACTACTCCAAGAAGATCGCGGCCGACGCTCGAACGCTCTCGAATCTCGACTTCCTCGGGTTCGTCGACCCCGACGAGATTCACGACCACTATCGTGATGCGATCGCACTCGTCAACACGTCCGATTATGAGGGGTTTCCGAACGTGTTCCTCGAAGCGTGGCGCTATGCAACGCCCGTCGTCTCGTTACACCATACGTTGGATGGGATCCTGATCGACGAGCCGGTGGGTATCCACGCCGGGTCGATGAACGCGCTCGTCGAGGCCGTCGAACAGCTTGCGGTGGATACATCAGTGTGTGAGCGACTCGGTTTCGGTGGTCGACGCCACATGATTGATCACTATGCCTTCGACCGACTTCTGGATCGATACGAACGAGTTCTCACGGATGTGTCTCGACGGAAATAGTAGTGAGCGGACTAGAGAACGCTTCGATAGAGCTCGAGAATTCGATCTCCGATTCGATCCCAACTCACCTCGCGGACGGCGTCACGTCCGTTCGACCGATTATCCGCGCGAATAACCTCGATCAGTCCGTCGACGAGTTGCTTCTCAGACGTCCCAATACGTGACGGCGAGACGCCATCTAAGCGTTCGCGAACGTCCCCGACCGCAGTCGAGACCACGGGCAGGTTACATGCCATCGCCTCCTTGACGGTGTTTGGTGACCCCTCGTGATCGGAAGTCAACATCAGTACGTCTGCCGCGTTCATATAATAGACGACTGCTTCGTGTGGGACCCCAGAAATCGTCTGCAGTGAAATCTGCTGACCGAGTTCGGTTTCGGCTCGCTCGACGACCCGCTCGGCCAGCGGGAAGTTCTTCCGTTCGTACTCCGGCGAGTACGGAAACAGCACGTGAGTACCCTCCGTGTCCCATCCGACGTTCTCTCGAGCCGTCCGCTGATCGATCGGTCGGAATCGCTCGAGGTCGATGCCGCTCGGGAGGATATGCGCGTCGCGGCCGAGCAGTTTGCGCATCTCCTCGCTGCGAACGGTAATCGCGTCACAGCGCCACGCGCAGGCCTTCGTCACCCGGCCGTCGAAACCGACGACGTCAGATCCCCACAGCGTGAGGACGACGGGAAGCGATAGTTGTGTAACCGCATAGGGGGCAGTCAGCCCGTAGTTCGCGTGAATTACGTCGAAGTCGCCGTCTCGAAGCGCTCGTCGAACGCGCGGGAAGAACTCCAGATACTCCCAGACCCCCCGGCCGGTTCCCATGTCGCCGTCGATCTGATCTTCATTCGGAACGACGACCACCGTCGTGTCGACCCCCTTGGCCTCGAGCGTCTCAATCTGCTGGTCGAAAAAGACCTCTCTCGAGGTTGTCAGATGGAGGACTCGGAGCGGTCGATTGCGGCTCATCTCGGTTAGGAATCCTCGCCAATCAATGATTCGTTCGGCTGCACAAATCCGTACAGATAGCCAAACCCGACGGCAGCTGTGAACACGAAGATCGCTACCAGTTGTTTCGCTTTCGACATCGACGGCTGCCGGATCAGATTTTTCAGCCGCTCCGGAACGAACTCGAGCATCAGCTGCTTCAAATAGTCGTTCTTGTCCCCTGAGGCCTCGGGCAACAGCAGGTCCATGATCCGCTTTGAGTAGCCTTGCCAGAACGACCGAAAGACCAACCACCGAAAGTCGCCACGGTAGTCGAACAGCTTGTGGTTCACTACTGCATCAGTGTTGTAGATCACACCCTTGCCGTACTTGTTGGCCATTCGAATACAGACGGGCGCTTCGTGGGCCTGAATGTGCCGATCACCCTTTCGACCAGTATTCTCGTCGTAGCCGCCGACGTTCAGGAAGACATCTCGACGAAACGAGATATTCGAGCCGTACGTATTCCGCAACTCCTCCATATGTTCGCCCATTCCACGTTCATCGCAGCCGACCAGCCAGTAGAATTCTTCGGGGAAGAAGTCGGGCTTCTCGGTGACCCAGTCCGGCTTCGCATGACCGCCGACGGCGATCGCGTCGCTTTCCTCGTACACTCGAGCCAGCTCCGCTACCCAATCCGGCTCAGCCACTGCGTCGTCGTCGATGAACGCCACGACATCCCCAGTCGCGATCTCGGCGCCTCGAGTCCGACTGTACGAGATTCCCTGGTTCTCATCGTTACAGTGGAGGACGACACCCTTGAGGTCTCCGTAGTCTTCACAGACGCGTTCGAAGACGGGCTCGTTTCCGTCGACAACGATGACGACCTCGAGTGGGTCGTACGTTTGCTCGAGGACGCTGTCGACACACTCGGAGAACACGTCGTAGCGTTCCATCGCGTAGGTGCAGATGACGACGGAGACCTTCATCGGGATTCGATTGCCGTGAATGGCGAATAAGCCTTTTCCTTCGGGTGACTCACAGGTTCTCTGTATGTAGCCTCTGTTCATTATTGGCGAAATTCTCACCTACGTGGCCGTTACGGCCCCGGATATCAAAACCCGGGCCGTAGATGGCAAGGCTTATTCTTGACTTGTGTCTGGTGGAACCTAATGAGTACAGATACCGAACACGTTGAGGAGGAAGTCGAGACGTCACCATCCTTCCTCGAGACGTGGACCGACTGGTATCACATCCCCGTCATCGGGGCCGTGATGCTGTTTATGTTCTGGGCGCGGGCGCAGTCCTACGAGAATTTTATCACCGACGACGGAACGCCTGCACTGGCGGCCGTCGACTCGTGGTACCATTGGCGAACGGTCGAGTGGACATCGGAGAACTATCCAAACACGATGCCGTTCGAGATATTTACCGGATTTCCTACCGGCCGATACGTCGGCCAGTTCGGAACGCTGTTCGACCAGATTATCGTCACCATCGCGATGATCGTCGGGCTCGGCGATCCGTCGACGGAAACTCTCTATCTCGTCGCGCTCTTGACCGTCCCGGCGATGGCTGCGCTCGTGGCTATTCCGGTCTTTTTCATCGGTCGCCGACTGGGGGGTACGATCGGCGGTATCGTCGCAATACTCCTGCTCGCGCTCGCTCCCGGGCAGTTCTTTTCGCGGACGACGGCCGGCCAGCTTCAACACCACGTTGCCGAGGTGCTGCTTATGGCATTTGCTGTCCTTGCGATGATGCTTGCCCTGCGAGTCGCCGAACGCGAGCAACCGATTTACGAACTCGTCGCTGACCGAGATTGGGACGGACTCCGAGAGCCCACGTTGTACAGTGTTCTCGCTGGCGTCGCACTGACCCTGTACATCTGGGTGTGGCCACCAGCCGTCGTACTGATCGGTATATTAGCAATCTTCTTCACCGTTCAGCTGTGTCTCGACTACGTTCGCAACGTTTCACCAGATCATATCGCGTTTGTAGGCGCAATCAGTCTCAGTGTGACTGCTATCGGTGCGACGTTATTGATCGAGGAACCCGGAACGAGTACAACGAGTTTCGGTTACCTCCAACCGGTCAGTGCCGCACTCGTCGCCGGTGGGTGTGTATTTATGGCGTGGCTCGCCCGACAGTGGAACGCATACGAGCTCGATCGCCGTTATTATCCGGGAGCAATTGCGGGTCTCATCGCTGTCGCGTTCGCTGTGATGTGGCTCATCCTGCCCGATTTATTCTCGACTATCGTTGACAACGCATCACGTCGTGTTCTGCCGTTCGGTGGCGGTGCTACTGATCAAACAATCTCCGAAGCCCGCCAACCGGCCGACTTCACCAGCCACGTCTTCAACGAGTTCGGCGCCGCGTTCTACACGATGCTCGCGGGACTGGCACTTCTGATCGCTCGACCGTTCCTCGGGCGCGAGTACCGCACCGAGTACACGCTGATCGTCGTCTGGTCGCTGTTCCTGATCAGCATGGCCGCGACGCAGATCCGGTTCGCATACTACCTCGTGCTGGCGGTCGCCGTCGTCAACGCGGTCTTCGTCGCCGACGTGATCCGTATCTTCGACCTCGATATCAGAGGCGGCGTTGACACGCTTCGGGGAATCGAAACCTATCAGGTGATCGTCCTCATCATGGTCGTTTTGCTGCTGTTCGCGCCACTGTTGCCGCCGATGGCGGCCGACAACTCGACGACGTGGGAGCGCGGCGCACACGTCGGCCCGTCCGACGAAGCGATGACTTGGGAGGAAGCGAACCACTGGATGGCCAACAACACCCCCGAACCCGGTAACTGGGGTGACGCGGAGCACGCCGACCAACTCGACTACTTCGGGACGTACGAATACCCCGACGGCGGGGATTACGACTACCCCGAAGGGACCTACGGCGTGATGTCGTGGTGGGACTACGGCCACCTAATAACGACCCAGGCCGAGCGGATCCCCCACTCGAACCCGTTCCAGCAGAACGCCCGTTCGTCCTCGGCGTATCTGACCGCCGACTCCGAGGAACGCGCCGAACTGATCCTCGATTCGATCGCCGCGGGCGAATCGCCCGAGGACCACTCGAACGCGGAACTCGAGACCATGGCCGAAGACGCAACCCACGAGGAGATGCGCTACGTGATGATCGATCATCAGATGGCCGGCGCGAAATTCAGCGCCATCACCCAGTGGAGCGGTCCCGACTACAACCACTACTACGAGACGAGCGAGTACCAGGTCGGTGGCGAGGAGCAGAACCTCCCGGCGCCGAACGAGAACTACTACGACACCACGATGGCCTCGCTGTATCACGACGATGCGGACGGGATGGAACACTACCGGCTGGTTCACGAGAACGACGACTACGCGTTCGTCGGCTCGATGCAAACGGGCGACCGTCTCAGTCCGCACTACTCGATGTCGATCTCGGAGTACAACGACCTCGTCGCCGCCAGCGATGGTGCTGGTGACGAATTCGAGACGGGCTGGGGCGAGCAGACGGAACAGATCGCCGCGAGCTTAGCGCAGACCCGCGAGAACAACATGGTTGACCAGTCGATCGGCATCCCGATGTGGGATGCTGACCTCCTCTCGACGGTCAAAACGTACGAGCGCGTCGAGGGTGCGACGATCACCGGCGAAGTCGACGACGAGGAGAACGTGCTCGCGGACAACGCGACGGTGACGGCCGAGGTCGAACTCGAGACCGAGCCCGGCCGAACGTTCACCTACGAACAGACGGCCGACGTCGCGGACGACGGCACGTTCGAACTGACCGTCCCGTACGCTACCAACGACGAACTCGGAGTCGACGACGGCTACACGGACAGTAGCGTCGAAGCGATCGACGGCGAGTACACCGTGACCATCGGCGAACCGGGCGAGGACGGCTTCGAGGGACAGACCGATGTTCCCGAGACCGCAGTGGTCCAGGGCGACACGGTCACCGTCGACCTCGAGCAGGTCGAACTCGAGGACCCCGACGAAGGTGACGAGGACGAGAACGGCGACGCCGACGATGAAAACGGTGACGCCGACGAGAACGACGATGCCGATGACGGAAACGGTGACGCCGGTGACGGGAACGGTGACGCCGACAACGATGAAGAGAGTGCTGACGACGGAGACGGTGACGAAGACGAAGCTGAGGGAGACGCGGACGGCGCCGAGACTGAAAACGAATAATCGTCTCCCGTCCCGCTAACGACGGTTCGTTCGGAGACGCTCGGGTGGTTTTCTCTACAACTTACTCACCAAGAGCCGCGGCGTCGGTCGGCCGGAGCCACTGGCTCGGTGCAGGTGCCTACGGAGCACGAAGGCTTTTCGATCCGTACGGAATACCCTCGATCGATGCGGGGGCTTCTCGTCGTTTCTCTCGAGCGCTTCTCAATGGATGTGACCGACGTCGTCCCGGACGTCTCGGAGCTTCTCCCACCACATTCTCGGCCAATAAGAGTACGTGATCGGCGTGGTGACCGAGATCGTCGACGGACTGGTTGAACTGCTCACCGGCGAGGCGCTCTTGCCCGTGCTCGACGCGGACACCGTCGTCGTCAACTTCGACGTCGGCACCAGCTTCGGCGCCGGTGCGGGTGTCGTCTCGCTCGTCGGTTACTCCGTCGATCTCGAGTACGGACTCGAGTCAGCGCGTTTCGCCACCGGAGTCGGTGGCCACACTCCCGTCGCCGGTCTCGTCGTCATCGTCTCTCACCGGACCGAGGGCCCGGAACGCGATCGTCGGAAATCGCGGGACGACGGAGCTGGGGCGCCGCCCGCTCCCGTTTGCAGGGAGGGGAACTCGTTCGATGACGCCTCGATCCGCGAGTTCGTAGAGGAACCGTTTGACCGTCCCCGCGGTCAGCGAGGACCGGTCCGCGATCTCCGCCGCGACCTCGCGGATGGGACGGTCGGCCGAGTCGACGGCGACGAGGTCCAGCAGGACCCGCTGTCGGGTTTCCGACAGAGCGAGCGCGCGATCAAGGTGAACGCCGTCGTCGGGGACGTCGGCTCGAGCCGTCTCGAGGTGTTCGGTCTCGATGCGTTCGCTGCCGTCCTCGGTCGCGAGAACGGCGGCCCCGAACAGCGCAGCGAGCGCGTCGTGGGCGTTGCCGTCGGCCCACATCGCCACCTCACGAATCGGTTCGTGATCGAGCACCCCAGCGGCGAGACCCGTCGAGGCGCGGTCGGTGATCACGTCGACGAGTTCGTGGTGGCGGTACGCCGGCACGGGAACGGTGGGGTTGGCGTCCGACCAGTCGTCGGGGACACGTTGTCCGACTGCGACGGTCGACACGCTGTCGGATACCGGCTCGAGCAGTTCGCAAACGCGGTCGTAGGAGAGCGTCTCGGGCTCGTCGTGGTGATCGATCGCGACGACTGCACAGCGGTCCGGTCGGGCGACTCGGTCCCCAAGTCGTTCGCGTAACTCGTCGGTGCCGACGCCGCTCTCGGGAACCGGCTCCGTCGAAATCACCGACAGGACAGCCCGGTAGAAGGCGAAGGCGCTCTCGACGCGTCGTCCGTCGACGTAGACGAACCACGTCACCGGTTCGGTGCTGCCCGCGCGCGTCGTCGTGCCGATCGCTCTCGTCGACTCGCTGAGCCGTTCGTTCAGCGCGTCGAACAGCGCGGTGACGATGGCCGAGGTTCCCGACCCCGCCGGTCCGACCACCGCGATCGGCGACGGCAACTCGCCGTCGAACACCGGCTCCAGCACGTCGAGTAACTGCTCCAGAACGGGACCGCGGCCCACCGGATCCGACCGGTGGACGACCGGGCTGAGGTCGGTTCGGTCGACGACGACCGATCGTCCCTGTCTCGCTGATCGTCGTCGAGCGATGCGTTCCTCCAGATCCATCCCTATGGCTCCCGTGATCCCTGGGCCGATTCGAGCGCCGTGCCGAGGAGCGCCGACTCGAGCACTTGGAGCGTGTGTTTGATTTCGTAGCCGGTGCCGTGGCCCATCTGCATCGAGCAGGTCGGACACTCCGTGAGCCCGGTCTCGGCTTCCGCCTCCTCCATGTGGTCGAACATCTCCTCGCCGATCTTCATCGACGTCTCGTAGTTCTCTTCTTTCCAGCCGTAGGTGCCGGAGATCCCCGAACAGGAGTCGCCGACGTCGTGTGCGTCGATGCCGTCGATTGCGTCTACCACTTCTATCGTCTGGCCATCGAGGCCCTGGTTACGTGAATGACACGGTGCGTGGTAGGCGAAGTCCTCGCCCTCGACGGAGGTGCCCTCGAGTTCGCCCTCGAGATCCTCGTGGACCCGCAGATACTCGATGGCGTCCCAGGTGTTCTCGGCAACGTCCTCCGTTCCCTCGAAGTCGAACAGTTCGGGGTACTCCTGGCGAAGCGACATCGAACAGGAACTGCAGGAGGCGATGATATCCGCGCCGTCTGCGAGTGCGGCCCCGAGTTCGCGGACGTTCGTCTCGGCGGCCCTGCGGGCATCGTCTAACATGCCGTTGGCGAACATCGGCGTCCCCGAACAGGACTGATCGGGGACCATGACCTCGTAGCCGAAGTGTTCGTAGACGCGGACCAGCGCCTTCCCGACTTCGGGGGTGTTGTAGTTCGAGTAGCAGCCGTGGAAGTAGGCGATGCGCTTGTCGGGGTTGTCGACGTTTGCGCCACCGCGTTTCGTCCACCACTCGCGGAACGTCTCCGTGGCGAACTCGGGGAACTCCCGCTCGCTCGTGATTCCGAGCGTCTTCTCGCCTAACCACTTCGTCACGGAGAGTCCCATCACGAAGTTCGCCGTTCGCGGGAACGTCGCCGCGATCGGGGCGAGACGGCGGTAGTTCGCGAGGATTCGGTTTCGGATGTACTCGCGGGAGAGTTTGTCCATGTTCTCCTCGACGTACTCCCCGCGTGCGGTGTTGTGCATCTGCGAGAGGGGAACCTCGGAGGGGCAGGCGCTGTCACAGCGCATGCAGTTCGAACACTTCATCACCGAGTCGTCGATGTCGTGGTCGTCCTGGCGTTTGAGTCGCCACTGCTCGGGCCCCTGGAACTTCGGGCCGGGGAACTCGTCGTCGACCTCCGCGACGGGACAGTTAGTGTCGCAGGTCGAGCACTTGTAGCAGTTGTCCGCGCCCGGACGGAGGTCCATGTCTTCGGCCTCGGGGAACACCTGGATCGGTTCGAACTCGTCGTCGCCCGGTACGTGGTCGTCGGTCGGTTGTTCTGCGTCGCTCATGAAGTCGAGATCACCACAGTCCGTTGGTTGCTGTCGGAACGGTCGCTCGAGCCGGTCGGTCGCCCGGTCGTACTCAAATCGGTCGGTCGCCTGCTCGCGCTCGAATCGGTCGATCGACGCACCGGTCTCGAGTCGGTCATTTGTCGCCCTCCTCGCCGGCCCGCGTTCCCGCGACGTAGCCCGTCGCGAGCGAGACGCCGGCACCGGACTTCTCGGCCGCGAAGTCGTACCCGCCCAGTACGGCACCGGCCGCTCGTAAGTTCGAAAACTCCGGTTCGTCGTTTGCGTCCAGCGGTCGGAGTTCGCGGTCAGCTGGAAGGCCGAAACGCGCGTACGGCTGCGCTCCGAAGACGTCGTCGACGAACCAGTCGTAGCGCTCCTCGGCGTGGGGGACGTGACACTCGAAGATCGGTTCGAACACCCGCTCGCGTTCGGAACGGACGCCCTTGCCGACCAGTCCACCCGTCGCGAGGACGTACTGGTCGGCGCGATAGGGGATTTCGGCGCCGTGGCGGTCGACGACGACGTGGTCGATACGGGCCTCCTCGCCCGACTCGCCCCCGGTCTCGTATCCGATCACCGGTACGCCGGACGCCGTTCGGACGCCCGCGTCCTCGAGTGCGTCGTACAGCAGATCCTCGAGTCGCATCCCCGGCAGGCTCGGCGGTCCCATCGGGACTTCGAAGACGTCGACGCCGAGTGCGTCCGCGAGGTCGGCTCGTACCTCGTCGGCGTGCTCGTCGCCCAAAATTGCGGGGAACCCGACGCGAGTTTCGCCTTCGAGGTGCTCGCGGACCGTCGTCGCGAGCGCCTCGCGCGCGCCGGTCTCGCCGTCGCCCGTCGTCACCGTCTCGTCGTGATCGAGCAGGTGGGCGTACCGGGTCACCTTCGCGTCGTCCCGAACGATGCCGGGGAACGAGACGGTGACGCCGCGGGCCGCAAACGGCGCGCCGGCGGCTGCGAGATGCTCGGCGGCCAGCGGCGCTTCGAAGTCCGTCAGCGTCTCGAAGCCGACGAGCAAGGTGTCTCGAACGTCGCTCGCCAGTCCGTCGGCCGTCGAAACCGGGTATCGCGCAGTCGGCTTGACGGTGCCGCCGTGGGTCGGGACGAGCGCGTTTGCGTCCGTGTGCGACCCCGCGTAGGCGTCGCCAGCGATCTCGTCGAAGAAGGCGAGCGCCTCGCGGACGGCCTCGCTGCCGACGCGCTCGTAGGGGTGGCCCTCGGGAAGATCCTCGAGTGTCTCGTAGGGATCGACGATCGGGCCCTCCCCTTCCGGCGTGTATCCGAGAATGTCGATCAGTCCGCTGGCGTGGCGCAGCGTGCTCTGTTTGTACGTGACGAGTCGAACCCGGACGTCCTGTTCTGCAGCCGCGAGCGCGGCCGTGGCGCCGGCGAGTCCGCCGCCGATGACGAGCACGTCGTCTTCGATCGCCATCTCAGCGGTCACCTCGGCCACTGCCTCGCTCTCGAGACCCGTCGCGGCCGCCGTCGGTGCGCGGCTCCGCTGTCGGTTGACCGGCGTCGAACGCGTCGTACTCCAGTGCGCCCGGATCGTCTTCGTTCGCCGGATCCCGGTCCCGGTTCATCGTCGTCGCGTGGAGGGCGTAGTTGAGCATCGCCTGCGAGAGCTGTTCGCCCCAGAGGGCGTGTCGCTCGCCCTTCCAGCGCTCCTGAAAGAGTTCGTCGAGCGACGCGCGGACCGTCGCCTCGTCGTACTCGGGGTGGAGCTCGTTGGCCATGTTCGCACAGCAAAAGCCCCCTTGACAGTTGCCCATCGAGGCTCGGGTTCGGATGCGGACCGCGTTCAGGTCCGATCCCGACTGGCAGATCGCGTCCTGGACTTCTGCGCGCGTCACGCCCTCACATTGACAGATGACGGGGTTCGCTTCGTTCGTGTTCAGGACGTCGCTCGCCCGACTGCCGAGTCGCTGTTTGCTCCGGCGAGCGACCGGCGAGCGGAGGCCGAAGTCGTCCATGCCGGCCTCGAGCGTCTCGATGTTCTCGCTGCCGGGCAACGGCTCGTCGGCCGTCGCACAGGAGGCGTTCACGCCCAGCTTCTCGCAGACGTGGTTCGAAATCTCCTCGGCCATCGCCCGATAGGTCGTGAACTTCCCGCCGACGATGCTGGACATCCCCGAGACGCCGTCGCGGTCGTCGTGATCGAGCAGGAAGAAATCCCGCGTGATGTCCGTCGGGTCCTGCGTACCGGTTCCCGGCGGTTCGTACAGCGGGCGGACGCCCCAGAACGAGCGGATCGTTCTCGCTTCCTCGAGGATCGGGACGAGTTCCGAGAGCGTGTCGATCATCTGGTCGACCTCCCACCGCTCTTCGGGGTAGTCGTCCGGATCGGAGACCTCCTCGTCCGTCGTGCCGAGGATCGCCGTCGTCTCGTGGGGGACGACGATGTCGGCGTCACCCTTCGGTTTGCAGCGGTTGATCACGGTATCGACCTGTCGGACGTTCATGATCGTCATGACGCCCTTGGAGGGGCGAACCTCGACCTCGAGATCCGCCATCGCGCCGATCTGGCCGGCCCACGCGCCCGTCGCGTTGACGACGTACTCGGCGGTGATCTCCTCGGTCGTTCCGGCGGCGTTGTGCGTTCGTTTGCCCGGACCCGACTCGTGGCGCACCTCGACGCCGTAGATGTCGTCGCCGTCGCGCAGGAGGTCCACCACTTCGGCGTGGGTCTCGACGCGCGCGCCGTGGTTCTCCGCATCGAGCGCGTTCGCGACGCAGAGTCGGAACGGATCGACCGCGCCGTCGGGGACCTCGATCGCGCGTTTGACGTCTTTCGCGAGATAAGGTTCGACCTCGCGGGCTTCCCGACCCGAGAGGACGCGCGCGGGGATTCCACAGTCCCGACAGCCCTCGAGTTTCTCCCGGAAGTAGTCGTCCGAGTCCTCCGGACGCTGGACGAACAGGCCGCCGGTCATCTCGACGCAGTGGCCCGCGATATCCCGGAGGATTTCGTTCTCTTCGATACACTCGGTCGCACTGGCCTGATCCGACACGGCGTATCGGCCGCCGCTGTGTAAGAGACCGTGCATGCGGCCAGTCGTCCCGTCTGTTAGGTTTCCTCGTTCGACGAGGGTTACGTCGAGCCCGCGCATCGCCAGATCCCTGGCGATACCACAGCCCGTCGAACCGCCCCCGAGAACGAGAACCTCGGTGTGGTCTGCCATCCCTTCGTTCGTACACTAGGCCCCCCTACTCTTTATTTTATCGACGGTCGGCTAACGCCCGTAACAACTGTCAGCGATTGGTGAATGTTATCATAGGTTATGGAGTGGCTACGATCGGAAACCGCGTTTAGCCGCTTATTGCTGGCTCGTAGTATCTCGTACGAACAATGAAACCGGGGGTATGATGATATTATTATGAATACAATATTATGCTTGCAGTAACATTTATAATGATAGTGGATATTGTTTACCACTATCACGCGACCACCAGTAAACTCGCGTGGACAGCACAAGGGGTGACTACCAGTGACAGATAATACCTACGTCGGTGCGGTAGATCAAGGGACGACTGGGACGCGCTTCATCGTGTTCGATCACGGTGGGCAGGTCGTCGCGAACGCATACGAAAAACACGAACAGATTTACCCGGAACCCGGATGGGTCGAACACGACCCGATGGAGATCTGGGAGAATACGAAAAGCGTCATCACGCAGGCGCTCGGGCAGGCGGGCATCAGCCCCGACCAACTCGAGGCCATCGGCGTAACCAACCAGCGCGAAACGACGCTGCTGTGGGACGCCGACTCCGGACGCCCGGTCCACAACGCCATCGTCTGGCAGGATCGACGAACGACCGACCGCGTCGAGGAGCTCGAGGAAGACGGACTGGTCGGCACCATCCGCGAGAAGACCGGTCTCGAGGCAGACGCCTACTTCTCCGCGACGAAAGCGGAGTGGCTGCTCGACAACGCCGATCCGATCAAACTCGAGCGCTCGCGGCCCGAGGATATCCAGGACCGCGCCGAGAAGGGCGAGGTGCTCTTCGGAACGATCGATACGTGGCTCATCTACAACCTCACGGGCAACCACATCACCGAGGTCACGAACGCCTCGCGCACGATGTTGTACAACATCCACGACCTCGAGTGGGACGACGAACTCCTCGACGAGTTCAACGTTCCCGAAGCGATGCTCCCGGAGGTTCGCCCCTCGAGCGACGACGAGACCTACGGCACGACCGATCCTGAGGGCTTCCTCGAGGCCGAGATTCCCGTCGCGGGTGCGCTCGGCGACCAGCAGGCGGCCCTGTTCGGCCAGACCTGTTTCGACGCCGGCGACGCGAAGAACACCTACGGCACGGGTTCGTTCTTCCTGATGAACACCGGCAACGAGGCCGTCGAGAGCGACCACGGGCTGCTAACGACGATCGGCTTCCAGCGCTCCGGCGAGGACGTCCAGTACGCCCTCGAAGGATCGATCTTCATCACGGGGGCCGCGATCGAGTGGCTCGAGGATCTGACGCTGATCGACGACCCGGCGGAGACGGCTGAACTCGCCCGGAGCGTCGACTCGACCGACGGCGTCTACGTCGTCCCCGCGTTCACGGGACTCGGCGCGCCCCACTGGGACCAGCGCGCACGCGGGACCATCGTCGGGATGACTCGCGGCACGCGCAAAGAGCACATCGTCCGGGCGACCCTCGAGTCGATCGCCTACCAGACCCGCGACGTCGCCGAAGCGATGGAGGCCGACTCGGGGATCGACATGACGAGTCTGAAGGTCGACGGCGGCGCGGTCAAGAACAACTACCTCTGTCAGCTCCAGTCCGACATCATCGGCTCGGAGATCGTCCGTCCGGTCGTCGACGAGACGACGGCGCTCGGCTCGGCGTACGCAGCCGGGCTGGCCGTCGGCTACTGGGACGACGTCGACAGCCTGCGCGACAACTGGCAGATCGACCGCGAGTTCGATCCGAAGATGGACAGCGACCAGGCAGACGAGCAGTACGCCCGCTGGCAGACCGCGGTCGACCGATCGCTCGACTGGGCTCGCGACGGAGGGAGCGAATAGATGGTACTCGAGACAGCGTTAGGCGATCCGGTGTTCTGGATGGCCGCCCTGGCCGGCGGGGCCTTCGGTGCGGCGATCGGTGCCCTGCCGGCGTTCGTCTTCACCGGTTTCATGGTCATCGCCGGTGAGGCGGCAGCGTTCGCCGGTGGCGGAGAAGAGATCACCGGAGCGATCGGCTTCGGGCCGATCTTCGGCCCGCACATCGCCTTCGCGGGCGGTGCGGCCGCAGCGGCGTACGCGGCAAAGCAAGGGTATCCGGAGCTCGACGACGGAAAAGATATCGCCAGTGCGCTTGGCACACACCGTATCGACGTGCTGGCAGTCGGTGCGATTTTCGGCATTTTCGGGTTTGCGGCCACCGAACTACTCAATTACGTCGGGTTCGGAACCGACAACATCGCGCTGATAGTGTTCGTCTCGGCGCTCGTCCACCGCGTCGTCTTCGGCTACGACATCATCGGCGAAGTCTACGGGGACAACATCTTTGACATGAGCCCGGCCGAGCGCGACGAGGAGAACGCGCCCGGGATCTGGCTGCCGTGGCAGTACAAGTGGAGCGGCGTCGCGTCGATCGGGATCATCGGCGGTCTCATCGGCGGCTTCGTCTTCCTCGTCACGGACAGTGTCGTACTGGTGTTCGGTATCAGTGCGGCCAGTCTGGTGTTCCTCAACTGCGGCGTCGACAACTTCCCGGTAACGCATCACATCACGCTTCCCGGCGCCCTCGGTGCGTTCGGCGCGCTCTCGGCCGGGATGGGCGAGCCCATCGTGATGCTCTTCGCGCTCGGCTTCGGCGTCTTTGGGGCGCTCATGGGCGAAGTCTGTAACCGTGTTTTCTACGCACACGGCAAGACACACGTCGACCCGCCGGCGTTCGGCATCGCCGCGTCGGGGCTGCTCGCGACACTGATGGTCGCAATCGGCGTCTTCGACGCCTCCATCTGGCCAACGTTCGGCATCTGATAGCGACACCGCCCATACCGGCGGCTCGCTCTTTTTCGATTTCCGTACGTGCGACCCCGCGTTGGCGGTCGCAGACGTGATCGCGCTACCGGCTATTTTTCGGGCGGACGACGGTTCGATTGACCCCGTCAGGTAGCCTCTTCGCCCTTCGGCGACTCGGCATCGTCTCGGACCGTAACGACGGGGACGTCGGACATTCGGACGACTTTCTCCGTCACGCTCCCGAGCAGGTATCGGTCGACGCCGCGCCTGCCGTGCGTTCCCATGACGACGAGATCGATATCCGCGTGGTCGGTGTACGCGAGGATAACCTGATACGGGTCACCGACGTGAATGACCCCTTCCGTTTCGACTCCTTCGAACTGTCCCTCTACCACCTCGACGATCTCGATCGCCCGCTCTCGGACTTCGTCGTGGAGCTCTTCGTGATCGCCGCCGAGCATTCCCGACCGCGTCTCGTCGGAGTCGCCGCCGAGCATTCCCGACCGCGTCTCGTCGGAGTGTCCACCGAGCATTCCGGACGGCGACCGTTCGGCGTCACCGTCGCCCCTATAGCCGACGTACGACGAGTTGACGACGTGCAGTACGTGGACGGTCGCGTCGTACCGCTCCGCCAGGTCCCTCGCGTGCTCGATCGCCGCGCTAGCGCCACTGCTCCCGTCTGTCGGAAAGAGGATATCGGTGTACATGATTCGACCCAAAGCGAACTCTTGGGCCGATCCCTACCAGCACCACCGCAATAGAGCTTGGGGGGTGTATTGCAAGCGCCGTTAGGAAGATCGACTCTCGAGTCGGAACTCGAGCGTTCGACCGGAACTCCGACCCCGGTCGAGAACAATTATGTGGATAGACTCACTTTCTCTGGCACATGCCCGAGTCCGAGTCGCCGTCCCCGTCCGAACTGGAGTTCACCGAACGAATGCAACGGGCGGATCGGTGGAGCAAGTGGATCGCGATAGCGCTGACGTCTGGGTTCTTTTTCGTGACGCTGCTGCTCACGACCAACGTCGAATTCAGTGCGGTCGTCGCGGCGGCCATGGGTATCGGGGTACGATTCGTCATCCCCTACCGGGTCACTATCTCCCGTCCTCCCGACGAACGCGAGCCACTCGTCGCAGACCAAAGGGCCGTGCAGTTTCACCACGGTGCGGCCGGCGGCGCCCTGATACTCAGTTCCGTCGCCGCGGCCGTCGTGACGGTCGCCAGCGGGGAGTCGACCACGGGGCTGGTGGCGGGCGGAGTCGGACTGGTCGTCGCCTACGTCGCGTTCTCGAAGGCGTTCCCCAGCGCCTGACGGTTTCGCTGGACTCGAGTGCGCTGCTGGATTCGTTTTGGCGTGTGGATACCGCATTCGAACTCGTACGTTGGCGTCTATCCTCCTCTGCAAACGTCTCCGTCGGCATACCTCCCCGCTCCGTCGGTACTGAATCGACCACAACTGATTTACGAGTGCGATTGCCTTTGAATCATATGTTTAGCCAGCTCGAGCTCGCGAGACGCGACGGCCGAAACCTCCTGCTCGTTCTCGCGATCATGATTCCCGTCCTGTTTTTCGTCGCCGACGGAGCGCTAGAGGCTCGAGTCGTCGCGGCCGTCCTCGGTGGCGTCCTCACGGCGGTGACGTTTCTCGCGGTGACGATCGCGATCAACCGGTTCGGACCGGACTATTGAGCGCCGAACGCGAGACGAAACGTCGCTGATCGAGCCTGACCGAGGGAGGAACAGACGCTGGCGGAGATCCGGCCGCCGTCGGTCACAGCATCTTTATTCTCACTCGCCAACAGCCAGCTATGACCATCCCACCGCTCGCCCTCGACATCGACGGCACGCTCACCCGTCCCGACGGGTGGGGGATCGACCCGCGCGTCTTCGATCCGCTCCGCGACTGGGACGCCCCCGTCGTGATCGCCACCGGGAAGGCGTTCCCCTACCCCGTCGCCCTCTGTCACTTTATCGGGATTCCGGAACTCGTCGTCGCCGAGAACGGCGGCGTGGTCTACACCGGCGACGACGTCTTCTTCACCGCCGACCGCGAGGCCGCCCAAGCCGTCGTCGAGGACTACCGCGCCGCCGGCTACTCCCCCGGCTGGGGGGCCGAAAACACCGTCAACCGCTGGCGCGAGACGGAAGTCGCAGTCAACTTGGACCAGCCCGTCGGCCCGCTGCGCGAGATCGCCGCCGAGCACGGCCTCGAGGTGATCGACACCGGCTACGCCTACCACGTCAAGGACACGACGCCGAACAAGGGCGACGGGCTCGGGACGATCGCCGACCACGTCGGTTTCGACCTCGAGGCGTGCGTCGCCGTCGGCGACTCGGTCAACGACGTTTCGACGTTCCAGGCCGTCGGCCGGAGTTTCGCCGTGGCGAACGCCGACGAGACGGCGAAGGCCGCAGCCGACGAAGTGCTCGAGGAGAGTCACGCCGACGGGACGTTGAGCGTGCTCGAGCGGGTTCGCGGGTCCGCGTAATCCGGTACAAATAGCGGGGTCATCGCGACCGCGCTCACCGACCGAAGCGCCGTTCGATGGGGACTCAGAACGCTTTTCTTCCGGCCGCCGAACCGTTAGGTATGGTCACAGACACGCTCGTCGCCGTCTTCGGTGTCGTGACGACGGTCGCGCTCTTCGCCGTGGCCCACTGGGACGCGAGCCGCGTCGAGTTCTCGAGACCGCGACTGTGGGCCGCCATCGTGGCGGCTCCCTTCGCGGTCGGGATTGGACTCTATCTCTTCGTGCCGACGGCCCCGATGACCGGCGTCATTATGACCGCCAACACCGGACTCGTCCTCTACGGCTTCGAGCGGGAAGTCTCGACCGAGGACGAGGAGCCGGCCGAGCCGGGTGAACTGCTCGAGTAGCGGATCGAGACGAGCCACGTCTCCTCCGAGACGGACTCGAGACGCCGACCGATCGTCCGTACCGCCCAGATCGAATCTCGCTTGTAGGGCACGTGACAACGAAAGAACTATTTTTCACCCTCGACTCGACGAGCGTATGCCCGTCACACGCCGTCGAGCACTGGTTGCCATCGCCGCAGCGGGCGGCGTCGCCGGGTGTACGGATCGGCTTTTCAGCGACGAGTCCGACGACATGTCGCCGGCTGACCGCCGCGTTGCTGCATCGTACGAACCGGACGCCGGCGAGTGGATCCGCGCGAGTCGCTCGTTCGCCAACGATCTGGTTTCCACCACGGCGCAACCGCCGCGGGACGAGCCGAGCGAACGGTGGGCCGCAGGGGACAGCGCCACCACCAGTATCGTCGTCGCCGACGGCGTCGTCTTCGCTGGTGGACGGACCGGTCTCGAAGCCCGACGGCTCGAGGACGGCGACCTTCGCTGGGACGACGACGAGAGCGTCGTTTTTCTCGCCGCGATCGACGGTCGGTGTTACGTCGCCAACAGCGAGGCACTCGTGGCTCTGGATGCCGAAACGGGCGACGTGGTGTGGCGGCACGAATTGGCCGACAACAGCCGGATTCGGTCGTTTCTCGAGGTCGAGGGAACGGTCTACTACACGGCCGACGGAGATCTACACGGCCTGCACGCTGACACCGGTGACCGCCGATGGACCGTCGACGGTAAGGGCCGGGACGGGACGCTCGCACTCGCTGACGGCACGCTTCACTGGACGACAATGCAGACACATCGGCTGCTCGAACCGGAAGGCGCCTCTCGACCGAGCGAGCGATCGACGATCCCCCTCGACGGGTACGATTCGCGCATCCGTCCCTTGGAGCCTGCGGTCGTCGACGGAACGATCGCTCTGGGCGGGTTCGACGAAGACTTCCGGCACGGGGCTCCCGTGAGATCACTCTCGTCACGGGGGACGATCTGGAGCCGTCCGTTCGAACCGTACGTTCCGACTCCCGCGATGGTCGGGAGTCGTCTGCTCGCCACCGGCTACGACAACAGGTCGAACGGCGGACTCGACGAAAGTACCGTCGCATCGTTCGACCTCGAGACCGGTGATCCCCACTGGGAGACGGCCGTTCCCGAACCGGTCGGCCCGCCCGCCGTCGCTAACGGAGTAATCTACACGGGCGGGGGCCACCCGAACAAGTCGGCGACCGAGACCGGACACCTGTTCGCACTCGATGTCGAAACGGGCGACGTCCGCTGGGACATCGAAACCGACGGCGCCTCCGCCGGGCATCCGCTCGCGCTCGTCGACGACGTCGTCGTTCTCGGAACGAGAGCGGGCGTGGTCGTCCTCGAGTAGCCGGCGAGTCTCACTGCCGGCCCGCACACGGGTTTTCGCTGGCAGCCCACCTTTCAACAGCGAGAGAGTCCCCGCCGTTTACGGCGTTGACGAGACGCGGAGCGTCTCGTTCGCACACCAGAACGCGGAGCGTTCTGGGGACGTCCTCAGAAATCTCTGATTTCTGATGGGCCTCGCAAACCTTCGGTTTGCTCAACGGGCGGGAATCGCGTACGCTTTGTTACGTAACCGGCGTATTACGGCTGGCCAACTCCCCCAATCCTTATAATACTACACCACACGTGGTATGTGACATTGAAGCGTACCGCCTGCGTCAAACTCGCCATCCCGGACGACCGGCGGGACGACCTCAAACGGACGATGCTGACGTTCCGAGAGGTCGCCCAGCGGTTCGCAGATCGGGGCTGGGAACGCGACGAGGACGGCTACGTTATCACATCCAGAACGCGCCTGCAGTCACTCGTCTACAAACAAGTTCGCGAGGACACTGGTCTGCACTCGGACTTGTGCATCGGTGCGGTCAACCTCGCGGCCGACAGTCTTCGGAGTGCGGTCGAACGGATGAAGGCCGGCAAGAACGCCGGCAAACCGACGTTTACTGCGCCAACTGTAGAGTACAACACCAACGCGGTGTCGTACTTCACGGACGGCGACGAGCCGGGTTACTGCACGCTCGCGGCCTACGGCGGCCGGGTTCGTGCCGAGTTCGTCTATCCACCCGGCGAAGACTGCCCGCAAGCGCGGTATCTCGACACCGACGAGTGGAGGTCAAAGGGCGCGACACTGCACTACGACCGCGACGACGGCGAGTACTACCTCCACGTTACGGTAGAACACGACGAACCGGAAACGGAGTTGGGAGAGGCCGAGAACGGAACGGTTCTCGGCGTAGATTTAGGCGTGGAGAATATCGCTGTCATGAGCACGGGGACGTTCTACTCCGGCGGGCTGTTCAATCACCGCCGAGACGAGTACGAGCGAATCCGTGGATCGTTGCAACAGACTGGCACGGAGTCGGCACACCGAACCATCGACCAGATGGGAGACCGCGAACGGCGGTGGAACAACGACGTACTGCACCGAATCTCGAAGGCCATCGTCCAAGAGGCGATAGCGCACGACTGTTCTCACATCGCCTTCGAGGACCTCACCGATATTCGTGACCGAATGCCCGGCGAAAAGAAGTTTCACGGATGGGCGTTCCGTCAACTGTACGAGTACGTCGAGTACAAAGCCGCCGAGTTCGGCATCTCGACTACACAAGTCGATCCGGCGTACACGTCCCAACGCTGCTCGAAGTGTGGGACGACGCTCCGCGAGAACCGAACGTCACAAGCCGAGTTCTGTTGTCAGAAGTGTGGCTACGAGGTTCACGCGGACTACAACGCCGCGAAAAACGTTGCAACGAAACTACTCCGGTCGGGGCAGAAGTCTCCGTCCGGAGGGGCGACTAATCAACTCGCCCTGAAGTCGGGAACGCTGAACGGGAACGGCGAATTTACGCCTGCCTCTTCATAGGCCAGACCGGGAGTTCACCGACAAACGCCCGCCTTCAGGCCAGGGAAGTTGATACCACACGCCTTTTGTCCGCCCCCGTTCAAGCGAGGGCAACATGAGCGATTCCGCCGATGCAGGCGTCGACCCCGGGACCGACGCCGACACCGACGAGGGCGACGACGGCGGCCCGATGCAGGTCTCGAGTCCGGACTACCACAGCGAGAACCACACGGCCGCCCAGACCTGCGGCTGGACGGCCAACGCCTTACGCGGCGAGGGGAAGTGTTACAAGAACATCTACTACGGGATCGAGTCCCACCGCTGCATCCAGATGACGCCGGTCGTTCGGTGTAACGAACGCTGCGTCTTCTGCTGGCGCGACCACCAGGGTCACTCCTACGAGATGGACGACGTCGAGTGGGACGACCCAGAGGCGGTCGTCGACGCCTCGCTGAAACTCCAGAAGCGACTCCTCTCCGGCTTCGGCGGCAACGACGAGGTGCCCCGCGAGGTGTTCGAACAGTCGATGGAGCCGCGCCACGTCGCGATCTCGCTCGACGGCGAACCGTCGCTCTACCCCTACCTGCCGGAACTCATCGACGCGTTCCACGACCGCGACATCACGACCTTCCTCGTCTCCAACGGCACCCGGCCCGAGGTGCTGCGGGAGTGCGATCCTACACAGCTGTACGTCAGCGTCGACGCCCCCGAACGCCACACCTTCGACAACGTCGTCGGCGCGATGGAAGACGACGCCTGGGAGAAGCTCCTCGAGACGATGGACGTCCTCGCCGAGAAGGACGAAACCCGTACCGTGCTCCGGACGACGCTCGTCAAGGGCGAGAACATGCACCACCCCGATTGGTACGCCGGCTTCTACCAGCAGGCCGATCCGGACTTTATCGAGATGAAAGCGTACATGCACGTCGGCCACTCGCGGGGTCGACTCGACCGCTCGGCGATGCCCGACCACGAGGAGGTCGTCGAGTTTACGGAACGGATCGGGGAGTACATGCCCGAGTTCACGGAGGTAAAGGACGTGCCGGCCTCCCGCGTCGCCTTGCTCTCGAAGACCAAAGACACCTGGGTGCCGAAACTGAAGAAAGACAGCGAGTTCTGGGAGCGCGACCCGGTCACCGGCGACTGAGACGAGCCTCGGCTAGCCCCTAAATCCCGACTGCTCGAGTACTGTACCAGTTCGCCGAGAACCACCGGTGGCTTTTTGCATCGACTCCCCAACGGTCTGGTACCGGCGATAAACGCTCGCCAACTCCATCACAGTTCTGTTACGCATACCACATTCGGTATGCTTTTAGGTAGCTGTCCCATAGCGTTCGGTATGTCAGTGTCAGCCGAGTCTGCCGTCGGGCACGACGAACTCGCCGTGCTCAAACTGCTCGCGCTCGAGGGCGGCCTCGAGGGCGACGTCAAGATCTCCTGTTCTCACCTCGCAGAACGACTGAATGCGTCGAACCAGACCGCCTCGCGACGGCTTCAGCGACTCGAGAGCGCCGACCTGCTCGAGCGCGATACCGTCAGCGACGGCCAGTGGGTGGCGATCACCGACGAGGGCGAGCGCGCGCTCCACGCCGAGTACGAGGACTACCGTCGCATCTTCGAGACGGACTCGGAGATCGAACTCGACGGCACCGTCACTAGCGGGATGGGTGAGGGCCGTCACTACATCTCCCTGTCGGGCTATATGCGGCAGTTCGAGGAGCGTCTCGGTTACGAGCCGTTCCCCGGCACCCTGAACGTCGACCTGCGGGAGGACAGCGTCCGCCGACGCAGCGCTCTCGCCTCGCTCGAACCGGTCCCGATCGACGGCTGGGAGGACGACGAGCGGACCTACGGGCCGGCGGTCTGTCACCGGGCGACGATCGAGACAGCCGAGGGGGAGCGCTACGAGGACGCTCACATCATCGCGCCCGAGCGAACCCACCACGACGAGGACCAACTCGAGGTCATCGCGCCGGAGAAACTGCGCGAGACGCTCGATCTCGAGGACGACGATCACGTCACCGTCTACGTGGGTGATCGACGATGACCGGCCACCACGCCGGAACGCGATCGAACGCGGGCGGGGGTGACGGAACCGGTTCGACGGCGACGGCCGACTCGGTCGAAGACGCCCTCGACGCGCTCCGAGCCGGCGAACCCGTGCTCGTCCACGACGCGGCCGACCGCGAGGGGGAGACGGACCTGATCTACCACGCCGACGCGGTCACACCCGAGGCCGTCGCTCGCCTGCGAAACGACGCTGGCGGTCTCGTCTGCGTCGCCCTCGGCCACGACCTCGCGGAGGCGTTCGACCTCCCCTTCTACACCGACGAGGTCGACCACCCCGCGAGCGGCGATCACGAACTCGGCTACGACGAGCGCTCGTCGTTCTCGCTGACGGTCAACCACCGCGACACCTACACAGGGATCACGGATAACGATCGGTCGCTGACGATCCGGGCGTTGGGTGCGGCTGCAGGCGCACCCGCGGAGACCGACTTCGCGGCGGAGTTCCGCGTGCCCGGGCACGTCCACCTGCTCAAGGCCGCGCCCGATCTCGTCGCCCAGCGCGAGGGGCACACCGAACTCGGCGTCGCCCTCGCCGAGGCCGCCGACCTCTCGCCCGCCGTCGTCGTCTGCGAGATGTTGGACGACGAAACCGGCGAGGCGCTGACCCCCGTCGACGCCCGCGCCTACGCGGATCGCCACGACTTTCGCTATCTCGAGGGCAGCGACGTCCTCGAGCGACTCGGCTAGAGGTGCTGTGGATCGAACTGCCGAACTACGGCTCAATCGCCGTCCAGTTCGGACGTCGTCCGTTCAGTCTCCGTCTCAGTGCCGTTCGTCGGGCCGCTTCGATACACCGCGTACAGGATGAGCACGGCAATCGTAAAGTCGAGACCGTGTTCGACGAGGTGGTGAATCGTCATCGGGACGAGTCCGAAGGCAGTTCCGAGTCCGACGACCGATCGGAGCGCGAGGAGTCCGAGCACGACCGTGATCAGCAGATAGCGCATCGACCGCCGCCGCGAGTAGGCGACGACGCCACAGCAAAAGAGGATCGTCGTCCCGACGACGGCGAGAACGAGCACGGCGAGTAACACCGGAGCCAGCTGCGGATCCAGCCACGGGATGTCGAAGGGACTCGTGTGATCCATCTACACGACGCTACATGGCATGTGAGCTACCTATGTGCTTCGGTCGGCTCCGTCTCCCGCTCGAACCGACGGGACGGGTCATATGACGGTTCTTATCTGTTGGGAACGATCAAAAGCCGTTATCAAGTTCCCAGCGCTAGTCGGTGATAGCAGCCATCTCTCGGTCACACGAGCGGTGAATACGGAGACAGATCGATTCCCATGAGCGATACTCGAGACCAAATCAGGGCCCACGTCCGATCGAACGCCGGCATCCACTTCAACGAACTCGTCCGGGAGTCGGCGTACGCGCCAGGACAGATTCAGTATCACATCCGTCGATTGATCGACGCTGGTGACCTCGTCCGCGAGGAATGCTACGGCCAGACTCACTACTATCCGCCAGCGTACGACGCGTGGGAGCGCGGTGCGCTCGCGCTGTTCCGCCGCGAAACCGTCCGGGAAGTCGTCGTCTACCTGATCGAGCACGAGCCGTGTCGGCCCGCCACGGTCGCCGAGGACCTCGAGATCGCCCGGAGCACGCTCGAGTACCACCTCGATCACCTGGTCGAACGCGAGATCGTCGACAAGACCTACGACGAGCGCAACCGCGTCACGCTCTCGCTCGCGAATCCGGAGCGAACCGCGCCGCTGCTCTCGGACGTGACCCCGACGGTTCCCGACCGACTCGTCGATCGATTCACCCGACTCGTCGACGGGTTGCTCGAGGGGACGTCGAGCTCGGGGCAGACGTAGCCGTCGGACTCGACATCGACGATTCGAATCGAGCGGTCCTAACGATTCGAATCGGAAGGAGCGGCGAACTGTAGTCCTCGAGTGAAGTGAACGGACCGCCGCTGTTTCAACTGTTTCGACGCCGAAGTTGGAGCCCTTCGACGGCGACCGCGAGCGAACCGGCGACCACGGTTGCGACGGCACCGAACTCGAGCAGCGTTTGAAACGGCGACGCCTCGTCGGCGGAGCCGTGGTCGTGGTCTGCGTGATCGTCCGCTTCGTGATCGTGTTCGTCCGCTTCGTGATCGTGACCGTCTCCATCGTGATCGTGGTCCGCGTGGTCGTGTTCCTCCGCACCGTCGTCGTGTTCTGCGTGTTCGTCTGCAGGATGGGCGGTCGCATCGATCCACTCGCTGACGTAGGAGCCGCCGGGCGAACCGGTGACGCGAAGCTCCCACTCGCCCGCGTCGGGAAGCGGCTGGACCGTCGCGTACGTGCCGTCGTCGGTCTCCTCGAGTTCGACTTCGATCTCCGTACCATCCCCGCCGCTTGCCAGCAGCCGAACTGGCTGTTCGGAGTCGACCGGGGAGCCGTTCTCGAGGAAAGCGACCTCGAAGACGATCGGCTCGTTCGCTCGAAGCTCGAACGACTCGTCGGTCGACTCGTTGGCGGCCGGGAGCGCCGACACTTCGACGAGCACGTCGTCGTACTCGTACTCGATGGTCGCTTCGATCGGTTCGTCGCCGTCCGCACCCGCGACCGCGGCCGTCGGGGCGGACGTGAGCAGTCCCGAGAGCAACAGGACGACGACCAGCAGCGTGACCTCGAGCCGGACGGCTCGAGCGATCCGCGCGACCGTCGGCTGCCGGCCGCTTCCGTCGCTTCCGCCGTCCGTGCTTGCCGGGCGCGAACCGTCGACCGCGTCCGTCGGCAGGGGTGACTCGAGTCGACTCAGGAGAACGTATCGGGTGAGGCCGCCGAGCGCGAGCGCGGCGGCAACGAGGATCAGTTTCGCAGCCAGAACGAGGCCGTAGAACGTGTCCGTGAGACCGCTGGCGGTCGGGACGTGCCACGACGCCAGGACGAACCCCGTCCCGACGACGAACGTGACGCCGACGAGCGCGAGGATCGAGAACCGGCGGATCGTCCCCGCGAGCAAGACGGGACGGTCCTCGGGGTGTGCGTTCCGAACCGTCGGCACGACGACGAACGCGAGGACGGCCAGCCCGCCGACCCAGAGGCCGGCGCCGACGACGTGGACGAAATCGACGACTGTGCCGCTCAGCCGATCGATCGCGGTTGCTGAGTGACTCGTCCACGCGATCGTTCCCGCGACGGCCAGCGCCCCGACGAGCGTTCCGGCCAGCGCTCCGCGTCGCGGGAGGCGCCCGCGAGCTAGCGCCCCCACGATCCCGGCGACACCGATGGCGAGAGCCACTTGCACGAGCCAGACCTCCCCGAGCGGCGTCTCCGTGAACTGGACGATCGTCTCGGTCGAGAGCGGCCCGAGTGCCGTGCTCCGAGCGAGTCCGAGCGCGATCGATCCCAGAACCGTGAGCCCGGCGGCGCCGGCGAGGAGCGTGCCGATCCGTCCGTCGATCCGTTCTCGCTGCGCCGCGTCCGCTCGAGCGAACGCCGGACCGACCGCGACGGTTGCGACCGCCGGAATCCCGATCAGGCCGGCGACGCCGACGAGCAACAGCGCCTTCGCCCCCGCCTCGAACGGCGGAACCGACTCGTCTTCGTCGCCCTCGCCTCCCTCTTCGTAGGCCTCGAGAACGGCGTCGCGGTCGAGCGGTTCGTCGCCGACGGCGAAGAAGAACGAGCCGGCGGTGGTGTGGCCGTCGTCGGCGAGTATCTCCCAGTCGACGGTGTACATTCCGTCCTCGCCGTCGGCGTCGTCGATCGGCACGCGGACGATCTGGTTGTCCTCGTCGTCGATTTCGGACTCGCTCGAAACCGGCTCACCGTCCGGGCCCTCGACGACGATATCGGCGTTGACGACGCCGTCTCCCGAAAAGTAGAGGGTGACCTCCTCGGGGACGTCGTCGAGCTGTTCGCCGTTTCCGGGGTCGGAGTCGCTCAGGTAGGCGTGGGCCGCGACCGGGGTCGCGACGAGTCCGATCGCGAGCGCCATCACGACGAGCACGACGAGCACCGACGCGAGTAGCGACGTCCGAGAGAGCGGGCCGCCGCCGTCGACCAACGGTGTCGAGTCCATCGGTTAGCGGAGGGTACCGGAGTATCCGCCGCCGGAGTCGCCGACGAACTGCACCGTGTCGACGCCCTCCTCGACCTCGACGTGATCGACGAGTTCCTGAGCCTCCATGTCGACGATCGCGACGATGCCGTCGTCGTCCGCGGGCGAGATGAAGTAGCCGCCGCCGGCCACGCCGCTGCGGTGGAGGAACGGCGCGCCCTCGGGACGAACGATGTCCCCGATGTCGACCGTCTCGACGATCTCGAGTGCGTCGACGTCGATGATCGACGCCTGATCGGTCTGCGTGTGGGCGGTAAACGCGTAGAGCGTGCCGTCTTCGGCCTCGTGATAGCGGAGGGCGTCCGGCCCCTCGTCGACGTCGACGACACCGAGTTCGTCGCTCTCGTCGCTCGTCGCGTCGAGGAACCGAATGCTGTTGCCGTCGAGGACGCCGAGCACCGTCTCGTCGGGGGAGAGGTACATGCCGCCCGCGAAGTCGAGGTACTCGACGACCTCGTCGGTCTCGGTGTCGACGACGGCGGTCTCGTCACCGTGCTCGAAGTACGCGAGGCCCGTCTCGGGCGCGTATGCCTTGTAGTGCGTTCCCTCGTCCTCGTTCTCGAGTTCGACGTAGTCCGTCCGTTCGTACGCCTCGAGGTCGATGATCAGCGCCGCAGGGTCGTTGACGTTCGTCGCGTACCCCATCGAGCCGAGGTCCTCGTGGTACAGCAGTTTGCCGTGGCCCTCGTTCTCGAGGCCCGACTCGACGATCTCCGTGACTTCGTGGGAGTCGGTGTCGATGACGTAGAACGTCCCCTCGTCGTCGCTGTGGGCCCACATCTCGTCGTCGTTCGGGTGGTACATGTGGGTCGGATCCGGTCCGACGTCGATCTCGTCGACGATCTCGCGGATTTCGGTGTCGATGACGAGCACCTGCGAGGGAGACTCTCGAATGACGTAGATCTCGCTGTAGTCGGCCGTGATCCGCGGGTCGCCCCAGCCTTCGTCGTCGAGTCCGTCGGTGATCTCGTCGACGACCTCTCCCTCCTCGGGATCGATGATCGCGATCGTGTTCGGTGCGAACGCGTAAATGAACCCCTCGCTTCCCTCACCGTTCGATTCGTCCCCGTTCGACTCGTCATCGCCGGTACCGTCGTCACCGCCGTCATCATCCCCCCCGACGCAGCCGGCGAGAGCGATCACGGAACTTCCGGCAGCTACCTGTACGAAGCGTCGTCGATCGAGTAAACCGTCCATACGCGATCGAATGGCCGCGATCGTATAGCCCATTTTGGTACGGCAGCCGAAACCGTGTCACTGAGGGACGTAGAGATCCGCTATTCCTCGCACTGTCCGACCGGATACTACGCCGGTCGACGGGTGCCGAGCGATCAGTTCAGACGGAGAACGTCCCGCTTCGATCTCACCGGTCGATTTCCGTTTCGAAAATCGCGAACACTTAGTACGGTGGTGTTCAACACTCTCGACCATGGGATTCGATGAGATGGATGTCGACACGATCTGGATGGACGGCGAGTTCGTCGACTGGGACGACGCCCAGGTCCACGTGTTGACCCACGGACTTCACTACGGCAGCGGCGTCTTCGAGGGTGCCCGGTGTTACGACACCGAGGAGGGGCCAGCGATCTTCCGCTGGGAGGAGCACTTAGAACGGCTCTTCCAGTCGGCAAAGCCCTACGAGATGGACATCGACTACACCGTCGAGGAACTCACCGAGGCGACGAAGGAACTCATCACGAGTCAGGATCTCGAGTCCTGTTACATCCGTCCCGTCGCCTTCTACGGCTACAACTCACTCGGCGTCAGTCCGAAAGACTGTCCCACTCGCACCGCCATTGCGGTCTGGCCGTGGGGCGCGTATCTCGGCGAGGAGGCGCTCGAGGAAGGGATCGACGTGATGATCTCCTCGTGGCGAAAACACGCCTCGAGCCAGATCCCGACGAACGCGAAGACGACGGGACTCTACGTCAACAGCATGCTCGCGGGCGAGGAAGCCCGCCGCAACGGTTACGCAGAGGCCATCGTCCTGAACAAGGAGGGAAACGTCGCGGAAGGCCCCGGCGAGAACATCTTCCTCGTGCGCGACGGCGAAATCCACACGCCCGGGCTCTCGGAGTCCATCCTCGACGGCATCACCCGCGACACCGTGATCGAGATCGCGGAGGATCTCGGCTACACCGTCCACGACAGCGTCTCGATCTCCCGCGGCGAACTCAACACGGCCGACGAGCTGTTCTTCACCGGCTCGGCGGCCGAGGTCACGCCCATCCGAAAGGTCGACAACGTCGTCATCGGCGACGGCTCCCGCGGCCCCGTCACCGAGGACATCCAGCAGCGGTTCTTCGACGTCGTCGAACGGCGGACCGACGCCTACGACGAGTGGTTCGAGTACGTCTGAACTGACGGTTCGATCGTTGGTATCGGTGTCTCGACTTTCTTGACGATGATTCTCGAGTCGGTCTCGAACTGCTTTCCGTCGGCGGCTGTGCTCGGCGAACGCGTTGCTCACTCGCTACGCAAAGTGAATATCTATTATGATCAGAAGGATTATTTCTTTTCATGTCAATAGTTTATCTATGGTTGGCGACAGGAAGGATACAAAACCGCCCGACGAAGAGGAGGAGAAAGAAGGGAAGTATGACAAATACATTGATAGAATATTGGATGTTTTCAGTATATTTTAGCAGGAGCTGCCGCAGAGTTCTGCATCACTACTTTCCGCTGATAATCTCATTGTCGCACTCTCGAGTCGCACCTAATTCCATCCTTGAGCACGATTCCAGCGACCCGTCGCTTTCGTAGCGTTTTTGCCGGTTGTCGGGAAACGACGGGTATGACTACCTGCCCCTGGGACGATTGGAACCACATTCTCAAGATCGATCCCGACAAAGAGCTTCCCGAGGGCGTCACGTACGGCGATCTCTGTGCGACCGGTACCGACGCGATCGAAGTCGGCGGCACGATGGGCATCACCGAGGAGAACATGGAGGCCGTCGTCGACGCCTGCGCCGAACACGACGTGCCGCTCTATCAGGAACCCTCGAGTCCCGACGTCGTCATCGACAACCGGGCGCTCGAGGGGTATCTCATCCCGACCGTCTTCAACGCCGGCTCGCCGTTCTGGATCACGGGCGCACACAAGGAGTGGGTCCGACTCGATAACGGTCTCGACTGGGATCGAACCTGGACCGAGGCCTACATCGTGATGAACCCCGACGCCGACGTCGCGACGTACACCGAGGCCGACTGCGATCTCGACGCCGACGACGTCGCGGCCTACGCCCAGATCGCCGAACGGATGTTCGGACAGGAGATCGTTTACGTCGAGTACTCCGGAATGTTTGGCGACGAAGCTATCGTCGAGGCGGCGGGCGATGCGACCGAGAAGGCGACGCTGTTCTACGGCGGCGGCATCCACGACTACGACTCGGCCGCGACGATGGCCCAACACGCCGACGTGATCGTCGTCGGCGACCTCGCGCACGACGAGGGCGTCGAGGCCGTCCGCGAGACGGTCGCGGCGGCGAACGACGCCTGAAGAGGGGCGCTACTTCTCGACGAGGTCCCGTATTGCCGGCAGTACGTCCGTTACGTCCTCGCGGACGATCACGTCCGCCGATCCGTCGACCGGCGTCGACTCGAGGTTGACGATGCCGACGGTCGCGCCCGACGACGCGGCGAGTCGGGGGAGCGACGCGGCGGGTTCGACGACCAGTGAGGAGCCGATGGCAAGGAAGACATCGCTCTCGCGGGCGAGCGAGCGGGCGCGTTGGATGACCGCGCCGGGCAGTTGCTCACCGAAGAGGACGACATCGGGCTTGTAGATGCCGCCGCAGTCGCAGGTCGGCGGCAGTTCCCCGTCGGCTGCGCGCTCGAAAATCGGGTCGCCATCCGTGCGTTTTCCACAGTCGATACACCGAACTCGCTGGGAGTTGCCGTGGAGTTCAAGGATGGTCGTTTCGTCCGTCTCCCCGGACACGGACTCGTCGCTCACCGATTCCGCAGCTTCACCGTGTAATCCGTCCGTGTTCTGCGTGAGAATTGCCTCGAGAGAGCCGGCTCGTCCCATCGCAGCCAGCGCCTCGTGGGCCGCATTGGGCTCGTACTCCTCATCGAACATCACCTGTTGAAGTTCGACGCGGTCCGCCCAGAACCCCTCCGGATCGCGCTGGAACCGGCCGTAGGTAAACTGCCCTTCGTCGAACTTGTCCCAGACGCCGTCGTCGCCGCGGAACGTCGGGACACCGGAGGGTTGGGAGATCCCCGCGCCCGTGAATGCGACGACAGTCTCTGCACCGTGGATATCGTCGGCGAGTCGCTCGAGGTCGTCCATATCGAATCGTCGGTCCGCAGACTCAAAACTCGTCGTGACATCTATGGGCGGAAAACTGACATGTCCTGCGAAAGAACTGCAAACAGCGATGGCGAGCGACACGGATCCGCTTCGAGAACTCGCAGGGTTCGTCGACGACTCCGAACTCGAGCAGCTCCGGCGCCGATCCGCCGAATTTCGAGCGGACGTGAACGGACGGTTCGGTACCCTCGAGCGGGCGGACTGAGATCAGTACCCTGGCTTCGTTCACGGTCGGTGAGTGCTTCGGTACCACCGAACGGTGAGCACAAGTCGTGGACTCGAACGATTGCGCTTAAGTTCCGGCGACCGGAATCGGATGGTATGCAGGACAGAATTTACACTGCCGACGCCGAGCCGGGCGACGACGCGACCGTCGCCGGCTGGGTTCACGAGATTCGAGACCTTGGCGGGATTGCCTTCCTGATTCTCCGGGACAGCTCCGGGAAGATCCAGGTCAAGTTCGAGAAAGACGACATGGACGAGGAGCTCGTCGAGACGGGGCTAGGCGTCTCTCGAGAGAGCGTCGTCAAAGTCACCGGCGCGGTCGAAGAGGAGCCGCGCGCGCCGACGGGCGTCGAGATCACGCCCGAGGAAGTCGAGGTCGTCGCACCGGCCGACCCCGAACTGCCGCTCGACCCCTCCGGAAAGGTCGACGCCGAACTCTCCACGCGTCTGGACAACCGCACCCTCGACCTCCGCAAGGAGGAGGTGCAGGCCGTCTTCGAGATCCGCGCCGAAATCTTGCGCGCCGTCCGCGAGCAGTTCCGCGCGTTCGACTGTACGGAGATCAACACGCCGAAGATCGTCGCCACGGGGACCGAAGGCGGCACCGAGCTCTTCCCGATCACCTACTTCGGCGAGGAGGCGTTCATGAACCAGTCGCCGCAGCTGTTCAAGCAGCTGATCGCGGGCTCGAACGTCGAGCGCGTCTTCGAGATCGGGCCGATCTTCCGCGCCGAAGAGCACAACACGCCGCGGCACCTGAACGAGGCGACCTCGATCGACTTCGAGGGCGCCTTCTGCGACCAGAACGACGCGATGGACGTCGTCGAGGGCGTCGTCACGGCCGCGTACGAGGCCATTCAGGAGAACTGTAGCGACGAACTCGAGGCGCTCGGCCTCGAAGACGAGTTCGAGGTCCCCGACGAGGCGTTCCCGCGGCTCAGCTACGAGGAGGCCATCGAGCGCATCAACGCGACGGGCAAACTCGACGAACAACTCGTCTGGGGCGACGATCTGCCGACCGAGGGCGAGAAAGCGCTCGGCGACGACGTCGGCGGCCACTACTTCATCACCGACTGGCCGAGCGAGATCAAGCCGTTCTACATCAAGGATCACGACGACGACGAGCAGCTCTCGACCGGCTTCGACCTGATGCATCCCCGCATGGAACTCGTCTCCGGCGGTCAGCGCGAACACCGCTACGAGAAGCTCATCGAAGGCTTCGAACAGCAGGGTCTCGACCCCGACCAGTTCGAGTACTACACGAAGATGTTCAAGTACGGGATGCCACCGCACGCCGGCTTCGGGCTGGGCGGCGAGCGTCTGGTCATGACGATTCTCGGACTGGACAACATTCGAGAGGCTGTTCTCTTCCCGAGAGACCGGCAGCGGCTGAGCCCGTAATCGGGCTCGTCGCTGTTCGCCGATCGGGAGCAGGGAGGAGCTTTGCTCTGACCGTGTTCCCGAGAGATCGCCAGCGTTTGTCGCCGTAGGCGAGGACGCGACCGGTGGGAGCGTCCTCGAAACAGTGAGCGGGAGCGTAGCGACACGCGAGCGGCGACAGACCAAGAGTGGGTGCAACTCGAGCGAAAAAATTCGATTTTTCGAGCGCGTTCGCGTCTACGGCCTATCGAAGACGCTGCGTACGAGCGATGTGGACGGTGCTCGAGGAAGCGGCGGGGCCGTTACCACCAGCCCCAGCCGTCGTCATCGTCGACGTCGACGCCGGCCGCTTCGGCGAGATCGGCACCGACCGCCTCGTCGCCCAGGAAGCTTAGGTGGCTCGAGACGCTGTCGGTCACGTCGACGTCCGTGTAGGTGTCCGGCGTGTCGTCCGGACAGCCCGAGCCGTCGGTTCCCAGTGCGGCACCGAAGAAGCCACCGTAGGCTACGCCGACCGTCGAATCGTTCTCCGAGTGGTAGTTGCGAACTTCGTCCGCGTTCGCCGCGATACCGTCGTACCAGTTGTCGCTGAACAGTCCGTCGCTCCCCTCGCAGACCATGTCGCCGTCGGCTGCGGCTCCGAGTGGGGCGACGGTTTCGATTTCGTAGTCGTCGTCCATGTGATTGACAGTCTCGAGGACGACGCGGCCACCCAGCGAGTGACCGATAAGGCGGAGGTCGCCGCCGCCGTCGTCGTAGAACTCCTCGACCATCTCGGCGAGTTCCTCGCCGACGTCTTCGGTCTCGCTCTCGGCGGCCGGGAAGTTGATCGTCGTCGCGTCCCACTCGATGCCGACGTACTCGTCGGCCTCGTAGCCGACGTCCTCCATCGAGGTCGCGACGTCTGCAGCCTGACTCGAGACGCTCGAGTCGCCGAACCAGCCGTGGACGTAGACGAACACTTCGTCGCCGACGGGGATCGATGGCGTCGAGCCGATTCCGAAGACGCTGTCGCCGACCTCGAGAACTTCGATATCCCAACTCGAGACGGCAGTGGCCGAGCTGGACGACGCGGCCAGACCCGCTGTGCCGACGATGGCCGCACCGGTTCCTTTCAGCATCGTTCGTCGGCTCGGCGTCGCTGATTCGTCCGTTTCACACGGTGAGTCGTTGTTTGTCATCGACAACATATCGTACCTCTGCGAGAATATTCATTTTACTTGCTCAGTAACGAATCCATTCATATGCTAGTAGATGACGACGGTAATATGAAATGCCCATACCATTTTCAACGGTAGGTAAATAACCAATATAAGGACCAGTTGTTCAGCAACCCCCAGTGAAAATCAATTTCAGTAACGGTAGCGATAGCGTGAGGAAGCAGAATTACACGCGTGCCCTCGATGCTGATCGTCTCGAAAAAAACGGTCGTCGAACAGAGCCTCGATTTTGGAACAGCGATCGGTCGTCGCGTTACCACCAGCCCCAGCCGTCGTCGTCATCGTCGTCACCGTCGTCGGGGTCGCCGTCGATCGCAGCGGCGAGGTCGGCACCGACCGCTTCATCGCCCAGGAAGCCCATGTGGCTGCTGACGCTGTCGGTGACGTCGACGTCCGTGTAGCCGTCTGGGTCACAGCCGGCGCCCTCGTTGCCGAGCGCAGTGTCGCCCCAACCGCCGTAGGCCGCGCCGACCGTCGAGTCGTTCTCGGAGTGGTAGTTACGGACCTCGCCGGCGTTGTCGATGCCGTCGATCCAGAGGTCCTCACAGAGTTCCGAACCGTCGGCGGCCGCGCCGAGAGGCGCGACGGTGTCGATTTCGTAGCCCGAACTCAGTTTCGTCGCGGCCCAGAGGACACAGCGGCCGCCGAGGGAGTGACCGACGAGGCGGATGTTGCCTCCGCCATCGTCGTAGAACTCCTCGGCGAGTTCGGCGGCGACTTCGCCGACGTCTTCGGTGTCGCTCTCGGCGCCGAAGAAGTTGATCGTCGACGCGGGCCACTCGAGGGCGACGGCTTCGTCGGCGTCGTACCCGCCGTCCTCTAGCGACCCCAGAACATCGTCGGCCTGACTCGAGACGGTCGAGTCGCCGAACCAGCCGTGGATGAAGACGAACACTTCGTCCGCGACCGGAAGGCTGCCGTCCGCGCTCCAGCCGCTGAACCAGCCGCCCTCGTCTATCTCGATAGTTTCGATCTCGTGACTGTAGGCCGATGCCGATCCGGACACCGCAGCCAGCCCCGTCGCCCCGACGACCGTCGCTCCCGTGGCTTTGAGTACGGCTCGTCGGTTCGTGCGCGTCGATTCCCCCGGCAGGCTCCGTTGCTTGTTGTTATCTGCCATGATCCGTTCAAACAGTATTTGCTAACGGATTTCATTTTATTCGCTCTGATGTGAACTCCTTTATATGCCCACCTTTTTCAGGCGTTAGCTAATTAGAGAGTACACTATACGGGATTGGAAGTAGTCGGCCCCAAACCTACAGATGGTTCTCAATTGTCCGACTTTAGTTTTTTCTGGAATCTCTCACGCCCCTCGAGAGCGTGGTCCATGCGATTGTGACTCACAGATCACGTACGTTGGGTTTCGCCGACGTCGTGTGCGGACGACGGCCGCTGTCTCCGCCGAGAGGCTTCCTGCGTTCGCGACGAGACGCTCGAGTCGATCCGTACCGAATCTTCACTGTTATATCGTCCGAGCCGAAATACCGCCCAATGCGCGAGGAGTCGACGGCGTTCGTACCGGGGCACATTACGGGCTTTTTCAGCGCTCATCCAGACGACGATCCGACGAAAGCGGGCTCCCGCGGCGCGGGAGTGACGCTTACCGACGGCGTCGAGGTGACGGTCGAACCCGCCACTGACGACACGTCGACGGTCGTCCTCGACGGCGAGGAGTGCGAGGTGGATCCCGTCGAGACGGTTCTCGAGACGCTCGCGGTAAGCGCCCGCGTCGAGGCCGAATCGGAGCTCCCGATCGGCTCCGGCTTCGGGGTTTCGGGCGCGATGGCGCTCGGAACCGCCCTCGCGGCGAACCAGGTATTCGAGCGCAAGCTCTCGTGGAACGAACTCGTGACCATCGCACACGGGGCCGAAGTACAGGCAGGAACCGGACTGGGAGACGTGGTTGCGCAGGCCCACGGAGGCGTCCCGATCCGTCTGGAACCGGGTGCACCGCAGGTGAACACGCTCGACGCGATTCCGTCTCGAGCGCGCGTAGAGTACGTTTCGTTCGGCGAACTCTCGACGGCGGACGTGCTTTCGGGCGAGACCGAGAGGCTTTCGGCCGCCGGAAAACAGGCGCTCTCGCGGGTCGTCGAGGAACCGACGCTGCTCTCCTTTATGTACGCCTCTCGGCTGTTCGCTCGCGAAGCGGAGCTGTTGACCGAGCAGGTCGCGCGGACGATCGGCGACGTGACGGAAGCGGACGGACAGGCCTCGATGGCCATGCTCGGCGAGACCGTCTTCGCGCTCGGTACGGGGCTCTCTGATGCCGGCTACGAGCCGGCCGTCTGTGCGACGCACCCGGCGGGTGCGATGCTGAAATAACGGGGTGCGTGTCGAGGCAGTTTGTCTCGCTCGGCGATCGATTCTGTACACTTCGATTAGGCAGGTCGACCCCACGTTCTGAGAGGTCTGTATACGCTCAATAGGCCCCATATATCGAATCTCCGGAGCGGTTCCGCTATCTTGGAGCCCGAGACGAACATATCAGAACTCGATATTGTGGCCGGAGCTTTATTATGATGGGTTTCAGTTATCCGGTCAAGTTTACGAATGTCTTCAACGACTGAAATTCATCAAAAGCTGTTTCGACTGTACGAACACTACGTCGGTGAACCCGACTCGAGCAAGGACGTCTACGGCTACTGGATATTCATCGCCGGCTATCTCCTCGGCGCAGCAGGAATATTCACGTTCGTCGTCGGCTACGCCGGGAGCGCGGATTCCTACACGCTCATTCGGATCTCCGGCGTCACGGCGGCGGCGGGGCTTGCGCTCTGTCTGTTCGGGATCGTACTCATGCTCCCGGTCCGGCGGATCGGGATCTACGCGAGCGTGCTCGGACTCCTCATCGCACTCGGCGGCGTCGTCTTCTTCGGGTGGGCCTACCCCTACAACTGGCGAGAGCTCGGGACCGACTACAGCGTCCAGGTCATCTCCGTTTACACCCTCGGAATCGGCCTGATCGCCGGCGTCACAGCCCTCGTCCCCATCCTCACGGGGCAGAAAGGGATGTTCGTCGAGGAGGAGGGGGCAACCGACGATCCGGACATTCTGACCGGCGACGCGATGGAAGGCGCGCAGTTCGCCGTCTTCCGCGACGAGAACGGCGACTGGCAGTGGAACGTCCTCCACCTCGAGGCGCTCGCGACGAGCAACGAGAGCGCCGTCACGCGACCCGACGCAACCGATGGCATCGAGCGGGTCCAGTCCCAGATCAGTTCCGCGGGCCTGATGGAGTTGACAACCTCCGCGTTCCGGCTCTACGAGGACCGGGACGGCACCTGGCAGTGGACGCTCGCACGCGACGACGGCAGCGTCGTCGGCTCGAGCACCGGCGAGTTCGACCAGCGCGACGGCGCCGAGAACTCCGTGAGCTTCCTCAAGGACCGCGGCCCCGACGCGGACGTCATCGAGATCGAGGGCGCGGCGTTCACCTACGAGGAGAAACGCGACCAGTGGTTCTGGCAACTCGTCGACGACGAGCGGAATCCGTTAGCCTCGAGCGACTCCGGCTTCCGAACCCAGGAACGGGCCGAGGAGGCCGCACAGACGTTTGCCGAACGGTTCGACCGCGCGCGCCTGCTCGACATCGAGCACGTCGGCGTCGAACTCGTCGAGCGCCCGGGTGGCTGGACCTGGCGCTTCGTCGACGACGCCGACGACGTCGTCGCGAGCGCCTCGGACACGTTCGACTCCCGTCGCGACGCCGAGTCGGCCGCCGAAGCACTGCTCCCCGCACTCGAGTCCGCGTCGGTCACCGTGGCCGGCGAACCGACCTACGAACTGTACGAGTCGGGCAGTGACTGGCGCTGGCGGCTCGTCGACGAGACCGAGCACATCGTCGCCCGAAGTCCGACCGACGTCACCGAACAGGCCGACGTCGAATCGGGCGCCAACCAGTTCAGTGACGGAGCTCTCGAGGCTGACGTCGTCGAGATCGACGAGGCAGAGTACGAGGTATACCCGACGGCCAGCGCGTCGCCTTCGGCCGGTCCGGACGACGACCTCCCGGCGACGGTGGACGACGCAGTCGCCCAGACCGACGGCGGCACGACGCTCGAGTACGACGACCAGACGGGGCCCGACTGGAACTGGCGGCTCGTCACCGACGACCGCGAGATCGTCGCCGCGAGCAACGAGCCCCACTCGAACGCCGAGACGGCGTCCGAGGCGATCCAGCGGGTTCGCGAACAGGCCAGCGAGGCCGACCTCATCGAGTTCGAACACGCGGCGTTCCAAGTCTACGAGGCCGACTCCGGCGAGTGGCGCTGGCGGCTCATCGACGAAGACGGCAACGTGCTCGCCGACAGCGGCCAGGAACACACCTCGCGGGGCGAGGCCGCCGAGGCGATGATGACGCTGAAAAAGCAGGCCCCCGATGCCGAGTTACTGGAAATCGAGACCGCCGCGTTCGAGCTGTTCGTCAACGAGGACGACGAGTGGGGCTGGCGGCTCATCGACGAGGCCGGGAAGCTCGTCGCAGAGGACCCAGCCACACACCCGACTCGCGGTGCCGCACGGCAGGCGATGAACCGACTGCTCGAGCACTTAGACTCCGACATTCGGACGATGGATACGGCGATCTTCCAGACCTACGCGGCCGAGGACTGGCAGTGGCGGTTCGTGCTGCCCTCGGGCGAGACCGTCGCGGAAGCCGGCGAGGCTCACCCGACCCGGGACGAACTCGTCGACGAACTGGACGACATCCGCCACTCGGCCGCGGCGGCCCACCAGCACACGATCGGTGACGTTGCGGTCCAGCTGTACGACAGCGGCGGCTGGCACTGGCGACTGCTCGACCGCGACCGCGAGGAGGTCGCCGACTCGACCGTCAGCTACGACACCCGTGACGAGGCGATGGCCGGCGCCGAGAGCCTGAAGGCACACGCCGTCGACGCGCCGATTTTCGCGATCGAGGACGTCGCGATTCGGCTGGACGGCAGCGATGGGTGGACGTGGGAGCTCATCGATCGCGAGCGCGAGGTCAGTGCGAGTGCGGTCGGTGCCGTCTCCACCAAGGCCGCTGCGATGGGAGCCATCGAGGACGTTCGCCAGCTCGCGCCGATGGCGGGTCGCGTCGACTTCGACGTCGCCTCCTTCGAACTCGTCGCCGACGAGGACGAACGCTGGCAGTGGCGGCTCATCGACGAGGACGGGCGGACGATTGCAACCGGCTCCGAGAGCCACGACTCGACCGAGGCCGCACGCGCGGCCCTCGAGAACGTCCGCGAACTGATCGAAGAGGCGAGCATCCTCGAGATCGATAGCGTCTCCTTCGAACTGCACACCGACGAGGAGGGCGAGGGCTGGGTCTGGCGGCTGGTCGACGAGTACGGCTCGACGATGGCCGAGAGCACCCAGACCTACGAGAGCCGTACCGACGCCCGCAAGGCGATGAACGACGTGAAGGCCCACGCTCCCGACGGCTGGATCACCTTCACGGAGTAACCGCCACAGCGACTCCAACGGCCACGGTGCGTGCCGGCTCGAACCGCTCTGATACTGTCTGACTGGACTACGTGAAGATCGGTCGCGAATTCGCGACTGACTTCGTATTGACTTCTGCCCGACAGTATGACTAACGCTCGTTTTCACGACTTTCGTTCGGGCAGTCTTCCGGCCGCCGAGGTCGATCCATACCGCATCTCTCGCCGGCACCGCCGTCGGCGTGGCCCCGATAGCTATCGTGATTTTATGTTGCGCCCGCGAGACACTCGAGCCATGAAGTCGATGGGAATCCGACTGGCGTACGCCCCGGAGGCGCTGGCGCCGCTCCACGAGGGGATCTGCGAATCGCCCGATATCGATAGAGAGGTCATCGTCGGCGGACAGGCTGTCGACGGCGTCGAGACGATCACGTCGTTCGTTTACGGCCAACCCGAGGCTTATGAGGCGCTGTTGTGTGCTCTCGGGACCGTTCTCGAGTACGATATCACCCCCTCCGACGACGGCTTCTTCCTCTATCTTCGTCGAGAACTCGGGCCGGACGGGCTGTCACTCTTGGACGCGCTCGCACAGGAGACCGTCGTGGTCGTCCCGCCCATCGAGATTCGCTCGGACAGGACGATCCGACTGACCGTCGTCGGCCATTCGTCGGCGCTGACCGCCGTCGTCGAGGAGGTGCCCGACGGAATTGGACTGGACGTCCGCTGGGTCAGCCAGGAGATCGCAGTCGCCGGCGCGGCGGTGTCCGATCGACAGGCGGCCGCACTGCAGGCCGCCTGGGACGTCGGCTTCTACGAAATCCCGCGCAAGGGCGGCATCGAAGCCGTTGCGGCGGAACTCGAGTGTGCCGTCTCGACGGCGTCGGAACTCGTCCGTCGCGGCGAAGCGACCGCCGTGGAGCGAGTTCTCGACAGCGGCCCGTAGGACGGTTCGGTGGTTCCGTTGATCCTCGTATTCAGAGCTCTGTCGCGTGAAATACACGCATACGGCAGATGGGTATTGAACGCTCGAGGATGGGCGGTAGAGACTGCAAGCGAGTGTCTTGCTGTGGCTGCCAGCGGTGATTACCACGTCATCCCCCACTGACTTGCTTGCTCATCCACTGGAAGACGTCTTCCGTCTTCCAAGCAGTCGCTCGTTTCACTCGTGACAACCTCGCGCACATTCGAGCCGCAGTTCACCGTCTGTACTCCCCGTATGTACGTTGTGGAATAGGTGGGTTGTGGGCGACAGTTGCAGCGAAACTACTCTCCGATTCGAATCTTCCACGGTTCGCTTCGCTCTCACGGATATCCGTCACAGAAAACAAACCGGTTGAGGGTACAGCGAGAGCCGGTGGAGGGGATTGTGAACCACGGTCGGAGCAAACTCCTCCCTGATTCAAATCCCTCCAGTTGCTCTGTCACTCTTCACGTCCGTTCGTCGCAAAAAGAGCCGGTGGAGGGATTTGAACCCTCGACCTAATCCTTACGAAGGATTCGCTCTGCCAGTCTGAGCTACACCGGCACGCTCGTCACACTCGCGTCCCGAGCCTTGCCTCGGTTCCCTCGGCAAGACACCGGCGCTCCGTGTCCACTTACTCGTAAGACCGATACCAGCCATAAGGATTGCGAATCGATACGGTCGTGTGGGACACTCGCGTGGCTCGGCTTATCGCTCGAGTCGAACGTCCAGACAGACGTTCAACTCGTGTGGCGCGTAGGAACGAACCGTCCGCCGCGTCTCGACGGAAACCTCGTACTCCGGTTCGGCCGCATCCCGAATCGCCCGCTCGCCCGGCCCGAACGGATCGTCCTCGTGTTGGATGTCGTAGTAGTGGATCACGCAGTCGTCGCCCGCGAGGGTAACGGCGCTCTCGAGGAACTCGTCGGCGCTGTGGGGAAGGTTCATCACGAGCCGATCGGCCCAGTTCGCGTACTCGCCAGCCACCTCGCGCACGTCCTCACAGATCGCCGTCACGCGATCCGCGACGCCGTTCCGGCGCGCGTTCTCGCGCAGGTACTCGATCGCGTCTTCGTTGACGTCGACGCCGACACACTCCGCGCCGCGTTTCGCGAACGGAATCACGAACGGGCCGACGCCGGCGAACATGTCGAGCGCCCGCTCGCCGTCGACGACCTGCTCCGTGACCCGATGGCGTTCGGTCGCGAGCCGCGGCGAGAAGTAGACGGCGGCGAGGTCGAGCGCGAACTCGCAACCGTACTCGCGGTGGACGACCGCCGTGTCCTCGCCGGCGAGGAGATCCCAGTCGCGGATCCGCGTCTCGCCTTTGACCTTCGACGCCTTGTTGAGGACCGTCTCGAGGGGGAGATCGGACTCGAGGACGGCGTCGGCGATTTCGCGGGCGCGCTCGTCGTCGTCCTCGTCGAGCAGGGCAGCGCGCCCGAGTCGCTCGTAGGACGGCTCGAATCCCAGCAGATCGGCCGGCGTCGTCTGCGTCTCGCGCTCCTCGACGGGACGGGCGACGACCTCGAGGGCGTCCGAAACCGCGTCGGGGTCCGTGATCGGCACGTAGAGGCTGCCGTCGGCCACCGAAATCTCGTACTCGTCGTCGATCAGGTCCGCGTCCGCGAGCTCGCGGCGCGTGGCTTCGCCCTCCTCGCGGGGGACGCGGACGCACGGCACTTCCATACTCGTCACAAGCCGACGGGTCGCCGTAACGGTGACGTTTTCCGAGCCAGCGGCCGTGAACAGTTTTCAAGCCTCGAGCCAATCTGTGCCTATGCACAAACTCACGACCGTGGAGACGGTCCACGAGGAGGGATCGTGGCTGTTCACGGTTCAGGATCGCCACGGCGAACGAGAGGAGGTGATCCTCGTTCCTTGCGAAGACGAGGTCGAAGCCTGGATCAACCGCTGTACGCACGAGGCCCAGCGGTTCGATACGGGTCGGGGCGTCCCGATGCGCGACGGCCAGCTCATCTGCCCGCGCCACGGCTCGCTGTTCGACTCCTGTTCGGGCCACTGCGACAACGGCGAGGCCGCCGACACGACGCTCCCCTCCGTCTCGATCACGGTCCACAACGACGGCACGGTGTTTCTCACCGACGACGACGCGACGTTCGTCCACGAGGGCGGGATCGACGACGACGGCGGTCCCGACTCGACGTCACACATCTCGCTCTGAGGCGCCACGGACTGAGAGGCACTTTTGAGGGTGGGCCGTCTGCTCACTGCATGGACCGACAACGCGTCTCGAGTGACACCGAGTGGGAATCGAGGGTCGGCTACTCTCGAGCCGTCCGAACCGGCTCGCAGATCCACGTTGCGGGGACAACGGCGACCGACGAGGACGGTGCGGTCGTCGCACCCGGCGAGCCGTACGAACAGACGAAGCGCGCACTCGAGATCGTCGCGGGCGCACTCGAAGAAGTCGGAGGGTCGCTCGAGGACGTCGTTCGGACCAGACTCTACGTGACCGACATCGACGACTGGGAGGCTGTCGGGCGGGCCCACGGCAAAGTCTTCGGGGAGATTCGCCCCGCAGCCAGCATGGTCGAGGTCGAGCGACTGATCGATTCCGAGCATCTCGTCGAAATCGAGGCGGTAGCAGTCGTGAGCGACGACGAGTAGTGCCCCGTTCCGGCCGAGAGGAGACCCCATACAGCCCGTCTCGGCAGTACAAGGGACGAGCGTTACTGAGCCGCCCGTAATATCGAACGGTGGCCGGTAGCTCAGATCGGACAGAGCGTTCGGTCCCGTACCGAACGGTCCGGGGTCGAATCCTCCTCGGCCAGTGTTCCTCGCGGTCCGGAACGCGGCGACCGTCTCGAAAACGTATTCCCACCGCTCCCACTACGAGCGGTCATGCTCACTTTCATCGGGCTCGGGCTCTACGACGAGCGCTCGATCACCGTCGAGGGCCGGGCGGCGCTCCGAAACGCCGACCGCGCCTACGCCGAGTTCTACACCAGCAAGCTGATCGGCACGTCCGTCGACGATCTCGAGTCCCACCACGACGTCGAGATCGAGGTGCGAGACCGAGCGGGCGTCGAACAGCATCCGGAGGACATTCTCGAGGCCGCCGAGACCGAGGACGTCGCCTTTCTGACCGCGGGGGATACGATGATCTCGACAACCCACGTCGACCTCCGTCTGCGAGCCCACGAGCGCGACATCGAAACGCGGGTTATCCACGGGGTGACGGCCCAGACGGCTACGAGCGCGCTCACCGGACTCCAGAACTACCGGTTCGGCAAGGCGACGACGCTCCCGTTTCCCTACGCTCACGGCGCGGAGGGACTCCCCGAGAGCGTGACGAGAACGATCGACGACAATCGCGCGGACGGGCTCCACACGGTCGTCTACCTCGACATCAAGGTGGACAACGAGGCCGCGACGAACCGCCTCGAGACGGACGAGACGTTCGAGGAGTACATGACCGCGGACGTCGGGGCCGAACTCCTCGCCGAGGCGTATCCCGACCTCGTGGGCGTCGTCGTCGCCCGTGCGGGGAGTCCCGACCCGCTTGTCGAGGCCGGAACGATGACCGACCTCGCGGAGCGGGAGTTCGGCGACCCACTCCACCTGCTCGTCGTCCCCGGCGACTGTCACCTGCTCGAGGCCGACGCGCTGGTCGAACTCGCGGGCGCGGACCGGGACGACCTCGATATCAGCTGACGACGACGGCAGCCGTCCGCGACTCTCGAGCCCGGCGCTCGAGACCGCCTGCCTATTTACGGTCCGGGCGGGAGGCGGACACATGAGGCGGAACCGGAGCGACGAACCGGTCGATGCGGACGTGGCGCTCGAGACCGACGCGGCGACCGGGGAGATCGAACTGGACGAGGAGCGGTTCGAGATGCTCCGCGACGAGCTTCGGATGACGTTCGACTACCAGGTCGAACGACTCCAGGAGATCGACGCCAAGGCCATCGAGATCCTGAAAGCGAACCTGCTGTTGATCGGGCTCGTCGTCACCGGCGGCTCGATCATCGTCCAGACCGATCTGAATATCGTGCCGTTCGTCAATCTCTTTACGATCGCCGGCGGGCTGCTCTTACTGGTCTCGACGGGGCTCGCTGGGGTGACGTACACGGCGTCGAACCTTCGGGGCGGTATCGACGCCGACGCCGTCGAGGTCGCACTCGAGTCGACTCGAGGCGGTTCGGACCGCGAGGGAGACCGGTTCGAGGTCAGACTCCTCCGGAGCTACGGCCGGTGGATCGAGTACAACGCGCGGGTGACGGCCGTCAACGACATGTTCGCGACGATTACCGTCCTCATGGTGATCGTCGCGTTCGTCTACGTCGTCGCCGGGATCGCGGCGGGCGCGCTCGGCCCGTCGTTGCTCGTCACGGGACTCGCCTTCGTCGCCCTCACGGGGATACTGCTGTGGCTCGCGAGCTTCGCCTACTTCATGGATCACCTCGGTGCGAGCGTCGCCTACGGAACGGGAACGTTCGACGGCGTCAGAATTTCGAAGGGAGTGACCCGAAAGCGCGGGCTCTCCACGCTCCGAACGATGCGCAGCGAGCGAGGGGGCGACGAGGACGGAGACGGGTAGGAGGGACGAAGACGAGCAGTAGCCAGCAGCAGCCAAAGCGTGACGCGGCGCTTACGCACCGAGCACGCTTTCGAGTTCGTCCATGAACTCCCCGGGAACCTCGAGGTGGGGCGTATGTCCAGTGTTTCTGAAAACGACCTCCTCGAACTCGCCGCCAGCGTCCGCGTACTCCTCGAGAACCGTGCGGGTCTGATCGACCATCGGCTGGGGCGGGAAGACGTCTTCGCCGGGCCAGCCAGGCACCTCGCCCATCTGCCCGAGCGTGCCGACGTCGAAAAAGGACTCGTTGGAGACGATCTGGTCCGAGTCGCCGCGGATCCAGAGTACGGGTGGTTTCTCGTCTGGATCGATCTCGGTGATCGCCGCGAGCGAGCAGTACTTCGGCGAGATGGCGTTGTTCACGCCGGTATCTCCCGGCGCGACACCGGGCCAGTTCTCGCTCAGGATTGCATTCCCGGGGTAGTTCTCGTCCCCAGTTGCGGTGTCGAGCATCCCCGTCAGGTACGACTCCTCGCGATCCTCGTCGAACTCGTGGGTCGGGTCGACGTAGAACGTCCGCAGCACCTTCCGCGGCGAGGATTCGCCGCCCTCGCTCCGGTCCCGGTCGGCGAGACCCGCAACGAACTCGTCGTTGCCGAGGCCGCCGCCGGAGCCGGCGTAGTCGTCGAAACACGGCGTACCGTCCTGATCTTTCGTGCCGCCGAAGCCGTACGGCGAGAGCGGGTTGATCAACACGAGCGAGTCGACCGTCTCGGGGTTGTCGATCGTGTACCGCATCGCGGCCCCACCGCCGTTCGACCAGCCGACGAGCGTGATGGGGGCCTCGAGGTCGAGTTCCCCGAACAGCGCGCGGAGATCAGCCTCGAAATCGCCGAGTCCGTTCGTCGCGTCGACGGGTTTCGTCTCCGAATCGCCGTAGCCACGCAGGTCGGGGGCGATCGCGCGGTGCCGATTAGGTAGGTCGACCATCGCGTCCTCGAAAAACCTGGAGGAAGAGACGTTGCCGTGGACGAAGACGACCGTGCCGTCGGTCTCACCGGATTCGGAGTCGCCGCCCGACTCGAGGTAGTGCGTCTCGAGGCGGTCGGTGTCGACGGTTCGCGACTGGACGCCGGCGAGGGTGTCGTCTCGGGTCATCACGAACGGCTACCACGCGATCCGTGTTAATTGTCCGTCCGGCAGACCGCGCCGAACTATATCCGCTCGAGCAACCCGTACAACTCCGCCTCGGTCGCGTTCCCGTCCCTGATCGCCTCTCGCGGCGCGCGGGGCCACGGTCGCGTCTCGACGGCATCGATTGCAGCTTCCGGCGGGCAGTCTCGATCGTGAGCCACCCAGCCGGCGGCGACCACACCCGTGCGACCGAGACCGGCGTTACAGTGGAGCACGACGCGGTCGCCGTCGGCCGTCATCCCCTCGATGAACTCGACGGCACTCCTGAGCCGTTCGATATCGGGAAGGTGGCGGTCTCGAATCGGAACGTGAGCGGTGTCGAACGTCTCGCCGTACTCCTCGGGGAGCCCCCAGCGGGAGGCTTCGCGTTCCGAGAGGAGACAGAGGACCCCGGAGACGCCGTTGGTCTCGAGTATCTCTGTCCACTCCGCGAGACTCCCCCCGAGGTGGCCGGGCCGACAGGCCCCGAAGAGCGGTCCGTCGTCGACGATTCGGCCGAAGTTCGCGGTGGTCATCGGCTCGGCTCCATGTATCGCTCCCCGAGAGAATTCGAACGTACTCGGACGGATCGAACGACAGTCGGTGTCACGGTGAAGATGCGCAGACAGAAGCAGCGATCCTACTTGAATCTGTATCCGATCGAGCCGCCGCAGAAGGAGTACTCGAGCGGAAAACCGCAGTTCGAGCGTTACAGTCGATCGATGACGGCGTTCGTCACGTCCTCGGTCGAGGCGTCGCCGCCCAGATCCGCGGTTCGCGGCCCCTCCTCGAGCGTCGCTTCGACGGCCTCGTGGACCGCCTCGCTCTCCGCGTCGTAGCCGAGGTACTCGAGCAACATCGCGGCGGAGATGATCGTCGCGGCCGGGTTCGCGACGCCCTCGCCGGCGATGTCGGGTGCGGTGCCGTGGACGGGTTCGAACAGCGCGCGGTCGGGGCCGACGTTGGCCGAGGGGAGCAAGCCGAGTCCGCCGACGAGGCCGGCGGCGAGATCCGAGAGGACGTCGCCCGCGAGGTTCGGACAGACGATGACGTCGAACTGTTCGGGGTCGAGACAGACCCGCGTCGCGAAGGCGTCCATCAGCACCTCGTCCGTCTCGACGCCTTCCTCGTCGGCCACCGACTTGATGGTGTCGCGGAACAGCCCGTCCGTCTCGCGCATGACGTTCGCCTTGTGGACGATGGAAAAGCCGTCGTGCTCGTCGGCCTCCGAGACGTAGTCGCAGGCGAACTCCGCGAGATCTCTCGAGGCCGATTCCGTAACGACGCGGGTGAGCGTCGAGACGTCCTGCGTGAGTCGATCCTCGAGCCCCGAGTAGACGCCCTCGGTGTTCTCGCGGAGGAAGACGAGATCCGTCTCGGGTCGAACAGCGTCGATCCCCGGATACGCCTTCGCGGGCCGGATGTTGACGAAGGAGTCGACTGCGTCCCGGAGCGGGAGGATGACGTCCGCGGCGGTCTCGCCGGCCGCGCCGAACAGCGTCGCGTCGGCCGACGCCGCGAGGTCGTACGTTTCCTGTGGCAGCGCCTCGCCGGTCTCCTCGAGGACGGCGTCGCCCGCGTCCGCTTCGGTGAACTCGAAGTCGATATCGAGCGCCTCGAGAACCTCGACTGCGGCGGGGGTGACTTCCTGTCCGATTCCGTCGCCCGGGATGACGGCGATTTCGTGAGTCATGCTCGACCATCTCGTGGCGTCCGAAAAGAGGGTATCGATACCAACATTGTGAACGAGTCGCGAACGCGTCGATAGCGAGTTCGCGACGAACCTCGAGAGCGGAGCAGCCGTCGAACGGGTGACCGTCACGGAGACGAGAGACGCGCTAACGACGTAGGGGGTGTTCCTCGAGGCGAGCCCCGATCAGGGGCTGCCGACGCCCGTCGAAACCCCGACGGCGTCGGCGATCGCCCGTCGCTTGAGCAGCGCGAACCCGATTGCGACCAGGAGGAAGCCGCCGATCGTCAGCGCGCCGATCGACTCGTCGAGCAGAACGACGCCGGCGACCGTTGCAACGATCGGCACCAGATAGCCGATCAGTGCCGCCTCGAACGCGCCGTGTTTCTCGAGGATGGTAAAGTAGATCATGAAGGCGATCGCGGTCGCGAACACGCCGAGATAGACCACGGCGCCGAATGAGGCGGGCTCGATCGCGCCGACGCGTGAGAACTCGCCAGTGCCGAAGCTCACAAGATGTAAGACGACGGCGCCGACGAGCATCGACCAGCCGACGAGCGGTAGCTGCGGCAGGGTCGGGCCGGCTCGCTGGACCAGGACGCCGCCGAGCGCGACGCTACAGACCTGCCCGACGACGAGCAAACGTGCGGCGGTGTCGCCGGCCAGCAGATTGGCGGGATCGGGCTGGACGATCAGCCCGACGCCCAGAAACCCGATCGCGGCCCCGACGGCGCCGATCGCCGACAGTCGCTCGCCCAACAGCGGGATCGCCCACAGCGCGGTGACGATCGGCACCAGCCCCTGAAGGATCGCGGCGACCCCGCTGGGAACCGTCTGCTGGCCGATAAAGAGCAACCCGTTGCCGGCGACGAGAAAGATGCCGCCGCCGACGATCGCCGCCAGGTCGTTCCGCGCGGTGGGTCGCCACTGATCGACGCGAACGATTGCCGCCGCCAACAGCAAGATCGCCGCGATGTCGTACCGGGCGGCCGCAAAGAGCAGCGGCGGGAGCGACTCGAGTCCGACCGTAATCGCCGGAAAGGAGAGGCCCCAGAGCACCGCCAGCGAGAGAAACAACGCGACGTCACGGTTCGGGGACATACACTGGCTTTCGGACAGGTGCCGAAATCGATGACGGTCTGCCGTGCGTTCTGCCGCTTCCGGCGTGATAGCAGGAGTCACAGCTCGAGCGGGGTCGCCACTCGACGACGGAAGACAGGCAGAAAAACGAACCGCCACCTCGTTCGATTTCGAGGTCGTCGACTCGAGTCTACTCGGCGTCAGGAATCGCCGCGCCCTCGACGTACGGCAGTTCCTGGGCCTTCTTTCGAACCTCGCCGGCGTTGGACTTCATCAGCGCCGTCGTGTCCCAGACGCCCTCGACGAGCGCCTTGCGCTGGGCGTCGTCGACGGTAACGTCGATCGTCTCGTCTCCGTACGTGACGGTTTCCGCCTCGACGTCGATATCGATCTCGCCGTCGGGGTTCGCGTCGACCCAGTCCTGTAAGGCCTGGATCGTCTCACTGTCGGCCGTGACGGTCGGAATGCCGAGGGCCAGACAGTTACCCGCGAAAATTTCGGCGAAGCTCTCGCCGATGATGGCGTCGATCCCCCAGCGCATCAGCGCCTGGGGCGCGTGCTCTCTCGAGGAGCCACAGCCGAAGTTGCTGTTGACGACCATCACCGAGGAGTCCTGGAACCGCTCCTCGTTGAACGGGTGTTCCTTCTGGTTGTCGTCGTCATCGAACCGCAGGTCGAAGAACGCGAACTCGCCCAGTCCGTCGAAGGTGACGACCTTCATGAACCGCGCGGGGATGATCTGGTCGGTGTCGATGTCGTTGCCCCGAATCGGGACGGCCGACCCGGAGACGTAGTTGACTTCCGGAATTTCGACTTCGTCGCCGCCGTCGGTTCGGACCTCCCGAACCTCGGCGGCGTGGCTCACGGGTCGTTCCTCCCCGTTCGCTCGTTCCGAGGACTCGCTCCGCTCGTCCTCGTGCGTCATGCTGTCGTCACCTCCTTCAGATCGCGCACGTCAGAGACCTCGCCGTTGATCGCCGCCGCGGCGACCATTCCCGGGCTCATCAGGACGGTTCGCCCGTCCTTGCTGCCCTGACGGCCGACGAAGTTCCGGTTCGAGGAGGAGGCACAGGCCTCGTCGCCCTCGAGTTGGTCCTCGTTCATCCCCAGACACATCGAACAGCCGGCGTTTCGCCACTCGAACCCGGCTTCTTCGAAGATGTCCTTGAGTCCTTCCTGCTCGGCGGTCTCCTGGACGCGCTGGCTGCCGGGAACGACGAGCGCGCGGACGTCGTCGTGGACCTGCTGGCCCTCGACGAGCGCCGCCGCACGGCGTAGGTCGGGCAGTCGAGCGTTCGTACAGGAGCCGAGGAAGGCGACGTCGATCTCGTAGCCCTCCATCGTCTCGCCGGGTTCGACGCGCATGTGCTTCTGGGCGCGTCGCGCGGTGTCTTGCTTGTCCGCAGGCAGGTCCTCGGGGGCCGGGATCGGATCGGTGATGCCGACGCCCTGCCCCGGAGTCGTTCCCCAGGTGACGACCGGCTCGAGTTCGTTCGCGTCGATCGTGACGACATCGTCGTACTCCGCGTCGTCGTCGGAACGGATAGACTCCCAGTAGGGTTTGAGTTCGTCGAACTTCTCCGGGTTCTCCTGGAAGTAGTCCGTCTCTTTCATCCACTCGTAGGTGGTCTCGTCGGGGTTGACGTAGCCCGCGCGAGCGCCGCCCTCGATGGACATGTTACAGATCGACATCCGTCCCTCCATGCCCAGGTTCTCGATGGCCTCGCCGGCGTACTCGTAGACGTAGCCGACGCCGCCTTCCGTGCCGAGTCGGCGGATGATCTCGAGGACGATGTCCTTCGCTTCGACGCCTTCGCCGAGTTCGCCGTCGACCTGGATCTTGCGGACCTGCTGCTTCTCCATCGCGACGGTGCCCGTCGCGAGCACGTCACGAATCTGGCTGGTACCGATCCCGAACGCGAGCGCGCCGAACGCACCGTGGGTCGAGGTGTGGCTGTCGCCGCAGACGATCGTCTTGCCGGGCTGAGTGAGCCCTTGCTCCGGACCGATGACGTGGACGATCCCCTGATCGCCCGTCGTCGGGTCCGAGAAGTCGATGCCCGCGTCGCGGACGTTCTGCTCGAGTTCGCTCATCATCTCCTCGGCCGCGTCCTCCTTGTACGGGCGGGACTGGTCGGCCGTCGGGACGATGTGGTCGACCGTCGCGTGGGTCAGTTTCGGGAAGGCGACCTCGAGGTCGCGCTCGCGGAGCATCCCGAACGCCTGCGGGCTCGTGACCTCGTGGATGAGGTGAAGGCCGACGAACAGCTGATCCTGCCCGGTTGGCAGGCGGGTTACTTTGTGTCGATCCCAGACCTTGTCGTACAGCGTTCCCTCGCTCATTCTGTGTCCTCTGGGGCGGGTTTGCGGCCGCGCTCGAAGACGCGGTTCGCGTCGTCGGCGTCCTGTGGCGGCGTGTGTTCGACGTCCGCCATCGTCTCCGGTTCCTCGTCCGTGCGTCCGTTCGGATCGGTTGCCGACGGCTCTTCACCGTCGGTCCCCCCGTCAGTGACGACGGTCGGGCCGCGGCTGAACAGCCGTCCAGCCGTCTCCCCGGTGTAGGGATTCTTGTGGCTGACGTCGGCCATCGTGTCCGTGTTCTCGTTCTGGGTCATGGTTCTGAATCGTGTGCTATCTCAGTCGTCCGCCTGCACGCGGACGGAGTCGTCCTCTTCGTCTTCCGCGTCCTCGTCCTCTGCCCACGCGAACAGGTCGCGCAGTCGGGCGCCGACCTCCTCGATCTCGTGGTTCTTCTCGGCCTGTCGAAGCTGGGTGTAGCTCGGTCGGCCGGCCTGGTTCTCGAGGATCCACTCCCGCGTGAACTCGCCGTTCTGGATCTCCTCGAGCGTCTCCTCCATGTTCTCGCGAACGTGCTCGTCGACGATACGGTCGCCGCGGGAGAGACCGCCATACTCCGCCGTATCGGAGACGGAATCCCACATCTCGGCGTGGCCGCCCTCGTACATCAGGTCGACGATCAGTTTGAGCTCGTTCAGACACTCGAAGTAGGCGATCTCGGGCGAGTAGCCCGCGTCGACGAGCGTCTCGTAGCCGTGTTTGACCAGCGAGGTGACGCCGCCACAGAGGACGGCCTGCTCGCCGAAGAGGTCGGACTCGACCTCCTCCTGGAACGTCGTCTCGATGACGCCGGCGCGGGTACAGCCGATTCCCTTCGCGTACGCGAGGGCGCGTTCCTCCGCGTCGCCCGTCGTGTCCTGATAGACCGCCAGCAGCCCCGGCGTCCCCTCGTCGTTCTCGTAGTTCCGCCGGACGAGGTGGCCCGGGCTCTTCGGGGCGACCATCGAGACGTCGACGCCCTCCGGGGGCTCGATCTGGCCGTAGTGGATGTTCAGACCGTGGGCGAACTGCAGCGTGTCGCCCGCCTCGAGGTTCGGCTCGATGTCGTTCTCGTAGACCGACGCCTGGACGGTGTCGGGGACGAGCACGGAGATATAGCCCGACTGTTTCACTGCCTCGTCGGGCGTCGCGACCGTCAGCCCGTCCGCTTCGGCGGCGTCGCGCGAGGCCGATTCCTCGCGGAGACCGACGATCACGTCGACGCCACTCTCGTGGAGGTTCAGCGCGTGGGCGTGGCCCTGGCTCCCGTAGCCCAGCACGGCCACGGTTTCGTCGTCGAGCGTCGATACGTCTGCGTCGTCGTCGTAGTAAATCTCGGTGGTGAATTCGTCAGTCATCGTCAGCTGTCTGTGTGTAGGTTCCGTCTTGGTTCGCCCCGTCGGCGGCCGATTCCGTCGCGCTCACGGGCGCAGCCGTGTCTTCGGTGCCCCGGGCGAGCGCCGTCGTACCGGTTCGGGAGATCTCTCGAACGCCGAACTGGCCGAACGTCTCGATCGCGGCTTCGATCTTCTGGCGGGAGCCCGTGATCTCGAAGGTCGCCGTCTCCGGACTCGAGTCGACGGTCGTCGCGTCGTACATGTCCGCGACGGCGTTGACCTGTGCGGGCTCGTCGGCGGTGACTTTGACCAGCGCCAGCTCCCGGCGCATCGCGTCGGGCTCGAGCTCTCGCACCGAGATTACCGGCACGAGCTTTCGGAGCTGCTTTTTGATCTGGTCGATGCCGGGGTCGGGCTCCTCGACGACGACCGTGATTCGCGCGCGGTCGTCGTCTTCCGTCGGCCCGACGGTCAGGCTCTCGATGTTGAACTGCCGCCTCGAGAACAGTCCCGAGACGTCCGAGAGCACGCCGGGCTCGTGGGTGACCAGCGCCGAGATAACCGTTCGGCGCGGCTCGTGTTTCGCCTCGACCTCCGGATCGATCCGGATACCCTGTTTGTTGCGCCGACCCTCCGGGGTCGGACGCTCTTCCGGGGCGGGGCCATCGAGTCCTCGCTTCATAGGTGATCATCCTCCAGTGCGAACTGGCCGTTGTCGCCGCCGGACGGCACCATCGGATAGACGTTCGCCTGCGGATCGATGTGGACGTCGATGACCGAGGGGCCGTCGTAGTCGAGGGCCTCCTCGATGGTGTCCGCGACGTCGTCGTACTCGTCGATGCGGAAGCCCGCGGCGCCGAACGCTTCGGCGAGCTTGTCGAACTCCGGCATCCAGTTGTAGTTCGACGCGGAGTGTCGGCCCTCGAAGAAGGCGTCCTGCCACTGTCGAACCATGCCGATGTACTCGTTGTTGAGCACGGCGACCGTGATGTCCAGGTTCTCGCGGACGGCCACGGAGAGCCCCTGCAGCGTCATCAGGAACGAGCCGTCGCCGTCGATACAGACGACGTCCTGGTCGTCATCGGCTGCGAGTCGCGCGCCGATAGCGGCCGGCAGCCCGTACCCCATCGTCCCGAGACCGTGACTCGAGACCCACGTGCGGGGCTCGGTGTAGGTCCAGTACTGGCAGGCCCACATCTGGTGTTGGCCGACGCCGGTGGTGACGATGGTGTCGTCGGCGGTGGCCTCGTCTAACGCCTCGACGACGAACTCCGGCTGGACCGGTCTGTCCTCCGGTGCGTCGTACGCCATCGAGTAGTCGGATTTCCACTGCTGGCACTGCACGCGCCACTTCTTGGCCGCCGGCGAGGCGTCGACGGCCTCGCTGAGCTGGCCGACGACCGTCTCGGCGTCGCCGATCAGCGGATAGTCCGCGTGGATGTTCTTGCTGATCTCCGCGGGATCGATGTCGACGTGGATGACCTCCGCGTCGGGCGCGAAGGTCTCGATGCCGCCGGTCAGCCGGTCGTCGAATCGGGTCCCGATCGCCAGCATGGTGTCACAGTGGGTGATCGCCATGTTGGCGTAGCCGGTGCCGTGCATACCGGCCATCTCCATCGCGAGCTCGTGATCCTCGGGGAACGACCCAATCCCGGGCATCGTCGTGATGACCGGAATCTCGTGTTCGATGGCGAACTCGCGGCAGGCCTCGCTGGCCTCGCCCTTGATGACGCCGCCGCCGAGCAGCATGACCGGACGGTCGGCGTTCTCGATCCGTTCGGCCGCGGCGGCGACGGTCTCCGGATCGGCCCGCTCCTGGACGTGGTAGGTGTCGGGCGTCTTCGGCGCGTCGGGTTCGCGGTCCGTCTCGGCTTTCGTCACGTCCTTCGGCAGGTCGACCAGCGTCGGTCCGGGTCGCCCTTCGCGGGCGAGCGCGAACGCCTCGCTGACGTCGCTGCCGACGCGGTCCGGATCCGACGAGAAGGTGTTGTCCTTCGTGACCGGCGTCGTGACGCCCGTCGTGTCGGTCTCCTGGAACGCGTCGTTGCCGACGAACTCCGTCGGCACCTGCCCCGTGAGCGCGAGCATCGGATCCGAGTCCATGTCGGCGTCCGCGATGCCGGTCACGAGGTTCGTCGCGCCCGGCCCCGAGGTCGCCAGACAGACGCCCGGTTCGCCAGAGACGATGCCGTAGGCGTCCGCCGCGTGGGATGCGCCCTGTTCGTGAGCCATCGTCACGTGGGTGATCTCCGAATCGTACAGCGCGTCGTAGACGGGCATGATCGCTCCGCCCTGCACGCCGAAGGCGTACTCCACGCCCGCGTTTTCTAACGCGCGAACGACGGATTCCGCACCCGTCGTGACCGGTGTTGGGGCCGACGTCGCGTCGGCGTCCTCGTCGACCTCGGTGGCCGCGTCCGGCGCCGCGCTGTCGGTGATCTGGTCGTCCGCCTCTTCCTCCGAGTCCGCCGGGGTTATTTTTGCTGCACGTTCGCTCATCGATTGCCTCCCGCCGCCGTGCGGCGATCCGTTGTGCGTGCGCTGGGTGTGTGGTATGCTGTCATCTGCTGGGTTACGTGTCGCTCTGAAAACGATGCGACGAATTCCGGTCGGGAGCTACGAGGTACTAGAAGTGGGGCGAGAGCGCCCCTACAATACGAATCGAAGCGAACGCGCTGCCGTCGGCTGCGTGCGTGCGAGCCGACTGCGAAGCGCTGACCGTCATTACTGTTACCGTAGGTTGCTCGAGGCTCATAATGGTTGCGAGTCTCACGGCTCTTGCAATTTTTGCGCGAGCCGTGAACCGCGAACGTTCGACCGCTCGAGCGCGACAGCAAAGGCTCGCGGCCGGTGGCAAACGTGGCGGACATCCCTCAGACGCGCACCTCCTCTTCCTCCTGTTGCTGGCGTTCGACGCCGGCCTCTTCGGCGAAGCGCTCCAAGTCGTCGACCGTGACGCGGCGCTTCTCGGCGCCGTAGTCTTTGACGCGGCGGGTGACCGCTCTGACCTGATCTTCCGACGGGTCGAATCCGCGCTCGATCAGCCGCTCGCGGACCGAGTGGGTGCCGGTGTGTTTGCCCATGACGAGCTTTCGCGTGGCGCCGACCATCTCCGGCGTCATCACGCCGGGTTCGAAGGTGTCGGAGTTTTCGATGACGCCGGCGGCGTGGATCCCGCTCTCGTGGGAGAAGGCGTTGTCGCCGACGATCGGCTTGTTGCCCGGCGTCTCCATCTGGCTTTTCTCCTCGACGATCTCGGAGAGTTCGGTGATTCGCGTCGTGTCGATCCCCGTATCGGTCTGGTAGAGCGACTCGATGGCCATCACGTACTCCTCGTAGGCGGCGTTACCGGCCCGCTCGCCGATGGAGTTGACCGAGACCTGGGCCTGATCCGCGCCCGCTTCAATGCCGGCCAGCGCGTTGGCGGTGGCCAGCCCGAAGTCGTCGTGCGTGTGGACGTCGATCCGCGCGTCGGTGTGGGCACAGACCTTCTCGATCATGGCCTTGAACCGCGTCGGCGTGGCGACGCCACACGTGTCCGGAATGTTGATCCAGTCGACTCCCGCGTCCGTGACCGCTTCGATCACGTCCATCAGGAACGCCTCGTCGGTTCGCGTCGCGTCCATCGGCGAGAACATGCAGGTGGTTCCCGTCTCGACGACGCGTTCGACCGAGTCGACTGCGCGCTGTACAACTTCGTCTCTCGTCGCGTGCATCGAATCCTCGATCTGGACGTCGCTGGTGCTGACGAACGTGTGCACCATTTCGACACCGGAATCCAGTGCGGCTTCGATGTCCCCATCGACGACGCGGGCTAACCCGCAGGTCGTCGTCTGGGTCGATGACGCGATATCACGAACGGCCTCGAACTCGGCGTCCGAGTTGACCGGGAACCCTGCCTCGATGACGTGGGTACCCATATCGTCCAGGATGGACGCGATCTGCCGTTTATCGTCGTAGGAGAACGAAGTTCCGGGCGACTGTTCGCCGTCCCGGAGGGTCGTATCGAAAACACGTGCTGACTCTATTTCGTCAGTGGAATCTAACGTGCCCTGGAAGAACTCGACCCCCCTGACTGGTGTCAGAGGACGGGTTGTCTGGTGAAGACATTGTATCTGAACCCGAGGTGCGACGTCGTATATAAACTTGACGCTGTGAGAGGCGATCACTGCTGTGAGACACTCACACAATTCGCCGTCTAGGCCGAAAAACCGCACGACATCAACGACCTAATACATATTCATGCTCCTAGTATCATACTGTTTTTCGTTTCGAAAACGAACCGTTCATCGCCCGATTCGACCCGGAACGTCGCCCAGACGGCCACCCCAGTGCTGGCGCGCGCACCTCAGTGGACGTGTGGGCACAAAGTTGCGGCAAATATGACACTCGAGCACAGATTTTCACAAACTAGGGGATCCTATCGTCCGTTCGTCCACCAAGGGGCCGTTTGAACGCCGGTCGAACGGAAACGCGAAGCTGCCGAGTGAGCGGGAGCACGGAGCCGTCGAGCGGTGCTCGAACTCGCTCACTCGAGGGCGTCCCGACGCGACTCGTACTCCTCGACGTACCGGGCCTCGCAGGACGGACAGCAGAACGTCTTCACCTCGCCGCCGACGGTCCGCGTGACGCCGTCGCCGGTAATCCGCTTGTCGCAGACGACGCACTCGAGTGAGAAGCCCGCCGCCGAGAGGCCGGCGACGCGATCCGAGCGGGCGAGCAGCGTGACGTCGTACCCCGAGAGCCACGCGAGGTCGAGTTCGGACTCGAGCCACGAGCGCGCGGTCGCGTCGGGCACCGTCGCGCGGACGATCACGCGGCCGTCCATCGCCTCCGAAACGGAGTCGACGCCCGGAAGTTCCGCGGCGGCCGCGTAGACGTCGTCGACGGTCTCGGGTTTCGCCTCGAGTTCGACCAGGACGGGCACCTCGCCGCGCAGTTTCTCCCGGTCGACGTCGATCGTAAACCCCTGGACGATGCCCTGCTCCTCGAGTCGCGAGATACGATCCGAGACGGCCGGCGGCGTGAGGTCGACCTGCTCGGCAATCTCCTTGTACGGTCGGCGAGCGTTCTCGAGGAGGAGGTCGAGGATCTCGAGGTCCGTGTCGTCGAGTTCGCGCATGGGAGTCAGTTACGTATCGGGCCGCTAAGAGTGTGGGGACTCGAGAATCCTCGAACTGCCGGTATCAGTGCGCCGTAGATCCGTAGCGACAGATGCGAACGAGAAAATCGAGTGTCCTGCTCACGCTGGCGGCGATGAGTGCCCCATCCTCCCCAGCCGATTTCTCCTCACGGGTGCTTTGCACCCGTTCGGACGGTTCGCGGAACCGCCGGTTCCGCGTCAACGTTCGCTCACGGGTCGTCCCTCCCCGTTCGCTTTCCGAGGCGCTCCGCGCCTCGCGACGCTCGCGATGCTCACTCACTCATCCACCGGAAGGTACAAAGCACCTTCCGAGCAGTCGCTCATGGTACTCGCGACGACCTCGCACGTCGTTGTCGATCAGTCCCCGCTGTCGCTCACGGTTCACTCCGTTCACCGGTCTCTTTCCGAGGTTCTCACTCCGCTCGAACCTCGCTTTCACGCGGACTGATCGACGGCGCGCGCCATCGCACGTGCTTGGTTTATTTGTCCAACTAGAGCCGATCCGTGCTCACGTCCACGCCCGGCGGCGTCACGAGCAGGAAGCCTCGAAAGTGGACGAGGTTGCCGCCCGACTCCTTGATGTCGCGGGCGAAGCCCGACGCCAGTTCGTTCACGTCGCCTTCGACGTTGAGGACGAGCACGTTCCCCTTGGAGATCGCCTCGAGCCACTCCTCTGGCGGCGTCGTTCCATCGAGCATGCCGAGGATGATGCTGCCCTCGATGTCGAGTTCTTCGTCGATGTGCTCCTCGACGGTCCGTAAGTCGAGGTCGAAATCGCTCATACCGGGTGGGTCGAACCGGGATGAGAAAAACGTTCGCCTCCACCCTCTGTTCCGAGCGCAAGCGCTCTTGGTTCACGGCCTCGCCGTTCACCTAGTCGCGGCGCATAGTGCCGCGTTCTCCACATCGGTTGTCGGCCCGCTCGCGAAGCCAGAAGCTTCGCTCGCGGAAGCCCCCAAACTCCGTCCATGCAGCACTACACCTGAACGCCGGCCACGCGACGACTAGTTCTGCGGGAACTCCTTGTGGAACCCGCGGAACTCCGTGTGATGGGCTTCCTCGTCGGCGAGAATCGTCACCGCGACGTCTTCGGTGACGGGATCGTTCGCCTCCGAGGCGGCCTTATGGAGCGCGCGGTAGGTCTCCATCGCATCGTCTTCGGCCTCGAGCACCCCCTCGATGACCGACTGGACGTCGGTCGTGTCCGCCGGCGGCTGAAGGCTGTGCTGGTTGGCCTCGAAGGCCTCCGATCCCGGCGGCGATTCGTCGAGTTGCTTCAGGCGCTCGCCGAGCATCTGTGCGTGTCCGAGTTCCTCCTGGACGTCCTCCTCGAGGCTCGCTTTGACCTCCTCGGCGTGGACGCCGTCGAGGACGATGGCGTTGGTCAGGTAGTTCATTACGGTCTCGAGTTCGTCGATGTAGGCCTCCGTCAGGAGGTCCGTGATTTCGTCGGTCGTCATGCCGAGGTGGCTACCACGTGGGGGTCCTAAGTACTCACACTCGCGCGTGCCTGTCCTCGAGGGAACGACACACTCATCCCCACCAGCGTGAGCAGAAAGCTGTCCGTCAGCTACATCGCCGACTTGTCCCAAATACCTCGCACGTGTTCTCAGAGGGGTACGCAAACGTCTCACAGAACGCACACAACGTCGAAAAAGCGAAATCCGAGTGTTTGACCGGGTCAGCGCGTTACCCAGAGGCCTCGAGTTCGTCGTAATCGAACTGCTCGCCCATCTCCGAGAGGGTCTCGAGTTCCGCTTGCTCCTCCCGAAGCGTCTCCTCTAAGGTGTCGGCGGCGTCGTCCATCCCGATCTGGTCGGCCATCGGGATGAGGTTTCCGTAGACCGAAATCTCGTAGTGTTCGGACTTCTGCCCGGCGGCAATGTTGAATCGGTCGATGGCCTGCTCGCTGGGACCCTTGCCCATGAACTCCTCGTGGGCCTCGATCATCCCCTCGACGACGGGGTCTTCTTCGGCCTCCGCTTCGACGTCGAGCTGGTCGAATACGTCCTCGATGCGGTCGATGTGAATCTCGGTCTCCTCGCGGTGCTCGGCGAACCCGCTCTGCAGTTCCTCGTTGGAGGAGGTCTCCTCGAGTTCCTCGAGCGCGTCGAGGAGTCGCTGTTCGGTGTAGTACGCGTGCTTGAGTCCGGTTACGAAGAGGTCTTTGGTTGAATCGATGCTCATGTTTCCGTTCGATGGGACAGCGCTGATTTCGATAAGCGTCGGGCTTGCGCTGGGCAGGCACGTACTCGATCAGAGCCGTACCCGTTTCGAGCAGTCCGCCGACGATCAGACGAAACGTCGGAGGACGGTCGTCGACGCCCTCAGATCGGGTTCGATCGTCAGTAACTCGCCAACTGACGAACCGAGGGTGGATCTACGTCGTAAACGTGAGGAAGTGCCCGTCCGGATCCCGAACGACGACTCGCTCGTCGTCCACGTGATCGACGCGCTGGACGCGATCTGAGACCGCCTCGAGCGCCGCCGTCGGCTCGGTGGTCTCGAATCCCAGATCGACGTGGACGCCGCCGCGGGCGTCCGCGATTCCGAGGTGTGGCTCCCACAGCTCCAGCGCCATCGGGCCGTTCATCCGGACGCGCTTGCGGTCCGCACCCGTATCGACCGTCTCGAAGCCGAGATCGGCGTAGAACGACTCCGAACGCTCGAGGCTCTCGACCTCGAGGACGACCTCGAAGATGCCGTCGATCCCCGGCCCCGCGACGTCCTGCTGGCCGAGTTCGACGCAGTTCCCGTCGGGATCGTAGAGGTAGAGCGAACTGGCCGGCCCGAACTGGGCCTCCTCGAGGTCGTACTCCTCGCTCAACCGATTCCACCAGTCGTCGTACTCGGCTTCGGGGATCGAGAACGCGTAGTGGGTGTGGAGCCCGCCGCGAGGGACGCCGTCGGGGCGCCGGAGGACGAGATCGGTCTCGCCCGCCTCGAACGCGATTTCGCCGTCGTCGCGCTCGAGCGGGGTCAGATTCAGCGTCTCCTCGTAGAACGACCGCGCCCGATCGAGATACTTGGCCTCGAGCGCGAGCCAGGAGAGCCCAGTGAGCATAGCTGACCGTACTTTCGGGAGGGGCATAGAGGCGTCGCCGGCAGCGCCGGGAGAGCCCCTTCCGGGACACCCACGTTTATGCCCGAAACGGCCGTAGCAATCGGGTATGACTATTCGCGCCGACGAGGAGGCGACCGATTTCGCGGAGTGTAACCGCTTCGACGGCGGCGTCAGCTGGATCGCCCACCCCGACGAGGCGATGCAGCGAACGAGCCACGTCCTCGAGGTCGACGGCGAGGTCTGGATTATCGATCCCGTCGACGCCGAAGGGGTCGACGACCTGTTCGCCGAGTTCGGCGACGTCACCGGTGTCGTCGTCCTGCTCGACCGCCACAAACGCGACGCCGCGGAGATCGCAAACCGGCACAACGTCCCGGTCTACCTGCCGCGAATCTTCGAGGGCGTCACCGAGGAGATCGACGCCCCGGTCGCCCGCTTTACGGACGAACTCTCCGATACCGGTCTCGAGGCCCACACCGTCGTCGACAACCGCTTCTGGCGGGAGGTCGCGCTCTACGATCGTGAGAACGGCACGCTCGTCGTCCCCGAGTCGCTCGGGACGGTCGACCACTTCGTCGCCGGCGGCGAACGCCTCGGCGTCCACCCGATGCGTCGGCTCGTTCCGCCGCGGGACGCTCTCGGCGGCTTCTCGCCCGAGCGAATTCTCGTGGGTCACGGCGCCGGGATCACGACCGACGCGCCCGGCGCACTCGAGGAGGCACTCGAGAACTCCCGCCGGGGGACGCCGCGACTCGTCGCCGGGATGCTCCGGCAGTTCGCCCCGGTGTAGTCGACACCTGCTGGGGATACAGCTAATTACGCTCCGGGCGTACCGACCGGTGTGGTCTACATCACGCGCGCCCTCGTCGACGTCCTGCTCGACCTGGCCAGCGACGCCGATCCGGATCGCGTGGCGACCGGCGTCTCGATCACGCCCGCGGGCGAACTCGAGGGCGCGTCCGGACTCGCACCCGAGACGCCGGTCTTTACGGACTTTTTCCTCCCTGACCCCGGCAATGCCGTCAACGCCGTCTTCGGCGTTAATCTCTCGACGCCCGCCCGACAGGCGCAGGGACACTTTGTCTCCCACCCGGTCCGCGAGCTCGAGGTGACCAAACGGGACGACCTCGCAGAGGTCATCTTCGTCGCCGTGCCGCCGTGGGAGCTCAACGAGCGGACGTTCGCCGCCTTCGACCGCCGCGGCGAGCGACAGCCGCTCGAGGTCATCGACGCTCGCCCGCCGGACCAGTCGCTGCCGAGCTAAGTCGCCGCGAAGCGAGCCGCTGTGGAGTAGCTCTCCGAAAACGGGAGTTCGGGGCGGCTGCGACGGTGTGGGCTGAGCGAGTCGCTACTGATCAACCGCTGGGCGTCGACGGCCCGTCACCGATTATCCGGTCGATGATGCCGCCGCGGTTCGACTCTCGTCCATCCTCATCGTCGTTCGATTTCGATGGAATGTGTGGCATGGGTTTCGACCTCCGGGCGGAACTAGCCGCCTCGAGTCTGATACGCGGCTGGTCCGTCGGCGGAGTGAAACGACCAGCGGTGACGAACGTCAACTACTCGAGATAGCCCAGTCCGCGAAGCTGTTCGGTGATCTCCTCGAACTCGGCCTCGGTGAGTTCGCCTCGCTTCTGGTGCTGGATGACGATACTGCGAAGCAGGAATCGCGTGAGGTCGCTCGTGCTCTGGAAGCTGGTGCCTTCGATCGTGTCCTCGACGCGTTCGGCGAGATCCTTCGGGATCGACACCGTGGTGTACTCGGTCATACACGATACTCCGTCGCCGGCGTCAAATGCGTGTCGACAGCCGGCACGGAGCGCAGCAGCCCCATGTCACTACACCACATAGTTTCTGCCGCCAGTCTTCGTAGCGGTTTTGCTATCGGACTCCCTACGGGTCGGTATGGGAGTTCGGCCACCATCGGGCGGAGACGACGACGAACCGGAGAGCGTCGAGTTCGGAATCGCCGCGATCGACGCGCGGCTCAGACGGTCCGACCTCTCGTTTCCGGCGACGAGGGACGACGTCGCAGCTGAACTCGGCCACGAGCAGATCCCCTACGACGTCCACGGGAACACCGTCGCGCTGGGGGAGATGCTCGACGAAATCCCCACGGCGGAGTTTCGCTCGCGCCAGGAGCTGCTCAATCAGCTTCACGAACCGTTCGAGGAGTACCGTCGAAACAACTCCGGTGGGGTCTTCCAGCAAGTCCGCTCGATGCTTCCCTTCTAATCCCGGCCGCCGCTACTCGTCGTCTCGTTCGTCTCGCTCTCGAGAGTTCCGCGTGATCTGCTCGAGACGACGGCGCTGCTCGCGGTGGAGCGTGACGAGCATGTCCGACAGAACGCCGAACATAAGCAGCTGCACGCCGAGCAGGATCGCGGCCGCCGAAACCATCGCCAGGATCTCGTGGCCGATGCCGTACTGCACCCACTGCCAGAGAACGTAGGACGCGACGACGCCGCCGGAGAGGATGCCGGCGACGCCGAGGCTCCCGAAGTAAAAGAGCGGATTGTTCGTCTTCGCGAGCGAGTACAGCGCGAGGACGATCGTCCCGCCGTCTTTCAGCGGGTGGAGGTTCGTCTCCGACTCCTCGGGCCGGGCGGCGTAACTGACCGGAACGACCGTCGTCTCGATCCCGTGTTTGACACACTCGACCGCGAGCTCCGTCTCGATCGTAAAGCCGTCCGAATCGAGTCCGAGTCGCTCGAACGAGTCGACGGTGAAGGCGCGATAGCCCGAGAGGATGTCGTCGTAGTCCGCGCCGTGGATAAACCGGAACGACTTGTTGATCAGCCGGTTCCCGAAGCCGTTCAGCGCCTTCATCGCGTCGTCGTCCATCTCCGCGAATCGGTTGCCGATGACGTGATCGTACCCCCGCGAGAGGGGCTCGAGCATCCGACCCGCGTCGGCCGGATCGTAGGTGCCGTCGCCGTCGAGCATCAACACGTAGGGGACGTTGACGTACTCGAGGGCCTCGCGGACGGCCTGTCCCTTCCCGTCGCCGGACTGGACGAGGACGTGGGCCCCGCGGTCGCGGGCGATCTCGCGCGTCTCGTCGCTCGAGTCGCCGTCGACGACGAAAACGTTCGTGTACCCCTCCTCGTAGAAGCCGTCGATAACGTCGCCGATCGTGGCCGCCTCGTTCAACGTCGGAATGAGGACGCAGACCTCTTCGGGAGTGATCTCGCGCGTTTCGCGACTCATGGCGATGACCTCTCCGTCGCCGACGGTAATTTTCGAGTCCGCGCGAACCGCGTCATTGTCCATCGAGAGCCACTCTCCACCGTGACCGCAAAAAATTACTGATTGACCGGTACTCGATTTATCAGGGATCGGCTACCGGGCGACGGTCAGTCGACGATTCGCCGCCCGTTCGTCGGCCGTCCTACCAGGTCAGGCCCTCGTAGACCTCGAGATCCGCTTCGTCGACGTCGATCCGACGGCCGTCGACCACCACTCGCCGAGCCATCCCGTCGAACGCGAGGTCGTCGAACTCGGGCCAGTCGGTCGCGACGACCGCGCCGTCGGCCCCCTCGAGCGCCGCGGCCGCGGAATCGGCGTACTCGACCTCGAGATTCGGGTGTTTCTCGCGCACGTTCTCGACCGCGACCGGATCGTAGGCGACGGCTCGTGCGCCGCGCGCTTCGAGGTACTCGAGGACGTCCAGCGCGCGGGATTTTCGGATGTCGTCCGTGCCGGGCTTGAAGGAGAGCCCGAGCACCGCGATGCGAGCGCCCTCGAGTGAGACGTGGGTCTCGAGCAGATCCACGAGTCGCCGGGGCTGGGCGTCGTTGACCGCAACAACGGCGTCGAGCAGCGCGGGGTCGTAGCCCTGACCGCGCGCGCCGGCCCGCAAGGCGTCGACGTCCTTCGGGAAACAGGAGCCGCCCCAGCCCAGTCCCGAGCGCATGAACCGCTCGGAGATGCGGTCGTCGAGCCCGACCGCCTCGAGGACCTCGTAGGCGTCCGCGCCGTACTCCTTCGAGATGTTACCCAGTTCGTTCACCAACGAGACCTTCGACGCGAGGAAGGCGTTGTTGGCGTACTTGATGAGTTCGGCTTCCCGGATGTCGGTCTCGACGAGGTCGGTCTCCTCGCGCTCCACAATTGGGGCGTAGAGTTCGCGCAACGTCGCCGCAGCCCCCTCGCTCGTCGCCCCGACGACGACCTTGTCCGGCTCGAGGAAGTCCGAGACGGCGGTCCCCATCCGCAGGAACTCGGGGTTCATCGCCAGCTCGAGACCGTTCCCGATCCGTTTGCCGGACTCCTCCTCGAGGATCGGACCGACGACGTCCTCGGTGGTTCCGGGCAGAACGGTGCTCTTGACGACCACGAGGTGGTCGTCGTCCTTCTCGGCGAGCGCCCGACCGAGGGATTCCGAACCCGCCTGCATGATCGCCAGATCGAGGCTCCCGTCGTTGGCCTGCGGCGTCGGCAGACAGAGGAGGGTGACGTCGGTGTCCCGAACTTCGGCGTAGTCGGTCGTGGCCCGGAGGGTCGTGCCCGCGTGTTCGGCGATGCGGTCCGTGAGGCCGGTCTCGTGGATGGGGGCCTCGCCCGCGTTGATCGTCTCGACGATCCCCTCGTCGATTTCGACGTTGACCACGTCGTGGCCGAGATCCGCGAGACAGGCGGCGACGGTCGTTCCCACATAGCCGCTGCCGACGATAGAAACGTGCATGCTGTAAGCGATGTACGGCCGTCGTTAGATGGTTTTGGATTGGTCGGTCGGCGGAGAGGTCAAGCCGTCGCGCCGTCGGGCGTCGACAACGTTACGAGACGCGACGGAGTACGCTGTCGAACGGCGATGATCGAGACGTTCGTGCTGACTCTGGCCTTGGTGATCATGCTGCTCACCGCCGCTGTCAAAAGCTGGGCGCTCTTTCGGTATTCGTCGCGAGAGCCGGACGACGATTCTGACGAGCCGTAACTCCCGTTTAGAGTGACGGGAGCGACCAGGAGGCCGATCACTCTGTCACTCGAGCGTGCGGCGCAAATCGCTCACGGCGTCCTCGTGGGCCGCGTGGGCGCGGTCGAGGTTCACGGGCTCGGAGATCATGCCGAAGAAGCCGTGGACCATGTCGTCGTAGTTGCGGTAGATGACGGGGACGCCGGCGTCCTCGAGTCGATTCGCGTAGGCCGCCCCGTCGTCCCGAAGCGGGTCGAATCCGGCGGTCAGCACCGTCGCGGGCGGGAGCCCGGAGAGATCGTTCGCGAGTCGCGGCCACGCGTAGATGTTGCCGTCGTCGATCTCCCGCTCGAGGTACTGCTCGCGGAACCAGGCCATGTCGTCGGCCGTGAGGGCGTAGCCCTCCGCGTTCTCCTCGTAGGAATTCGTTTCGGCCGCGTCGCCCGTCCCTGGATAGACGAGCAGTTGATACGCGATCTCGGGGCCGCCGCGATCCCGCGAGAGCAGCGCCGTCGCCGCCGCCAGGTTCCCGCCCGCGCTGTCGCCCGCCAACACGATCCGATCCGAGTCGGCCTCGAGGGCGGGTGCGGCGTCTACAGCCCACTCGAGGGCGGCGTAACAGTCCTCGAGCCCCGCGGGGAAGGGATGTTCGGGTGCGAGCCGATAGTCGACGCTGACGACGGGATACCCCGAGTCGTTGGCCAGCTTTCGACACGTATTATCGTGGGTCTCGATGCTCCCGATCACCCAGCCCCCGCCGTGGAAGTACAGCATCAGCGGTCGATCGCCCTCCGCGCCAGCGTCGTCGCTCGATCCGTTCGCCGTCCCGGGTTCGTAGATCCGAATCGGAATCTCCCCGTTCGGGCCGTCGATCGTCCGATCCTCGACGGACTCGAGATCGACCACCGGATCACCCCCGAGTACCCGCTGGTCGAATATTTGACGCGCCTCCTCGGCCGAGACCTCGTCGAACGACGGCGTGTCGAGGGAGTTGTACATCTCGAGGAAGGTCTTGACGTCGGGGTGCGGTTCTGGTGCGCGAGATGCTGTCATTACTCGTTACACTCACTGAAGGGGACAAAAAGCTTCGTCCGCGGGAGGACGGCCTGACGGCGACGGACCGGGCGTCTCGTGTCGCCGTCGCTGGATTGCGCTCGCGTCGATCCCTCGTGCTCGCCACCGCGCCGTTCCACACCGCTTATTTTGGTTCGGTGCGCCCCTTCGAGCAATGACGAACCAGGCACTCATCGACGCCCTGCGCGAGGCGGAGGCCGTCAAGTTCGGCGAGTTCGAACTCTCCCACGGCGGCACCAGCGAGTACTACGTCGACAAGTACCTCTTCGAGACCGATCCCGACTGCCTCGAGACCATCGCCGAGGCGTTCGCGGAGCGCGTGGACGCCGACGACAAACTCGGCGGCGTCGCCCTCGGTGGCGTCCCGCTCGCCGCAGCCACCAGCGTCGCGGCCGGCGTTCCCTACGTCATCGCGCGCAAGCAGCGCAAGGAGTACGGCACCGGGAACCTGATCGAGGGCCGACTCGAGGACGGCGAGGAGGTCGTGGTGCTCGAGGACATCGTGACCACGGGGACGAGTCTGGTCGACGCCATCGAGGCGCTTCGCGAAGCGGGGGCGACCGTCGACCGCGCGCTGGTCGTCGTCGACCGCGAGGAGGGCGGCCGCGAGAACGTCGAGGACGCCGGCGTCGAGATGGAGTCGCTGGTGACCGCGAGCGACCTGCTGGCCGATCGAGACTGACAGCGGGTCTCCAGCGGATCCTCGCCGGACAGACCGTCGTCTCCGCAATCGACGGACGAAGACCGTGTGGTCGAGATTTCCACCGGCCACACCCGCGGTCCGGTTTACTTTCACTTTCGTCCCGCCTGGCCGACATATTTGCCCCGATCGTTCGTGGGTCGAGTATGGACGATCGAATCAGGCGCCACGCCGAGGTTCTCGTCGACTACTGTACTGAAATCGAACCGGGGGACGCCGTGCTCGTCCGCGCACCGACGGCCGCCGAGGACCTCGTCGTCGCCCTCTATGAGCGGATCGGCGAACGCGGCGCCCACCCCGTGACCGAGTGGCTGAACCCGCGAGCCGGCCGCGCCTACGCTCGCGCAATGGACCCCGACGACTTCGACACGAAAGCCCACCAGCTCGCAACGATGCGGGAAACGGATGCCGTCATCATGATCAAGGCGAGCGAAAACGCCGCCGAAGGGAGTGACGTCGATCCGGCGAAGAGCCAACCCTCGAGTCGAGCGAAACAGCCGGTTTTGCAGGAGCGCCTCGAGACCCGGTGGGTGATCACCCAGCATCCCGCTCCTAGGGACGCCCAGCGGGCCGAGATGAGCACCGCGGCGTGGACCGACTACGTCTACGACGCGATCGATCGCGACTGGGCGGCCCAACGTGAGCGCCAGCAGCGAGTCGTCGAGCGCCTCGACGACGCACACACCGTTCGGGTCGTCTCGGGTGACGGCACCGACCTCCGGCTCTCGATAGCGGGAATGACGACGATCAACGACGCCGGAAAGCGAAACATGCCCGGCGGCGAAGTAGCTACGTCGCCGGTGCCCGATACCGTGGAGGGCGAAATCCGCTTCGACGTACCGCTCTACCGACACGGACGGGAGATTCGGGACGTCCGACTCGTCTTCGAGGATGGAATCGTCGTCGACCACGCCGCGACCCACGGTGCCGACGCGCTACGGAGTTTGCTCGAGACCGACGACGGCGCGCGCCGCGTCGGCGAACTCGGCGTCGGGATGAACCGCGGCATCGACTGCGTCACCGACAATATCCTCTTCGACGAGAAGATGGGCGACACCGTCCACCTCGCGCTCGGAAACGCGATGGAAGAGTGCGTTCCCGACGACCGGCCGTTCAACGAGAGTGCCGTCCACGCGGACATCCTCGTGGACGTGAGCCACGATTCGCGCCTCGAGGTCGACGGCGAGGTGATCCAGCGAGACGGTACGTTCTGGTTCGAAGCGGGATTCGACGAGGCCTCGTAACGCCGATTCGTCCGTGTGGATCGTCAGATCACTGCCCGTAGGATTCGAACTTCTCGAGCACCGTCTCCAACTGCTCGTCCGAGAGCGTCCGCGGCTCGAGTCCGGCCGCTCTCGTCTGCAGGTACAACCGAGCCAGGCTCTCGACGTGGTGGGTGTTCTCGAGGGCGGTCCCCAAATCGGGTGCGGTAACGACCAGCCCGTGGTTCTCGATGAACGACGCCGTCGCGTCGGCCTCGTCCATCGCCGTCACGATGTTCTCGGCGAGTGCGTCGGTGCCGTAGGGGGCGTACTCGGCGATCGGGACCGACTTTCCGACGGCGACGATCATGTAGTGGATCGGCGGCAGGGGCTCGTGGGCGACCGCCATCGCCGTTGACCACGGCGAGTGGGTGTGGACGATCGCGCCGACGTCCTCGCGTCGGTAGATCGCGGCGTGCATCGGCACCTCGCTGCTCGGTGCCATATTTCCATCGCGGTGCTCGCCATCGACGCCGACGACCGGCACGTCTGCGGCGTCGAAACTGTCGTAGGGGACGCCCGTTGGCGTGACGGCGAAGGCGTCGCCGGTGTTGCCGTCGCGAACGCTCAGATTGCCCGTCCGGCCGGGCGTCAACGCGGCGAGATCCGGCGCGTGTTCGACCACCTGTCGTCGCTGGCTCTCGAGGATCACAGTATCACCTCCGTTAGCTCGCCGAACGCATCTAATCTGTGGTCGGGCGCTCGGTGGCCCTCGAGCGAAGTTTCGGGATCGGCGTTCCAGAGCACCGTCTCGAGGCCCACCGCGTTCGCGCCGACGATGTCCGCCTCGACGTCGTCGCCGACCATCACCGCCTCCGACGGTCGGGACTCGAGTCGCGACAGCGCCAGCGTGAACATGACCGAACCCGGCTTCTCGCGGCCGGTCTCTTCGGAGGTGAGCAGGAGGTCGATGTGGGCCTCGAGTCCGAGTCGATCGACCTTCTCGAGTTGGATGCGCGTCGTGAGGTTCGTGACGATACCGACCGCGACGCCGTTCTCGCCCAGCGTCTCGAGGGTCTCCGCGACGCCATCGAAAAGCTCCATCTCGTCGATGTAGGCCTCCCAGAACGCCTCGCCGAGCGCTAGCGCGTCGCCGACTCTGGGCTCTTCGGTTCGCTCCTCGAGCGCGCGCTTGAAGTACAGAAACCGTTCGTGGGTCGCGGCCGTCCCGGAGAGTTCGCGCTTTACCTCCCGACGGCCCGACTGGTAGAAGGCGTCGAAGCCCGCCCGATCGAACTCGTACCCGAGGTCGAGCGCGGTCGTTCGAGCCGCCTCGAGCCCCGCCTCCTTACACGGCGGGTACGCGTAGAGCGTGTCGTCCAGGTCGAACAACACGGTCGTCGTGGTCATACGGAGTGATGTCTCGCGAACCGCAAAACGAGTATCGGTCGGTACGGTCTGAGAGAATCGGCGCCCGAGCGGCCGGACTCGAGTCCCCCGCTCATCTCGGGTCTCGAAACGAGTGGGGCCTCGTACCGACCAATATTCCAACAGGCGCAAGGTAGATGATAACAGTGAGCGTAAGAGATGTGACTCCCTCGGGATCGCGGACCCGCTGATTCTGTCGCGAGTCGGGTGAACGAGATGGTAACGGACGAGCAACCGCAGGTAAACGAGTCGGTGACTGGAGAGAGACAGCACATGACGGTGCGACGGTGGGCGCCGCGGCGCCTCCGCGGACGGGTGTGGATCACCGACGAGAACCGGAAGTGGTGGGTGGTCGCTGCGACTGGGCTAGCGATCGTGCTCGTCACGATCGACTTCAACGGCATCACGGTCGCGCTCCCGACGATCGGTCAGGATCTCGGCACCTCGACGACGGGTCTGCAGTGGACGATCAACGCCTACCTGCTCTCCTTTGCGGCGTCGATGGTCGCGTTCGGCCGACTCGCCGACATCTTCGGTCGGCGCCGCGTGTTGCTCGCCGGAATCGGCGTCTTCACCGGCGCGTCCGCGCTGTGCGGTCTCGCACAGACCGACTGGTGGCTCATCGGCGCGCGCATCATCCAGGGTTTCGGCGCCGCCGCGTTCTTCGCGGCCTCGCTGCCGATCGTCAGCAACGCCTTTCCGCCGGACGAGCGCGCGAAGGGAATCGCGATGTGGGCCGCCGTCAGCGGCCTCGGACTGGCCGTCGGCCCGCTCGTCGGCGGCGCGCTCACGGAGGCCCTCTCGTGGCGGTGGTTCTTCTTCTTCAACGTCCCGATCGCCGCGATCACGGTCGTCATCACGCTGGCGGCCGTCCCCGAGTCGCGCGACGAGACCGCTGAACGCCACGTCGATCTCGTCGGACTGGTCACCGTCACCGCCGCGCTCGCGGCGCTGGTGCTCGGCATCCAGCAGAGCGACACCGCCGGCTGGACGTCGCCGCTCGTGATCGGACTGCTGGTCGGGTCCGTCGCGCTGTTCGCGCTGTTCGTGGTCGCCGAATCGCGCCTCCGCGATCCGCTGATCGACCTCGCACTGTTTCGCGACCGCAGCTACCTCGGGGCGAACACGGTCGGCTTCACGGCGAACTTCGGCAGCGGCGCGCTGCTGTTTTTCCTCACGCTCTACCTCCAGAACGTGTTGCACTACTCGCCGCTGCACGCGGGGCTCGTGTTCCTCGGGTTCTCCGTCCCGCTGGTCGCCTTCGAGATCAAGTCGAACGAGATCAGCGAGCGGATCGGCGCCCGATCGGCGATGGCCAGCGGCATGGCGCTGATGGCCGCATCGTTCCTGCTGCTGGCGTTTCTCACCCCGACGAGCGGCCTCGCGCTCGTCCTCGTCGCGCTCGCGATCATGGGCGTCGGACTCGGGGTGGCGTACTCCGTCTCGAGCACCGCGGGGATGGCCGCGGTTCCCGACGCCAAGGCCGGCGCGGCCTCGGGGATCCTGGGTATGGTCCGCATGCTGGGCGTCGTCTTCGGCGTCGCGATCGGCGGCGCGCTGTTCAAGACCCTCGAGAACCGGCGGCTCGAAACGCTGCTCGAGGGCGCCGGTGCGTCCCTCGACGCGTCGGACCGCAGCGAGATCCGCGGGCTGCTCTCGGGCTCGAGCGCCGCCGAGGCGAAACTCCGCGAGCTCGCGCCCGGCGCCGCCGGCGAGGTCGAGCACGTGGTCCGCGAGGCGTTCGTCTACGGCTTCGACGGCGCGATGATCCTCTGTGCGGTCGTGGCGGTCGTCGGCATCGCGGGCGCGCTGCTCGTAACCGACGACGCCTCGCAGTCGGACGGAGCAGACAGCGACGGAGACGGAGACACGCCGCCGCAGTAGGTGGCTACGTGGGTGCGCGGTTCGGACACCAGATGGCCCGGATCTCACACGCCGGTCGCACATTGCAGGGACGCCCTTTACGGCTCGATTCGGCGTACGTCGTCCGGACCGCTTCGGGTGCTGCCGAGTCGGAACGCGCGTCGCGACCCGGATCCGCAGCCCCGACGGGACGAGGTACCACGATGACGACAGAGACGAGATCACTGGTGCGACGCGACCCGGAGGAGGTCTGGACCGAGGGTAACCTCGAGCTAATCGACGAGCTGTTCGCCGACGATTTCGTCCTGCACGATCCAGCGACGGACGGCGAACCGCGGGGACGCGACGACTACAGGGAGTACGTCGAAACGTACCGAGCGGCGTTTCCGGACGTCGAGTACGAGGTCGAGTCGATCGTCGCCGAGACCGATGTCGCCACGTTGCGATACACCGCACGCGGGACACACGAGGGCGAGTTCGCGGGCGTAGAGCCGACCGGCGAGCGGGTCACGGTGTCCGGGATGGAGCAGTACCGGATCGAAGACGGGCGGATCGTCGAGATGTGGACGAGCTACGACGCCCTCGGGCTGTTCCAGCAACTCGGCGTGGTTCCGCCGCTCGAGGATATCGGCGACGAGACGAGATCGGAGTGACGGTCGGATGGAGCGAGTCGAGTCGGCGTCGGGACGGATCGACGATGCGGCGTCGGAGCGGGTAACGTGATTGGCGGTCCGGACCGAGCGCGGAGTCGGAGCGGATGACGTAATCGGCGACGGGACAAATCGAGCGCGGCGCGACGCGAGCGCGGGACCCGAGACGGGATCGGAACGTCGCCGCAGACCATCAGAAGGCTTTTATCCTACTCGAGACAATTCGAGTTCACGATGGTAGGTGTCCGCTTTACAGGGGCTTCCGCCCGCTTCTAACCCACACCTACCGCTCGCTGTGTCGGCCCGAACGCACAGCCGAGCGGCACACGCGGACGCCCGACCGAACTTCTGTGAGAAGTTCACCAACCAGCCACAGCGCTACCCATGTCAGAATCAGATTCCCAGTCAGAGGAACGAATCGTAGTTGTACTGCCAGACGGCTCCGAACTCGAGGTCGCCGCCGACGCGACGGTCGAGGACTGCGCCTACGAGATCGGTCCCGGTCTCGGCCGCGACACGATCGCCGGCAAACTCGACGGCGAACTTGTCGCAAAAGAACAGCCAGCCTACGACGGCGCCGAACTCGAGATCATCACGGACCAGTCCGAGGAGTACCTCCGCGTGATGCGCCACTCCGCGTCGCACTGCCTCGCCCAGGCCGTCGAGCGCCTGTTCGACGCCGAGGAGGTCAAACTCGCCATCGGCCCGCCGACGGACGACGGCTTCTACTACGACTTCGACAACCTCGACGTCGACGAGGAGGACCTCGCGAAGATCGAGGCCGAAATGGAGGAGATCATCGCGGCGGACTACGAGATCGAGCGCGAGGACGTCTCGATCGAGGAGGCCGAAGAGCGGCTCGCCGACGAGCCGTACAAGCTCGAACTCTTAGAGGAGCTCGCCGAGGACGGCCAGCAGGTCACCTTCTACAGCCAGGGCGAGTGGGAGGACCTCTGTGCCGGCCCGCACGTCGAGTCGACGGGCGAGATCGGCGCCGTCGAGCTGTTGGAAATTGCCGGCGCCTACTGGCGCGGCGACGAGGAAAACACCATGCAGACGCGCATCTACGGCACGGCCTTCGAGGACGAGAGCGATCTCGAGGCCTACCTCGAGCGCCAGCAGGAAGCCGAGAAGCGCGACCACCGGAAGATCGGCAACGAGATGAACCTGTTCTCGATTCAGGACGTCACCGGCCCCGGACTGCCGCTGTATCACCCGCCGGGGAAGACGGTCCTCAAGGAGCTCGAGGACTTCGTCGAGGAGCTCAACCAGGACGCGGGCTACGACTACGTCGAGACGCCCCACGTCTTCAAGACGGATCTCTGGCACCGCTCGGGTCACTACCAGAACTACGCCGACGACATGTTCATCTTCGACGTCGGCGACGACGAGTTCGGCCTGAAGCCGATGAACTGCCCCGGCCACGCCGCCATCTTCCAGGACCAGTCCTGGAGCTACCGCGACCTGCCGATTCGGTACGCTGAGAACGGGAAGGTGTATCGGAAAGAGCAGCGCGGCGAGCTGTCGGGCCTCTCGCGAGTCTGGGCCTTCACGATCGACGACGGCCACCTGTTCATCCGCCCCGACCAGATCGAACGCGAGGTCGAGGAGATCATGGACATGATCACGGACGTCTTGGAGACGTTCGACCTCGACTACGAGATGGCACTGGCGACGCGTCCCGAGAAGTCCGTCGGCAGCGACGAGATCTGGGAGCAGGCGGAAGAACAGCTCGAGAACGTCCTCGAGAAGCGTAACCTCGACTACGAACTCGAGGAGGGAGACGGCGCGTTCTACGGCCCGAAGATCGACTTCGCGTTCGAGGACGCCATCGGCCGCTCGTGGGACGGTCCGACGGTCCAACTGGACTTCAACATGCCCGACCGGTTCGACCTCTCTTACGTCGGCGAGGACAACGAGGAGCACGAGCCGGTGATGATCCACCGCGCGCTCTACGGCAGCTACGAGCGGTTCTTCATGATGCTCATCGAGCACTACGAGGGGCGCTTCCCGCTCTGGCTCGCGCCCGAACAGGTCCGCGTGCTGCCGATTTCGGACGACAACCTCGGCTACGCCCACCGCGTCGCCAACGAGTTCGACGACTTCCGCGTCGAAGTCGACGGCCGCGACAGCACGCTCGAGCGAAAGATCCGCGCGGCCCACGACGACCGCGTCCCCTACCAGATCATCGTCGGCGACAACGAGGAAGACGACGGCAACATCTCCGTGCGCGACCGCTTTGAGGACCAGGAGTACGACGTCGAGATCGAGGAGTTCCGCAGCCACCTCGAGGCCGAACGCGACGAGCAGCGGACGGAGCCGGACTTCCTGCAGGACTGACGACGCTATCCGTCGATCTGGCGTTTCTCACGCGCTCAAATAGCCCTCGTCCGTTCCGACGACCGGCTACCGATCGTCTCGTAGACGAACCCACGTCTGTGGTGATCTCGAGCACTGATTTCGATCGAAATACCCATAGTTGCGGAATCGTGCATATCTGTATGAACAGAGCCGAGAAGGCCGCCCTTCAGCTGCGGGCCGTCGACGTGTTGCGGATGTTGAAAGAGACGCGGACCTACGACGAACTCGCCGAGACCACGGGTCTTCCGGCGGGCGACCTTAATCGGTACGTCAACGGGCACGTCCTTCCGGGAACTGAACGCGCACGCGAGGTCGTCGAGGACCTCGGCCGAGAGGCGCTCGGGCAGGAACTCGAGGCCCGTATTCGGGTCGACGACGAGGGCTACGTCGACAACAGTTCGGCCGTCTTCGATCAGCCGTTTCTCGACCTCGTCGCGCCCGTCGTCGCCAACGGGTTCGAGTTCGACCGCCCCGACGTGGTGTTGACCGCCGCGACCGACGGCATCACGCTCGCCGCGTCGCTCGCGAGCTACTACGGGACCCGCTGTGCCTACGCGAAAAAGCGCAAGGAGACCGCCGTCGAGGAGTTCATCGAGGCGCGCGAGCGCCTCCAGTCGGGGATCGAACTCACCTACTACCTCCCCGAGTCCGCCATCGAGGAGGGCGAATCAGTGCTCGTCGTCGACGACCTCATCCGCTCCGGCGAAACGCAGGAACTCCTCCTCGACATCGTCGAAACCGCCGACGCCGACGTCGCCGGCGTCTTCGCGCTGATCGCCGCGGGCGAGGACGGCATCGAGCGCGCTCGAGGCCGGACCGACGCACCGATCGGTGCGCTGACGACCGTCTGATCGCCCCCGCTTGGCGGCCTATCAACCGCCTCGAAATATCTGCTCCCGGGTTTGCGGTCGTGTTCGATCGATCGACCGTCTCGCGAGCACGTATCAACGAGAGCAGTTTTCACATCGTGACTTTCGTCATCGACTGAAGAGCAGTAATCCACCGATTCAAACTAACTAGTGGGGTTTCGCCTCGAGCACGTGCGTAGACGACCGAATCGAATATTGGCCCTTTCAGAGTGGCCCCAATCGCACGACTATCACCGTGTGAACCGTTGCCACATTATTAATCATTAGGTTTATGGTGGTCGCCGTATTCGGTGGAGGTACGAACATGACGAAGACAGTCATCCTCGGCGTGATCGGGTCCGATGCCCACGTTGTCGGGATCACCATCCTGGAACAAGCGTTTGAGGCGGCCGGATTCGACGTCGTCAACCTCGGAGTGCAGACCTCCCAAGACGAGTTCGTCGACGCCGCAACCGCCCACGACGCCGAGGCTGTACTCGTCTCCTCGCTCTACGGTCACGCCGAGCAGGACTGTGAGGGACTCCACCAGGAGATGTTAGACGCCGATCTCGAGGACGTCACGACCTACATCGGCGGCAACCTCGCCGTCGGCCAGGACGACTTCGACGAGACGCGAAAGCTGTTCCGCGAGATGGGGTTCGACCGCGTCTTCGACTCCAAGACCGATCCGGAGGACGCTATCGAAGCGCTCCGAGCCGACCTGGACGTTCGTCCGTCGGAAACCGAGCGGGAAAGCCAGACCGTCTCCGCGTAATCGAGTCCGCCGACTATCGGAGCGTTTTTTCGCTGCAAGACCCGGAGCGGCGGTGCTCCCGGTTCCGATCAGTTACTCCTCACGAGTCGTCGATCTCGTCGAACAGTGCCTCCACACGCCCACGTACGTCCTCGCGAATCTCGTGGACCGTCTCGAGCTCTTGGCCGTGGGGATCGGGCAAATCCCAATCGCGAACGTCCGTTTCGGCCTCGAGCTCGAGCGTCGAACAGCCCATCGTCGCGACGTAGTCACAGGACTCGAGCGTTTCGTCGGAGATGTGCTGTGGCTCCCGTTCGGAGAGATCGATCCCCTCCTCGGCCATCGCCTCGCGGACGATATCGTGGACCGCGTCCGCGGGATGCGTGCCGCCGGAGTGGATCACGACCGCGTCGGTGAGGTCCCGCGCTTCGCGCTCGCGTTCGGCGTACGCGGTCGCCATCTGGCTTCGGCCGGCGTTCTGGACGCAGACGAACGCAACGTGGGTGCCGTCGTCGGTCATACACGGAAGCAGTGGCTGGGACGCCCTAATCGTTCGTATGTGCCCTCCTGTGAGAACAGTATACACAGATAACACTCACGAGACGCTTCCGGGTCGCCGGCCCGCCGCGTGACCGCGTCACCGAACGATCGTCACCGGAACGGACGAGCGACGGGCGACCTTCTCGGCGACGCTGCCGAGCAGGATACGGCTCGCACCCGTCCGCCCGTGGCTGCCGATTGCGATGTGATCGGCGTCGTTGTCGTCCGCGTACTCGACGATCGACCGCGAGATACCGCCGACGATGTGGTCCGTCTCGATCTCGACGCCGTGTTCGGCTCCCACCTCGCGTGCGTGCTTCAGAATTTCCTCCGCCCGAGTCTCGTGGGCGTCCTGAATCTCCTCGTAGTTGGCCATCGCACCGCCTTCGATCCCCGTCGCGGCGTAGAAATCGCCCGGATCGAGGACGTGCAACGCCGTGATTCGAGCGCCGGGATACTCCCTGCAGGCGAACTCGAGGGCCTGCGTCGATCGATCCGAGTCGTCGACGGGAACGAGCACGTGGTCTACCATACGTCGGCCTACACCGTCCTCCGAAATAAGCTTCGGGACAGCGGAGGGCTGGAACTCGACGTCTACTGCGAGGCGACCCGTTCGATCGCCGCCCGAATTCGCGCCTCGTCGGGTCGGTACGCCTCCTCGCGACCGAACAGCGGGACCGGAACGTCGTAGCCCGCGACACGTTCGATCGGCGCCTCGAGGTGCCAGACCGCTTCGTCCGAAATGCGAGCGGCGATCTCGGCGCCGAAGCCGCCCGTCCGCGGCGCTTCGTGGACGACGACGCAGCGACCCGTCTTCCGGACCGACTCGAGGACCGTCTCGGCGTCCATCGGGCTAATCGACCGCAGGTCGATCACGTCGGCCGACACCTCGCTCGCGTCGACGGCCCCCTCGACCTCGCGGACCATCGCCCCCCAGGTAACGACGGTGACGTCGGTCCCGTCCGCGACGACCCGCGCCTCGCCGAGCGGGACGGTGTGCTCCTCGGGGACCGGTCGTCGGGCGGCCCGGTACAGCGGCATGGGCTCGAGGAAGAGCACGGGGTCGGGATTCCGGATCGCGGACCGGAGCAACCCGGCCGCGTCCCCCGCGGTGGCGGGAATCGCGACCTTCAGTCCCGGTACGTGAGCGTAACCGGCCTCGTAGCTCTCGGAGTGATGCTCGAGGGCTTTCACGCCCAGGCCGTAGGGTGCCCGAATCACCATCGGACAGGTGAGTTTGCCACGAGAGCGACTCCGAAGCCGCGAGACGTGCTGGTGGATCTGGGAGAACGCCTGGAAGCTGAAGCCGGCGAACTGGATCTCCGCGACCGGTCGGTAGCCGGCCACCGAGAGGCCGACGCCGAGTCCGACGATGCCGGCTTCCGCGACCGGGGCGTCGTGGACCCGTCCCGGGAACGTATCGAGCAGGCCCTGCGTCGCTCGGAAGACGCCGCCGTCGACCCCAACGTCCTGTCCGTAGACGAGGACGTCGTCGTCTCGTTCCAGCTCCGCGCCCAGCGTCTCGCGGATCGCCTCGACCATGTTCAACCGCTCGGCGTCCTCGGTGACGCCCGACTCGGTCGCCGCCGAACCGCCGTCGCCGCGCCGGCTCCCGTCTGCGGGGGCGACTTCGCGTCTGGAATCGCCGGTAAATGCGTCGCGCTGGCGCTCGAGGTACTCGGGCGGATCGCCGTAGGCCGTCTCGAACATGTCCGCGGGATCGGCGTTCGAGGCGGTCTCCCGGGCCGCCTCGAGGTCAGTCTCGAGAACGTCTTCGATGTCACTCTCGATCTCCGTGACGGTCTCGTCGTCGAGGATCCCGCGCTCGCGGAGGTAGCGTTCGAACCGGAGGATAGGGTCTAACGGTTCCCACTCCTCCTCCTCTTCGACCGTCCGGTAGACCGAAGGGTCGTCCGCAGTGGTGTGCATCTCCCGGCGATAAGTCGTCGCCTCGATCAGCGTCGGAACGCCGCGCCGAGCGCGATCGATCGCCTCCCGCGTGACCAGATAGACGCCGAGGATATCGTTGCCGTCGACCTGAATCGGCTCGATACCCGCGGCGACGGCCTTCTGGGCGAGGGTCGCGGCCCGCGTCTGTTTGGACAGCGGCGTCGAGATCGCGTACTGGTTGTTCTGGCAGAAGAAGATCGTCTGGGCCTCGTAGACCCCGGCCAGGTTCATCGCTTCGTACACCTCGCCCTCGCTGGTCGCCCCGTCGCCGAAGTAGGTGAGTGCGACCCGATCGCTCTCGTTCATCGCCTCGGCCCAGCCGATTCCCGCGGCGTGGAGCGGCTGGGTTCCGACGGCGATCGACGGCGGCATGATCGGCACGTCGTCGGGCGGTTCGCCGCCCTCCTCGAGCCCCATCGCGTACTCGAAGATGCCCTGTGCGGACAGCCCGCGGGCGAGCGCCGAGGGATGTTCACGGAACGCGGGCACCGTCCAGTCGTCGTCCGAAAGCGCCGCGGTGCTCCCCACCTGTGCGGCTTCCTGTCCCGTCGACGGCGCGTACGTTCCCAGTTCGCCCCGCCGCTGGAGGGCGATCACCCGCCGATCGAGTCGACGGGCGTGTTTCATCGTCCGGTACCACTCGAGCAGCCGCTCGTCGTCGATATCGGGCTCCAGAGACTCGTCGACGCGGCCCTCCTGATCGAGCACCTGCACGCGATCGATCGTGAACTCGGCGACCGGTGATCGTGGCATACCCGCCGTACCACGGACGGCTACTTAGTGTCCGTCGCCGCTATCGCGCGGGTGAGACTGGAGCACGGAGCGCGCGTCCACCGTCCGAGAACTGCACGGCATCTCGCAGCGCGGTCGCTCTGAGGTGCGGACGAGTCGCCAAAAATCGAAGCAGGTGGTGTGAAGCCGACCGCGGTCGGCGGAGCGGATTACTTGCCGCGGCCTTTGCCGCCGTTGTTCGACGGTCGAACCTTCTCGGCGCCCTTGCCGCGGTTGTTGAGCCCACGGTTGGCCTTGCCAGCGTTGGTGAGGCCGCGGAACGCGCGGTTCTTGTGTGCGTCGTCGCAGATCCAGTTGAGATCGTCGTCGTTCTGGATGGCGGGGTGTTCGGGATCCACGAGGATCACTTCGAACCACTTCTGCGAGCCGTCTTCCCCGACCCAGTAGCTGTTGAGCACGCGCAGGTTGGGGTACTTGCGGGAGACGCGCTCCTCGCCGATGCGCTGGATGTTCTTGCGCCGCCCGATGCGGTTGACACCCTGGCGCTTGGATCGGCGACCGGCCGTGAATCGCTCCTTTCGGGCGGTCCCCTTGCGGACCGAGACCCGGGTCACGATGATGCCCTGCTTGGCCTTGTAACCGAGTTCGCGGGCTTTGTCGAGGCGGGTCGGGCGCTCGATTCGCTCGATTGCGCCTTCCTTTCGCCATTCCTGTTTTCGCTGCCACTGCAGCTCCCCGAGCTTACCGTCGTCGGGGTCCTTCCATGCGTCCTTGATGTGGGAGTAGAAGCTTTTTGCCATAGCTATCACCGCGGGCGTTTCTTGGTTCAATCCCGACCGGGGCCGATCCCCGCGGATCACATCCCGACCTGTGGTGGCGTCGTCGCCGAACAGGTGCCCGCTGATGCCCGCGACTCAGCGAGTCTACGACAGTCTACCCAACTCTCGAGTATAAGGGCTTCGAACTCCGGGAACGCGCTCGGCGTCGAAAAGAGGGACTGGGGCGCTAGTCGATAGCACACAGCTACAGCCATCGTCCGACCATCCACGCGACCTCGGCCGAGCGACGGCGACCGTCGCCGCGGCGCCGAATCAACAGGAGCTATTCTGTATATCGATATGCGGTTGACGTTACGAGTGCAGTCGCTCGAGTCCGATTAGTCGAAACCGTTCACACGCCCTCGAGGGGCTTTCTCCGCCGATATTGTCCTGATTGCCTGAATATGTTAATATAACTATATCTTCTCGGGGCGCGTACTATATGCATGGTCTTCAGCATCATCGACGCGATGACCGATGGATTCGACCGCACCCGCGAGCGGAACGGACTCATCTTCGTCGCCGTATTTGCCGTACTTGCCGTGGTGAACGCCCTCGTCGCGCCCACGAACCTTGGCCCCGCCGCGGAAACCGCACCAGCGATCGGCCTCGTCGATGTCGCCACGGGACTGCTCTCGTTCGCCATCACGATCGCAACGCTGGTCGTCGCGATCGTTGCGCTGCGAACGTTCGCCTCCGACGAGCGAGAGAGCATCCCGCGTGAGTTCCAGCGCAGAAATATCGGGCTGGCCACGCTCAACCTCTTCGTCGGAGCGATCGTCTTCGCCCTCGCCGTCGCAATCGGGAGCATCTTCCTGCTCGTACCGGGGCTGTTCATCCTCGTCAGCCTCTACTACTGGAGCGTGTTCGTCGCGGTCGAAGACCAGAACTTCGTGCAGGCGTTCCGCAGCAGTTGGGGGCTGACCCGCGGCAGCCGACTCCGACTGTTCGGTCTCGGCGTCGCCGTCGTCTTCCTCGGCCTGATCGTCAACGCCGCCGTCGGCGTGCCGGCGGTTCTGGCCGGCGGGGTTGTCGGGACAACCCTCGTTCAGATCGGCGGCGCCGTCGTCACGGTGTACATTCTCGCCACCACCGCTCGCGCGTACGATCAGCTTCACACGCTCGAGGAGCCGCCGGAAGCCGAGCCGCGACCCGGTGCCGCCGGGACGCCGGCCTGAGAACAGTTCGATTCACCAACATCCGTTTTTACCGATTTCCGACGCCGATCAGACGTCAGTTACCGTCTCGAACGATCCGTCGGCGACCGATTCCGCGACGTCGTCGCTCTCGAGTTCGTCGGGCACGTGCTTGGGGTACTTCCGCCGGAAGTAGCCCACGATGTTCGTGAGATCGCGCCGGAGGAACTCGTCGGCGTTCTCGTGATCGGTCGGGACCGCCTGGGGCCAGTCGAACACTTTCACGCCGTCCTCGCTGACGAAGACGTTGTATTCGCTCATGTCCGCGTGGACGTAGCCCTCTTCGTACGCGCGCGCGACCTCACGAACGAGCAGGTCGAGAACGCCGAGGACCTGTGCGTCCTCGAGTTTCGTTCGCGAGAGTTCGACGCCCTCCATCTTCTCCATGACGATAGCGTGGCGGTTCTGACCGATCGGCCGGGGAACCGAGACGTCGGGATACAGCTCCTCTAAGATGTCGTACTCCCGTTCGGCGGCTTTCCGGGCGGTGTACATCCAGGAGACGTGTTCGTTGTCCGATGTGTAGTCCCGTTCCTTGTGGACTTCCCGGAAGTTCGTGTACCCCTCGCGGTGGTACTTCAGCGCGTGGGGCTTGTAGGATTTGACCTCGTAGACGTCGCTCTCTTTGCCGACGCCCAGCGGCGAGCCGAACTCGCTGATCGTGTCCTGCTCGACGAGCGCTCGCAGCGCGAGGATATCGTACCCCTCGAACTGGAGCGTGTAGCCCTCGTACTGGATCGTTTTCTTCTCGACCAACCCTCGTTTGAGACAGCGTTCGAGCCGGTAGTCGACTTCCTCCTCGGTCAGGCTCGAGAACTTCGGGAGTTTCTCCCGTTGAACCCACTCGGAGAAGCGCATTCCCTGCTCGACCCCCGATAGGAGATAGAAGTCTTCGGTCTCGAGTTCCGGAAGTAATCCGGCGACGTTCCGCACCATAGCGCGTGGTAGCCGGTGTGTACGTAAAAACGTCGTGACGTGCGGATCGCACTGTCGTGATCGGTCCGCCCGAGAACGTTCGTCTTCGATCGTCGTTCGATCGGCCGTTCCCGGCGTTCTATCCAGTTCTACCTGCTGTTCAGGCCGTGCGTCGTATCGTCACCGCCGCCAAGATGAACCGTATTTTGCGATATTAAATCGTATTTGACCGACGGAACTCACGCTACGAGCGGTATCTCTCACTGACGCGAGCTACAGTATCATTGCCGAGCTCATCTCCAGCGCTATCACAACGAGTCAGACAAGTGGTCTCGCCTACTCACGGAATCGATCCGACTGCATCCGAGAGGTCAACAGGAGCTTCCCACTCGATGACTCGGTCATCGGCAGCTTCCTCGAGCGCCGCCAGATGGGAAGCAGCCATACCGTTATCGTAGTGCTCTCGCGTTTCCGCCTCGCTAGCGTAGATTCGCTTTAGCAGCCAGAGCGCGTCCCGAATACGAGTTTGGTACCGATACAGGTACCCGAGTTCCCAGACGTGCCCGCCGTTGTAGTCCTCGAGGACCCCGACGATGTGGGTCGCCATCTCGGAGAGGATGTCGAAGGCGGGCGCCCACAGTTCGAGTTCCTCGCCCGTAAAGCCGAAGTCCTCGAGCCGAAACGCAGCCGCTGCCCGCCGTTCGTCGAGGAGTGTACAGACTTCGGTTCGGCGCTTTCCGGGACCGTCGTCACCGCCACGCCCGATTACCAGATACCGTCGTTCCGAACGTTTGATCGCCGTGAACCGATCTCCGTGTAACCCGTTTTTCAACTGTTCGTGCTGTTCGGGTGTCGGCTGTAACTGATCGTCGTCGACGAGTTCGTCGGAATCGACGCCGTCGAGGGACGAATCGATCGGTTCGTCTCGCGGGAGGTCTTCGCTAATCGTCACGCTATTTCAGGATTAGTCGGACAACTAATATAGGTACTGTTCAACGAACTGTTTTTGAAACGGTTACTGAAATAGTTGATTCTATCGACCAAGTGTTTATGAGAGATGCCACCGTAGTGTCTACTATGCACCCGGAAACGACGCAACCAACCGACGGCGGTGAGCGAGGGCCCACGGACGGGTTCAACACGTGGCTTGCCCTCCAGAAATCGACGGATAGGACTCGTGCGAACCTCCTCGCGGATATCGTTGGTCACCCGAAGGGCGCGCCGAGCGTCAAAGAACTGGACTACATGAATCCCAGCCTCGAGGCGGATGCGATTCGCCGCCACCTCAAGAGGCTGCAGGAAGTCGGGGTCCTGGAGGAACTCGAGGTCGAACCCGGAACGCGGGTTCGAGGCTATCCGTACAAGTTCTACCGCGTAAGCGAGTCGGCGCGGGAACTGTTCGACCGGAACGACCTCTTCCCCGAGGACGCGTGGACGCGACAGTACGAACGAGTGCAGAAAACGGGTGAGATCGAGGAGATTGAAGCGATGCCTCGTCCGAGTCCGTAACGGCTGTCGATACTGCACTGCGTTTCCGGCCTGATCGACATCGAGACGAATCGAGCGCGTAGTCGGTTTGCTCGCCGGGTCGCAATCACTAACTCGATTGCGAGCGACCGAACGGGTATGAGCGACCTCGCCGATCAGGAGTGGCGGCTGATTCGAGACGACCCTCGTGCTGGGGACGTACAGATGGCCGTCGAGGAAATCGCCGCGCGGACGGCGCTCGAGGACGACCTCCGAACCGTCCGCGTCTACTCGTGGGAGCCGAGCACGCTGTCGCTGGGGTACCGCCAGGACCCCGAGACGGTCGATTGGGACTACTGCGAGCGCGAGGGTATCGACGTCACACGTAGACAGACCGGTGGCGGCGGGATTTACCACGATCGCTACGCCGACATCTCCTATACGATCGTCGCGCCGGCCGACGAGGTGCCCGGGAACCTGATGGACTGTTACGGCCTGTTCTGCCAGCCGGTACTCGAGGGCCTTCAGCGCATGGGCGTCGATGCCGACTTCGCGGGCGCCGAACAGTCGTCGATCTACCAGCCCTCCTGTTACCTCCGGGATATCAACCCGGCCCACGACGTCGTCGCGCCGGCGAGTGCAGGTGCAGACGCGAAGAAGATCAGCGGCAACGCCCAGTACCGCCAGCGCGACGTCGTCATCCAGCACGGTTCGATCAGCTACGACCTCGAGCCCGCCCACCACGTCGGCGTCTTCGACACGGATCTCGAGTCCGAGACGTTCACCGACCGGGTAACGAGCATCCGTGAGGAAGCCGGGATCGACCGCGAGGAAGCCGTCGACACGCTCGCGTCGGCGCTCGGGGAGTGGTGCGACGCCGATGAATCGACGTGGCGCGAGGGCGAGCTCGAGGCCGCCCGCGACCTCGCCGACCGGAAGTTCGGCGCCGACGCGTGGATCCGGAATCGGGAGGTGCTCGAGGCGAGCGAGCAGTGACTCCCGCGGGCAGTGCCGCGGCTCCGGACCAGTGATCGGATATCGGAAAACGGGGACCGCCTCGAGCCACACCGCGAGACGGTAGCGGATTGGGACGACGACGAGCGGGTCGTACCCGTTCAGCTCATAATCGCCTTCCAGCTCCAGCCGCCGACGATGATCAGGATCAACGCGAGGACGAAGAACACGCCCCACTGCTGACCCTCAGTCTCTGCGATCGGTGCAAAGATGTCGATGACGCCGGTGAACTGCATCGCTGCGAGCATGATCAACAGCAGCGAGAAGATCGAGACGACGGCGATCCCGATCCCGTTCCGGGCCATCCACTGTCCCTCCTCTTCGGCCTCTTCCTTGGAGGTCGTGGTCGTCTCCGTTGGTTCTCGATCCGGTTCGGACATATACTCCTCTTGAACAGACTCGCGGGAAACGGTTCCACCTGCAGACTCCGGGTTCGGTGATTTCGACGGCGAAAGGAGTGCCCGCTCTCGAGCCCGGACCGCCTTCGAGAACGCCGAACCGGAGCCCCTATCCGAGCACGCCGTTCCGCCGCCGACGCAACGTTCCTCGAACGATCGGCGACGCCGGAAAGACCCCGACGTCGAGCCGATCGACTTCCTCGACACCGAGCGCGTCGTGGGCGACGAACCGCGCGACGGTCTCTCGGGTGAGGTGACAGCCGCCGGCCCCGCGCTTCCAGAGCGGATCGAGCAGTTCCTGACCGGTCCCGCGCCAGCCGTCGGCGTGGACGTGCTCGAGGAAGCGGAACTCGCCGCCCGGTTTTAACACCCGGACGACCTCCTCGAGCGCTGCGTCAGGGTCCTGTACGGTGCAGAAAACGACCCCGGCGAGGACGACGTCGAAGCTGCCGTCGGGGTAGGGCAGCGATTCGGCCCGCGCGTCACGGAGGTCGACGTCGAGACCGGTCTCGCGCGCGGCGGCGGCGGCTCGTTTACGCATGTGTGGATCCGGTTCGATCGCGTGGTACTCGAGGTCGCCCGCGGCGCCGTCGACGACGAACGGGAACATGCCGCCGGTGCCGCAGCCGAGTTCGAGCACCCGATCCGAGAGGTCGCGTGCGAGGTACGCTCGCTGGGTCTCGACTTCCGCCGGTTCCGGACACAGGTCATAGAGCGCGGCGAAGACGGGGTGGGATATCTCGTCCTGTGTCGTCGCCGCAGGTGAGGAGCGCTGTTCGGACATCTCAGTCGCACCGACGACGCGACGAGAGGTAATGGTTTCCCGTCTCGGGGCTCGCTCAGCGGATCGTATCCGGAATCCGATCGATCACGTCGGTCGCGAGGACGCCGGGACCGTACTCGGCCGTCGCCAGTTCCCCGCTCTTGCCGAGGACCCACGCGCCCAGTTCCGCCGCGTCGTCGCGGTCCATTCCCTGCCCGAGCAGCGAGGCGGTGATTCCGGCCATCGTGTCGCCGGTCCCCGCCACCGTCAGCGCCGAGGTCCCCGTTTCGTTGCTCGTCCGTTCGCCGTCGGCGACGATTTCGTCGACGTTCCCGGTCAGCGTGACGACCGCACCTGTCTCCTCGGAGAACGCCTCGAGGCTCCCGTAGGCGTCCTCGATCGGGTCGACCTCTTTGTCGCTGGGGGTGAGCACTGCACTCGAGAGATCGGCCTCGAGGGCGGGTTCGATCGCGAGGGCGTCGACGACGGTCGGGACGTCGACGGTGTCGATCGCCCGGCAGACGGCGTCCCCGTCGGCGTCGACGAGCCCGGGACCGATCACGAGCGCGTCGGCCCACTCGCTCATCTCGCGGGTGCGTTCGACCGCGCTCTCCTCGAACTGTTCGCCCGCGTAGCGGTCGACGAGCAGGTTCGGCTCGTGAGCCGCGACGACCTCGTAGATCGGATCGGCGACGAACGCCCGGACGTGATCCGAGCCGGTCCTGAGTGCCGACCGGCCGACGAGGGCCGGCTGATTTGGGTACTCGATCGCCCCCGCAACGATACCGACGCGACCGTTGTCGACCCCCGTTTCCTCCGAGATGTTCGAAAGCGTCTGCTGAAGACGGGCCATACGTTGTCTGGCCGGTCGTGACGGGTAGCCGTTCGGCAGGCGAGTTCTGGTGCATTGCGACGCTGTACGAAACAACCGAATACACGCCCCGGAAGAATACTCTGTGCAGAATCGCTCGAGCACACGACAGCGCGCGCCACCGCAACGTCGCTGACCAATCCTGTTCGAGCGCGTGCGTTGACGAGAGTGACTCGTCCCCGTCGTGTGCCACACCAAAGCATAGGCCGTCGCCGTCGTAGCTAGAGCCATGTTCGACGACAGAACCGACGCCGGCAACCGACTCGCCGCCGACCTCGAGAACCGCGGCCTCGAGGCCGATATCGTCCTCGGAATTCCCCGCGGTGCGCTTCCCGTTGCGCGACCGGTCGCGGACGCGCTCGACGCCGACCTCGACGTGGTGGTGGCCCGGAAGATGGGCGCGCCGAAGAACCCCGAACTGGCGCTCGGAGCGGTCGCCAGCGACGGCAGCGTCTGGTACAACGAGAGCCTCATCGATCGACTCGGCGTTTCGGAGGACTACCTCGAGGAGGTTCGGGCGTCCGAAGCGAACAACGCCAGCCGGAAGGCGGACCGGTATCGCGAGACGCCGGGACTACCCAATCTCGAGGGCAAACGCGTGGTGGTCGTCGACGACGGCGTCGCGACGGGCGCGACCGCGAGGGCTTGCCTCCGACAGGTCCGCGAGGCCGGGGCTGCACACGTCACGCTCGCCGTTCCGGTCGGCTCGCCGCGCGGTCTCGGAGACCTCGAGGGGGAAGCCGACGACGTGATCGCGCTCGAGCAACCCCAGTCGTTCCGGGCGGTCGGGCAGTTCTACCGGACGTTCGGCCAGGTGAGCGACGCTGAGGCGCTCGAGTACCTCGAACGCGGTGATCGATAGCACGGAGACACGACGTGAACCGCCTACTCGGCCGGCCCAACGCGGACCTCTGGGGGTTCCTCCTGTTCTCGCACGGCTGGAGCTGGTTTTTCTGGGGAATTGTCGTCGTGACAGGTTGGGAGGCGTTCACTTATCCAGGCGTCGTCTTTCTGGTGCTCGGCGGGACGGGGCCGCTTCTCGGCGGCGTGGTGATGAGCGGTCTCGTCGGCGGCCGCGCGGGCCTGCGCGACCTCGGACGGCGAATCGTCGATCCCAGGCTCGTCCCCGCGCGCTGGTGGCTGATTACAATACTGCTCGTACCAGTGATCACGGCCCTCGCGGCCGCGCTGGTGGCCGTCCTCGGGTTCTCGAGCCAGCCGGTCGACCTCGCGGGCGCTCGAGAACTGCTCGCCAGCCCGACGGCGCTGTTCGCCTACGTCGCGTTCGTCCTCGTCCTCGGACCGATTCCGGAGGAGATCGGCTGGCGTGGCTTCTTGCTCGACCGGTGCCAGCAGCGGTGGAGCGCGCTCGTCTCGAGTGTCGCGGTCGGAGTCGCCTGGCTGACCTGGCACCTGCCGCTGTTCGCGATGGTCGGCTACTTCGCGGCCGCGGGCGGCCCGCCGGAGCCGTTCAGATTTACGATCGGGATCGTCGTCGCGTCGATCTTCTACACCTGGCTGTACAACAACGCGGGCCGGAGCGTCCTCGCGGCGATCGTCTTTCACTTCTCGCAGAACTTCACCGGCCAGTTCTTCGATCTGGCAGCCGAGACGCGGACGGTTCAGAGTCTGCTGTTCGTGGTCGTCGCGGTCATCATCGTTGCCGGCTGGGGTCAGAAAAGCCTGCGGCGGGACGGAGACCGACCGGAGCCGCCGTACTGATCCGTTCGGGGGAGTTTCACCACCGGCCGATCGACGCGATCAGGGCCAGAGTCCGCGCATCTCGTGGGCCTCGGCGACCCGCGACAGCGCGACGACGTAGGCGGCGTCGCGCCAGGTCACGTTCTTCGACTCGACCTCGTCTCGCACGGCCGACCAGGCACCGACCATCTCGGACTCGAGCTCCTCGTGGACGCGCTCGAGGGACCACTTCCGGCGGTTGATATCCTGGAGCCACTCGAAGTAGCTTACCGTCACCCCGCCGGCGTTGGCGAGGATGTCGGGGATCACGTGGACACCGCGTTCCTCGAGGATGGCGGCGGCGGCGAAGGTCGTCGGCCCGTTCGCACCCTCGACGACGATGTCCGCCGCGATGTCGGCGGCGTTGTCCGCGGTGAGGACGTTGCCGACGGCCGCGGGGACGAGAACGTCGACGTCGAGTTCGAGCAGCGCCTCGTTCGATATCCGCGTGATGTCGGGCGTCTCCGTCGCGTACGCGGTAACCGCCTCCGGCTCCTCGTCGTGAGATGGGATCGCCCCGACCTCGATCCCGTCGGCGTCGTAGATCGCGCCGTTGACGTCGCTGACGGCGACGATGGTCGCGCCCCACTCCTCGAGCAGGCGAGCGGCGTTCGCGCCGACGCTCCCGAAGCCCTGGACGGCGACCGTGGTGTCGGAAAGCGGGTAGTCGTAGTAGTCGCAGGTCTCGCGCGTGACGATGGCGACGCTCCGACCGGGCGCCTCTTCGCGACCGTAGGAGCCGCCGACGACGGGCGGCTTGCCGGTGACGACGCCGGGGATGGTCTCGCCTTCCTGCATGCTGTATGCGTCCATGATCCAGGCCATCGTCTCGGGATCGGTCCCCATGTCGGGGGCGGGGATGTCCGTCGTCGGGCCGATCACCGACCGAATCTCCTGGGTGAACCGGCGTGTGAGTCGCTCCTTCTCGCCGTCGCTCAGCGACTTGGGGTTGACGACGACGCCACCTTTCGCGCCGCCGAAGGGGAGATCCATCACGGCGCACTTCCAGGTCATCCACATCGAGAGGCCGACGCACTCATCGCGCGTGACCTCGGGGTGGTAGCGCAGGCCACCCTTGTACGGCCCGCGGACGCTGTCGTGCTGGGCGCGGTAGCCCGTGAAGACCTCGACGCTCCCGTCGTCGCGCTCGAGCGGGACGGTCACCTCGTGGACTTTCGCCGGGTGCTCGAGGCGCTCCAAAACGGAGTCGTCGATCTCGAGGTGGGCCGCGGCGCGCTCGAGTTGTCTGCGCGCGGTCTCGAGCGCGGTTTCGGGTTCGGCCGTATCGGTCGCCTGCTGTTCCTCGGTAGACACTGCGGACTGTTGGTGTGAAGCCATGAGAATCGATAGTAGATTACTCGATCGGTGTTCGACGATTACGCATATCGGCGCCGCAGTCGGGACAACACGCGGCCGTCGTCGCACGGACGACGGTGCCGCAGTCGAAACACTCGTAGCTCGATACCTCGTCGGGGTTGAACTGGACGTCTTTCATGGGGAGATGGGAATTGCATTTAGGAATAATAAGGATATTAGGATAGGTATATTCGTCAGATGGCTAGCCCCTGCGAGAGACTGGGGTTCACTATTCAACTGCCGGTGCAGCATTTGCCGGAAGTCCGATCTCGTCGAACAGGATCGTGAAGAGTTTGCGCTGAACGGTCCGAATGTGGCGGTAGAACGCGGCCGGCGAGATTCCCAACGCGTCGGCGACGTCCTCGCCCGACCGTTCCCGAGGCGAGGTGAAGTAGCCGCTGTAGTACGCCAACTGAACGACCTCGAGCTGTCGCTCCGTGAGTCGCTCGAGCAGTTCGGCCCGGAGATCGCGTGCCGTCGTCCGATCGACGCTTCGCTTCGCGTGCAGATCGACGTCGGCGAACGCACTCGAGACGACGTCGACGCTGCCGCCTGCGTCGACTGTCCGCGGGACGTCGACCACGACGCGGGTCGCCTCCGGCGTCGCCTCCACGCTGCGCAACAGGACGCCGTGGTCGGCGAGTTGCAGCGCCAGAAACGGCGGCGAGAGTTCGAGAAGTACCGTCCCACCAGCCGCCTCGGCAGAACCGCTACCGCCGTTTCCGTCGCCGTCGCGCTCGTTGTCGCTGTCACGGCGGTCGCCGTTGCTGACGTCATCGCTGTCGATCACTTGCACCCCTTCGACGGCGACGAGATCGGCGGCGGCGTCCACGACGGCCTGCGGGGAGCCGCCCTCGACCGTGGTAAACACCGACGCGCCGTTCTCGTGGAGCCGAACGCTGCCGTCGAACGAGAGCGTGCAGTCGGCTCGACGGGCGAGCCGCGAGAAGACGAAGCCCTCGTCGCGGACGTCGAATTCGAGGCGAGTCCGGGAGTCGGTCAACAGCGCCTGTTTGCGCTCGACGGCGGCGATGGCGGAGGCGATCGTCTCGCCGAGTTCTGCCAGAACCGTTCGCGTGACCCCGTCGAACGCGTCGGGTTGGTCGGCATAGACGGTCAACACGCCGTAGGTAAACTCGTCGTACGCCAGCGGAACGCCGGCGACGGACTGGTACTCCCGCGACAAGGCCTCGGAACGCCACGGTTCCTCGCGGAGCCGGTCGACGACGTTCGAAACCACCGTCACCTCGCGAGTAGCCGCCGTCAGGGCCGCGGGCTCGGTCGCCTCTGACAGCGAGAGCGAGACGCTATCGAGGTAGTCCCGTCCACGGCCCGTGCCGCCGTGGGTGTTCGCCTCGAGTCGTTCGTCTGCAACGTCGGTCGTGCCGATCCAGGCGAACGAGAATCGGTCGGCCGAGGTGAGTCGCTCGCAAACGGCCGCCTCGATCTCTTCGCGGGTTTCGGCCCGAACCAGCGCCGCGTCGATCTCGCGGATGATCTCGTTCACCCGGTCGAGCCTGGTGAGTTTGCGGTTCTGCCGCTGGAGCTCTCGGTCGCGTTCGCGGAGGGTTCGCTCCCGGGCAACGCGGTCGAGCGCCGCTTCGGCCGTCGCCGCGAGCAGATCGGTCAGTTCGCGCGTGACGTCGTCGAAGGCGTCGATCTCGGACGAGCCGACGAGGAAGACGCCGTGATCGCCCAACGGGACGACGCCGGCACTCCTGACGTCGGTCGCCGGATTCGCCAGCGCCGCCGAGTCGGCGACGTCCGCGAAGAATTCGGCGTCGCCCTCGACGAAGACCCGTCCCGAAATGCTGTCGGGGTTCGCCCGTCGCGGCGTGAGCGGGCCGTTGAGGCGGTTCAAACCAGGGGATGTGGCGACCGGCTCGAGGACGTTCTCGTCCCTGTCGAACAGGTACGCGCCGCTGGCCTCGAGGTCGAGGACGTCGGTCGCGTCGTCGACGACGATGTCGGCGATCTCGCGCTCGCTCTCGGCGTAGAGCAGTTCCCGTGCCGTACGGTGGAGCGCCGTCAGCGCCTCCTCGCGGCGCTTGCGTTTCGTCACGTCTCGGCAGCTGTAGAGGATCGTCCCGTCCTGAATCGACACCTCGCGGACGTTGACCAACAGCGTGTGCTCCCGGCCCGCTCGGTCGGTCGCCGTACACTCGATGTTCGTCAGCACGCCCTCGGCCTCGAGCGCTTCGCGGTCGTACAGCTCCGGCCCGAGCAGTTCGTCGATCGTCCCCATCTCGTGGATCGCGTCGTCGTCGTAGCCGAAGATGAAGTGGACGTTCGGGCAGACGTAGGTGAACTCGCCCTCGTCGTTCGTGATGAGGACCGTGTCGGTCATGTTGTTCAGCGTCACTCGGTGGAGCTCCTCGGAGTCGCGGAGCTCCCGCTCGAGTTCGACGCGTTCGGTGACATCACTCGCCTGCGCGAGCAGCGAGACGACGGCGCCCGAGTCGTCACGAACCGGACGGATCGTCACCTCGAGCGTCCGCGGTTGCGGCTCTGAGTCGCCGTCGCTCCCGTCTTCGTTGCCGACCGACTCGTCACTGAGCCCGTTCACATCGCCGGCGCGGATCTCCACCTCCCGATGGACGACCGTTCCGTTCGCCGCCCGTTCGACCGCGCTCCGGAGTATCGTCGGCCCGGCTTCGGCGCGCTGCCACCACGTCAGTTCCGGAAACGGCCGTCCGCGCACGTCGGCTTCGGTCGCGTCGATCGCCTCGAGCGCAGGCTCGTTGGCCCGTCGAACGCTGCCGTCGGGGTCCAACACCCACGCGTACGTTTCCGGGTCGTCGAACACCGCGCCGAACTGGCGCGCTCGCGCTCGACAGTTTCGTCGATCCGTCCCGCGTTCGATCGCCCGCTCGAGCGCCGCGGTGAGAGCCGCGCCGGACCACTCGCTCGGGACGTACTCCGTCGCCCCCGCCGCGACGGTTTCCGCGGCGAGCGATTCGTCGCCCTCCCGCGCGGCGTAGACGATCGGCAAATCGGGATCGCGCTCGCGAATCCGCTCGACGAGATCGATTCCGTCCCCGTCCGACGGCGGCTGAGCGGTCAGGACGCAGTCGACGTGGCGTTCCTCGAGCGCCTCGAACGCCGCGGCTGCGCCCGAAACCGTCTCGATGTCGCCGATGCGATCGATTGTGGTTTCCGTTCGGTCCGTCCACCAGCCCGTGGCCGTTCCCGCGTGCTCGGCGTCGAATCCGACGGCGAGCACTCGCGCGTCGTCGGCGATCCCTTCGGAAGCCATTCGTCGCGTGTACGGACGCGACGTGATAGAACCCATCGATTCGCCAAACGGTTGGTCCATCAGGCGTATTTCTGCCACACCTCTCGCATCGGTACCCATCCGTCTTCGGGGTCGACATGATCCGCGAGAACGGCGTTGAGAACGGCTCCTAACAGGAGACAGAGCCCGCCGAGGTAGACCCACGTCAGGATGATCAGGATCGCGCCGGCGATACCGAAGAGCGCGATGCTTTCTGACGTCGCGACGTAGATTCTGAAGCTGACCGCCAGGACGGTCCACGAGAGGGCGGCGAACGCCGTTCCCGGCAGGATTTCGACGACCGAGACGTCGGGCTGGGGGAAGAAGTAGTACATCGGCAGGAAGACGGTCAGCAAGAGGCCGGCGAGGACGACGGCGCTAGCGGCCGTCGCCAGGACACCGCCGACCAGTATCGAGAGACTGATCCCGATGACGCTGACCAACGTCACGCCGACCGCGAGCGTCGCCGTCACGAGCACGACGTTGAGCGCCGTCACGAGCGTCACCGTCGCGGCCGTGTTGACGTACGATTCGCGCTTCCGAGAGCCGTAGACGTCCGTAAACGCGCTGTTGACCGCCTGGAACAACCGAACTGCGCTCCACAGCAAAATTATCAGGGCGAGTAACGCGGCCCGCGTCCGATCGGCTCCGTTTCCGGCCATCTCCTCGATACCCTCGTCGGTCACGACACCCTCGAGACCCGACGCCGACTCCAGTGCGGTCACCAGCGGCTCGAGCGCGTCGACGAGCGTCACGGCGACGAGCGCCAGGATGACCAGCGGGACGAGGGTGTTGAACCCGTGGTAGGCTAGGCCCGCGGACTTGACGCTGATCTGCCGTTCGCGGGCGACCGCGGCGACGTCGCGAGCGAGCGACATGAGACTCGAGTCGGCCATATCTCGATATCGACGGCGCGCCGGATATCGATTGGGCCGGCAAGCGGGTTGGAGCGCGTTTCGGCGCGGCACCTACCGGTGAAAACGAGCGACGAGGAGCGCTATTCGTCGGGACGAACCGACTGCACGTGACCGACGACGCCGTTTTTGAGTTCGACCTCCGGTCCTTCGGGCTCGTCGCCGTAGATCGTCGCGATCTCGCCGATGATCGGCTCCTGATCCTCGGATCGGACGTCCTGATCGCCCTGGACGATCTCGACGGTGACGCCCTGTCGCAGCTCCTCGGCGGTTGGTCGTTCGTTGGACATAGGTGGTGGTGAGTCAGTCCGCTCAAAAAGGGCAGTGCCTGCACTCGCGACGGTCCCGAGTGATCTCGACGCGTTCGATTCGGAACGGTGGGACCGGAAGAAACATCACAGATATAACCGACACTGATAGCAATGAACGGGACGAGACAGAAGGATATTCTCCTCATGCTCTTTGCGGTGCAGTTCTCGATACTGGTCCTTGTGATACCGGTCCTCTGGCCCCTCTTACTGTTCCCAGTGGTGCTTACCCTTCACGTGATGAAAGCGGAGTACAATCGCCGACTCGACGAGTCGTCCGAGCACTAGTTCCAGACAGACGTCGATCGACTACTCGTCGTCGAACTCGAGGGCCGCCGAGTTGATACAGTAGCGTTTTCCGGTGGGTTCGGGACCGTCCTCGAAGACGTGGCCCAAGTGACCGCCGCAGTTCGCACAGAGGACCTCGGTGCGTTGCATCCCGTGGCTGTTGTCCGGGCGGGTCTCGACGATGTCGTCGTCGGCGTCGTAGAAACTCGGCCAGCCGCAGCCGGACTCGAACTTCGTCTCGGAGTCGAACAGTTCCGTCCCGCAGCCGGCACAGGCGTAGCTGCCGTCGTCCTTGTGGTCGACGTACTCGCCGCTGAACGGGGCTTCGGTCCCGGCCTCGCGCAGGATGCGGTACTGCTCCTCGCTTAGTTCCTCCCGCCACTCGGCGTCGCTCGAGGGGAGATCGGCGTCGGTCTGGCGGTCGCGGGGTTGCTCGTCAGTGTCGTGTTCCATACGCATCCTACGGGCGAGAGACTGAAGAGTCTGTCCGCATTCGTTCCCGCTCGTCCAACAGCGACTCTATCGGCTCGTGATAACGTCCGTGCTCTCGCAGTCGGGACACTGGGTCATCCGACCCAGCTTCGGGACATCAATCCGACGCCAGGCGTCGTCACCGCCGGGGGCTTCGAAGCCGCAGTTTCGACACCGTGACGGGCCGAACGTGACTGAGTCGCTCACCATATGCGAACTATGACATGGAATGGCATAGTAGTTGTTCACGGCGAGCGTGAACGTTCCGAACCGCTACCGTACGCGGCGCTAATTTGGGTCGAAACGAACGAACGTCGAAGAACTGAAGACTGCATCCCCCACAGCCGATCGCCGGTCGTCAGTCGGAACTCGGCGAAAACGGTTCGACACGGCGCTGTCTGTAGCCGGTCGCGCCGCCGGACGGCCGGTCAGTCATCACTTCGTCCCGTCGTCGATCGCCGTCGGTTGTCAGCGCCTGCTCCGTCTCCGCGACGAGCGCGTCGAACCGATCGAAGACGTCGACGGTCCGGTCGTCGGTCCGGCAGGGGGCGACGTGGACGAGTTCGTCGTCCTCGTCGAACTCTGCGAGCGCGACGGTTGGGAGCCGCCAGACGTCGTGAGACGTCCCGGTGATCGTCGACTCGACGTGCGTGTTCCGAAAGAACGGTTCGAGCTGGCGTCCAGTGTCGGCCGCCCACTGCTCGAACGCCTCGAGGCGCGTTTCGATCCGCTGGAGTTGTGGAATGCGAGCCGCATGAGTCGTCTGTTCGACTTCTTTGCCCCAGACGCCGACCTCGACCGACTCGATCGGCTCGCTCGACTCGAGTGCTTCCAGTCGCTCGAGGGCGCGCTCCTGGGTCGGCCCGGCGCTCGCGGGGGCGAACGATCGGATCCAGAGTTCGACTGTCGCTGGGGTGGGAGTAGGGTTCGACACGTTGTCGTGGCTGTCGGCAGAAACGTACAAAAGTGTTGTCTCAGCTATCAATAGCCCTGAAATACCGTTTCGATCCGCTCGTGGCGAATCCCAGCGTCTCACAGGACAACAACGGTAAACCGATTTTGCTAATCGGTACTGCGAGTGAGGATGGACGGTTGCCGATCGCGATAGTCAGCCGTTTGCCGGGAAACCACCCATCGACGGCCCCCACTGCCAGCGAGCGATGACCGACGCCGAATCGCTGGTTCGTCGGCCCACAACGCACACATTCACGATCCCCGGTCGCCAACCCCTCACCGATGACAGTTGCGCGAACCGTCGAACTCGAGGGGCACATCATCGACTCGGGGACGATGGGCATGTGTTTCGGGGTCGTGATGGATATGGGCGGCGAGTTCGAGGTCGAGGAGTTCGAGGTCGGCCGCCACAAACACGCCGAGACGTACTGCCGGATGCGGGTGATGGCCGAGACCGAAGAGGAGCTTCGAGCCATCCTCCACGAACTCAACCAGCAGGGCGCGACCGTGGCCGATCCGCGGGACGCGACGCTCGAGGCTGCTCCCGAGGACGGGGTCGTCCCGGTCGAGTTCTATTCGACGACGAACCACCCGACCTACGTCCGCGTCGACGGCGAGTACGTCGAGGTCGAGGACGTCGAGATGGACTGTGCGTTGATCGTCGACCGAGCGGGTCCCGAAGAATCGCAGGGAGTCGGCGACGCCGACGGTGCCGACGACGACGATGACGGCACGCGCGTGTACACGAAAGTCCTCAACGCCGTCGAGGAGGGCGACCTCGTCGTCACCGGCGAGACGGGGATCCGCGTCGAACCGCCCGAACGGCCCCGAAACGGCGGCGGCTCGTTCGGGTTCATGCAGGGTGGCGTCTCGAGCGAGCGCCCCTCCGCGTCGCTGATCGAGGAGATCGCCGACGAGATGCGGGAGGTTCGCGAAAACGACGGCAACGTGCTCGTCGTCTGCGGCCCGGCGATCGTCCACTCCGGCGGGCGGAACGCGCTGGCCGATATCGTCCGTGCGGGCTACATCGACGGGCTGAGCGCAGGAAACGGGTTCGCCGTCCACGACCTCGAACGGGACCTCTACGGCACGTCGCTTGGCGTCGACACGGAGAGCTTAGAGCACCCGCGAAAGGGCCACAAACACCACATCTACACGATCAGCGAAATTGCCCGTCTCGGAGGTATCGAGGCGGCCGTCGACGAGGGAATCATCGACGAGGGTGTGATGTACGAGTGTATCGAAAACGACGTTCCCTACGTCCTCGCAGGCTCGATCCGCGACGACGGGCCGCTGCCGGACACGATCACCGACTCGATCGAGGCCCAAAACGCGATCCGCGAGCAGGCCCAGGAAGCCGACATCGTGCTCATGCTCTCGACGCTATTGCACTCCGTCGCCGTCGGGAACTGCCTTCCTTCGACCACCAAAACCGTCTGCGTCGACATCAACCCCGCCACCGTCACCCAACTGCTCGACCGCGGCAGCGCACAGGCCATCGGCATGGTGACCGACATCGGGACGTTCATCCCGATGTTGCGCGACGAGTTGCTCGAGTAACGATCGTCGCCGAACACCTCTTTCTGGACGCCGAAGATGGCGTCGTTCGCCATCACTTCCGTGTGATCGTGTTTGAGGATTTCGTCGAACGTCCATGGATTCGGGTCCACCCCGGTACCTGAATCCAGCCGATTGATAAACGACTTGAAGTACGCCATCGGATAGAGACGCACGGCCGTCTTGTGGGCGAAATTGTCGAGATCGGACGGACTTCCTTCGAAGAAGCCCTCGTTGAGGCTTTCGTTGAACTCCTGGGTCTTCTCCTGTAGCTCGAGGATCGGCGTGCCGACGGTGACGGTAAGCTCCTCGAGCGTCCGCTCGCTGATAACTCGATCGTCGTCCTCGAGCGAGATCGTCACCTCCTCGAGTGCGACCTCGATCGTACCGGTATCGGGGTGGGCGATGTCGACCCTCTCGTCGGCATCGCCGACTGCGGTGTTGGGAGTGGCTGAGAGGCCGTCGATGGACACCGTCGTTTCGGCGTCGCCGATCTGGCCCGACTCGAGATCGTCGCCGATCAGGTCGGCGAGACCGTCGACCAATTCCTCGTTGGCGTCGTCGGCCCGTGTCTCGGATCGAGCTAGCGGGGCCTCGTCCCGGTCGAGATCGGCGCCAACGAGGTCGGCCATCCGAAGGAGTGCGTGGACTTGATCGCCCGGTCGAGGTTCTGGCGCTCGAGCGCCAGTTGCGATCGTTCGGTGGGGAAGTAGCCCGCGACGATCGACTCCGCGATCAGTTCGGCGGCCTCGTCGACACCCTCGTTGGCGTACGTGTCGGCCAGCGCTTCGTCGTCGACGGTCGGCATGCCGCTGTCCGCGGTCATCGTGACGGCACTGATGTCGTCGGTGACCGGCGGTTGGGTACCGACGGTGGTGTTGCCGTGGATCGACGCCTCGTCGTAGGGCTGCCAGGTAGCGGTGACGTAGACCTGGTGATTAGCACCGACGAGGCGGCTCTCGACGTGTGCGGCGACGCTCTCGCTGAACGAATCAGCGTACAGAATCAACTGCGCTCCGTCGAATTCCGCGTTGACGACCGCCGCTTCGGCGGTCGGCACGATCGCCGGGCCGTACGTCGTTCGCTCGTAGCTCTCAATTCCCTCGGATTCGTCGTAGTGGCTACTGTTCGTCACGTTTTCGACGTCGTAGACGACCGAGACGGTCGACCCGCTTATGGTTTCGGCGGTATGATCGGCTCGATCGACTTCGAGATCGTCCTCGTCGCCGGTGAGGTAGAGCCCGATCACGAGCACGCTCGCCGTGATCAACAACAGCGCCAGGGCGATGTCGAGGACGGTACTGACGGCGCGGTCGGACGTCACCGGTTCGGTACTGACGACTCGGTCGGCTCTCACGGCGACCACACCTCGACGTGGAGGGTTCCACCGCGGACGTCACCGGCGACGTCGGTCTCGACGGGGATGGGGCGCTCGCTGACCTGCGTTTCGATCCCGGAGCCGTCCTCGGGTGGGCCTTCCTGTGGGGACGCTCTCGTTCCATCCGAGTCGAAATGCAAGTCGTCGACGACACGTTCGTGGCCGTCGTCGTCGATTATTGTCACCTCGACGTAGACGTTCTGTCCCTGTGGCAGCGACGCCATCTCGATGTCGGAGAGATCGGTACCGCGATCGGACGAGTAGACGCCGTCGTGAGAGATATCGTCCCAGATCAGATCGATCGCGACATCGTCGGACGTTCGGTCGGTCCGGTCCGTGAGCACGTCGGTGACGAACCCGCCGTAGAGAACGATCGCCAGCCCCAGAACGATGACGGCGACCAGTGCCGCGAGCGGCTCCGTCTGGCCCTTAGACGACGAGTGTAACATGGTAGTCCTCCGTCTCGTCGTCTCGTTCGATCCAGTTCAGCTCGTCTACGCGGTCGACGGAATCGGTACCGAGCGGGCACAGATACTCGTCGTCCGACGAGGAATTGAGCGTTGCGCTGCACGTGGTCCCGTCGAACTCGGCAGTGACGGTGAGTGGATAGTCGCCGACCCAGATGTTCTCTCCGCGGTCCCACGAGATGTGATTCGAGAGTGTTATTTCGTCAGTTCCCGCTTCCGAATACAGCTTCACGTCTCCGCCACCGTTCTCGATCTCGGCCACGTGACCAGGGTTGATTTCGGCTTCCGGGTCCTCCTCGTCCTCACAGTCCGAGAGCCAGCAGCTGGCTGAACCGATCCAGTCCGAAAACGTGTCTCTGGCTTGGTCCCAGAACGAATCGGAGTCGTCGTACTCCGCTTCGATGACGGATTCCCCCTCGATCGTGTAATCGCTAAACCCGTCGTACGTCGAATCTATCGATTGTGGAACGTCGTCGTGGGAACTCGCAATGAGCTCGGCGGTTTCGTGCGACCCGACTTCCACGTGAATATTCGTCGTTTCGTCGGGCTCTACGGCGACCTGCCGAACGGTTAGTTCCTCCGACGCGGTCAGCCACTCGCCGGCGTTGTCCTCCTCGGCAGCAGCGAGGCGATCCATGAACACCGTCGCTGCGTCTTCGTGCGGCTCGTCGATTTCGTCCTCGAACTCCTCCTCGAACGTCTCGCCGTAGATGAGTCGCTCGAGTCGATCGTCGCCGTTGACGACGACGACCTGCTCGTACCTGAGACTCGAGCGATCCGTTCCCTCCTCGTTTCGCAGTTCGATGGTTGTCCCGTCGATCTTGATCTCGTCGGCATCGTAGCCGTAGGTCGAGGCGGCCTCGTAGGAACTGCCGGACGTCTCCTCGATCGCGTTCGCCGTTCCATCGGCGTCCGGCGGTGGCGCCGTCGGGAGCCCGAGCACGATGCCGGCCATCGCGAAACTGACGATGGCAACTGCTACCCACACGTACCAGGCGTCGGCGGGGGCCTCCCAGTCCATGTCCACTGTGGCCGCGTATTAGTATTTAAACTTCAGATGTGGGAACGAAAGTAGTTCGGCGAACGCGAACGATGAGGTGCAAGCGTCGCTCGGTCTCGACACGAGTCGCCCACTTTCGTTATGTGGTTCAAGCACGAACGTTCAGCCGATGCACTCCGGGAAGGCACTCGCCGACGCGACCCTCGAGACGCTCCCGGTTATCGTCGGTGTGATCGATAGCGACGGGGAAATCCTGCTGACCAACCGGTCCTGGCGCGAGTTCGGTCCCGACGAGTACCGGGAGGACCACGTTGGCATCAACTACATTGCAACCGCCCAGATGGGTGACGACGAACACGCCAGACGCGCTGTGGAGGGGATCGAGACCGTCATCGCGGGCGAACAGGAGACGTTCGCGATGGAGTACCCGTGCCACACCCCCGATCGGAAACAGTGGTTTCTGATGCGAGCCAATCGGTTCACCGTCGACGGCGAGGGTCGCGTCTCCGTCGTCCACCTCGAGATCACCGAGCGAAAACTGGCCGAGATCACCGCCGAAGAAACGGCGGCGGAGCTTCGCGAGGAGCACCGCGCGCTCGAGCATCTCCTCGACCGAATCGACGGACTCCTCCGTGACGTGACTGATGCCGTCCTCGGTGCGACGACGCGCGACGAAGTCGAGCGACGGGTGTGTTCGTGTCTCACCGACACCGATCCGTACGGCCTCGCCTGGATCGGTCGGGCCGACATCGCGAACAGTCGGCTTTCACTGCACGAGTGGTCCCACGACGCCGACGTCCCGCTCGAGGACGACGATCTCTGTCTCGAGTCGGACGAGGATCATCCGGCCGTTCGGGCGCTCGAAACGGGAGAGTTGCAGGTGATTCAAAACCTCGAGACGGTCGACGGCGCGTCTCGTTGGTGGCCCGCGGGCGTCGAACGGGTCCAGTCGCTCGCTGCACTCCCCCTTACCTACGGCGACATCACCTACGGCGTGCTCGTGCTGTTCGCGACGGAGCCTGACGCCTTCGCGGAACGGGAGCGACTCGTACTCGACTCGCTCGCCGGGACGATCGCGACCGCGATGAACGCGATCGAGACCCAGCAGATGTTGACCACCGACACGGTCGTCGAACTCGAGATCGCAATCGAGGATTCCTCGCTGTTCGTCGCGGCGCTCGCGACCGAACTCGAGGCGACGATCACCTATCGCGGGTTGACCTACGACGGGGACGGGACGCCGCTCGCATTCTACCACGTCGACCGCGCCGTCGACGACGTCCCGCCGGTGACGGCGTTCGAAGGAGTAATCGACTGTACGATCCTGTCGACGTACGACGAGGGGACGCTTCTCGAAATCGCCGTCGACGACACGATCGTGACGACGCTCTCGGGACACGGCGCCGATATTCGCAGATTCGACGCCAGCGGTGCGGTCGGCCAGACGGCACACCGAACGGGGGCGAACGTTCCCGTCGTCGATCTCACTATCGACGTTCCGAACGGCCAGTCCGCTCGGTCGGTGTACGACCTGCTCGAGGAGCGCGCCGACGGCGTCGAACTCCTCAGCTACCACGAGACGGATCGGCCGCCGCGGTCGCGACAGGACGTGACGGCGCGGCTGGAATCGTCGCTCACCGATCGCCAGTTCACGGCCCTCCGGAAGGCCTACTACGCGGACTACTTCGAGTGGCCGCGGAACGTCTCGGGCGAGGACCTCGCACAGTCGATGGACATCTCCCGATCCACGTTTCACCAGCATCTCCGGTCGGCACAGCGAAAGCTCCTCGACGAACTGTTCGACGGAGACCCGCTTAGTAAGGGCTAATTGTTTTATATACTACTGTCGTACCGTTTACACCCCACAGCCGTCAGTTGGGCACGAGGAGAGAATGCAACAGGAACACATCGATGTAGGCAAGGCGATACAGCGGCGGACCGGGAAAACGTTCTATCTCGCGACGAGATTCCTTCCGAAACGAGTTCGCCACGCCACGCACGTTCTGTACGCGTTCTTTCGGATCGCGGACGAGGTCGTCGATGACGCGAACGGTAGCCCGCCCGAAGAACAGCGCGCCGAACTCGAGAGTCTCCGTGTCCAGGCACTCGGCGAGACCGAACCCAACGGCCCCGTGCTCGAGGCGTTCGGCGAACTTCGCCGCGAGTACGACATCTCGGACGCCGAAATCAACTCCTTCGTCGATGCGATGCAGTCGGATATCGACACCGACCGCTACGAGAGCTACGCCGACCTCGAGTCGTACATGCGAGGGTCGGCGTCCGCGGTCGGCGTGATGATGACCGCGATCATGGAACCCGAGGACCGCGAGGCCGCGCTCCCGCACGCCGTCAAACTCGGCGAGGCGTTCCAGATGACGAACTTCCTGCGGGACGTCCGCGAAGACGTCCTCGAGCGCGATCGGATCTACCTGCCCCAAGAGACGCTCGATTCCCACGACGTTTCGGCCGCGCAGGTCGAACGACTCGAGTACTCGGACTCGTTCGCCGCCGCGATGGCAGCCGAACTCAAGCGAACGGAGGATCTGTATCGGGAGGGCGTCGCGGGGATCCGGTATCTCCCCGACGACTGCCAGCTTCCCGTGTTGCTCGCGGCCGTCCTTTACGCGGAACACCACACCGTCATCCGGTCACAGAACTACGACGTCCTCAGCCGAGACCCCGCGCTGTCGTCGACTCGAAAGCTGTGGTGTCTCGCGAAGACCCGCTGGCACTGGCACTGGAACCGCGACCCGGAGGCCGTCTTCCGACGCGTCTCCGCCGTCCCCGCAGTCGAGACCGATCGCCACGACTCGGGCCACGGCGGTCACGTCCCAACGCAGTAACGCCGTCGCGCGGCCGCTTATTAACCCCCACTATATTGTGGATTTCCTGTTGTGAGCCCTCGGAGCGTAGTTGATTCCGTATGTCCACCAGCGATCCACACGACCCGCTCGCTATCGATCGCCGAAACGCCCGTACCGCCGCGATCGGACTCGGCGTCTGGTTGACGATCACGTTCGCCGTCGTGATCCTTTTGCTCCTGTTCGGCAGTACGTTGACCAACATCTTCGTGTAGAGCGCTCCTAAAGGAGCGCCGTCACTCCGAGACGTCCTCTTCGCCCAGCGCTTCGGTTTCGGCGACGACGAACTTCGCTAACGTCTGCTTCGAATGCGTTGCGACGAGGTGATCCTCCAGGTTTTGGTTCCGCGTTAGCTCGTCGTGACAGAGCGGACATTCGATCGGTGCGATAGTCGCCATACACCCATCAGTAGCGACACGAGCAAAAGCGTGGAGCAAGCATGTTCGTCCCCGAGGAATCGGTCGTGCGATCAAATTGTTACACCAGTCGTCGAAGCGTTCGAAAACACGACGCAACGATCAGGAATCCCGACTTTCGACGCCGCTCGAGGGAAGCGAGCGCCGAATCATCTCGCGGTCGTACCGATCCGTCCGAAACAGGCCGAGACAGAACGCGCCGGCGACGCCGGCCGCCAGCCAGTTGCCGTAGAGCAGGTTGATCGTCCCCCAGAGCAGGACGAAACTCACCAGGTCGTCGAGAATGAACTCGCAGTTTCGCACCCGCTCGAGCAGCGACGCGCGCTCGAAGGCGAGGTCCACGAGGAGAACGGCGACGGTGCCCGAGAGCAGCCAGCCGACGTAGTTCGAGACCGGGACGCCGTAGTAGACGCCTGGAGGGACGAACTCCCAGAAGCCGATGGCGACGGCGGCGGGGTCGAGCACGAGGTCGATGGCGACGACGGCCGCGATGGCCGCTGGGATCCTGACGAGCGGGTTCGCACTCCAGTCCTCGAGGACGAGTAGCGTGAGCAGGTAGGCGTTCAGCACCAGCGGGATGAAAAAGAGCGGCAGCGCTAACGGCACCTCTCCCAACAGCATCGGCCCGAGTTGGATGGTGTACTCGAACGCACCGTAGGGCCAGTCGGTTCGCACGCCGACGATCTCGATCGCGTACGTGTACGCCGTCAGCACGCCCAGGCAACCGAGGGCCCACCAGCCGATACGCGGCAGCAGGCCGACGACCAGCGGCGAGCGCATCACCATCGTCCCGAAGAGAATCAACAGCGGGTTGTACGCAAGCGGTTCCGGCATCAGCCCCTCCGCGCTGGCGACCAACGTCACCGCGCCGACGAACGGAAAGACGACCGCGATCGTAAACCGATTCTCGCGGATGACGGTCTCGAGGCGTCGCTGAATCCGCGTTCTGGTCTCGTTCGTGCGTGTCGTCGAGTTCGGTGTATCCATTCAGATCTGACCCCGTTGTGTGCTCATTTTAGACCAGTCTCCAGAGTCCGCCCATCGTCAGAACTGTGCCGACGACCGTGTTGATCGCCGGGAACCACCAGTACGCCCGATCGACGGCGACGCTCGAGGTAACGAGCGCCGCGACGAGTGCGGGGTAGACCAGCATGAGCGCGCCGAGGCGGCCGTCGAGCGCGGCGAACGCGAGCGCGCTCGCGAACCAGCACGCGCCGCAGTACGCGTAGGTTCGCGACTCGCCGAGTACCGTCGCAGTCGTCCGAATGCCGGTCTCGCGGTCGGGTTCGATGTCGGGGATCGCCGAAAAGGTGTGCATCCCCATCGCCCACAGCCAGCCGCCGAGGACGGCGAGCAGCGGTGGCTGTCCCCCGGCGACGGCGGCGTAGGCTGCCGCGCCCGGCGCGATGTAGAGTCCGTTCGAGACCGAGTCGAGGACCGGCGTCGTCTTGAACCGAACCGGCGGCGCGCTGTAGGCGGCCCCGAGGACGAGAAAGACCGCGAGCCAGGGCCAGGCCGCCCGCGACAGGAACGGGACGAGCGCCAGCCCCAGAAGAACACAGCCGACGACCGCGGCCGGAACGAATCGTTGACCCCGATACCGTGTCTCCTTTTCGTCCTTCTTCGGATTCGCAACGTCGATCTCGCGGTCGTAGACGTCGTTGATCCCGTAGAGGAAGACGTTCGCGGGCACGAGGAAGTAGGCGAACAACGCGACTGCGGCGGGTGCGAACAGGTCGTCGACCGAACTCGCGGCGTACGCGACGCCGACGAGCACCGGTCCCGCCAGATAGAGCCAGAACCGCGGTCTCGAGAGCGTCAGCAGGTACGACAGCTCCGCCCCGAGACCGCCATCGTTCGCGGACGTCGACTCCGATGTCATGGTCGGCTGCACGTGGCACCTGCGGTCATCGCTGTCCGGACCCAACCCCGATCGATCGTTCGCTGGATCACTGTTCTATCGGTTGTCCGTAGTCCTCGAGTACCTTCTCCGCGGTCAGTTCGCCGCTGATGAGACACATCGGAACGCCGATCCCCGGCGTGGTGTCGCCGCCGACGAAGTAGAGTCCGTCGACGCCCTTCGCGCGGTGGGGTGGCCGAAAGAGGGAGGTCTGTCGGAGCGTGTGGGCCAGCCCCAGTGCGGTTCCATCGTAACTGTTGTATCGATCCGCGAAATCCCGCACGCAGAACTGCTCCTCGAAGACGATCCGACCGCGTAGCTCCTCGCCGGTGTTCGCGGCGATGTCCGCGAGGATCTTCTCGCGGTAGGCCTCCCGAATCTCAGGGGTGTCCTCGAGCCCCGGCGCGATCGGGACGAGGACGAACAGGGCGCTGTGGCCGTCGGGAGCGACCGTGTCGTCGGTCTCCGAGGGGACACAGCAGTAGTAGGCGGGTTCGTCCGGCCACTGCGGGTCCTCGAATATCTGATCGAAGTGTTCCTGCCAGTCCGTCGGGAGGACCAGCGTGTGGTGGGCCAGTTCCTCGACCTCGCCCTCGACGCCGAGGTAGAGCAAGAAGGCGGAGGGGGCGTAGGTCCGCGACTCCCAGTAGTCGGCGTCGTAGCCCCGCCGTTCGGCCGGGAGCAGTTCCTGTTCGGTATGAGCGTAGCTGGCGTTGCTGACCACCAGATCGGGGCGTAGCGGCCCCTTCGACGTCTCGACGAGGAACGCCCCCTCACGACCCTTGATCGCCGTCGCCGGTCGGTCGGTGTCGTACGTGACGCCCAGTTCGCGTCCCAGCTCCGCGATCCCGTCGATGACGCCGCCGATGCCGTCCTCTGGGTACCAGACGCCGAGGTTGAAATCGACGTGGCTCATCAGGTTGTACAGCGCCGGCGTGTTCGTCGGCGAGCCGCCGAGGAACACCAGCGTGTACTGCATGATCTGCTGGAGTTTCGGGTGTTCGAAGTAGTTCTCGACGTGACCCTGCATCGATCCCAGCAGGGAGAGCCCGCGAGCCTGTCGAGCCACGTCGAGGTCGACGTAGTCCCGCAGTCGCGTCCGATCCTCGTAGACGAAGTGTTCCATCCCCACCTCGTAGTTCTCCCGCGATTTGTCGAGATAGCGCTCGAGCGCGTCACCCGCGCCCGACTCGTACTCCTCGAAGACGGCCTTCGTTCGCTCGAGATCGGGCGTGACGTCGACCTGATCGCCATCCTTGAAGAAGATCCGGTAGTGCGGGTCGAGGTGGGACAGTTCGTAGTAGTCCGACGGCGTCCGGTCGAACGCGGCGAAAAAGCGCTCGAAGACGTCGGGCATGAGGTACCACGACGGCCCCATATCGAACCGGAAACCGTCCTCCTCGAGCCGACTCGCACGGCCCCCGAGCTGCTCGTTTTTCTCGATGACGTGGACGTCGGCACCTCGATCCGCGAGGTAGCAGGCCGTCGAGAGCCCACCGACGCCGGCCCCGATCACGACGACGGACTCGTCGGCCAGCGATTGCATATGTTACCGTGACTGTCGGCGCGGTGATAAACGTACGCCATACCTACGTAGGGGACCGCAAGATCGAGTGTCGGCGGGCAACGAGAGCCGCCATCCGTCCACGAGGCAAGTCCGGCGACGACTCTCGGCGATGGATTCCTGTGTCAGCCACCCGTAGGGCCCGTATGAACGGAACGACAGCGGTCATCACCGGTGGGACTCGCGGGATCGGACGCGCCGTCGCCGAAACGTTCGTCGACGAGGGTGCGACGGTGGTCGTCGGCGCTCGAGACGGCGACGACGTGACGGAAACGGTCGACGCACTCGAGGACCGCCTCGAGTCGACCGAGACCACGGACGCCGCCGCGGCAGGGCACCGGACCGACGTCCGCGACGAGTTCGACCTCGAGCGACTCGTCGAAACCGCGTCGCGGACCGGTCCGTCTGCCGGTATCGACGTCCTCGTCCCCGCAGCGGGCGTCTATCATGGCACCCCGGGGAGTACGCCGACCGACCGCGAATCGTACTCGGCGTTCGACGACCACTGGCGGATCAACGCCCGCGGGGTCTTCGGAACGGTTCTCGAGGCGCTCCCCCACCTGAACGACGGCGCTCGCGTGCTCGTCCCGACGGGGGCTATCGCTCGCGAAGCCAAATCGGGCTACGGCTCGTACGCGATATCGAAGGCGACGGCGGAGGCGGTGGCTCGAGGGTTCGCCGCCGACACCGACTACACCGTCGGCTGTCTGGATCTCGGGCAGGTCGCGACGGCGCTCTCGGGCGGCCAGGGACGCGATCCGGAATCGATCGCAGGAATGTTCGTCTGGGCGGCGACCGACGCCGAATCGGACGCGATCGATGGAGCGGTGGTCGACCTCCGAACGTGGAAGCGGGCGACGCGATGAATTACTATCGCAGGTATCGGTTTATTCGTCCGAACTACAGGCGAGGCTCGAACGGATTGGACTCGCCGTAGAAGCCGTCTCGCAGGGAATGATCGGCAGTGTCGATTCGAACGGTCGAACGCCGTCGCTCGGTATCGTGGAGTGTGCGGAGAAATCTCGTTTAGTGGTCGCTACCGAGGTTCAATCGATGTGGCCTTCGCGACGCAGTTGATCTGCGTCCTGGCTGGTGTAGCGCCACTCGATCGTCGCTTTCTCGTCCTGCCAGTCCCAGGGTTCGGCGACGACGATATCGTCTTGTTCGATCCACGTACGATACTTCATGCGGCCTGGGATGCGGCCGAGTCGTTCCTCGCCATCTTCACACCGGAGTTGGACGTGATTGCCACCAAGGTGTTCGGTTACGACGGCGAATACTTCATCGCTGTTGGGCATACGGAGGTTCCGTCGCCCGGATTCTTCTGTCACACCCGTACTACGTACGGCGGACGTTTAAAGCATTGGAGAGGCGTGGTAACATCTAACTCAACCGTAATCGTCCGGTCGAAAGATCTGTTAGAACGAGACCATTTCGGGCGGCAAACGGCGCTACAGTTCTCGGTCCGAGTCCGGATTCTCGAGCTCCCAGAGCACCTCCGGCAGGAACGCCTCGAGATTGTCGATGACGCTCCGATCGCTGACGTTCAGTCCCTCGCAGTGCTCGTGGGCCGAGTCCCGAATGTCGACGTGGAGGTCGCCGTCCTCGAGCCAGACGCCGAGCGGGAAGACGGAGCATCTGGTCGGTTTCCAGTCCTCCTCGAGATGCAGCGAACAGAGGCCGTCCTCGCGGAGGAAGGCACAGGCGCAGCCGTCGTCCGCGACGTGGTCGTCCCGGTCTTTCTCCTCGCGGGTGACGAACTTCTCGCCGCGAAAGTCGGTCGTGGTCTCGGCGAGGTTCGCCCGCTGGGCTAACTCGAGCAAGTCCTGATCGTAGAGCAAGACCCCGTGTTGGCAACACCAGGTACACTCTTCGACGCATTCGAAGGTAAGGTCGGGATCGAACTCGACGACGACCTCTCGGTCGGGGTAGACTTCGACGCGTCGCGTGGCGTCAGCGCTCACGTGTTTGGCGAGGCGGTTCGGCCTGAAGTGCCTTTCTACCGACCGCTACTCGTGGCCGAGCGGCCCCGTTCGCTCGAGTCGACGACCGTATTCCGAAGCGTCCCGACACCGTCGTAGGTGATCTCGACGGTGTCACCGGGTTCGACCAGTCCGGGGTTGGCGGGACTTCCGAACGCGACCACGTCGCCGGGTCGGAAGGTGAATCGTCGCGAGAGATACGAGATGATCTCGTGGGGGTCGAACAGCATCAGTTCGGTGTTGGCCTCCTGCCGGCGCTCGCCGGCGACGTCGGTCCACATGTCGATGCCCGTCGGATCGACCGCGGTTTCGATCCACGGCCCGAGCGGGCCGGAGCCGTCGAACGCCTTGCGGGCGGTTCGACCCTGCTGATCGAGCGCGTCCATATCGTTCATGATCGTGTAGCCGCGCACGACATCCGACACCTCGTCTTCCGAGAGGTTTCGGCAGGGTTCGTCGATGACCGCCGCGAGTTCGCCGGCGTAGGTGAGTTCGTCGGTGAACTCGGGGTAGGGAATGGGGTCCCGATGGCCCAGCACCGACGCCGGCGGCTTGATGAAGAAGTCGGGTTCGTCCGGCCGTTCGTACTCCATCTGATCGAGCGTCGCCGCGTAGTTCCGACCGACGCAGTACAGCGCCGAGGGCTCGCAGGGCGGCAGAAAGGTCCCGTCGACGCCGACCTCGTACGCGCCGTCGTCACCGTGAACGACGCCGTCCTCGTACTGTCCAGTAACCGGTCCGTCGTCCGTCGCGATCCGCGCGAGTTTCATTACCGGCGGTCTCGAGTCCAGCCCGGTAGTGGTATCGATTCGAGCGCAGATCGGTTCGAAGCTCCGACTCCGTCGGCGGCTCGCGTTCCGCCGTCGATCACGTCGACTGACGAACACAGGCACATGTGGGTCCGGCGTATACCCTCGTCGATCGGTAACGGGGGAGTATGTGCGCCAACTTCACGGTCGACGACGAGGGGAAGCCGGTCGTCAACACGAACGGAACGGAGATCGGCGTCGTTCAGGACGTCGACGCGGGCGTCGCGTACGTCGAACCCGGACCGGAGATGACCGACTCGATCAAATCACGACTCCAGCGGGATCGAGAGGTCGCCGATGGGATGGAGAACTACCAGCTCGACGAGGAGTACGTCGACGAGGTCACGGCCGAGGAGATCCGGCTGCAGCGATTCTGATCGGTCGCCGTCCGATTTTCACCGGAGCAGTCCCTCGAGGTTCCGGTACCGGATATTCGCCCATGCCTCCATCGACAGCTCGAACCGATCGAACAGCTCGAACTGTGGCACCTCCTGGTCCGGCGCGAGGAAGTCCGTCCCGAACACCAGCTGCTCGTGGTGGTCCTCGAGAAACCCCTGTGCGTACGCCTCGTCGGCGTTCGGCTCGGTCCCACGGCCCGTTGCGCCTGCCGACGACGGGGCGACTCCGGCGACGCCAACAATGACGACGAGACCAGCGCCGCTCTCGAGGACACGTCGCCGCGTCGTCGGACCGCGCGAGCGTCTCCCCTCTCGGTCTCGAGTGTCGGTCATGCGCCCACCTCCCACGGTTCCGGTGAAAACGGTGGGGGTACAAGTAGCGCATCTGACCGATTCGCGGCGTGGGTCTCGCTCAGTCCTCGAGGACGAGGTAGGTCCGCGCGCCGCGGTGTTCGAGCGAGACGAACTCCGTGTCGACGTTCGACTCGACGAACTCCTCGATTCCGGCGGCGTGCAGGTCCGTGACATCGATACGGCGTCGTTCCGGCTCCGGCTCGAGTGTGGTTACCGTGTCGGTGCTCTCGGTCTGCTCGGTTCGGTCCTCACTCCGGTCGACGATCAGTGCCATACTGGTCAATGAGACGGATAGTACGTTAATCCGATCCACCCGGAGTGAAAGTGAAAGTGCAGGACAGCGTACGTGTGCCGTGGAATATCGAGCGCCGCGACGAGAACGGGTCTCAGTTCAGGTCGCGCTATCCGACCCGTTTGATCTCGACTGAATGGGGTCCGTCGCCGGTCTCGAGCGTGATCTCGTCGACGATCGCCTCTCGCGCGCGTTCCTGCCACGCCTCGACCGCCTCGCCGTGTCTCTGTCGGACACGATCCATCTTGTTCGGATCGACGTCCTCGAGTTCGGTCTCGAGCGTGGGATAGTTGGCAACGACGTCGTCATCGATGACCGCTTGCGGGGCGACGTGGACGGCACCGGTCAGTTCGGTGTCGTCGAGGCGGTATACGTGAATACGCGCCCGCATCCGGCCGTGAAACGGCGGCGTCACGCGGAGCACGGCCTCGCCCGGGTTCTCCTGGGTATACGCGTAGGCGTCGGCGGCGTCCGCCGGCGAGAGCGCGAGCGAACGGATCGCCGTCGGATCGTCGGCTTCGTCCCCGGCCATTGTCGGGATGTTCGCCTCGAGACGGGTTAACGTTTCGAGCCGGGACGCAACAGCGCGCTCACCGCGTCGGTCGAAAAACCGTCGCCCGAACGTCGGTCGAGACGCCGTACGTCGCGTCCGCGAACGAGTCGGGAAGGGTCTCGTCGCGATCCTCGTAGTGTGCCCGAAGCGAAGCGGAGACGGCCTCTCGAACGCAGGCGCGCGTCGCCGCACCGACGTCGGTACCGCTGCCGGAGAACTCGGCGCGCTCGCCCGTCGGGTCGTGGCCGACGACGACGGCGTCCGTCGTCGTGCCGGGAAACCCAGTGTCGGCGAGCAAGGTCGCGGCTTTCGCCTCGGCGGCGACGGCGATCAGGTTCGCCAGCGCGCCGGGTGCGAGCGACCGCGTCGTCCCGACGATCACGTTGACGGTTCCGCGCCCCGGGTGGGAGCGCGAGTCCGGGCGAGAGCCGTCGCTCACCGACTGCTCGTCGGGATCCATCGGTAACGCCGCGGGGTTCGAGATGCCGGCTGTCGCGTAGGCCGTGACGGGACCGTACCGGGCTCCGCGGGCGTCCGCCTGATCGACCCCGGTGAGCAGAACCGGGCCACCGCTGGCGTGAGAAAATTCCGCCTGCTCGAGGCGCTCGGCGACGTACGCTCCGAGATCCGTCCGATCCCACCCCTCGGGTACCGAGACGTTGTACGCGCAGTCGGCCGTCCGTCGGCCGCCGTTCCAGCCGGTCGAGAGCCACTCGGTCTCGGACCGGTGTACCTGGAGGACGCCGTCGCGACAAACTGAATCGTACGCTGCATCGGAATCCGTCATTTGGACGTCGTCCCCGTGTCGGTGTCGTCGTCCGCCTCAGTCTCGTCGCCCTCGTCGACACGACGTTTACCGTCCTCGAGCACCGCAAGCGACGCGAGCAGTCGGTCGTTCCGTTCGCGATCCTTGACGGCGACGCGAACGTGCGAGTCGAGACCTCGGAATGTCCTCGCGTCGCGGATGGCGACACCGTTCTCGCGAGCGGACACGATCACGTCGTCGACGCTGCGGTCGCCAACGTCACACAGCAGGTACGGTGCGTCCGACGGCACGACGTCGAATCGCCGCTCGAGCGCCTCGCGCATCCGCTCGCGCTCGTGTTCGACGCGTTCGCGCGTATCGCGGACGAACGTGTCCTGACGCAGACAGTACGCACCGACGCGTGCGGCCGGCGTGCCGAGCGACCACGCGCGACGGGCCGTCTCGAGCGCGTCTTGCCGCTCGCCGGTCGCGACCGCAAATCCCGCTCGCAGCCCCGGCAGCCCGAACAGTTTGGTCAGCGAACGGGCGACGATCACGTGCTCGGCCTCGAGTCGGGCCGCTGACGACAGATCCGTAAAGCCGAGAAACGCCTCGTCGACCAACAGCGTCGTTCCCGCCTCGCCACAGCGGGCCGCAAACGCCGCCAGCGCGTCCGGATCGGTCGCCTCGCCGGTGGGGTTGTTCGGCGTGCAGACCACCGCGAGCCGACAGTCCTCGAGAAGTCCGTCGTCCACCGCCAGTAGCTCGTCGTGTGGGACGAATCGAGGCGACGCACCCTGTAAACGCACTTCGCGGGCGTACTCGCCAAAACTCGGGTACGGAACCAGGGCCTCGTCGCCCGGCTCGAGCGAACACTCCATCGCCAGTCGAATCGCGGCCAGTCCGCCAGGCGTGGGGATCACTCGGCCCGGCTCGCACCCGACGAACGCGGCCGCGGCGGCACGGAAGTCGGGATAGTCGTCGTCGGGGTACCTGCGGGACGCCTCGAGCGCCCCTTCGTACACCGCTTCGACGCCGTCTGGTGTGTACGGGTTGGTGTTGGCCGAGAAGTCGAGGACGTTTCGGTCGGTCTCGCCGCCGTGGGGGACGCGGTCCCCGGTTCGTATCGAGTCAGGGTGCACGATCACCCTCCGGATTCGAGTTCGTGGATTCGGCGGTGTTTCCGTTTCCGCTCCCGTTCCCGTCGTCGTCCTTGTCCTCGATACCGAGACGCCCGCAGACCGCCTCGAATCGATCCAGAACAGCATCCATCCGCTCGTCGGGGACGAGCGAGAGCGCGCCGCCCATCGCGACGCCCTCTTTCGCCACGCCCGCGCAGTAACGCTCCATGGAGACGTGATCGCGCGCGTCGAAGCCGGGATCGGTGACGGTCAACTGGCAGTTCAGCCGATAGCAGGCCTCGCCGAGCCGGTCGCCCTGCTCGCGCTCGACGAACGAGGTGGTCGCGATCGAGAACGGTGCGCCGACGCCGGCGTGGCGTAAGACGGTCGCGACGGCCACCATCTGCGTGCCGCCGGCGAGGGTGATGTCGATCCCCGACTCGAGCGCGCCGGCGGCGATTCCCGCGACGGTCGCCTGCACGGGATCGCCGACGGCCCGGATCGCCTCGAGCGGGCAGCCGTCGAAGCTCCCGGCCGACGCGTCGCTCGCGGCGAGGGCTTCGTCGACGACCTGCCGTTTACGTTCGATTGGGTTTTTCGGGAGCGAGGAGGAGACGCCGGCCGGTTCGCCGAGCGCGGTGAGGACGCCGAGCGCCGTCGTCGTGCCGCCGGGGACCGTCTCGCCGATCAGGAGTTCGTCGTCGGGCAGGCTCGCGCCGTAGGCGTGAGCGCGGTCGAAGATCGCCTGCGCGTCGGGGACGGCGACAGGGTCGCGAATGTCCGCTCCCGGGTCGACGCCGAGGTCGACCGTGGGTGCGCCGGTCGGCTGTGCGAGACCGGCGTCGACGACCGAGACGTCGAAGTCGATCACCTCGCGGACAGCTCGCGTCACCGCGGCCGGTGTCGGACAGCCGTTCGGACTCACCGGCGTGACGGGGGCCATCGTCGGCTCGCCGTACGCGAGAATCTCGACGTCCGCGGAGGGGGTATGCACCATCAGGTCCGGAGATGCGCCGGCGGCGCTGATGCCGTCGATCAGTGCAGTCTCAGTCGTCCCAGCGGGGAGGATCACGCGCATCTTATCGCTCCTCCGCGTCGGGACGCTGTAGTTCGTTCGCCGCGAGACGAGCGTCTTCGAGTCGGTTCACGTTGATCGCGAGTCGTGGGTCGTAGTGTACGTCTGTCATGGTCTGGGAATCGGATGCGTCGCCGACGACGTTGACCCCGGTCGGCGCGAGGTGGGTGTCGGGCTCGAGCGTCGACTCGACGCTCGCGCCGAGGCGGCGTTTGAGCGCGACGGGAACGCAGACGGTCCGCGAGGCGTCGCACTCGCCGTGAGTCGTGAGAACCCGGTCGATAACGGGTGCCTCGAGCAGCGGGAGGTCCGCGGCGACGGTCAACACCGGCGTCGAGACGGCGGGTCGATCGAGGAGGGTCATCAGATCGGCCACGTAGCCGTCGCCGGCCGTCTCAAGAATCGTCACGGTCGGGGTTTCGCCGTCGCCACGCTCGAGATGAGCGCGGCTCTCCGGGGCGTTCGACGAGACGGCGGCGTAGATCGTCTCCACGCGACTCCCCTCGAGCGCCGCCAGCACACGGTCGACCATCGCGACGCCGTCGATCGGGTGGAGCGGCTTCTCGTGGGCGCTCTCGAGGCGGGTGCCCTTCCCGCCGCACATCACGATAGCGTCCACGCGATCACCCCCAAATGGACGCCGGCGAGGCGGCCGATCTCGTTGGCCGCGCCGAAGACGTCGCCGTTGATGCCGCCGAGGTGGCGATTCGCCCAGTACCAGGGGAGGGCAACGCCGGCAACGGCCCCCGAGAGCGCGACCGCAGCGATCGGGTGGGGCCAGGAAAGGAGGGCTGCCGGGAGCGCGACGCCGACGGGTGCGACGAACGATGTTGGGACGGCCGCGGTCGTAAACTGCCGTCCCATACCGTCGTGGCTCGCGTGACCGAAACAGGCCATCGCCGCCATCCCGAGTTTCGTCCCGACTTCGGCGGCGATCGCAACGGCGATCGCGACGAAGACGGGGACCCCAGCGAGTCCGAGACCGGCAAGTGCGAGCCCCGTGACGGTGATCGCCACTGCGAGCACCGCACCGACGCCCGTCGTCGTATCCTTCAGGACCTCGCGGCGTCGGTCGGCGTCGCCGTGGACGACGAGCGCGTCGCCGAGATCTGCCACGCCGTCGAGGTGGTGGATTCCCATTACGGCGTACACCGCGAGCAGGTAGCCGAAGGCGACGGTCGGCGCAGCCAGCGTCTCGGTCGCCAGCAGCGGAATCGCCGCGATTGCGCCCGCGACGAATCCGACGACGGGGAACGCCGCCGGCCGCGTGCGAAACGCGTCCCAATCGCCGTCGTGATGGCCGACTGGCAACCGCGTCAGAAAGCCGAGCCCACCCCGAACGGCGGCGAGTAAACTCATCGACTCACCTCCGCAGGCCACGTAAACGCCGCGAAGACGACGTTAGATCCAGTCTCGAGAACCGCGGTAGGAGCTGTCGCTCCTACCTGCGTTCCCTCGAGCGTCGTCACGGCGATCGCCACCCCCGCGGCGAGAGCGATAGCGAGGAGCACCGACACGACGGCGGCCAGCCCGACCACGGAGACGGCTCGCTCGCCGTCAGCGACGCTCGGGAGATCGGCGTCGGTGTTGAGGTCGTACACGCCTGGCTTAGTGAGTCGAACTGAGAGCACGCAGGCGAGCGTCGCCATTGGCCATCCCGAGTTGGGCGACGGCGGATCGCGCGCCCACTCGCGTGCGCGGAGCACCGCGAACGGGTCGGCTCCGGCGACGGCGATCGCGACCGCGGTGATTCGGGCGGGGAGCCACATCACGAGATCGTCGAGTCGCGCACTCCCGGTGCCGTGCGGTTTCGAGGGATAGCCGAGCATCGAGTCCAGCGTGTTGACGCCCTTGACCCACGCCGCGGCCGCCGCGGCCGCCGGCAGCGAAATCGGGGCGAGCAGGGCGAAGGGAAGCAACGTCGCGACCAGTCCGTCCGCGAGGTTTTCGCCGGCGCTCTCGACGGCTGCACTGCGGATTTCGGCGGGCGAGAGCGACGAAGTGTCGCGACCGACGAGGCCACGGACCTGCTCGCGAGCCCTCTCGAGGCCATCGTCGGTATCGTCAGTCGTTCCGTCGGTACGGAACTCGTCACCGACGTCGGTTGCGGCCACGACCGTCTGGGTCAACTCGAGCAGCGAGCGCAGGCTCGTAGTCAGAAAGAGCACGAGGCCGGCGACGATCGCACCCGCGAGCGGAGACGCTGCACTCGCCAGCACGACGAATCCACCCGAGACAACGGCCGGAATCAGCGGTGCAAACAGGGCGATCCCGACACCAGCCAGTCGCTGGCCACCGTCAGTATCGGCCCACTCCGTATCGAGCGCGCCGACCAAACGGCCGAACCAGGCCACCGGATGGAGCGCGTTCGGGGGCTCACCGATCAGCAGGTCCAGACTGAACGCCAGTCCGAACAGTGCGATCGTCGTCAGTATCACGGTCGTCCCTCCCGGGGCTCGGCGAGGTAGCGCGCTCCGCTCAGACCCTCACCATCCCGTCGCGCAGTCATGACTTCTCTGACTCCGCGACCGTCGCCAGCCGGGACGGGATCGTCTCGAGCGGGTGTTCCTCGAGTAACAGTGCCGTCCCGCCGACTGCCTCGACACCGCCGTCGGTCCGGGAGTCGTCGCCGACGTGGACGAGTCGGTCCAGGTCAACCTCGAGCTGGGCGGCGGTGAGCTCGAAGATCTCGGGGGCGGGTTTCCGCCAGCCACAACCGACGCTCGTTACGATGGCGTCGAACTCGTCGCGATCGAACGCGGATCGGACGAGCGTTCGGCCGACAAGTTCCGGAACGCTGCAGTTCGAACAGATCGCGACGGGACCCCGCTCGAGTGCCGCGTCGACGGCCGCTCTGGCGCCGGCTCTGGTCTCGACATCGGGATCGAACGCGGCGACGACCGCCCGTCGGACCGCGTTGTGCTCGTAGCTGACCTCGCGACTCGCGAGCGCGTGCGAGACGTGAGCGGGCAACGGTACCTCCGCACCCTCGGGCGCGTCGACGTGTGGCTCGGCGTACGCGTCGGCCCAGTCGTCCGGCACGTCGACGTCTCGCTTCTCGAGTTCAGTCGCGACGGCTGCGGCTGGATCGGACGGTCTGTCGGCGGTCACGAGCGTCCCGAAGAGGTCGAACGATACTCCCACGTACGTGTGACTAGCACAAACTATCTTTAATTTCGCGGTCCGCACTGGGACCCGTTGCCATCGACTAGTGGATCCACAGAAAGTCGCACAACGCTCCGAAACGGAATCGCCGGTTAGGGGACGAGCGCCCCTCAAAAACCCGTCGGCGGTAACCGACCGAAACCGACTCGTCCGACCGATCAGGCGAGTCGGGAGAACGCGAGGTTGCCGGAGATGTTCTTGATGTAGATTTCGACGACGTCGCCCTCTTCGGCGCCGGGAACGAAGATGGTGTACTTGCCTTTCTCGGCGACACCGTCGCCCTTGCGGCCGGTGCCGGTGATCTCGACGGTGTAGGTCTTCCCCTCCTCGACGGCGTCGGCCTGCTGCTGTTGCTGGCTGCTCGTCGAGCGCTTGGTGACGGGACGGAACGCACCGCAGGCGTCACAGCGCAACATCGGCGTACGGTCCTCGCGGACGAGGCGGGTGTCCGGCAAGCCACACTCCGAACAGAGCACGTACTCGTCGATGTAGGCCTCGACGGCGACGTCGAAGTCCTGCTCGGAGAACGTCCCGTTGTACCGGCCGCGGCCCTCCTCGAACTTGCCGCTGGTCCCCATCTCTCGCTGGATGAATCGGTGGAGATGTTCGGCTTCGCGGGAGAGGACGTCGGCAATGTCGCCGAGGTTCGTAAACCGCGTAAATGCACCGTCCTTCTGGGTCTGGGCGTCCGGAATCTGCAGTCGTTCCTCGTCGCCGCCGATGTCCGGAACATCCTCCATCGCTCGGTCGAGACTCGCTTCGTAATCCATACTCGAGAGCAGACGACGCTGACGTAAATCGGTTCTGCTATCACGATCGGGGGCGGGCGTAGCGTCGCTCGAGCCCCTGTAGCTCACCCGCTCAGAGCGAGTCGCCGCCGCTCTCGCTGATCGATCCCTGGCTCTCTGCGTCCAGCCCGGTGAGATCTCGCTCGGTGTTGGCCTCGTTCGGACTCCCCGCCTGGCCGGTGATCTCGCCGTAGACCGCCTCCCGGACTTCTTCGGGAGTGTCGTACTGCTCGCCCGCCAGCCGATCGAAAACGCTCCCCAGTGACTCCGTCTCGTTGGGCATGTCGATCGGCTCGTTTCCGTACTCCGCGGCGATCTCCTCGCTCGTGGTCGGATACTCGAGCTCGCTGAGATGACGCTCGACGTCGTCGAGGATCGACTCGGTCTCGTCGGCCCGCTCGGACTTGCGCTGCTCGGCGCGGTCCTGTGCGCGGTCGCGGCTCGGACCCTCATTTCTCATACCCGTGGTATCTCCGGCCGACGGAAAAGCGACCGGCCAGCGATCGCCTGTGTTCGCACACCCACGCGAGGCCCGTACGGCTGTTGTCACGACAGTCGTAACGACGGTGTTGTCGCTTGTGTCCTCCGATTACACTCTTGAGTGACCTCTCGATACTCGACACCACGCTATGGCCGACGGCGACGAGAATCAACGGAGTATCGCCATGTGTGAGGAATGCGGTGCCCTCTACGCCGCTCTCGAGATCAGCGAGGACGATTTCCGCCCCATCGGCAGACGCGACGGCTGTCAATGCGGGAGCCTGGAGTTTACGCCCGTCGACGAATCGGTCTCGGATATCGACCTCGAGGACGACGTACCCGACGAGTGATCCGGTCTCGGTGAGTCGGTAGAACGGTCTGTAAGACGAGTGTCTCACAGCGGTGTGGCTCGAGGAACTCTTCCGTTTAAATGGCCGCTCGAACGCTGTTTCTCCCCGGATTGAACAGTTGGAAGCCGTTCCGGACGTGCGGCGCTGCGCGTCGTTCTGGGACTGCGACTCACGAGTACAAATCGTATTGGTCAGAGTGTCTCCGAAAATCCGCCCTCCCCGATTTGAACAGATGGAAGACGGTCCGCCTCGCTTCGCTCGGCGGCTGCGACTTCCGTGTTCAAATCGGCTCGGTTGGACGTTTGACTGCTCACGTTGTTCGCAGTAAAAGTCCGCCCTCCCCGATTTGAACGGGGGGCAAGTCGATCTACAGTCGACTGCTCTACCAGTCTGAGCTAAGGGCGGTTGCATTTCAACGTAGCCGCTCTGGATAACATAAGGGTTGTTATTCTCGGTGACGGGAGGCGTGTGACGGGTGGCATACGGTAGAATGATTGATATGGATAGAGCCACAATGTCATGTATATCACGGACATGAGTAAGATCACGTTCCGCGCCGACGACGACCTCGTCGAGCAGCTCGAGCGTCTCGACGTATCGAAGAGCGAAGCGATGCGTGAGGCGCTGCGAGCGTACCTCGACGGCTCCACGGGGGCCGGCCGAGGAGCGGAACGCGCGTCGATTAGCGAGCCGGAGTCGCCCGGCGCCATCGACGACCTGATCCGAACGCGTGTCGACGAACTGCTCGCGGATCGGCTCCACGAGTACGGACTCGACGAGACCCGACGGCAGGAGTACCGTACGCGCGGACGGAATACGGGTGACGTTACGATCAGTGTCTCACTCGAGAACGACCGGCGGATGCCGGAGCGGTCGGCTCGAGATGACCAGCGGGCTCAGACTGATACGCACGCACGCGGAGACGGCCACGCCAGTCACGGCGACGGAGCCAAACGGCCTGCCCGTGAGGACGCCGGCGAGCCGCAGTCGCTCGAGGACGAGCCGACGAGTCAGTGTGACCAGTGTGGGGAACACGTCGACGACGACCACGTTTACTGTCCGAACTGCGGCGAGAAGACCTCGCGACGACTGTTCTGTGACTGCGGTGACGAAATTCGGTCGGACTGGGCCTTCTGTCCGGGCTGTGGGCGTCGGACGCCGGCCGCTGACGTGCTCGGCCGTGACAGTCATACTTAAGAACCGGTGTAAGACACAGAAAGTCGTGTCCGACGAAAGCTTTATTGTCTATGCCAGTATTTCACTTATTCGCGTAAGACGGTCGTCTTACAACGGTCGGCAAACGCCGAAAAACGCCCGATGTCGGGCGAATCCGTGTAAGACACGCCGCGTCTGACAGGGGCGCGCGCCGTCTTACCCCAAAGGGAATACAACAATGGAGCGTGTGACACTGCGAATTCCGAAACAGCAGATCGATGAGGTAGAGCAGCTGGTCGACTCGGGCGAGTTCCCGAACCGGAGCGAGGCGATCCGGTCGGCTGTCCGAGAGATGATCAACGAACAACAGGACGCACCGAGCGAACAGACCGGCAAACGCAACTGGGCCAAGGTGTAACGATGCAGGATATCGTACAAGACGCCCTCGAAAACGCCGAACAGGAGTCCCGGGAGATGGAAGACATGGACGACGACGAGTTCGGCGATCCGCGGATCGTCATCGTCGGCTGTGGCGGTGCCGGTAACAACACCATCAACCGGCTGTACAACATCGGCGTCGACGGTGCTGATACCGTCGCGATCAACACGGACAAACAGCACCTCAAGATGATCGAGGCCGACACGAAGATCCTCGTCGGCAAGTCGCTCACGAACGGGCTCGGCGCCGGCGGCGATCCCTCGATGGGCGAACGCGCGACCGAGATGGCCCAGGGCACGGTCAAAGAGGTCCTCGGGGATGCAGACCTCGTGTTCGTGACCGCAGGCATGGGTGGCGGGACCGGTACCGGTGCCGCCCCCGTCGTCTCCGAAATCGCCAAAGAGCAGGGTGCGATCGTCGTCGGGATGGTCTCGACGCCGTTCAACGTCGAGCGTGCCCGAACGGTCAAGGCCGAAGAGGGTCTCGAGAAGCTGCGAGACCAGGCCGACTCGATCATCGTCCTCGACAACAACCGGCTGCTCGATTACGTCCCGAACCTCCCGATCGGCAAGGCGTTCTCGGTGATGGACCAGATCATCGCCGAAACCGTCAAGGGAATCTCGGAGACGATCACCCAACCCTCGTTGATCAACCTGGACTACGCGGACATGTCCACCATCATGAACCAGGGTGGCGTCGCCGTCATGCTGGTCGGTGAGACCCAGGACAAGAACAAGACCGACGAGGTGGTCAAGGACGCGATGAACCACCCGCTGCTCGACGTCGACTATCGCGGCGCGTCGGGTGGGCTCGTCCACATCACCGGCGGTCCCGACCTCACCCTCAAAGAGGCCGAAGGAATCGCAGACAACATCACCGAGCGCCTCGAGGCCTCGGCGAACGTGATCTGGGGCGCCCGGATCCAAGAGAACTACAAGGGCAAGGTCCGCGTCATGGCGATCATGACCGGCGTCCAGAGCGCCCAGGTGCTCGGCCCGACGACGCAGAAGCAGGCCGACAAATCGCGACAAAGCATCGAAGGCGTCAAAAACACCGACTTCGACGCGAGCAAGAACGTCGACAACGGGTTCAACGCTCACAGCGACGGCGGCCGCGAGGAACTCGATAAACAGAACGGCGTCGACGTCATCCGGTAATCGGCACGACTGACACACCACTGCAGTCACGGCAGACGTCCGACGGTACGCGACACACCACTTGACACACCACCTGCGTGCCGTTCGACGGCCGTTTTCGCCGTTCGCGACGCATCCTACGGGAACCTGATCCGATAGTCACAACAGTCGGTGTCGTGTACTATCCCGCCGAGCACCCGATGCACGCACTCGTCTTCGCCGCCGGCCGAGGAACCCGTTTACGTCCGTATACGGACCGAACGCCGAAACCGCTTCTCGAGATCAGTGGCGAACCGCTGCTCGGTCGAACGCTGCGATCGGTCGTAAACGCAGGCGTCGACGAAATCGTCATCGTGGTCGGCTATCGGGCCGGCGACGTGATCGACACCATCGGCACCGCGATCGACGGTGTCCCGATCAGGTACGCCGTACAGGACGATCGTCAGGGACTCGCCCACGCGGTCTGTGTGGCATTTGAGGACGGATACGGTATTGCTGCTCCCGAAGAGATCAACGAGAGCGGGGACGGACCGGCCCCTGCTGACGTACTGACCATCAACGGCGACAACGTGTTCGATAGCGACTGCGATCTCTCGAGACTGGTCGAGCGCCATCGCGACCCCGGCGTCGACGGAACGCTCTTGCTCGATCGCGTCGCGAGAAACGAGGCCGAGACGACGGCCCGCTGCGTGCTCGACGACGACGGGACGGTTCGGTCGGTCGAGTCCTCGGCAAGCGAACCCGAATCAGGGTATCTCGCCGGTGGCGTCCAGACCCACGACGCTCGGACGTTATTCGAGGCGTGTCGCGCGGTCGACCGAGGCGACAGCGGGGAGTACGAACTCGCGGACGCGCTCGAGGGACTGATCGCCGACGGCAGCCGATACGTCGGCATCGAACTCGCCGGCTGGCATCTGAACGTCAACACGCCGGCGGACTTAGAGCGAGCGCGCCGGTATTTCGGTGCGGACGATTCGATCCGGTAGTGACCGTCAGCGACATCGACCGGTCGACTGCGGAGGCGATGCCCGAGAACTTGTCCGATCGGAACCATTTAATGGAATCCAATAAACAGTATCCAGTATGTCCCTCCATACCGCCCTCCAGGTTATCGGGCTCCTCGCCGCTGGCTATCTCCTGTTCGTGGTGCTCCTCGCGATGGGGCCGATCGGTCTCATCGTTTTCGTACCGTTGCTCGCGATCGGTACCGTGCAGGTGTACCGAAATCGGACTCATCGGGGCGACTCCGATTCCGGCTCCAAGCGCCCGAACTACTGCCGACACTGCGGCGAAGCTGTCGATACCGATGCCTTCGGCGGCGACCAGGAGGGCGACGACCAGTGGGAGGTCCGGCACTGCTCGAACTGCGGTGCGCCGCTCGGGTCCGAAACGAAAATCGACCGTGAAAGCGACACCACCGAAGCCGGATCCGCGAGTCGCACGAAGAACTGTCCCGACTGCGGCGCGCCGAACGGTCCGGATCGAACGACGTGTACACACTGCGACGCTGCGTTGTGATAGCTGCCGGGTTTCACGGAATCAGACGAGCGACTCGAGCAGCGAGCACTTCCGACAGATCTCGCGGGTCGTCGTCGAGCCACACTCAGCACAGTCCTGCAGGTCGGCCCCGTCGTCGCCGCTGAACTCGTCGGACACGATGTTAGCCAACTCCTCGTAGCCCGAAAGAATCGAGTGACGGGTGCCGGGATGATTCTCCTCTAACCCGTAGAGCAACTGCTGGATCTCGCCGCGGTAGGCCTCGCTCGAGTGGGGACACTCCGTGATGTGGGCCGGAAGGTCGTTGACGTGAGCGTAGAGGGCGACTTCCTTCTCCGGGACGTCTCGCAGAGGCTTCGCCCGCGGGACGAACTCGTCCTGTTCGTCGCGCTCGGAGAGCGGGCCGAGGCTGGCGTCGAAGTGTTTCGCCATCTGTTCGACGTCGCCCTCGAGGAAGTTCATCATCGCCGTCTGGGCCTCGTCGTCGAGATTGTGGCCCGTCAGCAGGAGGTCGGCCTCGAGTTCGTCGGCGTAGTTCGACAGTAGATCCCGGCGGAAGACCCCACAGTACGCGCAGGCGGCCATGTTCTCCGGATCGTCCTCGACGACGTCGTCCATCCGGACGCCGAACTCCTCCTCGTAGCTGACGACCTCGTGGCGGATGCCGAGTTCGTCGGTCAGTTCGACGCAGGCCTCGAGGCTCTTGTCTCGGTAGCCTTCGATCCCCTCGTGGATCGTCAGCCCGACGAGTTCGATGCGGGGGTCCTCGGCGAACGTCTCGTGGAGGATTTCGGTGAGGACGACGCTGTCTTTCCCCCCGGAGAGGCCGATCACCCACGTCAGGGGCTCTTCGGGTGTTACGCCGTGGGGGACGAGGTCGTCCCGTCGGACCCGTCGGCGAACCCGCTTTTCGACCGACTCCCGAAAGTGATCCGTACAGAGGTGTGCCCCGGAGTAGGCGGCGTGCATAATTGCCTCCTCATCACACCGGTTACAGTCCATTAGCGGTCCGTTGACGGGCTATACCCATCACGGTTTCGTCTGCGCGAAGTGGTCCCCGTCAGTCGAAAAAGCGTCGAGTCCCCGGGGCCACGGCTGCATCGTCCGGAAGTTCCGCAAACCAGCCGACAGCGTGTGCCTCGGGGTGTTCGGCCGTCGTCTCAACGATACCGTCCCCGTCGACTTCCGGTGTGGCACCGAAGACGACGAAGGCCCGCGTCGTCGTTCGTTCGGTGCCCTCGAGTCGCGCCTCGTGGCACCACACGCCCACCAGTGAATCGAGCGTTATCTCGAGACCCGCTTGCGATTCGACCCAGTTCCGCGCGGCTGCAGCGTAGTCCTCATCAGCGCCGACCTCGGGTGTCGGAACTTTCAACGCACACTCCTCGGTGACGCGCATCAGCAAGACATCGCCATCGCCGTTCGTGACGCCGACGACGGCCATATCGTCCAGGGTCTCGAGCGTTTCGAACAGTTCGCTATTGACACGTTCCGTCTCCTCGTGAAACTGAACGTCGGGACGGTCGCGGAGGCGTTCGAGGTCGGTGATCGATTCGACAGTGCTGTTCGTCGCGGTCTCGTCCGTTGGGTTCGATGTCATGGGGGTTCGTCGATGCACGGGGCTGCAATCCGATTCGCGGCTGGTTTCTGTACGGTTCGTCAGGATACCTGATTGTTCAATCATCGGAACTATCGTACATAACAATTTCTCCGATTCGTTGCGGTACCCCGGAGCGCATCCTCGTCGGTCACGGACCCGGCATTCTCGAGGACGCCGCGGCTGCACTCGCTGACGCGCTCGGGAGTGCACGCCGCGGGCTCCCGCGTGCAGTGTTGACGAACGGCGGACCGTAACTGCGGGCGCTCGTCGATGCGCTCTAACCGACAGCGAACCACGGCATGTACAGCGCCGAACTGGGTGTGGCTCAGGCCGGAACCGGCTCCTCCTCGTCCGCTTCGTCCTCGTCATCTTCGACGGCGTCGGCGCCGTCCTCGAGTGCGGCGAGCAGCGTTTCCACGTGGCGCTCGCGGCTCGCGGAGGAGAACAGTTCGTGGCCGCCGTCGTAGAGGACGACGTGTTCGGCGGGGACGCGCTCGCCGATCGGGCGGAGGCTGACGACGGGATCGCGCAGCGAGCAGAAGACGACCGCGTCGTGGTCGATCGTTAGCAGCTCTTCCTGTGCGCGACGGGTCTCCCGGACGAACGCGGGCGATACCCAGTCCGGCGTCGTCGCGATCTGGTGATCGGTCGCCAGCTCGCCGAGGGCTTCGCGTCCCATCTCGCCGGCCGGGAGACACGGGAGCGTCGTCGGCAGCTTCGAGGCGACCTCCAGCAGCGGCTCCGAGTAGTCCGCGCCGTACCCCCACCACGGGCTCAGGTAGACGTGGTTCTCCGCACCGTCGAGCGCCTGTCCGACGAGCGCGCCCGCGCTGTGACCCAGCAGCTGGTACGGCTCGTCGAACTCGACGACGTACTCGGCGATCGGCTCGAGCCAGTCGGCTTTGAAATCGTCGATGTTGGTCGGCAGTTCGAACGCGTGCACCCGGTAGTCGGCCTCGGTCAGCGTGCCGATGAGCCAGCTGACGTTCTCGTGGGTCCAGCGGTTGCCCCAGCCCATGACGAAGACGAGCTCTTCGTCGCCGTCCTCGTTGAAGATGCGGTGTCTCATACCCTCGTGTTCGCCGGGAACTGATAAAAAAGGTGCTCTCTTGACACGTGTGGGAGGGGAAGGCACGGTCGGCGATGGCGCCGTCGAATCGGGCGCCCGGGAGCGCCGAAGAAACCGTTTTGCGACTCGAGTCCCCAGGTCGAGTAATGAATGGATTTGACCGCCACGACGCGGTCGACCGTCTCGAGCGACTCGTCGACACCGTCGAAGCGGAGCGAATGCCCGTCCCGGTGCGAGAGGTCTGGGCCTTCGGCGACGTCGCGCTCGGGCTCGACCCCGTCGAACGGCTCGACGTCTACCTGACGAAGGACATCCTGATGCGCGACGACAGCGCCGATGGCGCCGACCCGGACGCGACGTTCGCCGTCGACGGCGTCGGCAAGTCCGTCCGAGCCGACTGGGCCGCCGACCATCCGGAGTATCTTCGGGCGAACGCGAACGGTCACGCCGCGCCAGAGAAGTGTCTCGCCGCCCACCTGCTGGGCGATACCAGCGAGGAGGAGCCGATCCACCTCGAGGTCTGTAACGCCCCTTTCGAGGACAACGTCACCCAGCGGCTCCGCGGCGCGACGATGCGCGAGGATTATACCCAGTTGCTCGACCCCCGCGGGGTCTGTCTCTGGGCCGAGGGCACCCGCAGTGACGAGGCGTTCCGAAAGCTCCGCGAGAGCGAACTGGCGCTGCCGACGCTCTCGAGTGCCCTCGAGATGCTCGGAATGGACGAGGAGGCGGCCACGGACGCAGCCAAGGAACTCCACGCCTGGCGCGAGGAGCAAGAGGGCGTGACCGTGCGCGGCGACGTCGTCTGATCGGCGCCGGAACCGGCCTGCAAACGCACGTCCCGTGGCTTACACTTTTACTTGATCACACGAAAGGTGTCAACATGATTCGGAGAGTGATCGCCCGACTCCGCGAGTGGATCGCCGTCGAGGACGCCGAGGAGCGGATCGAGGGCTCCGGCGAGGCGATCACGTCGCCCCAGCACCGACGCTCTCCGGCAGCGGAACGGGAACTCGATCGACTCGGAGAACTGGACGACGAACACCGGCGCGACGACCCGTAACCCGCGTTTTCGTACGTGACATTCGTTTTCGGCACCAGCAACGCGGAACTCGTTACTGGATATCGCGCCGCCTGAACCAGAGCTGGCTGACCACGACGCACGCGACGGTCATCGCGATCAGGACGCCGGCACCGACGAGGTCGTACGTGCTCTCGAGCAGGATCTCGTTCGGATCGAAGTACCGCATCGGCGCGATCGCCCCGATCGCCTCGTAGTCGGTCCCCGAGAGCAGCGACTCGAGCATGAACAGCCCGAACGTGACGCCGAGGGCGATCCGCTGGGCGATGCTCGTCCGGTCGACGACGACGGAAGCGAGCAGCCCGATGCCAGCGCAGGCGAACAGGTACGGAATCGAGAGGAGGTGGACGGCCGCCAGATCCGCGGCCGAGAGCGGTTCGCCGACCAGGAGCGCGGTCACGTAGACGACGATCGGCGTGATGACGTTGACGACGACGATCGGTACGCCGAGCGAGGCGAACTTCTCGCCGACGGTACGAGCCCGGGAGATCGGCATCGAGAGCAGGATGTCCATCCGGCCGCGCTCGACGTCGCCGGCGATCGTTCCGGCCGCGAGGTAGGCCAGGTAGAGTCCGAGCAGGATGATCCAGCCGAAGACGTAGAGCTCGAACGCGAGGAAGCCCTCGAGCGAGGCCATCGTCTGGATGTTGAACATCTGGATGATCTGGTCGGGGTAGGCCTGCAGGAACTCCTCGTCGACGTCTTCGAAGGAACCGCTGAACGAAGGGTAGATCCAGATCACGATGATCGCCAGCAGCGACATCGCGATCGAGAGGTAGACGCTGCCCTTCAGGCGGTGGCGACCGTCGTAGCGGGTGAGTTCAAACATCGTCGGTCACCTCCGTGGGGGTCCCCTGGCGACCGGCCGCGGTGCTCTCTTCCTCGTCCACCTCACCGCCGTAAAATCGCATGAAGACGTCCTCGAGCGGCGCTTCCTCGATCGACAGGTCGAGCAAGGTGTACTCCCGCAGGCGCTCGAGTAACGCGTTGACGTCGCCGGTGAACGTGAACGTACACTCCGTAAACACCGACTTCGAGCAGTCACGAGCGGATTCCGTAGTCGAGTCCGAGCCGCGGTCCAGCGTCGCCTCGAGGTCGTGGACGCCGTCGATCTCGAGTGCGTCGTACGGAATCGGATCGGCGGCCCGTAGTCGAACGACCTTTCCGCTGCGGTCGAGGAGGGATTCGACGGGTTCGACTGTGACGAGCCGACCGTTGCGGATGATTCCGACCCGGTCGCAGAGCCGGCGCACCTCGCCGAGAATGTGCGAGGAGAAAAACACCGTTACGCCCCGTTCTCGCTCGTCGCGGAGGAACTCGGCGAACCGGTGTTGCATCAGCGGGTCGAGCCCGCCCGTCGGTTCGTCCAGAATGACCAGCTCCGGTTCGTGCATGAACGTCGTCACGAGTCCGAGCTTTCGGACGTTGCCGTGGGAGTAGTCCCGAACCGGGCGATCGAGCGGCGGATCGAACAGTTCGAGCAGTTCGTCGCTGCGCTCGTCGCCCTTGATCGAGGCGTGTAACTCGAGGATCTCCCGACCCGTCGCGGTCTCGTCGAACGCGGGACTGTCGGGAAGGTAACCGAGGCGACGTTTGGCCTCGATGAGTTCGCCCTCGTCGATGACGTCGCGGCCGAGCAGTCGGGCCGAGCCGTCGGTCGGCGACAGGAGGCCGAGCAGCGTCCGAATCGTCGTCGTCTTCCCGGCCCCGTTGGGGCCGAGATAGCCGAATATCTCGCCGCGCTCGACCGAAAACGTCACGTCGTCGTTGGCGAGCACCTCCCCGTAGTCCTTCGTGAGTCCCTCGAGTTCGATCGCTGCCATGGGGAGTCGTTGGTCACCCGAGCACATGTAACCCAACGTCACAGTCCGGCGGAATCGGTCCGTTTTCCCCGAAACGGCGGTTCGAGGGGTTCCTCGGCCAGCCCGAGCCTCGAGGAGAACGGCTATATCCGTCGCGTCCAGTGACGGCGGTATGAGCGCGCCGTCACTCGCCGACCGGATCCGTTCGCCGCGTACTGCGATGATCGCCAATCTCGCCCTCGTGATGACGGGGTCGGTGCTCGCACTGCTTTCGGTCGTCGACATCGTCACCGGCATACTGCTCGTCACGATCGGGTTCGCCGGCGTCCTCGTCTCGCTCGTCGGTTACCGTTCCGAAGGCGACGCCGGGCACGACTGAAACGGAGTGGAGCCGTCAGGCTACACGCGGCCGACGACGACGAAAAACGGAACCGCCTCCTCACGGCAATACTCCCGCGACTCCATCTGTTCGATCACGTCTCGGCCCATCTCCCGCCACGCGCTTCGGAGGTCGTCGTACCCCGACTCGGTCAACGCCCCCGAAAGCATCGTCTCGCGGTCGTCGGCCAGCCCCGCCCCGATCGCTTTCCGCCGGGCCGCGAGCAGCGCCCCCTCGCTGTAGGGCGGTTCGACCGTTCGGACGTGATCGTACCGCCGGGTCTCACACACCTCGAGGCCCGCTCGCTCGAACGCTTCGCGAGCGTCGGCGCCGAGCGCGACGTTGGTCGGGACGCCCGCGAGGTAAGCCCGTCGGGCCCGCCGCTCGAGTCGATCCTCGCTCTCGACGCTCGAGTCGATCTCGACGGCGGCGTTGTCGGGTTCGACGGCCGCGACGAGGTCCGTAGAGACGCGGGCGAACTCCTCGAGCGCGGCGGCGGGATCGGGCAAGTTGATCAGCAGGGCCTGACAGACCACGAGATCGAAGGTGTCGTCGGGAAACGGTAGCTGGAGAGCGTCGCCACCGACGAACGGGATCGAGTCGCCGGTCGAATCGCGATCGGCGGCGGCCGCGAGGAGATCGAGATCCGCGTCGCAGCCGACCACCGTGGCGTCGTCGCCGGCCTCCTCGCGCAGGACGCGGCTCAGTTCGCCGGTACCGCAGCCGACGTCGAGGATTCGGGACCGGGTTTCGAGGGCGAGCGGCTCGAGGGCCTCGCGGCTATCGTCCCACATCCCCTCGCGGGTCCGCTCGAGGTAAGATTCGGAGAACTCGCGCACGATTCGAGAGACGAACGGGCCGAGTAAAAGCGGGTCGATTCGCGGTTCTGGCCGACGCTGCCGCGGATTAGTTATCGAGAACCGCTCCACAGGTCTCGAGCCACGGCGACGAGCAGGACGAGTCCGATGAGGATCATCGACCCCTGTGCGACCGCAGCGACGGTCGACTCGACCGATCCGCCGGTCAGCAGCGCGATCACGTCCGGGATCCCGCGGGCGGACCCCAACACGCCGAGCAGTGCAAGCGCGCCGATGCCGTAGATGGCGAGCCGTTGGCGATCCGTTTGCCAGCCGACGACGCCGAACAGAGCGATGACGACGCCGAAAACGGCCGGAATGAGCGCCGTAACGCTCGCGAAGTCGGACAGCACGTAGGCACCGATACCCAGGGCGACGAGGGCGATTCCGAGTCCGATCCCGAGTGCGGGCGTCCGTCCAGCGGAACTCATACGCGACCGTTAGCGGCGGCGATTCCTATACCTTCCCCTGACAGTCGCGGATTCGATACCGACCGCGAGCGCAAGCGGCTACGGGTTGTGCCCCTCGCCGCCCGCAGCGACCTGCGCTCGTTCGTCCACTCGCTCGAGTGGCGCAGTTCGATCCAACACGTCAGGTTCGACGACGGACCCCCGTCGATTTTTCAGGTGCCTCGGCGTAGTCGCGGGAGAGATGGGTTCGCCGAGCCAGACGCCGGCCGCACAGCGCCACTCCGTAGAGCCGACAGCTATCGTCTACCCGCTTGGCCTCTGGATAGTGATGGCCGTTCTTGCCGTCATTAACGGAATCTTCAGGGAGACGGTAATCATCCCGCGGGTCGGAGCGTATTCCGGTCATCTACTCAGCACGGCCCTTCTGGTCGTCGCGATTCTCGCCGTTTCGGCCGGCTACTTCGCGTACACGGCGATCGACTACACTCGAACGGAACGACTGCTCGTCGGAATGATCTGGGTCGTGTTGACAGTCGGCTTCGAGTTCCTCGTCGGCTACCTCGAGGGTGTTCCGGTCAGCGAGACCGTCGCGCAGTACGACGTGTTCGGCGGGCAGGTCTGGATTGTCGTCCCGCTGACGTTGCTCGTCGCACCGCTGCTCTTCGGCGCGTATTTCGCTCGATAGTGATCTCGTATGAACGCCTCACCGAACCGTTGGGAGGTTGCATCCTCGGTAGCGATCCTTGCGCTCGCGAGCACGTCGTGCCTTCTCGGGTTGTTCCGGGACGGTCACTACGCCGAGCCCGCAGGGGAACTGCTGCGAATACACGCACAAGACGCCGTCGTCCTCGTAATCGGCGTTCCCGTGCTCGCGATCAGCCTACTGTACGCGACGCGCGGGTCGGTACGCGGTCGCGTCGCGTGGCTCGGCTCGCTCGCGTTCATGACGTACATGTGGACGCATTACGCGTTCGTCGTCGCGTACAACGAGTTCTTCCTCGGCTACGTCGCGCTCTTCGCCCTCTCGACGTTTACGCTGATCAGCGGCTCCGCCAGAACCGACGCGGCCGCACTCGGCGAGGCAGCACGTGGTGCGCTGCCGGTACGCGTCTACGCGGGCTTCCTCGCGACCGCCGCGGTCGGACTCGCCGCCATGTGGCTGTCGGACATCCTTCCCGCTCTCGGTGCGGGGACGCTTCCGTCGGCGATCGAGCAACTCGGCGCCGAAGCCGCATACACGTACGTCGTCGATCTCGGCGTTCTCGTCCCCGCCCTCGCCATCAGCGCCCGCTGGCTCTGGCGGGAGCGGCGGTGGGGGTACGTGTTCGCCGGCGCGTTACTCGTGTTCGCCGCGCTCGTCGCACCGGTACTGACTGCGATTACGGTAGTGGATCTTTACGGCGGGATCGAGATCTCGGCGCCCATCCTCGTCGGAACGATCGTACCGCCGCTTCTCGGTGTCGTATTCGCGGGCACGTATCTCGCTATACTTCCGTCAGATGCATCGTAACCCGGCGATAGGAGATGTATTCGAATCTCGAGGCGCTTACGTGGCTCGCAGTTCGCGGCTCCGCCGCTCACTCCGAGTCGCTTAGCTCACGGCTCACGCCGTTCGCGTTTTCGCGGTTCTCGCTCGCAGTGCTCGCTCCGAACCGCGCTCACTCCGAATCTCGCAGCTCTTTCACCTTCTCGATGTTCCACGCGAAGCCGCGGCCGTCCTCGGTCGGCGTCTCGAGCGCAAAGGGCAGCTCACGCAGATCCGGGTGGTTCACGATCGCTTTCATGCCGTCCTCGCCGATGTAGCCCTCGCCGATGAGGGCGTGTTCGTCCTTGTGGGTGCCGACGTCGTGTTTCGAGTCGTTGAGGTGGATGTATTTGAGGTACTCGAGGCCGACCTCGTCGTCGAACCGTCCCACGGTCTCGTCGACCGCTTCGGGCGTCGTCAGATCGTTGCCCGCGACCAGCGTGTGGGCGGTGTCGATACAGATGCCGATATCGGTCTCGGTGCGGTCGATGATCCCCGCGAGGTGGGCGAACTCGCCGCCGAGTTTCGTCCCGCTACCCGCGTCGGACTCGATCAGAATCTCGACATCCTCTGGCACGTCGAGTTCGTCGATCAGGCTCGCTGCGTTGTCGAGGCCGCCCTCGACGCCGGCGCCCGTGTGCGCGCCGAGGTGGACGTTGACGTACGGAATGTCGAGGCGCTCGGCGGCATCGAGCTCAGCCTGCATGCTTTCCTTGGACTTCCGGCGGAGGTCGTCTTTAGGGGTACAGAGGTTGACCAGGTAAGACGAGTGGATCACCCACGGCCCCTCGAGTTGTTCCTCGGTTTCTTCCCGAAAGCCCTCGGCGGCCTCGTCGCTGAGTTCGGGCTGGGCCCAGACCTGCGGGGAGGTCGTAAAGACCTGTCCGCAGTTGCCGCCGAAGGCGAGCTGTCGGTGAACCGCGTTCCGCATGTCGTCGTACGGCGGTGTTTCGTCGTCGGACGAGACGCGCGAACCGGAGATTGAAACGTGTGCGCCGACCTTCATGGACTCCCGTCAGTACCGATTCGTGATAGGGATACTGATTTCGGAGTGGATGAACGAACGCCGCTCGCATCCGTCTCTCACAGCCGGCGCTGACCACCGGACCACGGCTCGAGTGCCGGAGTCACCGGTGGCTGGAGTGTAGCGGTGCGAAAAATGATAGTAGTAGTCAGCGTCGCCTAGGGCGACGCGAAGCCGATATTATAGACGCTCGACGTTGGTCGCGCGCGGACCCTTGGGGGCCTGTTCGATATCGAATTCGATCTCTGTGCCTTCCTCGAGGTCCGGACCGCCAACGTCTTCCATGTGGAAGAAAACGTCATCGTCCGCATCGTCCGTCTCAATGAAACCGTAGCCGCCTGTGTCGTTGAAGAAATCAACCTTACCGTTTGCCATTACAACCAAACGTAGGGACGGCCCCCGGATAAGGGTTGCGAGGGTCGTGGTACCACGATTGGGAGACGCCGACAGGAAGTTCGCGGAAACGACACCGACTCGGTCGTTCATCGGCACCGATATCTTCAACACGTGTCGGTACGTTGTCGAACCGAGACGAATGAGCATTCCCGAGACACTCGGACTCTCGAGCGCGGCGCTCGGTGCTGTCTTCGTTGCGGCCTGGGTCGTTGGGATCGGCGTCGCACTGTACCGATACGACCGCGAGCGGATCACCCGACGAGAGCTGTCTCTGGCCAACGGTGGCGCGCTCATGTGGCTGGCGTGGAGTCTCCTCCAGGTCGTCACCGCCTTCAGCGGCAGTCTGGCCACAGCTATCGACCTGCTCAGTCTCGGACTCTTCGTCACCGGCGTCGGACTGTTGGTCCACTGGTGGCGCAGCCGAGATGCGGACGAGCGCGAACGGCTCTGACCGAACACTGAGACGGGAACGGCTCTGACCGAGTACCGGGGATGGGGCAGTACGGAGAGTACCAAACAGTGCGACGGCGACACCGGGGAGCGACGGTCTCGAGCGATGCGCGACCAATCTATTTCCGTGCTACGTACACGCATCACACTGCGAGAGCGGAAGGAAACCCGTTTAGTGACCCCGCTCGTGGGACGGACAATGAGTACGAGTTACCGGATCGGACTCGTCGGCAAACCCTCCGTCGGCAAGTCCTCCTTCTTCAATGCGGCGACGATGAACGACGTCCCCGAGGGGGCCTACCCCTTCACGACCATCGACCCCAGCGTGGGCGAGGCCTACGTCCGCGTCGAGTGTGCGGCTCCCGAGTTCGACGAGGAGTGTACCCCGAACGTCGGCTACTGCGACCACGGCACCCGCTTCGTTCCGACGAAACTCGTCGACGTCGCGGGGCTGATCCCCGGCGCTCACGAGGGCAACGGTCTCGGGAACCAGTTCCTCTCGGACTTGAACGAAACCGACGTGCTCGTCCACGTCGTCGACTTCTCCGGCGAGACCGACCTCGAGGGCGAGCCCACCGAGGGCCACGACCCGCGCAAGGACATCGCGTTCTTAGAGGAGGAACTCGACCAGTGGTATCTCGGCGTTCTCGAGAAGGGGATCGACCGCTACGCCTCCGGCTACACGACCGAAGACGACGCCATCGAGGAGGAACTCGCCGTCCAGATGAGCGCGTTCAAGACCAACGAGGACGAGATCAAGCGCCTCATTCGGCGCACGGACGTCGGCTTCGAGCCCGAGGAGTGGGAGGACGCGGACAAACTCGAACTCGCCCGCGAGATCCGCAAGGAGACCAAGCCGATGGTCATCGCGGCGAACAAGATGGATACGCCCGAAGCCCAGGACAACTACGAGGAGATCACGAGCGATCCGGAGTACGAGCACCTGACGATCGTCCCCTGCAGCGCTCACGCCGAGAAGGCCCTGAAGTCGGCGGATCAGGCCGGCGTCGTCGATTACCGACCCGGCGACGAGGACTTCGATATCGTCGGTGACATCTCGGACGAGCAAGAACAGGGGTTAGAGCAGATTCGCGATTTCCTCACAGAGTACGGCGCGAGCGGCGTGCAGGCGGCCATCGAGACCGCGCTGTTCGACGTCCTCGAGGTGACGCCGGTGTTCCCCGGCGGCGCAAACGGTCTCGGCAACGAACGCGGCGAGGTGCTGCCCGACTGTTATCTGATCCCGCCGAACTCGACCGCGGAGGACTTCGCGTACAGCCTCCACTCCGATATCGGCGACGGCTTCCTCCACGCTATCGACTGCCGATCGAACCGGCAACTCGGCAAGAACTACGAGGTCGAGTCGCGGGACGTGATCGAAGTCATCACGACGAACTGAGGCTCTCGAGAGTAATCCGTCCCGACGACGAAAAGCGTATTCTCCGCTCGTGGAAACGCCACGAGTGTCGGCCACCCGCACAAGTGCTAGCCGCTCGAGTCACCGTCGCGTCTCGCCGGTTCGGACTACCGTCCCCAGATCACGCGCTGAGCGGCGTCGTCGAGACGGCTCGAGACGCCCGAGAGCCACGCGCCCGGCGAGAACGTTCGCAACTGGTCTTCGTCGACCTCGATCCGGTGCTCGCCGTACGGATCTCGATCGGCCCGCTCCTCGGCGGACCGGTCCGCGTTCGCGACCTCGGTGGCGACCGACATCGAGCAACGGCCACACGCTTCGCGGTCTTTGGCCATAGTGGTCCCGTATTAGCGATACTGTGGCTTAAGTGCTGTCACGGGCGAACGCCCAACTGCACACCGGTGCCGACGGACTTTTGGAGTCGTCGTGCCATCAGCCCACATGGACCGGCCACGCGCCGAGTCGCCACCCCTCGGCTGGCACGCCCCGGAGGATCAACTCGGTGACCGATATGAGTGATCGCACACGCGACCCCGACGACAGCGAGACCGCCGGAAAGCCGCTCGAGGCCACGTCTCCAGACGCGGACGCCGAGCCGTCTCCGAGCGAGACGCTCGAGGGCGTCCCCGACTGGGACGACGAGTACGTCGATCGGGTGAGCGACCGACTCATGCACAACTACGACCTCGAGAAGGACTACACGGTCGAGGGTGAGACGTTCACGCTGTACGGCCAGATGGCGCTCTCGAGCAAGAAACACTTCCTCCACCCCGCGCTGTCGCTGGCCGAACACGAGTCCACCGAACACCTGTTCGTCAGGCGGGTCGACCGCGTCGACGACCGGACGCTCGACCGGTTCGTCGACCTGGGTGAGCGGCTGGCCGACGACTGGATCGATCCCGACGAGGAACACTTCTCGACGGACTTTACGTTCGTCGCGGTCGCTCCCTCGATCCCCGACGAAGTCCGCAACCGCGTCTCGGGATTCGACGGGAGAACGCTGCTGAAGTACGGCTACCACGGCCACTACGAGATCAATCTGGCCGTCGTCTCGCCCGAGAGCGAGGCCCTCGTCGCGAGCGAGAACGCCGACGTCGCGACCGCCTTTCGACTCTGGGACTCGATCGAGCGCGAGGAGCCGGGCATTCTCGATCTGATCTCCCGACGACTGCAGTTGTAGTTGTGACCGACACGACGAGTCTCTTTTCGCTTCGAATCTGCGCGACGAGCGGGCGCAGTCGCTCTCACTCGAGTCGAAAAAGCAAAATTGCAGTCGAAATCGCGACGCCGAGTCGCGATCAGTCGTCGTCCGTACTCACGTCGGCTGCAACGCCGTCACCGGTCTCTCGAGCCGTCTGCATGTTGTCGTAACCGATCTTGAACAGCGACAGCGCGAGGTAGATGAGGACGACGATGATCACGAGCTGGGCGACCGCCGACACCTGCCCGATCAGTCCCGTCTCTGCGTCGGCAGTGATACCGAGCAGTCGACCCGCGAGGATCTGATAGAGCCCGACCCAGCTGAGACCGATCACCGTGATGAAGCCCATCAGGACCATCGGACCGCCAGTCGAGATCAGCTGCTTGGATTTGCTCCAGTTGGCCAGCCAGACGGTACCGGACAGCAGCGCCAGCGACGCCAGCAGCTGGTTCGCACCGCCGAACAGCGTCCAGAGGTCCTCCCATCGGCCGCTGCCGAGCAGGAAGAACGCCGCGATAGCGATGAACGACGTGTTGATGTAGCGGTTGGATGCGTACTCCTCGGCCGACGTCTCCGGCGTGCCGACGATCTCCTCTAACATGTACCGTCCCAGTCGAACGGCCGTGTCCATGCTCGTCAACAGGAAGCTCGCGAGCACGAGCGCCATAAACGGCGCGGCGTACTCGAACGGAATGCCGAGCGCGGTGAGGATCGCCCCACCGCCAGTCGCGAAGTTCGGCAACGCGAGACCGATCCCGCCGTCAGCAGCGGGAATCGCGACGATCGTCACCGCACAGAGGGCGACTGCCGCGAGCAGCCCCTCCGCGAGCATTCCGCCGTAGCCGATCAGTTTGGCGTCGGTCTCCTTGTTCAGTTGCTTCGAGGTCGTTCCCGAGGACACCAGCGAGTGGAAACCACTGATGGTCCCGCACGCGATGGTGAGGAACAGGAGCGGGAACAACGGCATGAGCGGCAGCATCTCGGCGAGTGGTCCGCCTTCGCCGAGGAAGCCGTACCAGGCCCCGGTCGCGATATCGAAGCTCAGTTGATTCCCGGTGTCGGGGTGGACTGCGTCGCTGCCCATCCCGGTGATGAACGTGCCGACGATGACCGCCAGCAGGCTCCCGCCGACCCCTGTGTACAGGAGGAACGACGAGAGGTAGTCACGCGGCTGCAACAGCATCCACACCGGCAGGACGCTCGCAGCGGCCCCGTATACGAGTATTATCAGCACCCACGCACCGATGTTCGCGCTGTCGAGCAGTTCCGGGAAGAACAGCGCCGACTCGAGCAGCACGATCGTGCCCTCGGGATACTCGCCGGGGACGATCGCGAGCGGGTACTGGATGCCGACCCAGACCGACGCGAAGACGCCCGCGACGAAGACGACCGTCCCGACCGAGAACGGCAGTCCCAGCTGGTACAGCCAGATCCCGAAGACGAACGCGAGCGTAATGTATAGCAGGCTCGCGGTCGCCGCCGACGGGTACGCGTTCAGTACGACCCCGATGACGAGTGCGAACACCGCCACGACGAGGATCGTCAGCAAGAACGCGAACCACAGAAGCATGTTTTTGCCCCGTTCACCGACGTACTCGCCGATGATGTAGCCGATCGACTTCCCCTCGTGTCGAAGACTGCTCGACAGCGAGATGAAGTCGTGAACCGCGCCCATCAGCGGGTTCCCGATCGCCACCCACAGCACGGCTGGCACCCAGCCCCAGACCAGTGCGGCCGTGATCGGCCCGACGACGGGTGCGCCGCCCGCGATACTCGAATAGTGATGCCCCAGTAGTACCGGCTTCTTCGCCGGGACGTACTCCTGTCCGTCCTGGTACTTGTGTGCTGGCGTCTCCCGACTGTCGTCTAACCCCACGAACTGCGAGAGGTACCGTCCGTACCCGATGTACGCGACGGTAAACGTCGTCAGCACCAGTGCCACGATCCAGATTACACCTGCCATGGTATTGTCTCCCTAACCGTGTGTTGAACGGGAGCACTATAAATATAATTTATTGTAGTTTGTTCTAGCCCTGATCATATGCCCAGATACCCCCGAGAACGCCGATTATTGTAAACCAAGAAGACACTCCGCTCCGAGATAACCGTTCGATCGTGAACACGACCGAGTTACTTAGCTCGGCCGCGGTCGGTCATCACCAACCGAAATCTCGAGTTCGCCGGCGACGTCCTCGAGTATACTCCCCCGAACTTCCGCGACGCGCGTCTCGATGGTCGCGACGACTGGCGCGTCGAACTCCCGCTCGATGTACTCGAGGCGCTCGCGCTCCGTCTCGACCCGATCGCGGAGGTAGGTCGCACCGCGGCCCTCCTCGTGGGGCTCCGGCTCGGGCGTCAGCCGATTGACGACGAGTCCGCGCACGGGCAGGTCGGCCTCGCCGAGCGTCTCGAGCGACCGAGCGGTTTCCCGGATCGAGAGCTCGTCGGGATTGAGGACGAGGTAGAAGGAGGCGTCCTCGCGGAGCACCTCGCCGGCGAACTCGAAACGTTCCTTGCGCCCCTGCAGGCGCGCGAGGATCGGATCCCCCTCCATCACGCGTCGGGGCTCCTGGTTGCCGATTGCGGCCTTCTCGAAGAGATCGATGCTACGTTCGCGTTTGGCCATCAGCCGATCGATCCAGCGCTCGAGGAGCTCCGGCAGGGCGAGCAGGCGGAGCGTCGACCCGGTCGGCGAGGTGTCGAAGACGACCCGGTCGTAGGGGTCGGCGTTCTGCATCACCTCGACGAACCGGTCGAAGAGGGCGGCCTCGTAGGCTCCCGGCGTCTGGTGAGCCATCTCGAGTTGGATGTCGACCTCGTTGACCATCGCCGCCGACAGTTGCGAGTTCAACTGTCGACGCAGGTCCATCAGGTGATCCTGGACCTCCTGTTCCGGATCGATCTCCATCGCGGAGAGCCCGTCGTAGCCCTCGACGGGCCGCGGTTCGTCACTGAACTCCTGATCGAAGACGTCGGCCGTGCTGTGGGCCGGGTCCGTCGAAACGACGAGCGTCTCGAGTCCGGCCTCGACGCACTCGAGCGCGTAGGCGCTCGAGACGGTCGTCTTGCCGACGCCGCCCTTGCCGCCGAAGAAGGTGAAGGTCGCCATCGATCAGAAGTGGTACTGGTGGCCCTTGCGTTCGATCACGGACTGGCGGTCCCACATGCGCCGCTCCCAGGCCTGATACTCGTCCTCGAGGTAGGGCAGCAGTTCGGCCGTGTAGTAGGAGACGGGACTCGGAATGCCGAAGGCGTCGGGGAAACACGCCAGCATGAACGCGTCCTCCGTGTCTTCGGCCTCGGCCTCGATCTTCTCGTAGGCCGGGTGCGTGAACATCCCGTGAAAGAGTCCGCGGAGCCACTCCTCGAGTGTCTCCCGGAACGACGCGATCCGATCGGCGAGTGTCATCGTCGGTCATGCTCGGGCCCGAAGGCAAAAACCTGTCGCGTCGGACACCCCGCTCGCGAGCCCTGTCGGCCGCAACACGACGCTTCTTGACCCTCGAGTTACAACCTCTCCGGTATGTCATCCGAATCCGGCGGCATTCCCGTCACCGTGCTCTCGGGAAATCTCGGCGCGGGCAAGACGACGCTCCTCAATCACCTGCTGAAGAACGCGGGCGAGCGAAATCTCGCCGTCCTGGTCAACGATATGGGCGCGGTCAACGTCGACGCCGAACTGGTCGCCGACGGCTCCGATCTCGACCTCGAGGACGGCGTCGCCGAGCTCTCGAACGGCTGTATCTGCTGTGAACTGCAGGACGACCTCGAGACCGCGGTAGTTCGACTCGCCCGCGAGCGCGACTTCGATCACCTGCTCGTCGAATCCTCGGGCATCTCGGAGCCCGAACCGGTCGCGCGGCTGTTTACGACCACCTCGCGAGTGGCCGCCAGCTACGAGATCGACGCGCTCGTGACCGTCCTCGACACGCGACGCTTTCTCGACCAGTTCGCCGGCGACGAGGTACCCGAGCGGCAGGGGGCGGTCGCAGGTGACGAAGACGACGAGGAGACGCGCCCGCTCTCGGATCTCATGATCGAGCAACTCGAGGTCGCGAACCTCGTCTTACTCAACAAGACCGATCTCTGTTCGCCCGAGGAACTCGAGGAGGCCGAGGCGCTGGTCCGCGCGCTCCAGCCCGAGGCCGAGATCGTCCGTACGGAGTTCAGCAACGTCGATCCTGACCGCGTCCTCGGCGTCGGACTCTTCGATCCGGATCGGATGGGAGAGATCGCCGGTTGGCAGCGCGCGCTGGCGGACGAGGGCGAGGACAGTGGCGACGAGCGCGGCGAGGACGGACACGGTCACAGCCACGACCAGGACGCTGGTCACGACGAACACGACCACGACCACACGCACGACGACCACGGTCACAGCGACGACGGGCACGGTCACGATCACGACCACGATCACCGCCATCCAGACGAGGTCTACGGCGTCGACTCCGTCGTCTTCCGCGCGCGGCGGCCGTTCCACCCCGAGCGGTTCGCGTCGTTCCTCCGAGCGCTTCCCGACGGGATCGTTCGCTCGAAGGGAGTCGTCTGGATCGCCGGGCGAGACGTCAAAATAGACGTCTCCCACGCGGGCCCGTCAGTTCGCGCGAGCACCAACGGCCCGTGGATCGCTTCCCTCCCGGAGGTGCAACAGGACCTCTACCGCTCCAATCGACCGAATCTCGAGTGGCACGACGACCACGGTGACAGACGGACGGAACTGGTCTTCATCGGGACCGAGACCGACGAGAAACGGATCGGGGCGACGCTCGAGGACTGTCTGGTCACGGACGAGGAGTGGGGTGAAGAGAACGATCTCGAGAACCCGTTCCCGAGCAACGACGACGAAGACGTGGTGGTCCGAACGCCCTGACTACGTCCGGTCTCCGCGATTCATCCACTCTCTCCGAACTCCTCGACGAGCGCGTCGAGCGCCCGTTTGAGTTCGCCCGTTCGTTTCCAAGCAGCCAGCCGATCGCCGAACGGCAGCGGTGCGGCGAGCGAGACCGTCGACCGGATCGTGACCCGCGTTCCGTCGGGCACGTCCTCGAGGTCGATCCACGTCTCCATGTGGGAGAACGGGCCCTCCTCACCTTCCTGGGTGTAGTAGATCGATTCGTCGCGTTCCTCGAACCGCAGCGGCAGTTGCATGCCGGGGCCGCTGGCGACGACGACCGTCGCGTCCCCGTGCTCGTCGATCGTCTCGACGGTGAAACTCCCCTCCGCCTCGACGATCGTCGGCGGATCGAGCCACCGGGCCACGACGACCGGCGACGCGTTGACGACTCGAGAGACCGTCACCTCGCGCATACCGGCCACCTTCGTGGGAATCGATATAAATGCCCGTATCGCCGACTGCGCGAGTGGGTTCCGACAGGGAAACGGATAAGTGGGCGACGTTCGCGTATTCAGCCATGACAGACGCTGACGCCGAACCGGACGGGTTGAAGGAGGGACTCGAGTCCTCGGAGGGTGACCCGCGCGTACTGGTCCTGCTGAACGCGGTGCTGTCGACGCTGTTCGCCGCCATGTTCGTCTGGGGTGCGGACCTCGTTGGGGCCCTCGAGTTCGGCGTCGTGACCGTCGCAGTCGTCGCGGTTGCAGTGTTCGTGCTCACGCACGTTATCACGCGGCCGTAATGGACCCCGTAAAGCGTCCCGGACCGCTACCGAGACGACAAGTACTCACGGCGGGACCCATTCCAATCGGGTAATGGACGTGCGGACCGCCGCGAACTATCGACCCACGAAACCCGAACTCGCCGTTTTCGTCTCGGGGGTCACCAGCATGGGTCTCGAGATTTTGGCCGTCCGACTCATCGCCCCGCAGTTCGGGAGCCACATCTACACCGTCGGCGGGATCCTGACGGTCGTCCTCGCCGCGTTGAGCATCGGCTACTGGCAGGGCGGAAAACGAGCCAGCACCGCGACGAACCGGGAGATGTCGTGGCTGTTGCTCGGGACGGCGGTGTACGTCGCGGTCGTGATCTACGCGAGCGACTTCCTCCTGCGGTATACGGCGACGCTCGCGCTGCCGCCGCGGTACGCCGCGCTCCCGGCGGCGATCATCCTCTTCGGCCCGCCGACGTACCTGCTCGGCTTCATCAGCCCATACGCCGCGGAACTCTCACAGAAGCAGGGAACCGGCGAGGCGTCTGGACACGTCTACGCGCTGGGGACGATCGGCAGCATCCTCGGCTCTGGAGCGACCACGTTCGTCCTCATTCCGGGGCTGAGTATCGACGGCATCGGCCTCCTGTTCGGACTCATCCTCGTCGGCACGGCGTTCGTACTCAACCTCCCCACGCTCCCGCGGAAACCCGTCCTCACGAGCGTCGTCGTCCTCCTCCTGCTGGTCGCCGCGACCGGCGCCGGGCCGGTCGCCATCGATCACCGCGGCGACGTCGTCTACCAGACCCAAACGGCCCATCAGGAACTCGAGATCGTCGACGACGGCGACGAACGAACGATGTACTTAGACGGCGCGCGACACAGCGCGGTGGACCTCGAGGATCCCGACCGACACGTCTTCGAGTACACGACCTACTTTCACCTGCCGATGCTCATGACGGACGACGTCGAAGACGTCGATAACGTCCTGTTCATCGGGGGCGGGGGCTACACCGGCCCGCAGGACTTCGAGGAACAGTACGACGTCGACATCGACGTGGTCGAGATCGATCCCGAGGTCACCGGAGCCGCGGAGGACTACTTCGGCCTCGAGCACGACGAGAACATGACCTCACACGTCTACGACGGTCGGCAGTTCCTCCAGAGCAGCGACGAAACGTACGACCTGATCGTCCTCGACGCCTACAAACAGGATCAGGTCCCGTTCCACCTGACCACCGTAGAGTTCATGGACCTCGTGAGCGATCGGTTGACCGACGACGGCATCTTCCACGCCAACGTCATCGCCGCACCGAACGGGCCGGCCGCCGAGTTCTATCACGCCCAGCAGGGGACCATGGACGAGGCCTTCGGCGACACGTACGCCTACCGCACGTCGGACTCGAGTGCCATCCAGAACATCCAGATCGTGGCGACGAACGAGGAGACCGGGTTCTCCGAGGCCGATCTCCTCGAGCGAAACGACGAACGCGAGTTGAGCGTCGATCTCGCAGACCAGATCGACAACCACCTGGGCGATCCGGACCCCGACGCGCCGATCCTCCGGGACGACCGCGGCGAGGTCGACAGCTTACTCGATCCGATGCTGGGTCAGCGGTACGTCGTCGAAGAAACCGGCAGCAGTGGTGCGACTGCCGGCGAACCGTCCGACGCGGCGCCGTCGATCGTCCTCGATTCGGTTCCGGTCGCGCTCGAGGCCGAGGTTGCGTCGACCGACGCGCCCGAACTCCTGTCGTAGCTGACTCGAGACGGTTCACCGACTGTGACCGCAGCCAACTGTTACTCCGGCCGAGAGTACTCCGGATCGAACAGCTGCGCCGACCCGGGCGCCGGATCGCCCTCGGTCAGGTTGTACTGCGAGAAATCGTCCACACCTGCTTCCCGAAGCAGTTCCTCGTCGTAAACGGCGTTTCCGGTGAACTCGGCCGGATCGCGACCGAGAATCTCGAGCACCGTGTCGCTGACGATCTCGGGGGTTCGCCAGTCGTCTTCGGTCCCCATCCCGAAGTACCGCGTCGCGCGGGTATCGATCGCCGTCACGGGCCAGAAGGTGTTACAGCCGACGTCGTCGCCGCCGAGTTCGCTCGCCAGCGTGAGCGTGACGAACGACATCCCGAGTTTCGACCACGCGTACGGACCCGATCCCGGGGAGCGGTCGATGCCGACCGGCGGCGAGTTCGTGAGCAGCCAGGCGTTATCCACCTCGCGGAGATGGTCCGCGAAGACCCTCGAGGTGAGATACGTCCCCCGGACGTTGACGTCAGTCAGGAGGTCGAACCGCTTGGGCGGGAGGTCCTCGACGGCCGCCAACTGGATCGCGCTCGCGTTGTTGATGACGATGTTGACCTCGCCGAACTCGTCGATCGCACGTTCGGCCGCCGCTTCGACCGCTGCCTCGTCCCGGACGTCGAGCTTGATCGGCAGGGCGTCGACGCCCCGTTCTTCTGCCTCGCGGGCGGTCTGCTCGATCGACCCCTCGAGGTCGCGGTCCTCGTAGTCGTCGTCTTCCTCGCTCGTCTTGCCCGTCGAGACGATGTTGCAGCCCTGTTCCGCGAGGGCGAGTGCGATCGACTTGCCGATGCCACGGGTCGTTCCCGTGATAAACGCCGTCTGGCCGGAGAGATCCGGTTTCTCGAGTGCCATGCGTCCACATCGACCGTCGGACGGATAAGCGTCAGCAAACGGGCAGGAGAGACGACGGTTCTCCCGTGATCCGACTCAAGGCGTCGTCACAGCCTCGTTACTTGGACCTCGAACGACAGGAGAACGCGGGCGATAAACTACTGAGTGCGATAGTAAATCGGTAGACGGTACGGCCAGAGGTTCGGAAGATAGGTTCCTACAAACACTAGATCACAGATGATTATTTGAAGGACTAAATTAATCACTGGAACTCTGAATTGGAAACCGATATCCTAAACGACAATATATCGCCTTGTGTAGACGCCTAAAATCACCCGTTATCGACATCGATAGCTAGTTCGGTGTTTCTGACTGCAACGTGAGCACAACTTTGCGTAACTGACCGAACCATATTCTCGCTCGAACAACCTCGCCGTGTTTTTGCTGGAGTGAGAAGGTGGCAGTTTTGAGGCCTGTGCAGACCCATGTCCTTGGATCAGTTGCATATACTGCCAATCGCTTGGAGGAAGCATTGACATCTCTGGACTAACACCATAGCCGAAGAGAGTAACTTTAAATAATATTAATTAGTCCATTTTATTATCCCAAATTGTCAATTATGCCTGACACAGATACGAATCGAACAGTATCTATTATACTCCTCTTTATAATCAACGCGTTCCCGTTGATCGGATTTCTCGTCTTCGGCTGGAGCAGCCGGGCAGTCGTGCTGTTGTACTGTTTCGACGCGGTTGCGCTGTTCGTGGCGTACGGCTGCTGTGCACTGGCCGCACAACAAAAACGCCGCTGGGACTACGGCGACGGACTCCCAGAAGAACCGTGGGACCCCGGGCAACGAACGATTCCACTCCCGGGTTCGCTACCGGCTGGCTACCTCTGGAATCTCAGAGCGCTCGTTCCGGCGCTATTCTTGCTTGTCGTGTTTACGCCCATTATTGGCTCCTTTCTCATCCGAGACACCACGACCGAGGGGGTGCGTTTCGAAGCAATCGACCCGATGGTGTTTCTCGGTGGAATCGAAGAGCTGTTGACACCGGCCGGACTCCTGGTGATGGCGGCAATATTGCTTGCACATCTTACGATCGTCCAGTTGCTGTACTTCCGGCCGGACAAATACGAAGACGAGTCGGCGATGGTGATCGGCTACTTCCTTCACCGATTCTACATCCTGTACGCCGTACTCCTGTTTCCAGCGGTGATCGTCTCGACTTCGACAGTCGTCGTACTGTACCTGCTCGCGGCGGAATTGGCTGCAGAACCTTCTGTTGACCCGCTCGTTGTCATCGGATGCCTGCTCGTCGGGTACAAACTCTGGATCGACTGGACACGGGTACGTGGGGAAGTTTCACCGGATGGTGGTCGGTTGACGAGGTTCTTCGCGAAGCACAGGCAGTGACACCGCCTGATGCGGTGTGTCCTTCCAGTGCGTTCGCTCGTCGAATCCGTAAAATCGATCGAAAAAACGGCCGCGGCGAACCGACTCAGTCCTCCCCGCCGCCCGTTACGACGACCGGCCGATCGGTCTCGAGGATGACCGACTGCGTGACGCTGCCGAACACCGCCTTGCCGACCGGCGAGCGTTTCCGGCCGCCGAGGACGATCGAGTCGACGTCGTACTCCTGGGCCGTCTCGAGGATGTCGCCGCCCTCGGCACCGCCGCTTTTTTCGAGGACGGTGACATCTACCGAGGCCTCCTCGAGTCGCTCCGTCGCCCGGCGGACGGAGCCGATTCTCGAGGCCGACTTGTACTGCTCGAACTCCTTCGGCAGGTCCGCGCTCTCCTCGTCGAAGATGAACAGGATGTGCGCTTCGACCGATTGCGCTGCGTTCGGCAGCGAGGCGACGTACGTCGCCTGTTTGATCGCCCGACTCTCGTTCGCGTCGACGGGGAGTAGCACGCGGTGCATAGGATGACGTTCACACAGTGGACCCATAAAACCGACTTTGACTGTCGATTCGCTGGAATCAGCCATCGTTGAGACGCTCAGCGAGGAGACTCGAGTCGGCAAACCGACAGCAAACCGTCTCAGTCGTCGGTTCCGTCCGAGGGGTTCTCGCGATTTCGGAGCGACCGACGCTGGATCTTTCCGGTAGTCGTCGTCGGAAGTTCCTCGACGAACTCGATGTGTTGTGGGTACTCGTACTGCGCGAGGCGCTCTCGAACGAGGTCGCGAATCTCCTCGCGCAGTTGGGACGGGTCGTAGTCGGCAGTCGCGGGCTGGACGTAGGCTTTGATCGCCTCGCCGCGGGTTTCGTCCGGGATGCCGACGACGCCCGCCTGTTCGGTGTCGGGGTGGTGAAGGATGGCTTCCTCGACTTCCATCGGGCCGACGCGGTAGCCGCTCGTGAGGATCACATCGTCGGTGCGGGAGACGAACCAGAGATAGCCCTCCTCGTCGCGTCTGACGAGGTCGCCGGTGCGGAACCACCCCGAATCGGTCCGCTTCGCCGCCGTCTTTTCGGGCAGCTTCCAGTACTCGTCGAAGAAGACACGTCGGTCGCCCGGCTTCACCGCGAGTTCGCCCACCTCGCCGGTCTCGAGTTCTTCGTCGCTGTCCGGGTCGAGCACGCGAACCTCGTAGCCGGGAAACGGCTTCCCCATGCTTCCCGGACGGGTATCGAACCAGGTGTCCGAGTTGCCGACGACGAGGTTGAGTTCGGTCTGGCCGTAGAAGTCGTTGATCGAAACGTTCGCGAACGTCTCCCCGACCCAGTCGACGACCTCCGAGGTCAGGGGTTCGCCCGCCGAGGCAAACGTCTCGAGCGAAAGATCGAATTGATCCTCAGGATCGTCGACCGACATCAGCATTCGGAGCGCGGTCGGCGGCATGAACGCCTTGTCCACGTCGTGGCGCGCCATGAGGTCGTAGGCCGCTTCGGGATCGAACCCGTCGCGGGGCCAGCCGACGATCGTACAGCCGTGGTGCCACGCCGCAAAGAGCGTGCCGCCCAGCGCGGCGCCCCAGGCCCAGTCGGCGGGCGTCCAGAGCGTCGTTTCGCCGGCCTCGAGCCCCTGATCGAAGTAGTTGTACGCGGCCGCGGCCCGGCCGAGCCAGAGGGCGTGGCTGTGGCGGACACCTTTCGGCGGCCCCGTCGACCCGCTCGTGTACATGATCGCAGACGGCGTCGCCGGAGTAGCGTCGTATACCTCGAGCCCAGGATCGTGAGCCTCAAGCAGGTCGTCGAAGGCGTGGGCGTTCCCCGAAACCAAGTCGTCGGTCCCGAGTTCGATCACGTGCTCGAGGTCGGGACACTCGCCGCGAATCTCCTCAACGGTCTCGCGGACGCTCGGATCGACGACGACGGCGGTGGCCTCGCTGTCAGCGAGGCGATACTGCAGCGCGTCGCGTCCGAAGAGCACGGTTAGCGGGACGGAGACGGCACCCAGCTTCCAGTTCGCCAGATGAGTAATCGGGTTTTGGGGTTTCTGTGGAACGATGACGCCAACGCGGTCGCCTGCCTCGACACTGAGGTCGGCGAGCGCCGCCGCGAGCCGATCGGAGCGATCGTCGAGGTCGTCGAAGGAGTAAGTCTCGAGACCGGTTTCGGGATCCTCGTATCGGAGTGCCGTCCGACTCGTGTCGTCGTGTTTCCGGAGGAAGTCGACAGCCGGGTTGAACGCGTCGGGGAGGTCCCACTCGAACCGCGCTCGTGCCTGCGTGTAGTCCTCGAACGTCGGCATCACCGTCCAGGTCATACGTGGGCGTACCGGGGCCAGCACATAGCGTTTTTCGCCACGCTCCCGTCAGTGACCGTCTCCATCGGTCTCCGACTGCAGTTCCGGCACGAGTACCGTTATGTAGTCCGAACCCCACGGTGCAGGCATGTCAGAAGACGCCCTCGAGCACGCCGTTCTCGAGCGAGCGCCGGACGATCGGATTCGGGTGCTCGACAGCGACGGCACGGTCGTCGCACCGGACCTCGAGCCGGATCTCGAGGACGAGACGCTGCTCGGAATGTACCGCGATATGCGCTTTTCCCGGCGGTTCGACGAGCGGATGATCAGCCTCCAACGACAGGGGCGAATGGGAACGTACTCCTCGCTGGCCGGCCAGGAGGGCTCACAGATCGGGTCGACCTACGCGCTCGCGGCCGACGATATGATCTCCTACCAGTATCGGGAACACGGCGCGCTCGTCTCCCGGGAGCTACCCTGGGAGTACCTGCTGTACTGGATGGGCCACGAGGACGGCAACGCGGCGATCGACGAGATCAACGTCTTCCCGCTGAACATCTCGATCGGCGCCCACCTCCCCCAGGCGGTCGGCTGGTCGTGGGCCGCGAAACTGAACGACGACGACCGCGTGAGCCTCGTCCACTTCGGCGACGGATCGACGTCGGAAGGCGACTTCCACGAGGCGATGAACTTCGCCGGCGTCTTCGAGACGCCGACGGTCTTCTTCTGTAACAACAATCAGTGGGCGATTTCGGTCCCGCGAGAGCGCCAGACGGCCAGCGCCACCCTGGCGCAGAAGGCCGACGCCTACGGCTTCGCAGGGGTGCAGGTCGACGGGATGGATCCGCTGGCGAGCTACGTCGTCACGAAAGCCGCGCGGGAGAAGGCGCTCGAAAACGACGGCGACCGGGGACGGCCGACCCTAATCGAGGCCGTCCAGTATCGCTACGGCGCGCACACGACGGCCGACGATCCGTCGGTCTACCGGGACGACGAGGAGGTCGAACGCTGGCGCGACCGGGACCCGATCGATCGATTCGACGCCTACCTCCGCAGCCGCGACCTGCTCGACGACGAGCGAATCGAGTCGATCGAGTCGGAGATCGACGCGACCCTCGAGAGCCTGATCGACCGCGCCGAGGATGCCGATTCGGACATCGATCCTCGCGAGATATTCGAGCACGTGTATGCGGAACCAACGCCGCGGCTTGAAGAACAGCGAGCCGACCTCGAATCGTTGCGTGAACGTCACGGCGACGGAGAATTACTCGATTACGAATGAATCTGACAGTTCGCGTATAAAGCGAGCACTGGAACAGGCCAACGGCTACCCGGACGTCCTCGACAGTCGTAGGTACGATGCAACTCGAGCAGCCGACTCAGAGCCAGAGCCGGACAGCCGACTGGAGCGGCACGATCCCCAGCGCAGTCGACGCGCGAGTTCTCGGACTCGTCGTCGCCACCGCAGGACTCGCGGCGTCGGTGAACGTTCCCTACGGCGGGCTGCCGGTAGCGCTCGTCGCGTTCGTCGCGCTCGTGGGAGCCGGCGTCGCCGTCCACGTCCTCGGCGAGCGAAAGCTGCGCCGGATCACCGACGGGCTCGTCGAACGGTGGGCCGCGGCCGGCGGCCGAATCGACGACGTCACCCGCTCGTCGGACGGCATGCGAACGGAGTGGACGGTTCACACCCCCGACGGCGAGATCACCGTCGGCGGGATCGCACTGGTCCCGGTGGCCCAGCTGTCCGTCGAGTGGCAGGGCGTCGGCGACACGATGGCCGCAAGCGAGGCGGAGGCGAACATCGACGCGCTGGCCGAGAGCCTCTACGCGGAAATCTTCGAGATTGGCTCGGCACCGCAACGAGCGTAATTCGAGGGGTGCCGTTCCGGCCGAGGACGACGCCAGTGCGGGATACCGACGACCGGTTCTTTCACCGTTTGATGAAGAGCAGTTTTAGTAGCCGCGCCGACTAGTTTGGGCCATGGCAACGGACTACACGCCGTCCGAGCTGATGGATCGGGAATCACGATCGAACCGATACTACCGGAACGCCGTCGAACGGCACTGGGATCCCGGCGAGATCGACCTCGAACAAGATGTGAAAAATCTCCTCGAGTACATTCAGGGAGCCGAAGACTACGACGCCCGGGCGTGGGATCGAACGCTGAACGGTATCGCCAAGTTCGGGGCGGGGGAAGACGCTGTCACCGAGGATCTCGCCCCGCTGGCGACAGTGCTCGAGGACATCGACGACCAGCTGTTCTTGACGACCCAGCTCTACGAGGAGGCCAAACACGCCGACTTCTTCGACCGCTACTGGCGCGAGGTGATCTGGGCGGTCGAGGACGAACTCGGCTGGGAGCGGTCGAACCCCCGCGACGAGAAGTGGTTCAACGACCCCTACATCGAGCTGTTCGACCGGAACAAGAAGGCACAGGATCGGCTGCTCGAGGACGACACCCCGGAAAACCGCGCGAAGGCGTACTGCCACTACCACCTCACCGTCGAGGGGATCCTCGCCCAGACGGGCTACTACGGGATGCAGACGTCCTACGGCGGCGAGTTCGAGGAACTGCCGTACCTGCCGGGACTGGTCGAGGGCTTTACGAAGATCAGAAGCGACGAGGGACGCCACGTCGGCTTCGGCATGAATCAACTCAAGACGCTCATTCGGGAGGAGGGCGTCGACCCCGAACTGATCGAGGGGACGGTCAACGAACTGCTCCCGCTCGTGCAGGGAATTACCGAGGACGACCGATTCCAGCCCGACCCCGGCGAGGAACGCGTCGGTCTGCAGGACGGAGAGCTTGCGGCCTACGCCGTCGACAAACACACCGACCGGATGCGCCAGATCACCGACGCCGCGGCCGACATTCCCGACGTCGACGAGTTAGTGCGACTCGAGGGCGACGACTGACGGTCGGGGAGGTGCTTCGATACCGGGTAGGAAGCGGCTCAGTGAGTATACTGGGATACGATCAGCCGAACAGTTAACTGTCTGATCGTAATATTTGCCCCAGCCATGATGGGTGTCCAGTTAACACTTGACAGGCTTCTCGAGCGCGCGGTCGACCTGTTCCCCGACCGAGAGCTGGTGACGAAGCTCCCCGACGGGAGTACGCACCGGTACACGTACGCCGACGCCTACGAGCGGATCTGCCAGCTTGCCCACGCGCTCGACGAACTGGGACTCGAGGAGGGCGCTCGGGTCGGCGTGGTCGCGACGAACCACTACCGGCACTTCGAACTCTACTTCGGGCCGGCCTGCACCGGGCGCTCGATCCACATGTGCAACATGCGGCTGCCCGACCACCACTTCGTCCACACCATCGACGACGCCGAGGACGAGGTACTCTTCGTCGATCCGGCATTCGTCGAGAAGGTCGAGGCGAACGCCGACGAGTTCGAGAGCGTCGAGCAGTACGTCGTCCTCGGGACCGAGGAGCAGATTCCGGAGACCGACCTCGAGCCGGTAACCGACTACGAGTCGCTGCTCGCGGACCACCCCACCGAGTACGAGTGGCCCGACATCGACGAGGACGCGGAGTACGGCATGTGCCACACGTCGGGGACGACGGGACTTCCGAAGGGCGTTCCCTACACCCATCGAGCGATGTACCTCCACAGCGTCATGGGCGGCCACGTCGACGCCAACGCAATCGGCGAGCGCGACACCGTGCTCCCGGTCGTCCCGATGTTCCACGCCAACGGCTGGGGAATCCCCTACGGAGCGACGTTCGTCGGCGCGAAGCAGGTATTCCCCTCGGTCCACACCGATCCCGAGTCGATCGCCCACCTGATCGACGAGGAAGCGGTGACGTTCTCGGCCGCCGTCCCGACGATCTGGCTCGAGATGGCCGAGTACCTGGACGACAACCCGGAGGTCGACATCTCGAACATCGACCGGCTGACGGTCGGCGGCTCCGCACCCCCGGAGTCGCTCATCCGCCGGTACGACGAGGAGTACGACGCGCCGATCCTCCAGGGCTGGGGGATGACCGAGACGTCGCCGCTGGGCACGCTGAGCACCCTCCGAAAGGAGGTCGCGGAGCTGCCGGCCGACGAGCAGTACGAGTACCGCGCGATGGCCGGATTCCCGGTGCCGGGAATGCAGGTCCGCGTGATCGGTGACGACGGCGAGGAGGTCCCGCGGGACGGCGAGACGATGGGCGAACTCGAGGTTCGCAGCCCCTGGGTGACCGACCACTACCACAACCGTCCCGAGGAGAACGAGCACGCGTTTACGGCGGACGGCTATCTTCGGACGGGAGACGTCGCCGTGCGGAACGAGCTGGGCTACGTCGACGTGATGGATCGGGACAAAGATATGATCAAGTCCGGCGGCGAGTGGATCTCCTCGGTGCAACTCGAGAACGAACTGATGGCCCACGAGGGCGTCGCGGAGGCGACGGTCGTCGCGGTCGAGCACGAACGCTGGCAGGAACGGCCCCTCGCCATCGTCGTTCCGACGTCGGGGACCGACCTCGCCGCGGACGACCTCGAGGGCCACCTCGCGGAAACCTTCCCGGACTGGTGGCTCCCCGACGCCTACGAGTTGATCGAGGAGATTCCGAAGACTTCGACGGGTAAGTTCGACAAGAAACGGCTGCGGGATCGGTTCGATATCGTGCTCGAGGCAGACGACGGGGAAGAGGCTGAACATTAAGTCCGATCGCGCGGTCGTTGTGGTATGTCAACGAACGGCAGTAGTGGTGTGAGCTTCGCCGTCGACGACGAGACGGGACTGATCCTCGACAGCCTCGACGAGTTCGTCGCTCAGGAAGTCGAGCCGATCGTCGACGAGTTGGGGGACGTCTATACGAACCCGCGAAAGGGCCATCGCGAGGACGGTCGGTGGACCGACGAGTTGCTCGAGGCCCGCGACGAGATCCGCCGTCGCTCCGCGGGGGCCGGGTTCTACGTGATGAACCTGCCCGAGGACGTCGGCGGCGAGGACGTCTCGCCGGTCACCTGGTACCGGGCGAAAAAGCACCTCGCCTCCCACGGCCCGGGGATAGTTCGTTACGTCCTCGCCGGGCCAGAGGGGCCGAAACCCCTCCTGTTGCAGGCCGAGGGCGAGCAAGTGGAGCGATACCTCGAGCCCACCGTCCGGGCGGAGCAGTCGACCGCGTTCGCCCAGACCGAACCCGGCGCGGGATCGGACTCGCCGAACATGGAAACGAGGGCCCGAAAAGACGGAGACGAGTGGGTGTTGAACGGTCAAAAACAGTGGATCACCAACGCCCCGTACGCGGACTTCGTCCAACTCTTCGCGCGAACCACACCGCAGGAGGAGGTGGGTCGCTACGGCGGGATCACCTGTTTCATCGTGGAACGCGACGAGTACGAACTCGGCTCGTTCAACAACGCCGTCGGCTCCGTCGGCTCGCAGGCCGAGATCGTACTGGACGACGTGCGGATTCCTGAAAGTCGTGTGCTCGGTGAGGTCGACGGCGCGTTTTACGCCGCGATGGACTTTCTCTCGCTTGGACGGCTCGAGTTGGGCGCTGAGGCCGTCGGCTACAGCGAGTTTCTGCTCGAGGAGGCCACCGAGTACGTCACCGAGCGCGAGGCGTTCGGTCGGTCGATCGGGGATTTCCAGCAGGTCTCGGCGAAACTCGCGCGCGGGAAGGCGAAGACGTACGCCGCGGACGCGGCGGGGCTGAAACTGGCCTGGAAGATGGCCCAGGACGAGCGGACGGTGATGGACTCCTCCGTGCTGAAGTGGTTCGCGACGAACGTCATGTGGGAGATCGCCGACGCCGCGGTGCAGGTAAACGGCGCAAACGGGTTGGCCGAGGAGAACCCCTACATGGATCTGCTCCACCAGGCGCGGATCCTGCGGATCGTCGAAGGAACCGACGAGATTCAGCTCAACACGATCGCGAAGTCGATGGGAGTCATGGACTGATCGGCTGGTCGGCGGTTGTAGGAGTCTCGTGGGCGTTCATTGCGTTCGTACTGACGAGTCGAAACCGGCGGTTGTTCAAACGGAACGGGAGATCAGTGTGGCAACGCTCCAATACCGGGAACTCTGTTCGGCAGTGTTAACGGGAATTTGTTCCAGTCAGTGGTCGGGTATACCAGAGTGCCCAGAGGATCAACACGCCTTGAAGCGGGAGTCGTCCCCACCGGACAAAGCTGGAGGGGTCGCCACCGCCTGGCATCCCCTCGATGACGACCCCGTGGGTCGCCATGTAGACGTTTGCCGGAAAGATTGCAATGAGTAGCGCAACCGTCGCCCACGCTGCGTACTGCCGGGTTTGAGGAATCAATAGCCCGATGCCGACGGCTATTTCGGCGAGTCCCGTCAGATAGACGAGCGCGAGTGCTGCCGGAACGAGCGGAGGGACAATCTGGACATACAACTCCGGCACGACGAAGTGCAAAATGCCCGCGACGATGTACGCCGGCCCCATTACATAAAGCAACGGGCGTTTGAGCCTGGACAGAACCTCGTTCATCGTCAACGGACACTTTTCACAACGATGAAACAGTTTCGCTCTCCCCGAGGTGGGGAGTCCGGTTCAGATACTCCGCTCAGAAGCTAAAGAGATCGACACCGCCCGTGACGCCGATCACCTGCCCGGTCACGTAGGACGCCTGCTCCGAGCAGAGATAGGTGACCATGTTGGCGACGTCCTCCTCGGTCCCGAGGTGGCGCATCGGGGTTGCTTCAGCGATTCGCGCGTAGTACTCGTCGACGTTCTCGCGGAGTTCGTCGGGATCCATATCGGCCCACGCGCCGACAACGATGTTCGGCGCGATGACGTTCGACGTGACGCCCGACTGGGCGCCCTCGAGCGCCATCGTCCGCCCCAGCCCGATCATCGCGGCCTTCGTCGCCGAGTAGGAGAGTTGTCCGAAGCCGCCGTACCAGCCGGCCATCGAGGACATGTTGACGACGCGGCCCCAGCCGCGTTCGCACATCTCCGGGAAGACTTCCTTGCTGATATTGTACGTGCCGGTCAGGTTAATCTCGACGTCGCGGTTCCAGATGTCGTCGTCGTAGTCGCCGACGCGCGAGCGGGCATCGACCATCGCGGCGTTGTTGACCAGCACGTCGACTCCGCCGAACTCGTCGCGCACCTCGGCCATTGAGTCCCGGACGTCGTCCGTATCGGTCAGATCGCACTCGAGGGCCATCGCCTCGCCTGCATCGGCCGTCTCGTCGATCTCGGCGGCGACCTCGCTCGCACCGTCGGCGTCGACGTCGAGGACGACGACGTCCGCCCCTTCGTTCGCGAGCAGTCGGCAGTCGGCGCTCCCGATCCGTCCGGCGCCGCCGGTGACGACGGCGGTTTTCTCCTGCAGTCCGAAGTCCATAGATCGCTGCGTATTCCGCCGACGGAGGTAATTCTTTGGGAGAGAGCGACACGCACACCGCCAGTCGGTGACCGAACCCAGCCCATACGGTAAAGTATCGGTACATCGAGAACTCGGCTATGAGACTCGACGGCGTTCGCGTGCTCGATCTCTCGCGGCTGTTGCCCGGTCCGTACGCGACGCAGCTCCTGGCCGACTCGGGTGCCGAAGTCGTGAAGATAGAGGATACTGGCGCGGGCGACTACGCCCGATTCATGGGTCCGGAGACGGCTCGCGGCTTCGGCGCGATCTTCGATATGGTCAACCGGGGCAAGCGTAGCGTCGCGATCGACCTGAAAAGCGAGGACGGCCGAAACGCGTTCTACCGGCTCGTCGAGGACGCCGACGTCGTCCTCGAGGGCTTTCGCCCCGGCGTCGTCGACCGACTGGGGGTCGACTACGAGACGCTCACCGAGTACAACGACGAACTGATCTACTGCTCGCTCACGGGGTACGGACAGGAGGGTCCCTGGGCGGACCGCGCCGGCCACGACCTCAACTACGTCGCGCTGGCCGGCTTACTCGACATGACTCGAGAGTCGCCGGACGAAAAACCGCAGATGCCCGGCTACCCCATCGGCGACATGGCCGGCGGTCTGTTCACCGCGTTCGCCGTCGTCGAGGCGGTGCTCGCCCGCGAACTCGGAAACAGCGACGGTGAGCACATCGACATCGCGATGGCCGACGTCGTGGCGTCGCTTGCCCAACCGGTCGCCTACCAGGCTCTCACGGGTGACCCCGCCGAGCCGCGACCCGGCGAGACGTCGCTGACTGGCGGCGTCCCGTGGTACGATAGCTACGAGACCGCAGACGGGAAATGGGTGACGCTGGCCGCCCTCGAGCCGCAGTTCTGGAACGCCTTCTGCGACGCCGTCGACCGGACCGATCTCGTCGACGAACACGGATCCGAGGATCCGGACGTGCTGGCCGCGCTCGAGGACGAACTCCGCGACCTCTTTCGCGAACGCACGCGAGACGAGTGGGAGACCCGGCTCGAGGACGTCGACGCGGCGTTCGCGGGCGTTTACTCGCCCGCCGAGATGGTCGATCATCCCCAGTTTCAGAATCGGGGGCTTCTGGAGCGGTCGGACGGCGCGCCGCCCCGGATCGGCTACCCCGCACGCCACGCCACTAGCTCCGGAGCAACCGACGAGACCGTTCCGAGGCAGGGTGAACATACTCGCGAGTATCTCGCCGAGGCGGGGTACGACGAGGAGAAAATCGAAGCGCTACTCGAGTCCGGCGCCGTTCGGTGACGTACAACCCCACATCGTATCGTGCGTCGATCGGTTACCGAAACGCCAGGGTCGTCTTTTGTCCAGAGAAATATTTAATACACACTACAGCGTCGTATTTTCTGGCGAATAGCGAATGAGACGATACAAAAACCACTACGAGTGCAGGGATTGTTCAACCGAAGTCCACCCGATTTCCTATCGCGCGAACTGTCCCGACTGCGGTGGGTCGCTGCGTTCGACGGCGAGGCGGTACAGCGGCCGATCTGGTAGCTGAGGCCCCAACTCAACCTCACGAGTTTCAGTCCGCGACGGTCCCACGGGTCAGCATGGCAGTACTCCCAGTCTGTTCGTCAGCACGTCCCTCAGGATACGCACGCACGTTATACTCGGTACAATAACTGGACGTTCGATATATAGTCTATGAGTTAATAGGCCGTTTGTGGCCCATATTAGGATATATGGTGCATATATCCACAGCGACTATATAGTGTGATTCGGTACCAGTAGTCAAGCAATGATCGAAATACTAGTCGAACGCGTCCTGACTCGTTCCGCTCGAACGCTCCGGCCGGAGACGCCCCTGAGCGAGGCCGCACAGCAATTGCGTGATCCCGACGTCTCGGCACTGATCGTTCTCGAGGACGAAGCCGTCGCAGGCATCGTCACCGAATCGGATATCGTCGCGTTCGTGGCCGAAACGCTCGAGCCGCACCCAGTCGAGGCGGTTATGTCCGCACCGGTGACCACTATCTCACCGAGCGAATCGATCACGACCGCCGCCGAAACGATGCGAGCGGACGGCGTGAAACACCTGCCCGTCGTCGAAGGAGAGACCTACTGCGGGCTCGTCTCGATGTCGACGCTCTCACCGTACCTCTCACGTCGCCGGCTCGATATCGACTGGCAAGATGACCCGATCCGAATCGACGCCAATGATAGCGCCCGCATTCCGGTCGGCGAGTAGCGAGCGCGCTGGTTTTTCATCCGTTGACTGGTTGGTCCACGAGGCGACTGGATCGTGGTTCACTTCTAGGTATTCCGTTCGACGCGAACGGAGTCGATGTCTCCCTGGAGGACAATGCCTGGCCAGACGCTCGCCTCGCTTTCGATTCGGGCGTCATCGACCACTGTCACCTCTCGGCTCATCGGCGCGCCGTCGTCAATCGTCGGTCAGCACCCTTCGAACTCGTCGGTTCGGCTATCAGCGATAGGCGATCAATCCACGATTCTGCTCACAAACCGGATTAGGGTCGTCCTGGCAGTCAGTATCAAGTAACTCGCGTCAACAGAGAGCGGAGTCCACGACAGCCCGGTACCCATCTAATACCATTCAGATACATTCGAGGGTATGCAAGCCCGCCACTTATCCCCGATCGGACCTCATCTCCACTCGAGAACATGAGTCAATCACAATCCCCGATTCGAGCGATGTTCGACGTGCAGCGAACCGCAGTCAAACAGAGCCAGCAGCTGTTCAAGCAGGGACTGGCAACCCAACGCACCGTCGACACAATGGCGCTCACCGGCCTCAAGGGCCAGAAGTCGCTCCAGCGCCAGCAGCTCGAGCTCGCTCAAGCGGCCACCCACGGCTACGTCAACACGACGGCTGCACTGTTCCCCAGCGACGAGCCCTCGGACGCCCACCGAACCATCGACGAGACGTTCGCACAGCTGAAAACGACCCACGCCGAGTTCTACGACGCCATCGAGCAGGAACTCGAACGTGACGTCGATTCCGCCACTGAGCTCTCCAGCGAGTTCGTCGAGGCGCTCGACGAACAAACCGAACAGCTCCTCGAGATGTCCCATTCGATCGAAGACCAGACCGTCGAGAACGTAAGCGAACTTTCGGGACAGCTCCACGAGCAACTCGAGCAGACCCAGCAGCTCCAGGACGAACTCGAGGACCAGCTCGAGCGCCAGACCGGCGACGTCGCGGACCTGCTCGAGCGGCAGGCCGAACAGGTCGAGCAGTTCCAGCAGCAACTCGAGGAGCAGGCCGAGGACGTCACCCAGCAGCTCCGGAGCCAGCAGGTCGAGTCCCAGACGAAGATCGGCACCGATGCGACGCACACGCTCGAGTCCATCGAAGGTATCGACGCCGAAACCCGCGAACAGCTCTCGGATGCCGGTATCGCGACGATCGACGACCTCGTGCGCGCCGACGCTGAATCCGTTTCCGAGGCTGCCGAGGTCTCGACCAGCGACGCCGAGGAGTGGATCGAACAGGCGGAAGCCTAACGCGACCAGATCGACGGATACCGGTTCCTTCTTCGATAGATCAAGCCACGTCGACCGTTGACCGTTGTCCGTCGATCGGCGATCTCCCGTTTTCCGCTGTCGAACTTGTTGGCTACATTACAAATCGACACGTATAACATCCAGTTTGTGAAATGACAGTACCGATGTGGTTCGAGTCGGCGCAGGTCGAATTCGTTCGAGATACGTTCCCTGAGTGGACGGCGTTTCTGTTCGCCTTCCTCTCTCATCTCGGGAGCGCCTGGTTCGTCGCGCCGGCGGTCGTGCTGGCCTACTGGTTTCGGGATCGGCATCGGTTCGCCTCGTGGCTGGGAATCGTCATCGGCGGTTACGCTGTCATGCTCGGACTGAAGGGAATCTTCGAGACGCCGCGACCGGACGTCGGTTTCGGGATCGGCATCGGTTCGCCTCGTGGCTGGGAATCGTCATCGGCGGTTACGCTGTCATGCTCGGACTGAAGGGAATCTTCGAGACGCCGCGACCGGACGTCGGTCCCGCCATCGCCCCCGAATCCTTGCCGACGGTGATCGCACTGCTCTACGCCCCAGCCGTCGAGGTCTCCACGACGAGTTTTCCGAGCGGCCATGCGGTCGCTGCCACGGTTATCTGGACGATGTTCGCCCTCGAGTCCGACGTCGGAACGCAACGACAGCGACTTTTCGGGGCCGCCGCGATGGTCGTCCTCGTCGGATTCGCTCGAGTCGGAGCCGGCGTCCACTTTCCGATCGACGTCCTCGTCGGGACGGTCGCTGGCATCTGCTACCTACTGTTCGTGCTGACAGTTCGGCATCGAGTGCGCGCCCGACATGGCGACCACGCGGCAGCGAGTGCGACGGTGACGATCGCCGCGGTGCTCGCGGCCTTCTGGACCAGCGGCCGACCGGATACGATGGCGCTGTTCGGCGGCTGTCTCGGGTGTCTGCTCGCCTGGCAGTACGCGACGCCGTCGCGAGAGCCGTGGCCGCTGACGCTGCAGGTCGGGATTCACGCGACGGTCGGCATCGCCGCACTCGCACTCGTTGCACTCGTGTTGCTCGTCGTCGAGAGCCTTCTCGTCTGGCTGGCCGTCGGTCTCGCGGGCGGCCTGCTCGTCGTCGGGCTGCCACGGCTGTCCAGCCGAACTACCGTCTCGAGGATACAGACGGAGCTCACCAGTTGACGGTCGATCGATGATCTCGAGTTCGGATACGAGATGTACAACAGAGTCGAGCGATAGAATCAGACGACAATCGAGACGACCGCAGCTGCTCCAGAACACCGAACGGAAAAGCGGAAAGAGAGACCACCAGTGAGTGTACAACGGCGTCGAACGCCGTCGGCCGTACGCTTAGAACGTCTCGAGGTAGCGGTCGAGTTCCCAGTCGGAGACGTCGACGAGGTACTCTTCGAACTCCTGACGCTTGGCTTCGACGAACTTCGATGCGATGTGTTCGCCCAGTGCGTTGTAGATCGCTTCGTCTTCCTCGAGTGCGTCGACTGCCTCGCCGAGGTTCGCTGGGAGGGTATCGATGCCGTACTCCTCACGCTTCTCTTCGTCGAACTCGTAGATGTTCTCTCGAACCGGGTCGGGCGCTTCGAGACCTTGTTCGATGCCGTCGAGACCGGCGTGGATCATGACGGCGATTGCGAGGTAGGGGTTACACGATGGGTCCGGCGAGCGCAGTTCGACACGCGAAGCGGCCGGGACGCGGGCCGCCGGTTTGCGGATCAGGGCCGAGCGGTTGCGGTCGGACCAGGCGACGTAGACGGGGGCTTCGTAGCCGGGGACGAGTCGTTTGTAGCTGTTGACCGTGGGGTTCGCGATAGCCGTAATTGCGGGCGCGTGCTCGAGGACGCCGGCGAGGAACGAGTGAGCGGTGTCGCTGAGATTGAACTCGTCGTCCTCGTCGTGGAAGGCGTTCTCGCCGTCCTCGGTGAACAGCGAGAGGTGTGTGTGCATTCCCGAGCCGTTGATTCGCGGGATCGGCTTCGGCATGAACGTCGCGTGCTGGTCGTGCTGTGCGGCGATTGCACGGACGACGGTGCGGAAGGTACCGACGTTGTCCGCCGTCGTCAGCGCGTCGTCGTACTCGAAGTTGATCTCGTGTTGTCCCTGCGCGACCTCGTGGTGGCTGGCTTCGATCTCGAAGCCCATGCTCTCGAGGCCGTAGATGATGTCGCGGCGAACGTCGCTGGCGAGGTCTTTCGGGGCGAGGTCGAAATAGCCGCCCTGATCGCCGGTTTTGGTCGTTGCGCGGCCGTCCTCGTCCTCCTCGAAGAGGAAGAACTCCGGTTCCGGCGCGGCGTTGACCTCGTAGCCCATCTCGTCGGCGCGGTCCAGCGCGTTCTTGAGCACGCGCCGTGGGTCGCCCTCGAACGGTTCGCCAGTCGACGTGTTGTACACGTCACAGATCATTCGGGCCGCGGCGCTCTCTTCCTTCTGGCGCCATGGGAGGATGGCGAACGTATCGGGGTCCGGAACCAGACGCATGTCCGATTCCTGGATACGAACGAAGCCCTCGATCGAGGAGCCGTCGAAGTAGATGCCGTCGGCAAACGCCTTCTCTGCCTGGCGTGCCGGGACGGAGACGTTCTTCACGGTGCCGAGAATGTCAGTAAATTGGAGACGGAGGAAGTCGACGCCTTCCGCTTCGATCTCGTCTAATACGGCCTGTTCGGTTTCAGTGATGTTTCCGCTTGTCATCTTCTGGTCGTTCTACCCAAGTAACTCTGCTACTAAAACCCTACTGCTCCAAGCAAATCTTCTCTCCTTCGCAGGAAACTGCATATTCGTAAAGTTCTAAAGGCTACAGTGAGAGGGTGGATGTGATGACGTACGAAAATCTCGATGCAAAACTAGTGAATGCACTTCTCGGCGACGGCCGGGCGAGTCTCCGAAGTCTCGCCGAGGAGCTCGACGTCTCCGTCACTACCGTTTCGAACCACCTCTCTGATCTCGAGGAAGAGGGAGTTATCGAAGGCTACACGCCGCGGGTCGACTACGATGCGGTCGGCTACGACGTTACGGCCGTCATCCAGCTTCAGGTCGAAGGAAACGCGCTGCCCGACGTCACCGACACCCTGCGAGATCACCGCCAGATGACCAGCGTCTACGAGGTTACCGGCGACTACGATGTGATCGCCATCGGCAAGTTCAAAGACACCGACGGCATGAACGACCAGATCAAGGCGCTGCTCACCGACCCCGATATCAAGGCCTCGAACACGAGCGTCGTCCTGAACGCCGTCTCCGAGAACGAGCAGTTCGAACTCGACATCGACGATACCTGAGCGCGTTCGCATCCGGTAACGGGCTGTTTTCTGCGGTGTCGTGCCGGCAATAACGATCGCTGTGAGAAGATACACCTGACGAGCTGACGAGGGCGACGATCAGTCGTCGCCGTCGATGAGCGTCTCGGCCGCCGTCTCTCGATCGCCGGCCTGTGCCGCCCACAGCGTTGCGTACCGATCCTGTGCCGCCAGGAGGTCCTCGTGCGTGCCTCGCTCGACGATTTCGCCGTCCTCGAGGACGAGGATCGTCTCCGCGTCTTTGACCGTCGAGAGTCGGTGGGCGATCGTCAGCGTCGTGCGATCCTCGGTGAGGCGATCGATCGACCGCTGGATCTGGAGCTCCGTCTTCGTGTCGACGGCGCTGGTCGCCTCGTCCAGAATGAGGATCTCCGGGTCCGCGAGCACCGCTCGAGCGAGCGCGATCCGCTGGCGCTGGCCGCCCGAGAGCTTGACGCCGCGTTCGCCGACGCGGGTGTCGTACCCCTCGGGCAAGTCGACGATGAACTCGTGAGCCTGGGCCGCTTCGGCGGCCTCGCGGACCGTTTCGTCGTCGGCCTCGAAGTGTCCGTAGCGGATGTTGTCCGCGATAGTGCCGTCGAAGAGGAACGTGTCCTGGCTAACGTAGCCGACGGCCGATCGGAGATCCGCGAGCGCGACCTCTCGGACGTCGTGGCCGTCGATTCGGACCGTTCCCTCCTGGGCGTCGTACAGTCGGAGCAGTAACTTGAGAACCGTCGATTTTCCGGCGCCGGTCGGTCCGACGAACGCGACCGTCTCGCCCGGGGCGGCCTCGAAGGAGATGTTCTCGAGGACGGTCTCCTCGAACGCCGTCTCGGTGGCCGCCGAGTTTCGGCGGGCCGCGGTGTCGTCGTAGCTAAACGTTACGTCGTCGTAGGTGACGCGACCCTCGACCGGCACGATGTCGACGGGATCCTTCGGATCGTCGACGTGGACGGGGATGTCCATCAGTCCGAAGACGCGCTCGCTCGAGGCCTTGGCGTTCTGGTACTGGTCGACGATGTTCGAGACCTCCGCGAGCGGGTCGACGATCCGCTGGGTGAGCATCAGGAAGACGACGAAGTCGCCGACCGAGAGGGTACCGGTGAGCGGCCCCGGGGCGGTGTCGGTCGCGAGCCAGAGTCCGCCGACGAGGAAGGTGGCAGCGAAGGCGAGACCCGCGAGCAGTTCCATCCCCGGCCGGTAGAGGTAGCTCAGTTTCAGGACGGCCATCGTCCGCTCGAAGAGGTTCCGCGAGGAATCGCGGACGCGTTCGGTCTCGTAGGACTCGCTCGAGGTCGTCTTGGTGAGCCCGACACCCGAGATGGCGTTCTCGAGGCGGGTGTTCATCCGACCGACGGCCGAGCGCTGCCGGACGTACCGCGGTTCGACGACGCGCATGAACCAGAGGGTAAAGAGGACCATCGCCGGTACGGCAAAGAGCGTCACGAACGCCAGTTGCCAGTTGAGATAGAAGAGCACGGCCGTAATTCCCCCGACCATCACGAGCAGCCGCGCCGAGTTCATCAGCGCGTTGTCGAGGAACATCTCGAGGTTCTGCGTGTCGTTGTTGAGAACGGCCATGACCTCGCCGGTCTGTTTCTCGTCGAAGAAGGCCGTGTCCAGCCGTTGCATCTTCTGGAAACAGTCGACGCGCACCGCGTGCATCACGTCGTGGGCGAACAGGTTGGCGGTGACGCCGTAGATCCAGGTAAAGAGGGCGACGACGAGAAACGAGACGGCGATCGCGGTGATGGTAAACCAGAACTGCGCCATCGGTTCGGTCGGCAGCCACGCGTTGGGCACCAGCGGGAGTTCGAACGCACCAGCCTCCTGCGTGAAGATCGCGTCGATCGCCACACCGAGCAACAGCGGCGGCACGAGACTCGCCATTCGAGCGACGAAGTTCGCGAGCATGCCGGCCGAAAACCAGCCTAATCGGCCGGGTGCGTACTCGCGGAAGAGCCTCGAGAGCGGGCGGTCGACGTCCTCGCGGTAGACGTCGAATGGGGTCTCGTCGTCGTGGGAACTCACTGGTGGACGTGTTTCGGTTCGAAATATAAACTCGTCTCGGTTCCGGATAGTGAGGAGGTGATCGGCGAGCCTCGAGTCCGAGGCGTGCGCCGAATCGGCTACCGATAGTACAGCAACGCGAGCCCGAGCACGAGGAGCAACAGCCCCCACCACAGCGAATCGCCGGGGAGAACGATCAGAAACAACGTGACGACGCCGGAGGAGAACAGCGACCAGCCGAGAGTCGTTTGTGAGCTCATACGCCCCGTACACGATCCAGCGCAATAGGTCGCCGGGTTGCCAAGAGAAAGTACTGTGTGGCAGGTGAACTGTGGGTGAACAGTCGCCCGAAAATCACATACTACGGTACCGCAAGTAAGGCAGACGACTGATGGCTAAACACCCTATCCTGTTATCGGCAAGCGAGCGGTTCGAAGAACCCGAGTGACGCCGTTCACCGAGCGCGGAGCGCTCGGGCCGACGAGCGACCATCGGGAGCGAGGAGTGCTTTTGCACTAAATTTTGCCGAGGGCCGGCTTCGCCGGCCCGCAGAGCAAAATTTAGTTCTACATCATGCCGCCCATACCGCCGCCCATGCCGCCCATGCCGCCGCCGGGTGCGCCTTCCTCGTCGCCGCCCTTGTCGGTCGACAGGTCACCAGCGGAGATGATGTCGTCGATTTTGAGCACGAGGTTGGCTGCTTCGGAAGCGGAGGTGACGGCCTGCTCCTTGGCGTGGGCCGGTTCGACGACACCTGCCTCGAAGGTGTCCTCGACGTCTCCCGAGAAGACGTTCAGTCCGGCCGTGACGTCGCCATCGTCGTGAGCCGCACGCAGGTCGACGAGCGTGTCGATGGAGTCGAGACCCGCGTTCTCGGCGAGCACGCGTGGAACGAGCTCGAGCGAGTCGGCGAAGGCCTCGACGGCGAGCTGTTCGCGGCCGGAGACGGAGTCAGCGTAGTCGCGCAGTCGCGAGGCGAGTTCGACTTCGGTTGCACCGCCGCCGGCGAGCACGCGGCCGTCGGAGACGGTCTGTGCGACGACGTCGAGCGCGTCGTTGACGCCGCGCTCGAGTTCGTCGACGACGTGGTCGGTCGAGCCGCGAAGCAGGAGCGTGACGCCGTGTGCGTCGTCGCCGGTGACGTAGAACAGCTCGTCATCGTCGTCGCGGGTGACGTCGCCGAAGCCGAGATCGTCCTCGGTGACGCTCTCGAGGTCGGAGACGACGTTCGCGTTGACGACCTCCGAGAGGAACTCGAGGTCGGACTTCTTGGCGCGGCGGACAGCGAGGATGCCTTCCTTGGCGAGGTAGTGCTGGGCGAGGTCGTCGATGCCCTTCTGGCAGAAGACGACGTCGGCGCCGGTGTCGACGATGCGCTGGACCTTGTCCTTGAGCTGTTTCTCCTCGCGGTCGAGGAACTTCTGGAGCTGGTCGGGGTCGGTGACGGAGACCTCGGTGTCGACGTCGGTCTCCTCGACCTCGATCGGCTCGTTCAGCAGTAGGATGTTGGCGTCCGTCGCCTCGGTGGGCATGTTGTCGTGGACGGGGTCCTTGTCGATGATGCCACCGACGAGGAGGTCCGATTCGCCGACTGCGCGGCCGGTCTGGGTCTCGATGTTGAGGAACTCGAGGTCGACGACGTTGTCGCCCTCTTCGGTTTCGACGGTGACCTGACGGACGGCGTCGACGATCAGCTGCGCGAGGTGCTCCTTGTTGACCTCGGTGCCCTTGCCGGTCATCGAGGTTTCGGCGGTCTTCCGGAGGAGTTCCTCGTCGTTCGTGTCGATCTCGGTCGCGATGTCGTCGATCTCGTCACGAGCCTGCTCTGCGGCCATGTGGAAGCCCTTGATGATGGCCGTCGGGTGAATGTCCTGCTCGAGAAGATCCTCGGCGTTCTTGAGGAGTTCGCCCGCGATCGCGACGGCCGTCGTGGTGCCGTCGCCAGCCTCGTCTTCCTGCGTCTCGGCGACCTCGATGATCATCTCGGCCGTCGGGTTGTCGATGTCCATCTCCTGGAGGATGGTGACGCCGTCGTTGGTGATCGTTACCGATCCCATCGAGTCGACGAGCATCTTGTCCATCCCTTTCGGACCGAGCGTCGAGCGAACGGCCTCGGCGACCGCACGGGCCGCGCTGATGTTGTAATCCTGCGCGTCCTTGTCCTTTACGCGCTGGGAATCCTCGCTCATCACGATCATCGGCTGCCCTTGCTGCATTCGCTGGCTCATAGTCAGCTGATTCATTGTTTGTCCTTCTATATAAGAGTGGTGTTTTTCGCCATTCGTGATGGTCAGCGACCGCCGAACGTGAGGCGGAGAAACCACCGGATAGCGACGGGTCGTGCGCCCGCATTTGACATGCGTTACCAATCAGCTTGTCGCTCGAGACGACGACCGTCTCTGCCACATTTATACACTGTTGAGCATCGGTCGCGAATCGAAGAGGCGCTGCTTCCGCTCGAGAACTCGATACCTAGGACTCAACCGGTTCGACCAGCGACGCCTCGTCCGTCGACGGATCGTTGACCGCACGCGAGACCGGATACGCGCGGAGTTCCTCGGCCGAATAGGGCTCGAGAAGCGATTTCGGATCGTCACTCGTCAGCCACTCGCGTTCGCGACCGGGCTCGAGGATGACCGCCATTCGATGGTGAAGCTCCGAGACGAGGTCGTTCGGCTCCGTCGTGACGACGGTGAACGTCTCGAGCGGGCCGTCCTCGCTCCCGTCGTCCGCGACGCCGCCGCCGAAGGCGTCGAGACCCGCTTGCGTCGTCGCGTCGTCGGGCTCCCAGCGCTCCCAGAGCCCGGCCATCGCGAAAACGCGGTCGTCATCGAAGGCGACTCTGTATGGCTGTTTTCCGTTCTCGGTGTCAACCCACTCGTAGAAGCCGTCCGCGGGAACGATGCACCGGCGTCGTTCGTACGCCGCCCGAAAACTCGGCTTCTCGTCGACCGTCTCCGCACGCGCGTTGATGAGTCCGTTTTTATCGTCGTCGGCCCACGACGGCACCAGCCCCCACTCGAAAGTCTGGATCGTCTCGGGCGCGTCGTTCGTGATCACCGGAAGCCGCTGGCCCGGGGACATGTTGTACCGCGGCGTAAACTCCTCGCTCGAGTCCGCGAATCGGGCGTCGAATCGGTCCTCGAGAGCCGCCCGCTCGATCATCAGTGTGTAGCGACCGCACATACTAGCGTAGTCGTCCGCAGTGGATATATGATTGTCCGGTAGTCGGTCGATCGGTATTCGACGGCTACTCGAGCGGTATCGAGGGCATACCTGCGACGGACGAAGCGGTAGGTGGCGTGTTACCATACTCGGTTCCGTCGGAGTTCTCGACGAGAGTACGATGACCGATCGATACGAGATGCTGCTCTGCAAAGACGGCCTGTTAGAGATTCGAAACCCGGAGAACGAGGACCGGTGGATCACGACCGACTCGCCGGCAGAACTCAGGCGGTAGTCGGTTCGGCTCCGCAGTACCACGGCGGAAACAGTGTTCGGTAGCACCGACGCTGAAACGTTTTGTGTTTAGAAGGTAGTGGTGTGTTTACGCAACACTTGTAGTGTTATCTTCAGAAAAACGCCAGGACTGGGATTTGAACCACGTCCGAGAACCTGCTCGCGTTGCTCGCAGAACCTCGGCCTGATTCAAATCCCGCCGTTGACGTTTTTCGCGTTCGATTAGCTCGCGTCGCTACGCGCCGCTCGCCGGTGTGAAACGCGAAAAACGCCAGGACAGGGATTTGAACCCTGAATCCCAAAGGGAACACGCTTTCCAGGCGTGCGCCTTACCGTTCGGCCATCCTGGCTCGAGTCAACCTAACGGGGTCCGTCGTTTAACTCTTACTTTTACCGTCGCCGCCGTGTGGCTCGGTTGCACCCGTCACGCGACGAGCCGACCACGCGGCGACACGGTGCTCGAGCAGGTACGCACCGATCGCTGTCCCGGTCCCGACGATCGCGGCCACGAACGCGGCCTGCGCGATCGAGACCAGCGGCTCGACGAACAGGGCGTAGCCCTGCACGAGCACCAGGAAGGTCATGAAGCCGACGGCACCCCAGAGCAGGGCGGAGACGACGCGGCGATCGAGTCCGAACACGCCTCGAGTCACCTACTCGAGGCTCGCCACGGCTTCGATTTCGACGCCGACGCCCTTGGGCAGCGCGGCGACTTCGACAGCGCTGCGGGCCGGTGGCTCGTCGTCGAAGTAGTCGGCGTAGGTCTCGTTCATCGCCTCGAAGTCGTCGATATCGTCGAGGAAGACGGTGACCTTGAGGACGTCCGCCGACGTCGCCCCGGCTTCGTCGAGGACGCCGTCGAGGTTGTAGAGGGCCTGCTCGGTCTGGGCCTCGATGGACTCGTCCGCGAGCAGTTCCCCCTCGGTCGTCAGCGGGATCTGGCCGGCAGTGAACAGCAGCGAGCCGTTGCTGGTCGCCTGACTGTACGCGCCGACCGCAGCGGGTGCGTCGTCGGTTTTGATGATACGTTTCATACGCTACTACTCTGGGCGGGGAGGCTTAAAGGACGGCGAAATCGGTGCCAGATAGAGGCGATAGTGACAGTAGAAACGAATGACACACAGACCACACCGCAGTCGTCCAGTCAGGTGTGCAGCGATTCGCAGTGACGCCGACAACCGGCGCGGGGCTTATGCGACTCGATGGCTTTTTCGGCTGTATGAGTGAGCGAGTCGGGGAACGCAACTGGACGTTCTGGGAGGGGGACGATACCGAGACCCACCGGCGGTGTCGGGCACTGATAACCGCGGTTGGCGACGGGATTGTGGTCGTAAACGCCGAGGGTGAACTGACGTTTGCAAACGAACGTGCCGCGGAACTTCTCGGACGGCCGCTCGACGACCTCGCCGGACGCTCTGCCGATGGCTCGTCTTGGGACCTCGTCGACGACGCCGGAGACCCGCTCGAGACGGACGAGACGCCGTTCGATTGCGTTATCGATCGGGGTGAGGAAATTACCGACCGGATTATCGGGCTTCGCCGTCCCTCCGGTGAGCGCGTGTGGCTGTCGGTCGACGGCGCGCCACAGCGGGACGAAACCGACGATATCGACGGCGGCGTTTTCGTGTTCGAAGACGTGACCGAGCGACAGCAGGCCGAACGCGAACTCGAGGAGATCCTCGGTCGGGTGAGCGACGCCTTCTACGCGCTCGACGAGGAGTTTCGCTTCACGCACGTCAACGAACGCGCCGAAGAACTCCTCCAACGCGCCGAACCGGAGCTGCTCGGCAACTGTCTCTGGGACGTGTTTCCGTCCGCCGCGGAGATCGACGAGGTCTGGGAGGCGTTCCAGACGGCGATGGACGAACAGGAGGCGACCAGCTACGAACTCTACTACAACACGCTCGATTTCTGGGTTGAGGCGAATATCTACCCTTCCGAAACCGGCGTGTCGGTCTACTTTCAGGATGTGACCGAGCGCAAAGAGCGCGAGTCCGACCGCACCGAATTGCTGCGGGACTTACAGGAGAGCGAGGAGCGACTCCGGCTCGCCCTCGAGGCCGGCGGCATGGGCACGTGGGAACTCGATCTGCAGTCCGAACAGTCGCCGATCAGGTCGCCACAGCACGACCGGGTCTTCGGGTACGAGCCCCCGGTCGAAGACTGGGGATTGGAACGCTTCCTCGACCACGTCCATCCGGACGACCGTGAGCAGGTGAGAGAACGGTTCGAGGCCGCAACGGAGACCGGAACGTGGGAGTTCGAGTGTCGAATCGTTCGAGCCGACGACGAAAAACGGTGGATCACAGCCCAGGGTGAGTTCTCGTTCGACGACGGGGGAACACCGGTTCGAGCAGTGGGGATCGTTCGAGATATCACCGATCGCAAGGAGCGCGAACAGGCGCTCGAGGAGTCCGAGCGACGGTACCGGACGCTCGCGGAGTACTTCCCGAACGGGCTCGTCACGTTGTTCGATCACGATCTCGAGTACACGCTGGCGGCCGGGAAGGGATTCGATCGGATCCCCGTCGACCCCGAGGACCTCGACGGGAAGCGGTTTCAGGAGGTCTGGCCCGACGACGCCGTCGCCGATCTCGAGCCGGTGTTTCAGTCGGCACTTGCGGGCGAGGAAGCCTCGGTGGAACTCGAGTACGCCGGCCGGGAGTGGGTTATCCACGCGGTGCCGATCGCCGACGAACAGGGCGACATCTTCGCCGGGATGACGATGGCCCAAGACATCACCGAGCAAAAAGCGCGCGAGCAGTACCTGACGGATGCGAAGACACAGCTCGAGGCGGCGACCGAGGCCGGCACGGTCGGTACCTGGGAGTGGGATATCGTCGAGGATCAGTTCGTCACCGGTGCGTCCTTCGCTCGAACGTTCGACGTCGATCCGGAGCGCGCTCGCGACGGCATTCCGCTCGAGGAGTTCGCCTCGTCGATCCACGAAGCCGACCGAGAGCGCGTCATGACAGCGGTCGAGGAGGCCGTCGAAACCTGCGGCGAATACGAGGCGGAGTATCGCGTCTGGAACGCAGAGAACGAACTCCGGTGGGTCGTTGCCAGGGGCCACGTCGAGTGTGACGAGACTGGAAACGCCGTCAGATTCCCGGGTGCACTCACCGATATCACCGAACGAAAACGAGCGGAACTCGAACTCGAGAAGCAATCCCGACAGCTCGAGACGCTGTTTCAGGTCTTACCCGTCGGTGCCGTGGTTGCGAACGCGGACGGCTCGCTGCGCAGGGCGAACGAAACGGCGAAGAAGATCTGGGGCGGTGATGTCTTCGATTCGGAGTCCGTTGAGGAGTACGACAAGTTCTCGGGGACGTGGGCTGACTCGGGTGAGCCCGTCGGCCCCGAAGACTGGACGATGTATCAAGTGCTTCAGGGCGAGGAGGTCAGGGAACCAAACGTCTACGAGATCGAGGCATTCGACGGCGAACAGCGAATCATCATGGAGCACGGCAAACCGGTCCGAGACGAGCGCGGGAACGTGAGTCGGGCGGTGGTGACGCTGACCGACATCACCGACCGCCGAGCGTATCAGCGACAGCTCGAGGAGTCGAACGACCGACTCGAGCAGTTCGCGTACGCGGCCTCCCACGATTTGCAGGAGCCGCTACGGATGGTCACGAGCTATCTCCAGTTGCTCGAGCAGCGATACGGCGACGCCTTCGACGACGACGGCGAAGAGTTCCTCGAGTTCGCGATCGACGGAGCCGAGCGGATGCGCGAGATGATCGACGCGCTCCTCGAGTACTCGCGGGTCGACACGCAGGGCGATCCGTTCGAGCCAGTCGAGTTGGACGCCGTGCTCGAAGACGTCCGCGAGGACCTACAGATGCGGATCGAGGAGACCGACGCCGAGATCGCGACCGACGAACTCCCGCGTGTCGACGGCGACGCGAGCCAGTTGCGTCAACTCTTCCAGAACCTCCTGCAAAACGCCATCGAGTACAGCGGTGACGAGCCGCCGCGGGTCGAAATCGCCGCGGATCGATCTGGGTGTGACTGGATCGTCTCCGTTCGTGACGAGGGCGTCGGGATCGATCCGGACGATACCGATCGGATTTTCGAGGTGTTCCAGCGGCTGCACAGCTACGAGGAACACAACGGGACAGGTATCGGTCTCGCGCTCTGCCGGCGCATCGTCGAACGCCACGGCGGCGAGATTTGGGTGGAGTCGACGCCCGAGGACGGAACGACGTTCTCGTTTACGCTTCCGACCGCGTGATACTGGAGGCTGCGCTGGTTCCCTTCGAGTGACACGATCTAAGCCAAAATGTCGACCTCGTACCCCGCGTCTCGCAGCGCGGCGAGGAAAGCGTCGACGTGGTCGGGACCGCGCATCTCGAGTTCGATCTCGACTTCCGTATCGCTCATTTCGACGTCCCGGGAGGTGCGGTCGTGGTGGATCGCGTAGATGTTCGCGCGGTGGGCGGTGAAGATCTCGAGGAGGTCCTCGAGCGCGCCGGGGCGATCCTTTAGCACGGTTCGGATCTTCAGGTAGCGGCCGGTCTCGACGAGCCCGCGGACGACGACGTTGGTCAGCGTGTTGAGGTCGATGTTCCCCCCACAGAGCGCGGGGACGATGATCTCGTCCTCGTCGTAGTCGAACGCCTCGAAAAGGACGGCAGCCAGCGGCACCGCACCCGCGCCCTCGACGAGGGTCTTCGAGCGCTCGAGCAGGTAGACCAGCGCCACGGCGATCTCGGGGTCCGAGACGGTGACGACCTCGTCGACGTACTGCTGAATGTGCGGGAACGTCCGCTCGCCGACGCTGCGGGTCGCGATCCCGTCCGCGATGGTGTCGACGCCGTCGAGCGCGATTCGTTCGCCCTTCTCGAGCGAGGCGGCGGCGCTCGAGGCCCCGTCGGCCTGGACGCCGATCACGCGCGTGTCGGGTTTCTGTTCCTTGATCGCGGTCGCGATGCCGCTGATGAGGCCGCCGCCGCCGATGGGGACGACGACGGTCTCGACGTCGGGGCAATCCTCTAAGATCTCGAGCCCGATGGTGCCCTGTCCGGCCATGATGTCCTCGTCGTCGAAGGCGTGGACGTAGGTACGACCTTCCTCGCGTTCGATCTCGTGTGCGCGCTCGGCGGCCTCGTTGTAGTCTCGACCCGAGAGGACGATCTCCGCGCCGTAGTTCTTCGTCGCCTTAACCTTCGAGATCGGCGCGTGTTCGGGCATGACGATCTTCGCGTCGACGCCCGACCGCGTGGCCGCGAGCGCAACCCCCTGTGCGTGGTTGCCCGCGCTCGCGGTGACGACGCCGGCGTCTTTCTGTTCTTCCGAGAGCGTCGCGATCCGGTTGGTCGCTCCGCGGATCTTGAACGCGCCGGTCCGCTGGAAGTTCTCCAATTTCAGCCGAACGTCGGCACCAGTCATCGACGAATAGGTGTGTGAGTGCTCGAGCGGCGTGTGTCTGGACGTTTCGCGGACCCGCTCGTGTGCGTCGAGAATATCGGAAAGTTCGAGCATACGCTCGACTACTCGGCGTGTGTTGTAAGACTGTCGGGGATCGGTCGGCCGGTCGAACCAGCCTCGCGTCGATCCCGACACGAATGTGTTGCCGTACTGGCAACACGACAGGGAATACAGGGAATGCACGGCGTGTGACGTGCGAGTAAAGAAGAGAACGCAGTGCATATAAAGCTCATGGCTCCGCAGTGAAAGTGAAATCGCCAGACAGAGCGGTGAAAGCGACAGTGTCAGACGTTCGTCTGCCGACCGTCATTCGTGATTTAGTACCACGGTATCTTCTCGCACAATATAGCGTCGAACGGCATCGCCGAACGGACGGTCGTCAGTCCACACGGCGTCGGCCGCGACGCCGAGTTTGTCCGGGTCGCCGACGTAGAGTTGGGTCGACCCGCCGTCCGCTCTGGGTACCGTAACCCGAACGTACAACCCGCGGTCGACGCCCTCGTACCGATCGAGTCGCTCGAGCGCGCGGTCGTCGACCGCGAGCAACTCCCCGTCGACGGTGCCACCCGGGAACAGCGTCGGGTACGCGCCGTCGACACGGTGGAACCCCTCGAGAGTAGCCGGGCCGAGGCTCTCGTACGTCCCGTGGCCGTCGCCGAGGAGCGACTCGACCCGCGCCGGTTCGGTCAGCGTTCCGTAGACGAAGACCTGCACGACCGGACGTACGGGCTCTTTGCCCTTGTTCGTGCCGCTCGGCTCCGCGCTCGAAAGCTATCGCCGAACCCGGAACTGTCGTCCGAACGAATGGAGTACCACGTTCATCGAATCCGATATTGTTCGCTCACTGACCACACAAAGCACTTATACAATTGATCGAAAGCTGCTGTCATGAACCGCGAGTACGTGTTGGCTATCGCCGCGCTCGTGGTCGTGATCGGAGCGCTCTCGACGCTCGCGCTTACCGGCGCGGTGTCCGATCCGGACGGCTCCGAGACGGCTACCGACGTGGAAACCGACGGTGACGTATCGCTAACTGAGATCACGATCAGTTCCGAGCACGTGACCGGCGGAACCGCCACGCTCGCCGTCGACAGCCACCTCGAGCACCGGGGTGATCCGGTCGAGAACGTCACCGTGGTTCATCGCGTGACCGACACGAACAGCGGACTCGTCGAGAACACGACCGAACGCGAGGTGGATACGCTCGGCGGGGACTCGAGTGACAGGGCAGAAACCGTCGTCACGGATTCGGTCGCCGTCCCGCGGGAGAGTAGCTACGAGATCGAGACGTTCGTCTACCGCGACGGCGCGCGACTCGAGTCGGCCAGCCACTCGATCGAGGGCGTCGACGCGTTGACGCCCGCCTACGCCGACACCGACGTCGAGTTCCACCGCTTCGGCGGCGGGAGCTTCGCGGACGTGCCCGCGATCGAGTACGCCATCGAGTCGACGACCGACGATCGGGCCACGCTCGAGGTCGCGAGCTACCTCACCAACACCGGTGACGACGCCGAGGACGACCTCGAACTCGAGGTGAAAGCCCGCCAGTCCGGTTCCGAGGTCGTTGCCGACTCGGCGACCGTCGATCTATCGACGGTCGGCCCCGGCGAGACCGCATCGCCCACGGTCGATCTCGAGGTCCCAACGGAGTACGACTACTACCTCGACGCGGTGCTCTGGCGAGACGGCACTATCGTCGAGACGGACCGCGCCGTCGCCAACCTCGGCGACGGATCGCTCTCGGTCGACGAGACGGACGGCGACGGCGGACTCGAGGTGAGCGAGTTCACCGGCGGCTCCGGCGTCGGAGCGGACGACGCGGACGTCGCAGACGACGGTCACGACGACCGGGACAACGACGATCGCGACCAGGACAACGACGGAACGCCCGGCTTCGGCGCGGCAATCGCCGTCGCCGCGCTGCTCGCGACGATTGCACTCGCACGGAGGTTCCAATGACTGAGACATCAACGAACGCAGAGACGCCGCTCGAGACGGACGCCGAACAGGTGACCGACCAGCCCGACCAGCAGACGGCTGCACGCACGCCGGGCCCCGAATCAACAGCCGATACCGATGCGGTGCTCGATCCGGATTCAGAGCGAATCAAACGATATCTCGCCTGGGGTGCACTCGGCGTCTGTTCGCTGCTCGCCGTCTTCGCGTTGATCCAGTTCTACGGCAGCGCCACTGACGCGATCGATCTCTGGGTCGATCCGAAGTACCAGCCGCTAATGCGCGCCGCGTTCAACCTCGTCGTCCTGCTGGCTTCGCTGATCGGCGTCTCGCTGTTGGTCTCGGAGCTCTCCGAGCGCTAACCGCTCCGTCGACGAGCAACGAGCGATACGACGGCTGGTGACCGGAACACCAAGCGTCAAAAATCGAATCGAACGGCGACGCGTCGTTATCGGTCCTCGAGCGGGACGAACTCCTGATCCTCCGGCCCGGTGTACCGCGAGAGGGGGCGGATGAGTCGGTTATCCTCCTGGTACTCGAGGACGTGGCCGACCCAGCCACCGGCGCGGCTCATGGCGAAGATGGGCGTGTACATGTCGATCGGGATGCCGAGCTGGTAGTAGACGGAGCCGGAGTAGAAGTCGACGTTCGGGGCGATCCCCTTCTCGGCGAGCCCCTGTTCCTCGGAGAGGTACTGCTCGATGGTCGTGGTGTAGTTGTACCACTTGTCGTCGCCCTCGGCCGCGAGTTCCTCGCTGCGCTCCTGGAGGATCTTGGCACGCGGGTCCTTGACGTTGTAGACGCGGTGGCCGAAGCCGGGGATGCGTCGCCCCTCCTCGTTCGCTTGCTCGACCCACGCGCGGTGGTCGAGGTCGCTCTCGTCGATCTCGAAGAGGACTTCCATGACGTCCTGATTCGCACCGCCGTGGAGCGGGCCGGAGAGTGCGCTCACACCGCCGGTCACCGCGCTGTAGATGTCGGCCATCGTCGAACCGATCACCATCGACGTGAACGTGGAGGCGTTCAGGCCGTGGTCTGCGTGCAAGATGAGCGCCTGATCGAACGTTTCGGCGTGGGTGTCGCTCGGCTCCTCGCCGGTCAACATGTAGAGGAAGTTCGCGGCGAGTCCCAGGTCAGGGTGGGGATCGACCGGCTCCTCGTCCAGCCGATAGCGCTCGAACGCCGCGAGCGCGGTCGGGATCTTGGCCGTGATGCGACGACCCTTTCGGAGCGTCGCCTCGAGATCCTCTGGTTCGGCGTCGTCTTCGGGCTCGGACGCCGAGAACATCGAGACCGCAGTCCGGAGTGCGGCCATCGGCTGCTCGTCGGCGGCGGCGAGTCGCTTCATCGTCTCGAGGACGTCCTCGGAGACGTCGCGCTCCTCGTCGAGCGCCGCGGTGAACTCCTCGAGTTCGTCCGCGTTCGGGAGGTGACCGTGCCAGAGGAGATAGACGACTTCCTCGTAACTCGCTCCGCGGGCGAGATCCTCGATCGGGTACCCTCGATAGATCAGTCGACCTTCGTCACCGTCAATCGAGCTGAGTCCGGACTCTGCAACAAGGACTCCCTCCAGCCCTTTCTTGAGATCGTCAGCCATAGTGGAGATTCCGCACCCTGATGGAAAAGTATTGTCGTTTGTCTGCTGTCGGGCTCGTTCGACGACTGTTTGTGCGTTAATTAGTGTTCGGAAGATTGCCAGTAGCGGGTCGACGATCGAAAAGTCGACGTTCGTAACCGATACCGTTATTTTTGTTGATTATTCCTTCGGAATAGGTACCGAAACCGTTGAACCCGATTCTCGGGACCACACACCTGCCCCTCTCGAAGACTCACCAATCGCAAGACCAAGACGGCTCGTGATCGGTAGACCCCAGCCAATCGGTCCCGGAAATCAGCGTCGGTCACTCCTCGAGGAGCGCGTCGAGAAGCTTCGTCTGTGCGGCCGCCAGATGCTCGGTAAACGTCGACCGAGCGATACCGAGTTCCTCGGCGACGTCCGTCGCGTTCGCCCCCTTCGGGTACTCGAAATAGCCGAGTTCGTGGGCCGTCTCGAGGATCTCTCGCTGGCGCGTCGTGAGCAGGTCTCGATCGACGATCACCCGGTCCGAGGAGTCGTCCTCGTGGTCCTGCGTGAGTTCCTCGACGAGGACGCCGTCGAACCGGGCGCGGAGGCTGTCGACGATGTCGGCGATCTCCTCGAGTTCGAGGGTTCGGAACGTCAACAGCAGTGCCCCGTTCTGGGCCCGGACCGACGAGAGCGGCGTGCCGGTGCGTTCGATGACCTCACACGCGCAGTCGGCGGTCGACTCGCGTTCGAATCGGTAGATCTCCTCTCGGTCGTTGGCCTGGACGGGCGTCAGTTCGGTCCGCGAACTCGCCTCTGTCGTCTCGACGGACGAGCCGGCCGCAACGCCGAACTCCTCGACGACCGACCCGTCGGTCGCGGCTCGGGAGCGCGTGACGCTCGTGATCGGATCGTCGGTGGTCGCTGAAACGTCCGCGATCGGACAGTCCGCGGGCTCCTGGACGACGACCGTTGCTCGGAATCCAGTCATGCGAACGAGTTACACTCCGCACGTAATAACCCGACACCGGAATTCCCGCCGGGTGAAAACAACGTCCGGACAGGGGAGCTAACCGGCGGTCGATACCGAATTTCGGCCGCGCACCGGGTCAGCACCACTCCTCGTACTGGTGAACTCGAGCCGGATTCAGCGGTTTCGGCTCGCGATCCGTGCCGTCGTACGCCTCGCGGTGTTGCTCGTACGTGATCCCGATCGCGCCGTCCGGATCGTACGCTCGCGGCAAGATCCCCTCCGCGCGACGGCGGTTCCAGCCGGCCAGGTTCTCGAGCGCCTCCGGACGGTCGATTTCGGCGAACTCGAGGCCGTCGACGGCCCGTTCCCAGGCGTCCCGCCCGGTCTCGGTTCGAACGACGACCGTCGTCTCATCGACGTCGGACCGTCGGTCCGACGAGGATCGACTCGCTTCGCTCGTCTCACCAACCTCGGAGCCGACGTTCCCGGCGCTGATGTCGGCCGCACCGCCGACGAAGTCCGCACACTCGTCGCAGCCGCGCAGCCCCGCGGCGTCGAAGGCATCGACGTCGGTCTCGAGCAGAATCTTACCCGTATCGTCGTAGGCGTAGCACACGCCGTCGGTAACGTCGAGTTTGTCGACGGCGGCTGGGTCGACGTCGAACGACTCGAGCCGGGAGACCAGCCGCTCGTATTCGAAGCTGCGCGTACACATCAGCGCGATCGTGAGCGCGATCGGCGCTGCGGGCTCGTGACCGTAACGATCGAGCGCGGTCGCCCCCTGAATCGTACAGGGCGTGCCGACCAGCGCGAGGTCGGGATCGTCAACCGCAAGCTCGGCGTCGGCGAGCAGGTCATCGATCTGACCCAGCCCCATCGTCTGGTTGTAGATGCTGCCGCCCGCCTCGAGCAGGTCCTCGCGCGAGGTCGCGAGGAATGCCTCGCCGCGTAGCGGGTCCTCGTTGCTCTCGCGGGCCACGATAGCCCCATCGAGATCACCGGCTTCGAGCAACTCGGCCAGCAGCGCCGTCACGGCGCCGCCGTCCTGTCCGGCCCGGGCGGTCTCGTCGGTGCCTCGAGCGGCGTAGGTTCGGGGCTCCTCGAGCGTGCGTTCGTCTTCCTGCAGTCCGAGGAGCCGTTCGTACCGTAGGCCGCTACGAGGACAGAAGTCCCAGCAGCGTGAACAGCCTGTGCACATCCGGACCAGTGTGGGTCGCCGTTCTTCCTCGTCGATGCCGATCGAGTCGGAGGGACAGGCCGCGACACACGAGGCACACTGGATACAGCGCTCGGCCTCGATGACGGCCTCGTCTAAGTCGCGGAACCAGATCTTGCCGGGGGCTTCCGCGACGTCGTCGTTCCGTTCGCGCGGGTCGCCGCCGACGCCCTTGCGTGCGGGAATTCGTGGTTGGTTCGATCCGGACATTTAGCGCACCTCCGTCCCGATTTCGCGGGCGTCTCTCGCCGGTCGATCCGCGACGAGTTCGCGCAGATCCGCGTTCGACGTGCGCCGCGTCCATGCCGCGAACGACTCGTCGCCGTCGCGGTCGGCATCGTAGGCGAGCATCGTCCGCTCGATCACGGCCGGCACCTCGTCGATCGGGAGCTTGCCGACGAGCCAGTCGACGAACTCGTCCTCGCCCAGATCGCCGCCGAGTCCCAGATCGGCCGCGCGTCCGGAGTCGAAATCGTCGCGGTACACCTCGCCGCGAAGCCCGAAGTCGGCGACCTGCGGCTGGGCACACGAGGCCGAACAGCCGGAGATGTGAACCCGGATCACGTCGTGGTCGTCCGCAACGTCGCTCTTCTCGGCCCAGTCGTCGAGTTCGCGCGCCCAGCGAATCGCCCGGTTCTTCGTCTCGACGATGCCGTACGTACAGAACTCCCGGCCCGTACAGGTCACGATACCGCGGGTGAACGGGCCGGGGTCGGGACTGTACCGTTCGACGACGGGGTGCTCGAGGAACGTCTCGAGTACGTCGTCCGCGAGGTGGGGCACGAGGACGTTCTGATTCGGCGTGAGGCGAAGTTCGCCGTCAGCGAGGTCGTCGGCCAGTCGTGCGAGGGTGTGGAACTCGTCACCGCCCATCCGGCCCGTCGGCACGTTCAGCCCGACGTAGTTCCGGCCGTCGTCCTGGTCGTGGACGCCGACGTGGTCGCCCCGGTACTCCGTCGTCAGCGACTCGTCCGCGGGTTCGAACGCGAAGTCGGCGTACGACTCGAGTTCCGCGCGGAACCGCTCCGTTCCCCACTCCTCGACGAGGTACCGCAGGCGGTTGACCGCGGTGTCGAGGTAGCTGCCGTGGTCCATGTAGAGATCCGCGAGCGCCTCGACGAGGTCGCCGACCTGATCGGGTTCGACGAAGCACTCGAGGTCGGTGGCGACGCGGGGGCCGTCCGAGAGGCCGCCGCCCGCCCGGACGGCGAATCCGTCGCGGCCGTCCTTGACTGCCGGGGTGAAACCGAGGTCCTGAATCTGGGCGCGGGCGCAGTTCTCGTGGCAGCCGGCGACGCTGATCTTGAACTTTCGCGGGAGGTTGGCGTAGCGGTGATCCCCGAGGAACCGCTCGCTGACCCGTTCGACGGTCGGGCGGATGTCGACGGTTTCGTTCGGGTCGATGCCCGCCGCGGGACAGCCGACGACGTTCCGCACCGAGTTGCCACAGGCCTGCATCGTCTCGAGGCCGACGGCCTCGTAGCGACGCCAGATCTCGTCGACATCCGATATCCGAATCCAGTGCATCTGGATATCTTGCCGGGTCGTCACGTCGAGATAGCCGTCGCCGAAGACGGGGTTCTGATCGGGACCGCCGTACTCCTCGGGGGCGCGAGCGAACTCGTCGGCCACCTCGCCGATCACGCGAGCCTGCTCGGCCGAAAGGATCCCGCCAGGAGCCCGCGTCCGGAGCATGAAGTACCCCGCCTGCTTCTGGTGGTAGAGGCCGATCAGTTTCAGGCGATTGAGCACCTCCTCGCCCAATTCTTCGACCATCGCGTCGAACCCGCCCGCGTCGGCGTACGCGCGGACCTGCGCCTTGAGCGCGACGGGATCCCACTCGGGCGCTTCCGCGCGCACCCAGTCGGTCAGGCTCCCCTCGTAGAACGCGACGTCCTCGTAGCCGAGGTGGCGGAGCACGACGTAGGTGTGACTGAGCCGTCGCGCAGTGTTGCAGTAGAGGATGACCCGATCGTCCGGCTCGATTCCCCGGTCGGCGAGCAGTGTCTCGAGTTCCGCCTCGGGCTTCAGCCGACCGGAGTCGTCCTCGAGCAGATCCTCCCACCCCAGTTGGACGGCACCCGGGATGTGTGACTGGTCGTACTCCGCGGGGGTTCGGGTGTCGAGGACGACCGCGTCTCCTTCGACCGCCGTCTCGACGCCAGCGCGGTCGACGAGCGGAGCGCTGTCCTGCAGTTCGGCGTCGTACGTCGCGGGCTCGCAGACGGGAACGGCCGACTCCAGTTCGGTGTCGGTCTCGGCGAGCCACGACCCGAGGCCGCCCTCGAGCAGGTAGCACCGTCCCTCGTGGCCGTAGACGCTGACAGTGAGCAGGAGCCGAGCCGCGTTTACGCCGCGCTCGTCGTCGAGAGCCACGATGGGGTCGGTCGGACTGATTCCAGCCTCGCTCATCAGTTCGGCAACGGTTTCCGCACCGGGGAGCATTCCCGCCGCGACGCTGCTCGGGTCGCGGAACGCGTCGGCCGGAACGTTGACCGCCCCTGGGACGTGGCCCAGCTCCTCGTAATCGCGTTCCTCGCGGACGTCGACGACCGTCACCGACTCGCGGTGGGCCTCGAGCCACGACGGCGAAACGACGCGCGGTGATTCGCTCACGACCGATCGCGCCTCCAGCCTCGATCGACCGAATTCATATCAGTAAAGACAGAATGGTTTCGAACGGTGGTCGAGGGCCGCTGAGTGGCCCGAATCGAGCGGTGTTTGTAGCCAGCAGATGCGCCGTGAGATGGTCGGTTACTCATGCTGTACCGGGCAGTAAACGCGTTATCCCCTTTCAACTACGCCTCCGGGTAAACCGTACCGCGACTCCGTGACGACGGCAGCGACCCCCAGCCACTCGTGACAGTTTCAGTACCCGTTGTATGCACGGCCTTTATCCGCCGCTCGAGGCGATATCAGCCGGTGCGGTATCCGAGCTCAGGAATCACGGTTTTTGTCGTTCGTCACCGTATCCAGCAACATAATCCGGGTGTTTTTGCCCCATCTCAGCCTCGTGTCACGAGTGCTGATCTCGTATCGCCAGCGGTGAGACTCGAAGGGGTCGTTCCGACCGCTCAGGGAGAAGATTTTCTGCGACACGTGCTGGCAGACCCTGCCGCAGCGCTCGAGTCGAGGCGTCCGTAGAATCGAACGGCCGCCGTTCAGGCCCGCTGGCCCAGCTTTTCGCGGCTGATTCGGACGCCGGTCGGCGTGATGATCATCTGATCGTCACCCTTCCGGACGATGTCGCCGTCGACCTCCTGGGCGACCTGCCGGAGTTCGTCGACGATGTGTTCGACCGTGCTGTCGTTGGTTCGCAGACGCGTGATGTCCGCGATAACGATGTCGCCGTCGTAGACGGTATCCTTGATGTCGATGGCGTCGGCCTGGCCGCTGACTTCGGCGATGTGTACCTGCATCGCTGCGTCGGCCGAGTCCGCCGATACATCGTCGAGATTCAGTTCGACGTAATCCTCGGCCGCTCGGGAACCGCCGCCGCCGAGAATTTTGCTCATAAGTCCCATTGGCGTAACCCACCGCCGCCGCCAGTATAGTTCTTACGTCAGACGTGGTCTCGAGTGAACGGCAAATCAGCGAGTGCCGGACCGAAGCGACCGGCAGACACGGGTTCGTAGCAGTCGGTCGTGCACTGCTCAACGGACGGGAGATTTTTCGTCCGTTGAGACCAACCGTCGACCGATGACCTTCAGCATCTGCGTCCGCGAGACGTACGAGACCGACGACGGCGACTCACACCAGCGATTTGGCGTCGCCGTCACGACGCGGTTGCCCGGCGTCGGCACCCTCTGTCCGTTCGTCAGCGAACACGGCGCGATCGCGACCCAGAGCCTCGTCAACGTCGAGCTGGGCGAACGCGGACTCGAGTACCTCGAGGACGGCCTCGCGGTCGACGATGCGCTCGAGGCCCTACTCAACGCCGACGACGGCGCGCCACAGCGCCAGCTCCACGGCGTCGATAGCGAGGGCACCTTCGCCTTCTCCGGCGAAGAGTGCGTCGACTGGTTCGGCCACGAAGAGCGCGATCACTTCACGGTCGCTGGGAACATGCTGACCGGGGAGGACGTCCTCGAGGCGACGGCGGCGAGCTACGAAGCCAACGCCGTCTACGAGACGACGGATCGGTCGACCGGACCCGGTGCCGTCGTGGCGGACGCCGAAACCGAGCCGCTCGCGAAGCGGTTGATCGACGCGCTCGCCGCGGGCGACCTCGAGGGCGGCGACAAACGCGAGGGGCTGGCGGTTCAGAGCGCCGCTGTGGTCGTCGATTCGACGGAATCCCACGAGTGGGAGCCGCCGTACAACGACCTGCGAGTCGACGCAACCGAGACCCCGATCGCGGACCTGCGCGAGACCTACGACCTCGCGATGACCGGCTACGAGGACACCCTCGAGCGCTACAGCGATGTCTTCGAGGCGGATTCGCTGGCCGAAGCCGAGGAGTGAACGATTGCTTGAGTCGGGGTATCGATCCCGTATTACCGAACGGTTCGTGACCTGCCGACTTCGCCACGTGCGGCGGCGCGCGCTGTGTCGCGGCGAGCGGCGAGCGAGACGTGACACACAATTCGTGCGAGGGATGAGCGAGTGAGCGGGGTGCGGCGCTTTGCGCCGCGGAAAGGCGAACGGTCGACGACCGTGAGCCAGCGAACGAGTGAATCGGCTGGGGAGGACGTGGAGATCACTGCCGCCAGCGTGAGCAGACTGTTCAGCACTGAACTCGGTATAGAAACAGAATTAACACGTTCGAAGTCAGAATACGTCGTACCTGACGCGGCTTCGAGCGTCGATGAACCGACGACTCCGCGAAGAAATCCGTGACCGATGGCTAGCCGCTGAACTCGTAGAGATCGTCGCCGACGTGGTGCAGCGAGTCGATGACCTTCCCCTCGCTGCCGACCATATCCGAGCCCGCGACTCGAGCCCGACCGACGGCCAGTACCTTCCCGTGGGACTCCTCGGCGATGACGACCAGATCGTCGGGTTCGATGTCGTCCGTGGCCTCCGTAATCCCCGGCCGCATTACGTCCGCGCCGTCGCTGACGAACGAGATGGCGCCGGAATCGACCGTCACCAGCTGCTTCGCGGGCTCGTAAGCGTTGGCCCCTCGAACCGTCAGAAACGGCTCGTCGTCGAAGTAGGCGACCTGCGGTTCGCCGTCGATGAGGACGACCTCCCAGTCGGTCTCCTCGAACTCGACGCGTTCGTAGGCGTCACCGTCGGGCGAGACGCCGAGTTGCTCCTCGAGCGTGGTCTCTACGTCCGAGACGGCGTCACTCCGGAGGTGGTGTCGGGACTTAACCTGCATACTCGCCCTTCCGCCCGTGTGCATTTAATAGGTTAGATTCTGCGTCACGCGCCCCAACTTCTGGGTCACGTGCCGAATGAAGATTTGAGTGATTTCGAGCGGGCTGCGACCACCGACCGGCTGTCAACCGCCAACCGACTGTCGATCGGCAGCGAACCCGAGCCCTCGCGTCTGAGACTCCGCCGCGATCGACCCCTCACTACGAGCGAAGCGGGACAGCATATTCGTCGCCTCGAGTAGACATCCACGTATGGTACGGACGCTCGGGGGCCCGGACACGGATCGAATGGAGGCGCTGAGCGACGGCGTGTTTGCCATCGTGCTCACGTTGCTGGTGTTACAGTTCGAAGTGCCGGACGTCTCCGCCTCGGAGCTACCGGCCGCGGTGGCCGACCAGGAGACGCTGTTGGTCAGCTACCTCCTGAGTTTCGTCGTCGTCGGCCTCTACTGGATCATCCACCACAACCTCTTTCGGTACATCGAGGCCCACGATCGGATCCTGCTGTGGCTGAACCTGCTGTTTCTGCTCTCGATCTCGTTTCTCCCGTATCCGACGGAGCTGATGGGCGTCTACGGGACGCAGTTCGCCTGGACACTGTACGCGCTCAACTTCGTCCTCGTCGGCGTGCTCCTCACCGCGGTCTGGACGTACGCTGCTCGAGCCGACTTTACGGCCGGCGAAATTAGCGACGCCGCCGCCCGCCTGATCACGATTCGAGGGCTGATCTCGCCGGCCGTCTTCGTTCTCTCGATCGTCGTCGCCACCGTAAACCTCTCGGCGGCGTACTTCGTCCCGATACTGATTATTCCGGCCCAGATGGTCTGGACTCGGTACTATCAAGGGGAGATCGGCGACTCGGACGGGGAGTAGACGGAATCGGAGCGGGCGAGACGGCTCCCGACGATCGAGCGATTTCTGTCGATCGGTGGGAGCGGGCAAACCACTATCCCTCCGCGGCTGGTAGCTCGCCAGAGCACGATCGATGGCCACCGAGTACGTCTTTATCAGCGACCTCCATATGGGCGGCGACGAGCAGCTCACGACGCTCGATTTCGAGGCCGAACTCCTCGAGTTTCTCGCGGATCTCGAAGCTCGCGGCGGCGACGTCGAACTGATCATCAACGGCGACGCCTTCGGGCTGTGGGAGTACGCCGAAGTGACGGGGCCGGCGAAACTCGAGCGCGTGATCGAGGACCATCCGCGGGTGTTCGACCAACTTCGGGCGACCGGCGAGGTGATCGATATCACGCTCATTCCGGGCAACCACGACTACGATCTGGCCTGCTACCCCGAACACGCCGAGCGACTCGCGGCGTTCAACGTCGCGCTCGAGCCCGAAATCGCGATCACTCGCGAGGTCGACGTCGATGGGGTCGACGAGACCCCGAAAATCTGGATCGAACACGGCCAACAACACGACGCGAACAACCGGCTGCCCGACTGGGGCAACCCCGACGCGCTTCCGGTCGGCTACTTCGTCGTCCAGCGGATCGTCGATACGGCCGGTCGGTACTCGAACCGAGCCAGCGGCGACTGGCTGCGCGACATCCAGTCGGTCACCCCAATGGAGGAGATCCCGCGCTGGCTCCTCTCGAACTACTTCTACCGGGAGATGAGCCCGTACCTGCGGGCGATCGTCGTCCCGCTGCTGTTGTTCTTCAACATCACGCTGCTCTACCTGTTCGGAACCATCCTCGAGGTCACGGGAATCCTCCCGGCACGGCTGTTCACCGACAATCCTCTCGTCCACGCGCTCGGCATCGCCGGCACCGTTCTCGAGATCATCGTCACGATCAACCTCGTCATCATCGCCGTCCTCCTGTTGCTCGCGGTCCCGCTGTGGTTTTTCAGACGCGATCTCGAACACACGCTCGAGCGCTTCGGCGTCGCGCTCTCGGGCGTTCAAGTCGGACAGGGCGACGAGCCGTTCCTGCACGCGGCCCGGGAAACGCTCGAGGCGAACCCCGACGTCTGCGTCTACGTCTACGGCCACACGCATCGGGCATCGCTCACGCAGTGGGGCGACCGGGTCGTCGTCAACACGGGCACCTGGCTGAAGAAACTCCAGCACGTCGAGACGCGATTCTCGCGGCTGCCAGGGATCTACGTCCCCTCGTTCCGGCTAAACTACGTCCGGATCTTCGCCGACGGGGATCGGGTCGTCATCGAGTACGAGGAGGTTGAGACTGACCAACCGCGGGACCTCACCCGCTTTCAGCGACTGATCGCGCGTCGTCCGCCGCCGAAAGAACCGATTCCGGCACGAACGGTGATCGATCCGGACGGACCGTTCGAGATGCCCGACACGGACGCCGCGCTCGAGGAAGGACCCGAGCGGAAACCGGCGTCCGACGGTGGCGACGGCGACGCTCGCACGACCGACGGCGATCGGCCGAACGGTACGGGCCGACCGTGATTCACTGTACCCAACCTACCGTACCCGACCGGCCGAAACGTGCGACGAGAACGACTTACCAAATCGATCGAGAACCGACCGCTGGAGAACTTCCGCTTCGGGAGATTGATCGACCACCCGGACAGTCCGCTCGTGGAGGTCGTGTGAGAATTGCTAAGTAATAGCACGATATTGGGAGACATATGTGGCCCTCCCGGACCCACACGGAGGCGGTGACGTGTCTCGCCTGTGGCGAACAGGTCCCCCGGTCGAAGGCGCGCGAATACGACAAACACGGCGATCGCTGGGACCGCGACGACAAGTCGTTCGAACACCTCTGTAAATCCTGTCACGACGACCTCTGTCACTATCCGCGGGACGAACTCGAGGCGTTGCTGATCGAACTCGAAGCGGGCGAAACGACACGGGAGCGCTTTCTCTCGAGCTATCTCGAGACCGTCGAGGAGCGATACGGAACGCTCGAGGAGGGGTATTGAATCGCTCCGGGACGGACACTTCCAGCGAAGCGACTCCGCTATCCCGCCCGCAGTCGAGCAGGTCGACGGCTCTCGAGGAGACGCTCCTCACGCGTCATCGACGGCGGACGGATCCCGAGTCCCTGTAGCTGTTCGAGACGTGTCCGCAGTGTCGAACTCGAACCGAGCGCCCCCGTCAACGCTCTCCGTAATCCGAAGCGTCCAGCCGTGGCCGTCGACGATCTCGTCGACGATCGCGAGCCCGAACCCGGTTCCGGACGGCGACGACGTCTCGCCGTACTCGAGGACGCGCTCGCGGTCGTCGGCCGGAATGCCCGGCCCGTCGTCTTCGACGAAGAACCCGTCAGGAGTGGTTCCGATCCGCACGTGGACGGTCTCGGAACCGTGCTCTGCGCTGTCGTCGGCCTGCGACCGACTGGTCGTGGGGCTGTGCTCTACACTGTTCTGACGAGCCTGCGAGTCAGAGCTTGTGGAGCTATGCTCCACACTGTCCTGCTGAACCCTTGAAGCAGGGCTCGTGGAGCTGTGCTCCACACTGTCCTGTTGAACCCTTGAAGCAGGGCTCGTGGAGCTGTGCTCCACACTGTCCTGTTGAACCCTTGAAGCAGGGCTCGTGGAGCTGTGCTCCACGCTATTCCGAAACAGGTTCTCGAGCAGCCGAACCAGTCGGTCTTCGTCGGCGACGATCGGCCGCTCGCTCGCGACCGAACGGGTCGCTTCGCCGGTGTCGACGGTCGCCCACGCGCGGTCGACGACGCGGACGAGGTCGACCGGCTCGGTGTCGTCGATCGGTCGCCCCTCTCGAGCCAGACGAAGGACGTCCTCGATAATCGATTCCATTCGGTCGTGAGCGAGTGCGATATCGTCGTGATGCGCGCAATCGACGTCGTCGCTGGCCAGTTCGAGGTAGCCCTGAGCGACGTTCAGCGGATTACGCAGGTCGTGGCTGACGACGTCCGCGAACCGCTCGAGTTGCTCGTTCGAGCGACGGATCTCGCGTTCGCGTTGCTTGCGGTCAGTGATATCCCGCGTGTTCAACACGACCCCCTCCACGAACGGATCCTCGAGCAGGTTGCTCCCGATCGTCTCGACGTCTCGCCAGTTGCCGTCGGCGGTTCGGAGCCGATACTCCGCCCGATCAACGGAGATATTCGCATCGAGTCCGTTCCGAAACTGCTCGACGAGTTGCGCTCGGTCGTCCGGATGCACCAACTCGAACGCCGACCGGCCGACCAGTTCCGAGGGTTCGAACCCCAGCACGGTCGTACAGGAGGGACTCTGGTAGCGGATGATCCCGCGGTCGTCGACCATCGTGATGAGGTCGGAGGCGTTCTCGATGAAGGACTGATACCGCTGTTCGACGGCGTGTTGTCGGGTGACATCGCGGAGGAGGACTAACCGAATCTCGTCCGCGCTCGAGAGTCGCTGGACCTGGACGTCGAAGAATCGGCGGCCGTCGTCGCCGTCGACGACGATTTCGACCTGGTCCGTCGACGCCCCGTCGCGGACGACCGGTGCGATATCGGGGACGAGCACAGTCACGTCCCGGCCGACGATGGAGGGTGGTGCGTCGCCGGCAACGCTCCGTCGAGCGGCTGCGTTGGCGTCTCGAATACGGCCGGCCTCGTCGATCACGAGAAAGCCGTCGCGCATGTCTTCGACGACGGCGGTGCGGGCGACGGGAGCGATATCCAGCAGGTGGTGGCGATAGATCGCGACGGCCAACACGACTCCGGAGACGGTGAACGCGACGGGCGTCAGATCGAGGTTCCCTGCCGGACCCAGACCGAGCGCCCACGCGATATTGGGACCGAACGGAACGAGAATCGCGATCAGGACGGCGACGGACTGCAGGCGGTAGACGCGTTGTGATTCGTACACCGTTTTGAGCAAGAACCCCGCGGCGACGATGACGAGTCCGTACATGAACAGCAGGGTGACGATCGCCGCCGGTTCCAGCGTTCGATCCAGAACAACAAAGCCGTCGACGACGGTGGTGCCGATTGGACGTTCGTACAGGTTTCGGTACTGAGTCGCGTGCAGGACGAACCCCACTGCGGGGACGAACGTTATCGCGAGAAGGGTCCGCCGGGTGAGCCACCGTTCGTGATCCGAGTACGCGACGGCAAAGGCGAACACCGAGACCACCACGAGAATAGAGCTAACGAAGGCGACGCTCAACCAGAGCCGTTTCGTCGACAGCTCGACGCTCAGCAACTGCAGCGCGTACGCTCCGGACCAGAGCGCACAGCCGGCGTTCAGACCGACGAACGCCCGGACGCTCGGTTCGTCCATCGTGTCCGACCGTGCCACCACGGTGTAGACGGCCAACGCACCGGAGATGGCCATCGCCAGAAACAGCACGCCGATATACGGGAGGAGATGGGGAGGATACTGCCAGGACATGTCGTCGGATTCGTCCCCGTCTTTCGCCCGAATCCCCATACCCGTTCTGGCTGACTCGCGGCCGGTCGCAGTCGTTCGTCAGGGCGACAATCGTTCGTCAGGGCGACCGAACGATCGCCTCTTCGGCGTTTCTCGGCCACGAACGCCGGTCGAGTCGGTCACGCAAGACCGTTCCCATCCCGACACGACTTTCACCCTTTCGTCCGTACCCCACCGTATGAGTGACGACGCACAGGCCGAAGCCGGCACGGCCGAAGGGCAGGGCCCCATCGAGATTAGCGACGACCTGGCACGCCATCTGGAGAACAAACGCGAGGAACTCTTCGAGAAACTCGAGATCCGCGACGAGTTTCCCTCGGCGGTGCTCGAGGAAGCCGAGGAGCGAACCGTTGACGTCCACTCCGAAATCGCCGACGAGGTCGAGGAACGTAAAGACCTCCGAGAGCTGACGACGTGGACGACGGACCCCATCGACGCCCAGGACTTCGACGACGCCATCTCGATCGAGGAGCGAGACGACGAGTACGTCCTCTGGGTCCACATCGCCGACGTGACCCACTACGTCAACCCCGAGACGGCGATGTGGGACGAGGCCGTCGAGCGCGGGAACACGGTCTACCTGCCGGGCTACACGATCCACATGCTGCCGCCCGTCCTCGCCGAGACCGTCTGCTCGCTGGTCCCCAACGAGGACCGACTGGCCCACACCGTCGAGATGCACCTCGACAAGGAGACCCTCTCCTACGACAATATCGAGATCTACAAGTCCGTCATCGAGTCCGACGAACGGCTGACCTACTCGCAGGCCGAGAACCGACTCGAGGATCCCGACGCCCCCCTCCACGAGGAGAACAAACTGGTCCACGAGGTCGCCGATCGGATGCACGAGATCCGCAAGGAGGACGGCTCGCTCGTCCTCAATCCCGCCCGCGACCGCGCCCACACCATCATCGAAGAGTGCATGCTGAAGGCCAACAAGGCCGTCACGCACGAACTGATGTGGAATCGCGGCGTCGAAGCGATGTACCGCGTCCACCCACAGCCCAGTCCCGACGAGTGGTCGAAGGCCCTGCAGGAGATTCAGGACTTGGACGGCGTCTCGATCCCGGGCAGCACCTGGGACGATCCACGAAAGGCGGTCAACGCGACGCTCGAGGACGCCCCGGGTCGCCAACTCGACAAGATCCAGTGGGCCGTGATGAAGGTGATGCCCCGCGCGAAGTACATGAACGATCCGTTCGGCGGCCACCACGCCCTGAACTTCGAGATCTACGGCCACTTCACCAGTCCGATCCGCCGTCTCTCGGACCTGATCAACCACTGGATCGTCTACCAGAACGACGTGCCGGAGAACCTGATCGAACTCTGCGACCGCGCCAGCGACAAGCAGAAAGACGCCGAGCAGGCCGAACGCGAGTACAAGACCTTCCTGCAGGAGGTCGGTCTCGACCCGACGGCGGTCAACAACCGCGGGATCGAAGTCGTCGACGACGACGAAGCGGAGAAGACGCTAGAACACTGACCGAGAGACCACCACTTCAAAGCGATTTTTCGTAGACGCACTCCTCGAGTCCGTCCCCGAGATCCGTCGGCCGCGTTTCGATCCTGTCGAAGCCGGTCGACTCGTAGAACGAGACGCCGACCTCGTTCGCCGCGAAGACGGTCAGCCGGAGTCGGGCACACGACGGCCGCAGGTCGGCTTCGACCCGCTCGAGCAGTGCTGATCCGGCCCCGCTGCCCCACACGTCCGGCCGCGCGTACAGTCGGATCAGGGTGGCGACCGCACCGTCGTCCGGACGAACCCCTGCGTGGGCGAAGCCGCCGATCTCGTCCGGAGTCGACCGCTCGGACGCCCCTTCGACGGCGAGCAGGAACGTCACGTCGTCGCGCTCGGTAGCCGCGGCGATCGACGCCTCGAGGTCGTCGACCGCGTACCAGTCGTCGACGATCTCGTCGGCCGTCTCCGGACCGAGGAAGTCGTCGTACGCCGCGTGCCAGCTCTCGCGAGCGATTTCGTGGACGATCGGTGTCGCATCCGGCGTCGCCTGGCGGACGGTCCAGTCCATACACCGAACTACGAGTGATCGAACAAAAACACAAGTGGCTCTCCTCTCGAGTTGACAGTTTCAGATCCCCTTCTCGTAGACGTACTCCTCTAACCCCGCCGCCAGACCGGTCTCGCGGGTCCCGACCCGCTCGAACCCTCGAGACTCGCAGAACGAGACGCCGACATCGTTGTCCGCGAGCACGGAAAGGCGAATTCGGTCGAACGACGACTCGAGGTCGGCCTCGAGTCGCTCGAGGAGTCGGGTTCCCGCACCGGAGCCCCAGCGCTCGGGACGGACGTAGAGCCGGACCAGATAGCCGACGTCGGCGTTCTCCGGCCACGGGACGACGTGGGCAAAGCCCAGGCAGTCGCGCTCGAAGTCGGAGTCGGTCTCCGACTCGCAGTCGGCTGGCGTCGGTTCGACGACGATGAAGGCGGCGTCGTCGCGGTCGGTCGCGTCGGTAATCGACGACTCGAGGTCGCCGATCGCGTACCAGTCGTCGACGACGTCGTCGACCGTCTCCGAGCCGATGATCTCGTCGTAGGCGGCGTGCCAGCTCTCGCGGGCCGTCTCGTGGACGGCCCAGACGTCGTCGACGGTCGCCTGCCGAACGACTCGAGTCACGTGTACTGCTACCACGCCGATAGGGAAAAGTACGCGGCCAGCCGGTGATTGGTTGTACGGGTTCTGATACGTATCTCGAGTCATCCTCGAAACAGTGACGCTAAACGGACGAAGACCGTGTCAAAGCCGAAATAGTTCTCGATAGCGTAGGTCTGGTAACTGAAACGTTCGGTTGAGCGTCGAACGGAAGTCGTGGTCGACGATAGCTGACTACTCGTACTCAAAAACGGGATACGGGCCACAAAGCATGACAAAGGCCCGGAACGAGATGATTCGGTCAGGTGAGTATCGGGATCCCCTCGCGAATCACTCGATCTCGATGTGGTGTCCGTCGTCTTCGTGGTCGCCTTCGACGGGGAGAGCCACCTCGAGGACACCGTTGTGGTAGCTCGCAGTGATCTCGTCGGCGATGATCGTCTTGGGAATAGGGACCCGCCGGCCGACACGGCGAGAGCGAACGGATCGATAGGCGTCGGAGCCCGCTTCGACGTCGGTGTGGGCCTGAATCGACAGCACACCGTCGTCGAAGGTCAGGTCGATGTCGTCCTTTTCGAAGCCCGGGAGGTCCATCACGTAGACGTAGCCCTCGTCCGTTTCCTCGAGCGTCGCCGCGGCGTCGGTCCCGAAGGTCGATTCGACACCCCACTCGCCGTCGACTACGGGCTCGTCGGCGGACTCGAGTGTGGGCCGTTCGGCGGTGTCGAGTTCGGGACCGAATCCGGGTGCCTGAAACTCACGCATCCACGTCGAGCGAAGTTGGTCGAAGCTGCGGTCCATCTCGCGGAACAGGCGGTTCATATCGTCGAAGGATCTCATGAATGATCGACACAGTATAGGTCACGTTTAATAATAAAGATTCCTGGATAGAAGATAGCACGTGTCTCAGCACCGGTATCGCCCGATCCGAGTGTTGGTTCCAGAGATCGTACGGTGAGATGATACAGCTTTACAACACGGCTACAACCGGCGTGCGAGCCGCGTGAAACGGCACGTCGAGGACCCAGATGACGTTATCGGGCTATTCGAGTCGCGAAAGCAGCGAACACGGCGACGAGCGACGCGTCGACGACGGCCGACCGAGCCGGCCGTTACCGCGACAGCGCCGTTCCGCCGTCCTTGACGACGGCGTCGACCTCGTCCTTGGAGAGCAGCGCCACGTCGCCGGGGATCGTGCGCTTGATCGCTGCCGTCGCCGCGGCGTACTCGAGGGCCGTGGGGACGTCCTCGCCGTGGAGGCGGCGGGCGATGAACGCGCCGGTGAAGGCGTCGCCGGTGCCGATGGGGGAGACGGTGTCGGTCTCGTAGGCCTCCTGATCGTGGACCACGCTGTCATGCCAGCCGATCGCCCCTTCCGAGCCGCGAGTGACGATGACGGTGGTGAAGTCGTACTGCGAGCCGAGTTTGTGCGCGAGTTGGCGCGGATCGCCCTCGAAGCCGAGGACGGTCCGGGCGTCGCGAGCGGCGATCACGAGAACGTCGATTCCCGGGAACAATCGCGTCAGCGTCTCGCGAGCCTCGTCGGGCGACCAGAGCTTGTTCCGGTAGTTGAAGTCGAAGGCGGTCGTCGTCCCACCCTGTCGAGCCGCCTTGAGCATGTTCGCCGTCGTCTCGCGCAGCGTCGAGGAGAGCGCAGGCGTGATTCCCGTCGTAAAGAAGACGCGAGCGTTCTGGATCTGCTCGATGTCGAACTCTCGAGCCTCCGCCGTCGAGATGGCGGTGTTCTCGCGGTCGTAGATTACGTTCGTCCCGCGGGGGTCACCAGCCTGCTCGAGGTAGTACGTTCCCTGCCGGCCGCGGTGACTCCAGACGACGTCGGTCTCGATCCCGTGTCGCCGGATCTCCCCGACGACGCGCCGTCCGAGCGGCGTCTCCGGGACCTTCGACAGCCAGGTCGCCGTCGCGCCCAGTCGGTCCGCCGCGATGGCGACGTTGCTCTCCGCACCGCCCGCGTGAACCTCGAACTCGGTCGCGCTCTCGAGTCGCTCGCCGTCGGGCGGCGACAGTCGGAGCATCGTCTCACCGAACGTAACGATATCGCTCACGGCTCGGCCCCCCAGACCGGACCACGTCTGTGTTCGTCGACCATGCGCGGACCAACGAACGGCGCTGTCATAAGTTGTGGCGTTCTGTTGGACGCCTGTTACGCCGGCGGCGGGCCGTCGCCGAGCGTTATAGATCGGTCGTCGAGTCGACGGAGATGAGGGCCGATCCGTCGGTCTCTGCGCGTTCGTCGTCATCGCACACGATATCGACCGTCGCGCCGAACGCGGCGAGCAACTCGCAACTCGAAGCGACGTGGTCGGTCACCGCGGGCACCCGAACGCGGCCGCCCTCGAGCGCGAGGGAGACGAGCAGCTGGTCGGCCAGGTGGCGGTCGACTGGGGCCGTCCGAGGACCTGATTCCCCGAGGAACCGGTTCAAACAATCTGCAGCGTCCTCGCCAACTCGCTCGGCTGGCTTCCCTCGTTCACCGAGGGCGGCAAAGCCGGCGACGCCGCTCCCGTGATCGAGTCGGAGCACGATTGCCGTGCCGGGAGACGGGCTCGCGACCGTCGTTTCCCGGCGCTCGAGGACCTCGAGTCCGAATTCGTCGAGCGACAGCCGCTCGAGGGCGCCTTCGGCCTGCCGAAACGCCACGTCGCGATCGGCGAGCGACGCCGACTCGGTGGAGTAGAGCCGAACGCCCTCGAGGTCCCCGCGTTCGGTGAGGTCGACCGGATCGAGGCTCGAAGGGGCGAGCTGTAGGGTCACCCGCCCGCCGCCGTCGGGATAAAACCCGCGACGGTCGACCTCGTAGGCTGCGGTGAGTCCGAGTCGGCGGAGAAGCGGGAGTTTGACGTAACGCGAGTAGTCCAGCGGCGGCGAGAACGGCACGTCGGTGCCGCCCGTGACCGTCACCGAGAGCTGGGAGTCGAGCACCGTCGCGAGCGGCAGCAAACTGTCGAACAGCAGCGTTGCGCTCCCCGCCGTACCGATATCGACCTCGTACTCGCCGCCCGAGAGACGGCCCGGCCCTCGACCGTGCCAGTCGGTCGCTCCGTCGGTCGACTCGAGACCGGGATCGAACGCGACCGTCTCCGCGCCGAGTTCGGCGCCCGACACGTCGGCCTCGCAGAGTTCGGCCATCGTCTCGAGAACTGCCAGATGCTGGTGGCGGAGGCCGGGCGTCGATCGGTCGCCGCGAACGTTGTCGATGCGAACGGGCTCGTTCGCGAGCACGGACAGCGTGAGCGCGGTCCGGACGAACTGTCCGCCCGCGTTCGCGCCGTCGAGTTCGCGTACAGTGGGCATGGGTGAGGGTTCGTCCTCGAGTCTCCTACCGGTGGCGATGCCGATCGGTGCGCTGTTCGGGGGCGTTCGCAGCGCCGTCGGCAAGATCCTGCGGAGCGCTTACGAACCGTCCCTACCGGCCGTCGAGGGACGTGCCATCGGACTCGAACCACTCCGCGGATGACCGTAAAACCGCTACCGGGAGTCGTTGTCGTCTGTTGCAGGCTGGCACGTTAGGCTGAGTGGGTGCCAACGGGCGTTTATGAGCCAACTCGGCGACCGACTCCTCATCCTCCTCATCGCTGCCACCGGGTTCGCCGTGCTCATCGCCGGCTGGGCTGGTGGCCTCGTCGAAGCGGAAGCACCGATCGGATGGGAGTTCGCCCTGATGGGCGGGCTTTTTCTCCTGTTGATACTCGTCCTGATCGGGTTCTGGATGGAGTTCAGTCTGATCGACCGCGATCGAGAGCAGAATCAGGACCGACCGAACTGACCGAACCGCACTGTCGGTCGCTCGAGGTCGACACCGACGCCGATCGAAGGCGTCTCACCCCTGATGGCCCGGATAATCCCGCTCGAACCGGTCCTCGATCTCGCGGGCGTCGAACTGCACGATCACCGGCCGTCCGTGCGGGCAGGCGTACGGATTCTCGCAATCGTCTAACGCCGCGAGCAAGTCGACCACCGAGCCCTCCGTCAACGAGGTGTTCCCCGTGATCGACGGATAGCAGGCCAGATCGCCGAGGAACTCGTCGGCCAGCGCGTCGACCGTCTCCGCGCCCGACTCGCGGTCGCCCTCGAGGAACGACGCCAGCACGTCCCGGATGCGCTCGGGCTCGAGCGTCTCCTCTAACACCGCCGGAACGGTCGTCACGGCCACCGTCCGGTCGTCGGTCCGATCCGCGTAGAACCCCAGCCGCGAGAGGGCCTCGCGGTAGTTCTCGAATGCCTCGGCCTCGACGGCGGTCAACTCGAGTTCGACGGGCGACGCGAGCGCCTGCGCCGCGGGGTCGTCCGCGAACGCCCGCTGCAGGCGTTCGTAGTTCACCCGCTCGTCGGCGGCGTGCTGGTCGATCAGGGCGAGTCCGTCTCCCGTCTCGCAGACGAGATAGGTGTCGTCGAGCTGGCCGAGGACGCGCAGCGCGGGCAGCGAGTCGAACGCGGTTTCGTCGCCGGTCGCGGGCTCGCCCGTGAGCGTGCGCTGTTCGGTCGCGGCGGCGAACTTGCGCGAAGGATCGGGGTCCGGACTCGAGGTAGGGGTTGTCGTTGACGTCTCGGTGGACACGGCATCGGTCGAATCGACCGCCGCTTCGGACCCGCTCTCCGTTGCACCCGGCCCACTCTCCGTTGCACCCGGCTCGCTCTCTACCGAGTCGGGTTCTGATGGTGCACTGCTCACATCGGACGTCGACGAGCGGGAGGTCGATTCGGCACTCGAGTCGCCAGCAGCGGGCGACGAACTCGACGGAGACATCGAACCTGCGCCTGCAGAATCCCCAGCGGAAGACGAGACGGAGGATCCAGGGCCAGCGGCCGCCGATTCGGCAGACGTGGCGTCCGTCGCGCCGTCGGCAGCCGAACCGTCGGCTGCTGGAGCAGTGGTCGACACCTCCTCGCCAGCTACGCCGTCCGCGGACGACCCGGATTCGCCATCGGTCTTCGGAGTGGCCCCGGTCTCGCTCGCCGTCCGCTGGGTCGTCTCCGCCGAGCCGGGATCGACTCGAGCCTCCGCGGGGGCGGATCGGCCTCGCGGGGCGTGCGACCGGAGCAGTCCGTGTTCGAGCAGCGCCGACTCCACCGCGGCGTCGACCTGCCGGCGGACCGCTTCGTCGTCGTCGAAGCGGACCTCCCGCTTTCGCGGGTGGACGTTCACGTCGACGGCGTCGCCGGGCACCTCGAGGAAGAGGGTGACGAACGGGTAGCGGTCGCCGCCGAGTTGGGTGCCGTAGGCGCCCATGATCCCCTCGCGGATCGCGTCGGCGGTGACCGCCCGGCCGTTGACGTAGGTGGCGAGATACTCCCGACTCGAGCGGTTGGTTTCGGGATGGGAGACGAGCCCGCTGACGGACTCGAGCGGACCGGGCGGGAGGTCGTCACTCTCGGCCTCGAGGGGAATCATCGCGCTCGCGACCTCGCGGCCGTAGACGGCCATCACGGCGGCCTGCAGGTCGCCCTGGCCCGTCGTCGCGAACACCTCGCGACCGTCGTGGGTCAGGGAGACAGCGACGTCCGGGTTGGCGAGGGCGTAGCGCGTGACGATACGGTTGACGTGGGCGAACTCCGTCGCCATGGTCTTCAGGAACTTCCGGCGTGCGGGGGTGTTGTAGAAGAGGTCCGTGACCTCGACGATCGTTCCTGCCGGGCAACCGGTCGGCTCGACGGCCGTCACCTCGCCGCCCTCGTAGACGAGTTTCGTGCCGGCGCCGCCGGCCGCGTCTCCGTCTCGCGGGCGTGATTGGATCGTCACTCGCGAGACCGAACCGATCGTGTGCAGCGCCTCGCCCCGGAAGCCAAGGGTGGCGACGCCGGACTCTAAATCCTCGAGGCCGTCGATCTTGCTCGTCGTGTGCTCGCGGACGGCCGCACGGACGTCGGCCTCGCGCATTCCGTGGCCGTCGTCGGCGACCCGGATCAGTTCGGTGCCGCCCTCCTCGACGGTGACGTCGACGGTGTCCGCGTCGGCGTCTAAGCTGTTCTCGAGGAGCTCCTTCACCGCGCTGGCGGGGCGTTCGACGACCTCGCCGGCGGCGATGCGGGCGACGGTGTTCTCGTCTAACTGGCGGATGTCGGTGTCCGGTGGTGTCTCTGTCATGGCTCGAGCGCTGGGTGAGTGGCGGTGTCCGTGGCCGGTCTCAGTCGCTGTCCTCGCTCGAGACCGATTCCGCACACTCGGTTCATGGCGTTCGCTCTCGCTCGAGCGTGGTTAAACTGTGGGTTGGCTGGGAGCACAGTCCCGCGCCTCGAGCGCCCGCAGAACGCCCTCGAGGTCGTCGATGTTCGACCGATCACAGCGGATGTCGGGTCGGAAGCGGCGCTCGAGCACCAGTTTCTTTTCGGTCAGCCTGACATCGGTAATTCGGTCCCAGTGGACGAACCGCCGGTAGGACGGGATCAGCTTCGGTTCGAAGACCAGACCCGCCTCGTAGGCGCGGAGTTCGCCCCGCTCGTACTTCATGCCCGGAAGCGGGGAGAGCGTGATCGCGTCACCGCCGGGTTTCGGAATCGAGACGGTCGGATCCCAGCCGAACGCGACGCTAAGCAACGCGAGGAAGAGCGTTCGGATCGGGGGTTGTCCTCGGTAAACGGTGAAGAACGCCGCGACCGCCAGCAGTCCCAGTCCGAGTCCGAGCATCCCGACGTGGGTCCCCGAGTGGTACCACGTCCAGCCTGCGGTCGCCGCCCGCTCGCGATCGATGGCCGCGCCGATGTACGTATCGCGAGCGACCAAGGCGAGGAGTCGTCCCGTCAGTCCGATTCCGAGCAGCGCGGCGGCGGCGAACGGGAGGTGCCAGTCCCCAGGGATGTGGCCGAACGCAGCGAGGCCGACGACACAGCTCGTGGCGGCCACCGCCGGAAGACAGAGCGCGACGGTGCGCCAGCGCCAGGCGCCGAGTCGAAGCGCGAGTCTCGGGGTCGCTCGAGCGACGATCGCTCCGCAGAGGACGCCGCCCGTGAACGCGGTCGGAACGAGTCCGAGGATCACGTCGCTCGAGCCACCGGCTGCCACCCCGATCACGCCGACGGTCGCAGCCGCGACGGCCGCGACGTAGAGGGCGAGTGCGGCAGGCCAGTCGACGCCGGTTTCGGGCTCGAGATTGTCGACGGAGGCAGGATCGGGAGCGCGAGCGGGGTCGGAATCGCGGGTCATTCCGCCGTCCGCATCACCTTCGATGACGGTCATCATCCCGTCGTTCGATCCGGTGACCTATTAGTTCCCTGACTCGATCAGCCCGTCGACGGCCTCGCCGATCGCCTCTCGACCCTCGTCGGGTACTTCGACCAGCGGCGGCCGAACCGCATCCGTGGGGATCACGCCGCGGTACTCGAGTGCGGTCTTCGTCGCCGGGGCGAAGCCGTAGCTCGCACACGCGTCGAACAGCGGGACGATGGCGTCCTGCAGTTCCTCGCCGCGCGAGTCGGCGTACGTCGCGTGCAACTCGGTGTACTGCTCGGGAGCGACGTTCGAAAGCGCGTTCACGCCGCCGTCGGCCCCCATTCGCAGCGCGGGGACGAGCAGGGCGTCGTACCCCTGCAGCATGAGGAACTCGTCGGGGGTGTTCCGAAGGACCGAGAGAAAGTACTCGAGGTCGCCGCTCGAGTCCTTCAGCCCGATCACGTTCTCGTGGGTCGCGACGGCCGCGAGCGTCTCCGGTTCCATCCGTTGGCCGGTACAGACCGGGATGTTGTAGAGCAAAAGGGGGAGCGGCGACTGGTCGGCCACCTGCTCGATGAACCGCTGGTTGCCTTCAGGAGCGTTCGCCGTGTGGAAGTACGGCGGCGTGATGACCGCGGCGTCGGCGCCGAGTTCGGCTGCCGTTTCCGCGTGGGCGACCGCGTCGTGGACGCTCGTCGCTGCTGCACCCGCGAGCACCGGCACCTCGCCGTCGACGCGTTCGACCGCGAGTTCGACGACGCGGGCGTGTTCCTCGCGCGAGAGACTGGCGAACTCGCCCGTCGTTCCGCAGGGGAAGACCCCGTCGATACCGCCCTCGAGGAGGTGGTCGATCAGGTCGGTGAACGCCGCTTCGTCGACGTCGCTCGAGTCGTCCTCGAACGGCGTCACGAGGGGCGTGGTGATTCCGGAGAGTGCCTCGGTAAGATCCATATCGGGAGTATTTCTCGGTGAGCGCAAAAACGTACCTGCTCTCGAGAGTGGGTCGAGTCGAGACCGGTCAGTTCGGTAATCGATATCGAAGAGTATCCGTGTCCGTCTTGTGGGAACCGGAGATGCTATTGTTGTCGTCCGACGCGTCGAGGCTATGCGATTGGTCATGACCGCTGAACGAACGACGTGACCGAACGTCTCACTCGAGGCCCAGAAATTATGACGCCTGATCTCGTACATGGCCATGAAGGTGGTCATGGACATGGGAACGAACGACGAGACGGTCGTCCAGACAGCGCTTTCCGCGGACGAGTACGAACGATTTCGATCGATCGCGGAACGGGAAGGAAAGACGCTGAAAGAGGCTCTCAGGGCGGCAGCGACGGAATACGTCACGGAGCGGGAACAGCCAGATCCCGACGATCCGTTCTTCTCGTACGATCCGCCTAGAGATGATGGAGAGGCGGTGACGGCGACGAAAACCGACGACTATCTCTACGGTGACGAGTAGATGGGCGATCCTCGGTTCGCGCCGGACAACGATGGTCCAACGGCGCTGTTTCTCGATACGAGCGGCCTGTTCGCGTACTTTCATCCGGGGGCGGCCGAGCACGAGCAGACGCGAGCGTTCTTTCAGGACGTCGTCGAGGGTATCGTCCCGTATCGACCGCTCTATACACATACGTACGTCGTCGACGAACTGGTGACGTTGCTCCAGTCGAAAGCGACGCCGGCGCTCGCTCGCGAAGCCTACGGCCGGATCACCGACTCGGAGACGATCGAACTGATCTACGAAAGCGAATCGCAGTTCGACGCAGTTGGCGATGCGTTACGGACGTACGACGACCACGAAATCTCGTTTACGGACCAGATGATCGCCGTCACGATGCGAGAGCGAAACATCGACCACGTCCTCGCCTACGACGGCGACTTCGAAACGCTCGGCATATCCGTCGTTCCCCGATGATCGCAGTCCGTCAACTTACTCGAGCCCCAGATCCTGCGACATCGAGTTGCCGGCCCGTGGGACGCCCTTCACCGTCACCGTCTCGCCGTTCATGAACGAGGCGGCGGGACTCGAGAGGAACTGGGCGACGTCGGCGATTTCCTCGGGGTGACCGATGCGTCGGTCGGTCTTCTCGCGCGGTGGCATCGCCTCGCTGTCGATGCCGAGCGTCTCGGCGACGCCGGGCGTCTGGATCAGGCCCGGGGCGATACAGTTGACGCGGATGCCGTCGTCGGCCCACTCCGTCGCCAGCGTCTCCGTCAGGCGGATGATCGCCGCTTTCGACGCGCCGTAGTGGCTCTCGCCGGGCGCCGAGTGCTGGCCATTCACGCTCGAGAGGTTGATGATGACCCCACCCGACCCCTCGCGCATGACCTCGCCGGCGAGTTGGGTGCAGTGGACGGTGCTGTTCAGATTGAGGTCGATGATGGTCTCCCAGCCGTTAGCCGAGATATCCTCGAAGTTCGCGACGAACTCGCCGCCGGCGTTGTTGACCAGCACGTCGATATCGCCGAACTCGTCGACGGTTTCGTCGACCAGATTCTGGACCTGGTCGCGCTCGCGGACGTTACACTCGACGGCGAGCGCGTCACCCGCGTCTTCAGCCTCGTTGATCCCCTCGGCGACGGGACCGACGCGGTCCATCGATCGCGAACAGATCGCCACGTTCGCACCGCTCGCGGCGAGCGTCTCCGCGATCGCCTGGCCGATTCCCTGACTCGCTCCCGTGACGATCGCGGTCTTTCCCGCGACGTCGAAATCCGGTTCGTGCATCGTGGTAACTCGTAACCCATCGAGACATAGTTGTACCGATATGTGGCCCTCCAGTCGGGTGATCTCGTATCGCAATAACCACCGCGAGCACTGGCGACTAGTCGTCCTCAAGTCGCTCCTGCAACGCCTGGACTTTCGACACCAGTTCGATCGGCGGCGTCGTGTTGACGTCGAGAGTCTCGAGGTCCTCGAGCACGCGCTCGGTTTCGGGGTCGAGGGACTCGCTCCCGTCTTCCGGTTTCCCACCGTCGGCGTTGGCCGGACCCCGAAACTCGCCGTCGCCGAGGTCGAACACCGTCTGGACGGGGTCGCTCGAGGATCCGCCTTTCGCCTCGATGGCCTTCTCCTCGCGGAGTCGGTCCAGCACGTCCCGCGAACGGTCGACGACGGGATCCGGAACGCCCGCGAGGTCGGCGACGTGAATCCCGTACGAGCGGTTGGTTGGCCCGTCGCGTACCGTCCGAAGGAAGGTGACGTCGCCGTCGCGTTCGTCGGCCGCGACGTGGACGTTGGCGACCCGAGGAAGGTTCTCGGCCAATCCGGTCAGTTCGTGATAGTGGGTGGCGAAGAGGGTCTTCGCCTTGACCTCGTTGTGCAGATACTCCGTGGCGGCCCAGGCAATCGAGATGCCGTCGTAAGTCGCCGTCCCGCGGCCCACTTCGTCCAGAATGACCAGAGACTCCTCGGTCGCCGTATGCAGGATGTTCGAGAGTTCGCTCATCTCGACCATAAACGTCGAACGGCCCTGTGCGAGTTCGTCGAGCGCGCCGACGCGGGTGAAGATCCCGTCCACGAGTCCGATCTCCGCGTTCTTGGCGGGGACGAAACTTCCGACCTGTGCGAGCAGGACGATGCAGGCGACCTGTCGCATGTAGGTCGACTTCCCGGACATGTTGGGGCCGGTGACGACCAGAAAGCCTCGTTTCTCATCCATTCGCACGTCGTTGGGCACGAACTCCGTCGTCTGCTCGACGACCGGGTGACGGCCCTGCTCGATCTCGAGGCGATCCTCGCGGTGTAAGTCGGGCTGTACCCACCGATTTTCGGCCGCGTGGCTCGCCAGACTCGAGAGCGCATCGACGGTCGCCAGCGTCCGACCGACGTCCTGCAGCAACTCCGCGTGGGTGGCCACGTCCTCGCGTAGTTCCTCGAAGAGTTCGTACTCGAGGTCGCCGCGCCGTTCCTCTAAGCGCAGGATTTCCCGCTCTTTTTCCTCCAACTCGTCGGTCGTGAACCGTTTCGAGTTCTTCAGCGTCTTGATCTCCTCGTAGTGGTCCGGGACGCCGTCGGCCGCCGACTTTCCGACCTGGATGTAGTAGCCGTCGGTCTTGTTCCGGTCGACGGTGACGTGGCTCAGTCCGTGCTGGCGCTTCTCGCGATCGGCGAGGCCGTCGAGCCACCCCTCGACCTCCTCGTGGCGGTCGATCACCTCGTCGAGTTCGTCGTCGTAGCCCCGCTGGAGGAGCCCGCCCTGGGTCACCGTCGACGGCGGATCGTCGGCGATGGTCTCCTCGAGCGTTTCCCGAAGTGCTTCGGCAGCCTCGCGGTCCGGTCGGTCCACGATTTCGGGGAGCGGCGAGTCGGCGAGGTCGGGCGCGGAATCGATGGTGTCGGCCAGCGACGGAAGGACGGCCAGCGTTTCGCCCGCCGCAAGCAGGTCTCGGGCGTCCGCGCTGCCGTGGCTCGCCTTCGAGGCCAGCCGCGCCAGATCGTAGGCGTCGCCGAGCGCATCCTGTAGTTCGTCGCGGGCCAGCGCAGCCGAGGACAGCGCCGCGACCGACTTCTGGCGACGCTCGAGCGTTTCGAGCGATCGGCGCGGCCGCTGGAGCCACTCTTTCAGCAGCCGACCGCCGGCGCTGGTCTCGGTGTGGTCGATCGTGTCGAACAGCGACCCGTCCCGGTCACCCTGCATGGTTTCGGTTAGCTCGAGGTTTCGCTGGGTGGTCGCGTCCAGCGTGACGTGGTCGTCGCCGTGGTGGGCCTGAATGCGGGTCATCGAAGCGAGCACGCCGGTTCCGGTCTCCTCGACGTAGGCGAGGATCGCGCCGGCGGCCGCAAGCGTAGGGTCGCCAACCGAAAGCCGGTCGACCGTCTCCGCACCGAACTGCTCACGGACGGCGTGGGCCGCCCGCTTGGGCGCGAACGACTCCGTGTCGTGGAGCGTCAGCGCCGCGTCGACGCGCTCGCGGACCATGTTCACTAGCTCGTCGTCCGACCGCACATCGGGCCCGGGCAACACCTCGACGGGATCGAACCGGTACAGTTCCGTCAGCGCGTCGTCGGCGTCCTCGGCGTCGGCCACGAGGAATCGACCCGTCGTTACGTCGGCGAACGCGAGTCCGTAGCCGTCGCCAGCCGCACTCGAGCCGTCGACGATAGCCGCGAGATACTGCGCGTCCGCATCGCTGGTCTCGAGCAGCGTCCCCGGCGTCACGACGCGGACGACCTCGCGGGCGTGGCCCGACTCGGTCTCGTACTGGTCGGCGACGGCGACCCGATAGCCGCGTTCGACGAGGGCCTTGAGATAGGGTGTGAGATCCTTCAACGGGACGCCGGCCATAGGGTAGGACGAGCCGTGAGAGGATTTCTGCGAGACTTTCAGATCGAGTTCGTCGCTGACGAGTTCGGCGTCGTCGCCGAAGAACTCGTAGAAGTCGCCACACTGCATCGCCAGCACATCGGCGTCGGTGTCCTCCTTGAGCGAGAAGAACTCCCCGACGATACCCGTCGCCTCGGTCATGTGCGGTGAGTGTTCTGCCACCGCTAAAATCCTGCGGGTTCCCGGTGTCGGGGTCGGCGATCAGACGTTTCGAGCGGTACCCCGTTCCGCTGGCGGGGCTATATGTGGCCCACCGTGGTAGCACGCCCCACCTGTCAGTCATGTCTTCACCCCGCGATCATCGCGTCCTGGTTCCGGTCGACGTCCTCGAAGGAGAGTCCGTTCCGTCGACGATCGTCGACGCGTTCGCCTCGATTCCGGTCGTCCTGCTCGGCTACCGCAAGGTTCCCGACCAGACCGCCACGGAGCAGGCGCGAGATCAGTACGGCGACCGCGCGCGAGCCGAACTCGAGGAGCTCCGAACGGTGTTCGAGGCCGTCAACTGTGACGTGACGACGCGACTCGCCTTCACCCACGACCGCCTGAAGACGTTCGAACGCGTCGCGGTGGACGAATCCTGTGACGCCGTCCTGTTGCTCAATCCGGCACCCGTGCTCGAGTCGGTCCTCGTCGCGATCAGGAGCGACGTCAACGTCGACCACATCGCTCGACTGCTCCGGACCGTGCTCGACGGCACGAGCCTCGAGGTGACGCTCTTTCACGTCGCCGCGGACGAATCTCGCCGGGAGGCGGGCGCGGAACTGCTCGAGACGGCACGCACCGCGCTGGTCGACGAAGGGGTCGCCGCCGATCGAATCGATAGCAGGGTCGTCGTCGACGGCTCACCGACGACGGAGATCCTCGAGGCGGCCGACGATCACGACCTGCTGGTCGTCGGCGAGAGTCGCCCCTCGGTCCGTCATTACGTGTTTCGGGACCGGGCCGAACGGCTGGCAAAACGGACCGTCGATCCGGTGCTCGTGATTCGAGGGGAGTATCTCGAGGCGGACGATGAGACGGATTCAGGCAGCTCAGGGCAGTGAGACACGAGTCAAGCGCGTCGTACCAACTCGTGGAACGACTCGATCGCGTCGTCGGCACCCACCGCGATGAGCGTATCGCCCGACCCGATCTGGAAGTCGGCACCGACGTCCGTCCGGATGTCGCCGTTTCGCTCGACGCCGACGATCGTACACCCGGTTCGAGTCCGGATGTCGGCCTCCTCGAGCGTCTGCCCCTCGATGGCGGGGGCCGCCGTCCTGGTGAACGAAAACTCGTCGTGAGACGTGAGGATCGCCTCGTCCTCGACGAGCCTCGAGGCGAGGATCTCGCCGGTCACGTTCGGTAACGAGAGGACGTAATCCGCGCCGGCGTTGTAGAGCTTCCAGCGGTTCTCCGGTTCGTTCGCCCGGGCGATGATCTCGACGCTCGGTGCGAGTTGTTTGGCCTGAATCGCGGCGTTGATCGAGGTGGGATCGCTGTCCAGCGCCAGTACGAGCGACCGGGCGTTCTCGACGTCAGACTCACGGAGAACGTCTCGACTCGTCGCGTCGCCGACGACGTCGACACCCTCTGCTTCGCGGAAGTCGACGACGGTGACGTCTATCCCTTCGCTTTCGAGCATCCGGACCGTCGCCTGTCCCACGTCACCGTAGCCACAGACGACGACGCGGTCCGGATGGCGTCGGTGGGACGGGAGCCGGCGGACGCCGTGGTTCTCGAGGTGATCGTAGCCGCCGGAGACGACCAGGATCGAGTTCTCCTGAATCTCGGTCTCCGGTGGCGGCGAGACGACGAAGCGGGCACCGAACCAGCCGCCGATGATGGTGATCTCGGGCCGGTCGAAAATGTCAGCCTCCGCGATCGTCTGCCCGACCAGTTCGCTCTCGCCCTCGACGAGATACTCCCGGATCTCGAAATCCGGTTGGTTCCCGACGGTCTTCTCGAACCGCTCCGAAACCGTTTCCATCGCCCGCATCGCGAGGCTCTCGCCGAGGCTCTGTTTCGAGACGACGATGTCGTCGGCGCCCGCGTACCGATGGTGCGCTTCCGAATCGCGGTTCTGGACGACGCTGACGATCCGGACGTCCGGAGCGACGCGGTCGGCCGACAGGATCACAGTGGGATTCGTCTCGTCGTCCAGGTCGGCCACCAGCGCTGTCGCGTGTTCAAGGTTGGCGTTTCTCAGCGTGTCTACCCGCTCTGCGTTGCCGTGTATCGCGTCGATTCCCTGTTCGACGAGCCAGGTCACCTCATCGGGGTCCGATTCGACGAACAGGTACGGGATGCCCGTCTCCTCGAGTTCCGCCCGCAGCACGTCGTCCATCGGCGAGTGGCCAGCGATGACGACGTGGTCGCGAAGCGAACTCTCGGTCGGCGGCGTCGTGTCTAGGGCTTCCCGCAACAGCGGAACCACGATGAGCGGAATCGAGACGAAGACGACGATCACGCCGGTCAAGTTCATCAGCAGAACGAAGACGTTCAACTGCCACGCCTCCCAGGGGGCGTGACCGCCGAAGCCGGCGGTCGTGACCGATTCGATGACGACCTGTAGCGCCTTGTAGAACGGAACCGGGCTCCCTTCGAAGGCCGCCATCGCCCACCAGTAGATGACGGCGTACGTGAGGATGAGCGCGACCACGCCCAAGATTCCCAGCCCGAGTCGCCGCCGTAGTTCGTCGACTCGCTTCGACCCGTCTCCCTTCGGCGAAGTACTCATTATTTGTGCTCACTCGTCGCCGGCTGGTTATACTATTCGACGAACCCGTAGCCGGCCGGCACACGGGACCCGCCAGCGTCACTCCGCCCGGTTACCGTCGTCCACGGGTGACTCGAGTCGCCGAACCACGAGCACCGGCGCGACCGACTCGACGGCGATCCGCTCGGCCTCCTCGCCGAGGACGAGCGAGCGAAGCGAGGGAGCCTGTTCGCCGACCACGATAGCATCGTGGCCGATCCCGGCCTCGAGCAGCGCCTCGAACGGCAGCGTATCGACCGCGAGTTCGGTCCTGACGTCGATCTCGCGGGCGGAGAGGGTGTCGGCGGCCGTCTCGAGCAACTCCCGCCCACCCGCCTCGTCGTCGGTCGCCAGAAACAGCGTGACGCCGATCTCGCGCGGCCCGATCAGTTCGCCGACGAACGAGCAGATTCGGTCGACGGCAACGTCACCTGTCAGCGTGACGAGGACCCGCTCGATCTGCCCGCTCGCGCCGGGAATCGTGTAGGCGTCGGCCGCCGTCTCCGCGGCCACGCGATCGATCGTCTGTTCCCGGTCGTGGGTGAACACCAGCCGGTGGTCGGCCTCGCTGCCGCCGACCCGGAACATCTCGACGAGGTCCTCGAGGGCCTCGGTCGCCCGTTCTTCGTACTGCAGGCGGGCCTGGTCGGGTGGCGTCTGTTCGGGGAGTTCGTGATAGCCGAGTACGGTCACGTCGACCGGCTCGAGCAGCGTCGTCAACCCGGGGGAGACCGATTCACCCTCGAGGATCGCCAGCGGAACGAGAACGCGGGTCATAACTCACCTCGTAGGTTCACGTCCCGAGCGTAATAGACGTACCACCCGGCGGTGGTGAGCATGATGGCGATGCCGACGATCTGTGACGCGAGTTCCATGAAGCCAATGAGCGCGAAACTGCAGATTGCCCCGAGCGCCGGGACGAGGGGGTAGCCGGGGACCCGAAAATCGGGGTCGTACCACTCCGGCTCGTCCCGCCGCAAGGCGATCAGCGCGACGCAGATCAGCCCGTACATGATGAGATGCAGGAACGAGGCGACTTCGGCGAGGAGTTCGACGCTGCCCGTCGCGGTGAGAACGAGGATCGGGCCGCCGGCCAACCCGAGCGCGACGTGTGGCGTGCCGTAGCGGAGGTTGATCCGACTCGCCCGTTTCGGGAGCAGGGCGTCCCTCGAGACGGCGTAGATCGCCCGGGACGTGCTGAGGATCGAAGCGTTTGCGCTGGACATCGTCGCGAGCAGGCCGCCGAAGACGATGGCGAACGCACCGGCGGCGCCAAGATAGTGACGGCCGACCTCGACCATCGCGGTTTCACCGAAGCCGGCGAGGGCCTCGCTGCCGAACGCGCTCGTCGCGACGAAGATCGTCACGACGTAGAGCACGCCGACCGCGAGCACCGAGCCGACCATCGCCAGCGGCAGGTTCCGGCCGGGATCTTTCATCTCGCCGGCGACGGTCGCCACCTGTGCGAAGCCGAGGTAGGACGTGAAGACGAGTGCGGCGGTCGTCAGGATCGGCAGCGTCCCGAATGGGGCAAACTGCTCGGGCGCCGCCGACTCGCCGATGAGTCCGACCGCATCGAGGCCGCCGTAGCCGAGAAAGGCGACAAGAATCGACAGCAGCAGGGCGACGATCCCGTTCTGGAGCTTCGCGGCGTTCTCGGTCCCCGTCACGTTCAGGACGGTAAACCCCGCGCCGAACAACAAGGCGATGGGGATAACCAGCCCCTCCCCGACGGCGATGCCGAGTTCGGCGAGCGTGTCGACGGCGTAGTAGCCGAAGCCGACGAGGTAAAAGGCCGTCGCGAACACCAGCCCGAACCACAGCGAAAGGCCGACGACGGCGCCCGGGAGCGTGCCCAGCGCCCGCGAGATGAAGTAGTAGCCGCCGCCGCTTTTCGGCATCGCCGTCGCGAGTTCGGAGGTCGGCAACGCGACCAGCAGGGCGACGACGGCGCCGATGGCGAAGGAGGCGGCCGCAGCGGGGCCGGCCTGGCCCGCGGCCAGTCCCGGAAAGACGAAGATGCCGGCACCGATCATCGTCCCGATCCCGATCGCGAGGCCGCCCGAAAGCCCGAGCGTTCGCTCGAGTTCGGCGTCGTCGGTGATCGTCGCGTCGTCCGTCTCGACCGTCGGTTCGACCTCCGGGGACTCGCCCTCGATATTGCTCCCCTCGGCCGGCGGCGGTTCGCCACCCATAGGGGGCCGTGACGGCCGCCGGACAGATAGTGTTACTGTCGGATGGCGTGAACTCCAGGGAGCTGAACTGATCGCCGATCAGAACAGCAGCCCGCCCAGTGGGACGTCTTCGTCCGGTTCGACGAGGACCGGATACTCCTCCTCGCCGGGCACACAGACCGTCAGCGCCTCGGACTTGAATCCCGCGATGCGGACCGAGCCGAGATTCGTTGCACAGAGCACCTGTCGACCCTCGAGATCCTCGGGATCGTAGTGGTGATCCAGTTGCGCGGCGGACTGGATCTCGCCGTGTTCCTCGCCGAGGTCGATCCACAGCTTGGTCATCTTCGGCTTGTTCGTCTCGGGGAAGGCTTCAGCCTCGAGCACTTCGCCGACGCGAATCTCGACGTCGAAGGGGTTCTCGACCATACGATGGGCAGCGGGCTCCGAGCGCATAGTTCTACCTCCGACGTTCGAGCCCGACGGCCGAACGGACGGTCGGTAGTACTCCGTCTCGTCGAACGAACATTCAAGAGGAGAGATGAATATTGTGCGACATGAACCGTCGCACCCTTCTCTACTCGGTCGCCGGCATCTCGACCGCAGCGACACTCGGCGGCTGTTTCTCTACAGTCGAGGACCGACTCTTCGAAGCGGGGTCGATCGATGACCGCGATCCGACGCCCCGAACCGACGGGACCGGAACCTGGCCGGGCGAGGGGTTCGACTCCGCGAACTCGGGATACAATCCGGACACCGAACTCCTCGAGGCGGAGCTCTCGACTGCCAGTCGCACCCGCGGCGGGTCCGACATCAACACCTCGCTCGGTGGCGGTATCGCGGTCGCCGACGGTCGGTGTTACTTCGGCACCAGTTCCGGCGACGTCGTCTGTTACACGGCGGCCGGCGAGCGTCGCTGGGAGTACACGGCCGACACGGCCGCGGGCGTCCGATCGATTCCGTCGCTCTCGGAGGACGTGGTGTACCTCTCCTCTGACAACGGCACGTACGCGCTCGACGCCGAGGACGGCGAAGCGCTCTGGACGAGCGACGCGTTCGTCCGGTGGGGATCGTCGGTGCTGACGACGGAGCACCTGTACGCCCTCGGCGGCGACGGCGTCCTCGCGCTCGACGTCGAAACCGGCGAACGGGACTGGGACGGCGACGCACCTCGGCCCAGTGCGTTGGCGGTCATAGACGGAACGGTATACACGACGAGCATCTCCGACGACGGCGGGGCCGCCGCGGTCGCCGACGGCGACGTGATCTGGCTACGCGAGGACGTCACCGACTGCCACGAGCCACCGGTCGTCACGGAGGACCTCGTCCTCGTCTGTGACGGTGAGGGTCGACTCGAAGCGTTGGACCGCGAGGACGGCGCGACGGTCTGGTCGTACGACAGAAGTGGGCGCTCGAGTACGATGCCTGCAGTTGCTCACGACCACGTTTACCTGCCGAGCGGGAACGGGTCGCGGACAATCTGTCTCGACCTCGAGACGGGCGATACGCTGTGGAACCTCTCGACCGGCGTCTATCACGATCAACCGGTCGCCGTCGCCGACGGCGTCTACTTCGGCACGCCGAACGAGGGGCTGTTCGCGGTCGCCCCCGACGGCACGGTTCGCTGGCGCGAGGACGAACTCCGAATCGACGGTCGGATGGCGGCCGTCGACGGCGCGCTCTACGTGGTCGCGTTCGGCGGGGCGTTCGGAAGCGGGGATCTCTACGCCCTCACGACGGCGGCGTGAGGGGTGTACGGGGACTCGAACGATCCTCGACGAGACGGGAACGGCCGAGCAGGTCGTGGACGGGTCCGAAGGCGGCCGCCGAGTCACCCAGCGCTATCGACGATAGCGAGGCGATGTCTTCGCCGCGGCGGACTACTCGAGCAGTTCGTCGGCTAACCGCGCCAGACTGTCATCCTCGCCGTCGGCCGCGTCTGGCACCGAGAGCATCACCGTTTCGATGCCAACGTCGGCGTACGCCTCGAGTCGGTTGCGCACTTCTTTCGGCGTCCCCGTCGGCGCGCTCTCGACGTAGCCCGCGAGGAAGAACTCCCGTGGCTCGGTGGGCTCGTCGGGCAGGAACTCGTCTCGGAACTGCTCGCGCTTTCGCTCGGCCGCCTCGGTCGTCTCGCCGACGAAGACGAACAGCTCCGCGGATTTCCGAATCTCGTCGTATCTGGCCTCGCTCTCGCAGTGTTCTCTGAGCACCGCGAGCTTCTCGGCGAAGCCCTCGGGCTCGAGGGTCCCGTAGTTCCAGCCGTCGGCCAGTTCGGCGGTGTACCGTAGGGTAAACTGCTCGCCGCCGCCGCCGATCCAGATCGGCGGGTGGGGCTCCTGAACCGGATGCGGTTCGCAGAAGGCGTCCTCGAGGTCAATGTCGAGGTGTTCGCCCTCGTGGCTGTACGTCTCGTTCGTCCACAGCCCCTGCAGGATTTCGACGGTTTCGGCGAGCCGACGGAGCCGTTCCGCTGGCGGCTCCCGAAACTCGTAGCCGAACCGGTCGTACTCCTCGGCGTACCAGCCCGCACCGAGGCCGAGTTCGAGTCTGCCGTCGCTGATCCGATCGACCTGCGCCGCCATCTTCGCCAGCACGGCGGGATGGCGGTAGGACTGGCTCGTGACGAGCGTCCCCAGTCGGATCTCGTCGGTGGCTTCGGCGATCGCAGTGAGCGTCGTCCAGCACTCGTGGGTCGCCCGGCGCGGGTCGCCGATCCACGACTGGAAGTGGTCCTCGAGCCAGACCGCGTCGTAGCCGAGCGTTTCGGCCTCGAGTGCCGTCTCACGAACGGTTCCGATGTCCGTGCCGTACTGCGGGAGGATGACGCCAACCTCGAGGTCGGATGCGCTCACCGGCCCACCCCCTCGAGCGCCGGTTCGTCGTCGGTCACGACCGCCTCGTCGAGTTCCAGCACCCGATCTGCGAGCGTCTCCGGATCGCTCGCGACGAGTTTCGTCATCGCCTCCTTCCCGACGTCGCCGCGGTCGATCACGGCCGCCGGCGGCTCCTCGCGGTCGCCGAACGCCTGTCGGGCACCCCAGCCCATCGTGTTGCCCTCGGTTTCTTTGACATCCGTGGGCTCTTCGTCTCGGTCGTACGCCGCGAGTCCCCACTCGAGGTCCTCGAGGGCGTCCTCGACGTCCGGGCCGAAGCGGCAGTTGACGGCGAACCGGAGGGTCGGGAAGAACTCGCGGGCCGAGAGGAGGAAGCGAGCCATGTGGCTCGAGGCGCCGAACCGGACGCCGCGGTTCGGCTGGACGCCCGAGAGGGTGCGCGTGATCCGGCCCTCGACGGCCGCGGTTTCCGCGACTGATTCGGCTGCGGGGGTCGCGCCGACGACGTTCATCCCGACCTCGGGGACGAGGAGGGAGACGTCGCGCTCGACGAACCGGTCGACGACCGCCTGGACCTCCTCGGCTGTCAGATTCCGACTCGCTTCGTTTCGCAGGTCGACGAAGTGGTTGACCGCGCCGTGGCCTTCCCCCACGTCGTAGTAGTACCGCACCGCGCGGGCGAGAAAGTTCGTCGCCCCTTCGACGGCGGTCTCGAGCGGTTCCCCCTTCGCCAAGCGGGCCGCGATGGCCGCGGCGAGCGTGCAGCCGGAGCCGTGAGTCGCCTCCGTCCGAATACGCGGATGCTCGAACACGCGAACGGTGTCGTTCGTGACGAGCGTGTCCCGAACCTGCTCGCCGGGAATGTGCCCGCCCTTGACGAGCACCGCGTCGACGCCCGTCTCAAGGATCGCCTCGCCCGCCTCGCGGGCGCTCTCCTCGTCGCCGACCGCGATATCAGTCAGCACCTCGGCCTCGTCGGCGTTCGGCGTCGCCAGCGTCGCCGCGCCCAGCAGATCCTCGTAGGCGCGTTCGGCTTCCGGCTCGAGCAGGCGGTCGCCGGAGGTCGCGACCATCACGGGGTCGACGACCAGCGGGAACTCGAAGGACTCTGCGCGGTCGGCGACGAAACGAACGACGTCGGTCGTCGCGAGCATCCCCGTCTTCGCGGCCCCGACGTCGAAGTCGCCGGTGACGGCCTCGAGTTGGGCCTCGATCTCCTCGAGCGGCAGGACGTGCGAGGACTCGACACTGCGGGTGTTCTGGGCGGTAACGGCGGTGATCGCGGACGTCCCGAAGACGCCGTGGGCGGCCATCGTCGCGAGGTCGGCCTGGATCCCGGCGCCGCCGCCGGAGTCGCTCCCCGCGATCGTCAATCCTACCGGGCGAGTATCGGGTGCTGGCGTTCTCATACGCGTAGGTATTCCCCGGTTATACAAAGTGGTCGTGGTAAGCGATCCTGAGAATCGATTCGGCTGCCGTCTCGTCCCAGCCTACTCAGTCGACGGCGGTGGCGCGTGCGGAGCCGCAGTGAGTGATGAACGAACTGCGGCGCTACCCACGCGAGGGACGAGTGAACGACCGGAGGGAGTGAACGAGTCGGCTGGGGAGGGCGTGGAAATCATCGCCGCCACGTCAGCAGGTTAGTTGCGATCACCTTCTGACGGGTTCTACCCGCTGCTCGTATTAGCAACGCGGAATTTCACAGCCCCCTCAGCCGATTCGCTCACCGCGACATAGTACGCGCCACTGCAAACAGCGGACAATTCAATCGCGCGCCGAATCGGCCAGGTCGGCGTACGCGGCCCACGACGGGTCGACGCTCGGGTGCTCGAGTCGCTCACCATCGACGACCACGTCACCCTCGCCGGCCCTGCCGTCGACAGCCTCCACGCAACCGATTTCGGCGACGACGGTGTCCCGGTCCTCGAGCGCCGCCACGACATCATCGACACCCGCGGGATCGACGGCGATCAACAACGACCCGCTACTCGTCGCCGCCCACGGGTCGATCTCGAGGGCCTCACACACCTCCTCGACACCGGGACGCATCGGCACAGCCTCGCGATCGACCGCGAACCGAACCCCCGCGCCGTCGGCCATCTCGTTCAACGCGCCCGCGAGGCCGCCCTCGGTCACGTCGTGCATCGCCGTCACGGGACCCGCTGCGGCCGCCGCGAGGGCGTCCCGAACGCAGTAGACCTCCTCGAGTCGATCTTGTGCGTCCGCGACGACGCCCTCGGGGAGGTCCAGTTGGTCGCCGAAAAGGGAACTCAACAGTCCGACCGACTCGACGGCGGGACCGGTCGTCAGGAGGAGGCGATCACCCACACCGGCTCCGTCGGGGCGGACGATATCCGCGTGCTCGCCGACGCCCATCGCGGTCGCCGCGCCGACCCACGGATGGGAGGGATCCGAGTATCTGGCCGTGTGTCCCGTCACGACGGCGACGCCGAGATCTGCACACTCCGCATGGATCGCCTCCCAGACGGTGGCGAACTGCTCGTCGGTCATCGTCTCGGGCAGCGTGAAACAGATCGAGAGATGCGACGGCGGGATGCCGCTGACGGCGACATCTGCGAGCACGAGATCGAGGGCGAACCGGCCCGCTCGCTCGAACCCCAACGCTGGGAGGATCGACAGGGGGTCGGTCGCGGTCACCAGCGCCTGCCCGCCGATATCGAGGACGCCGAAGTCGACGCCGTGGCACGGCCCCACGGCGACGTCGGTGCGATCCGCGCCGAGGTTCGGCGCGACGTGGCGCTCGAAGAACGTCCGATCGATTTTGCCGAGGTCGCTCACGCTCGAGTGGTCTAATCGGGGCGGCTTAGACGTGCTGATTGTCGGCGCATCGCTCGAGCAGGTGATCGCTGGGACGGTCTCTAACGTGTCGACCGCGACGGCTCATAGCTCGAGCGTGTAGATCGCCGTCGGATACGACTCGTCGCCGATCTCGAACTCGCTCGATCCCGTCCGTTCGAAGCCGCGGGCGTCGTAGAACCGGTGGCCGAGATCGTTTCCGTCCAGCATCTCGAGTCGGAGCCGATCGATCGGCGCGGGGATTGCGTCGAGTCCGCGCTCGAGGAGAGCGGTTCCGACACCCTGGCCCCAGTAGTCGGGGTCGACGTAGATCTCCTTGAGACCGGCCTCGTTCGCGCCGACGAACGATTTCGTCCCGTCGCCCCAGCGGAAATAGCTGTATCCGCAGGTGGTACCGTCGACGTTCGCGACGAAAATACCGTCTCGGGCCTCGCGCAGCTGCATCGCGTACTCCTGGACGTACTCGTCGGACGGGTCGGGATCGAACCGCTCGAGGACGTCCGCGGGGAGCAATTCCTCGTAGGCCTCGCGCCACGCCAGCGCGTTGATTCGAACGATGGCACGGACATCAGACGTCCCCTGTAGACGGCGGAGTTCCATACCCGCGAGGGTCGTCGTGACCGTTGAAAGTCGTTTCGTCGCCAACCGTTTTGAACCCGCCGATCGGTAGCGTCGACGGCCCTACGGGCACCTGTAGCCGACACTGGTCCACTCCGAGACCGTTCGACGACGGTACCGTCGGCCACGACAGTCTCGCGACGCTCGTGATCACACCGTCCTCGAGACGTACTACCGCGACCCGGCCAACGAGTCGTCGATCTTGTCCATTCTGTATAGCGTTTTAAAGTTTATTGATCGCGCGCTCGCCTCGGAAACCGCCGCGTCGCTCGCGAGCAGAACGGTCTCTCGTCGTACTCGATGGGGCCGTTATAACGGAGTACAGGGATCCCATCCACCCTCAATCTGCGTGACCAGCCAGCCGGAGAGCTGTGACGACGCTGGAACGACTTCCGGACGACGACCGATTGTGACTCTAGACCGACCTCGAGTCGGCCCTCGTGTCGACGGCACCAGAAACAATCGAGACGCGGTAATCGGTGGACTGCTCGACGATCACTCGAATCGATACCCTCGAAAATCTACGAAACGGGGAATAACTGTGTGACCGCCGATGGCCGGAACTACCCAACAGTGCAGGGTGAACCCCTAAGGACCACTACTGGTAACGGACGATACCATCATGAGATCTGATAACTCAGGAGCGACGAACCGTATCGGGCCAAAACGGGGGACCGAATGCACGGCATTATTCTGAAGACGCTACAGGCGTTCGTCGTGGACACCTACGGCGAGGACGCCTGGTTGACGATCCAGCGCGAAGCGGACATCGAGGAGAAAGTCTACGTGCCCGTTACCGTCTACCCGGACGGCGACGTGTACGAGATCGTCCGAACTGCGGGCGAACTGACCGACCAGAGTCCGCGAACGATCCTGAGCCAGTACGGAAAGTGGGTCGTTCCGGCGCTGCTCGAGACCTACGACCTCCACATCGACGACGAGTGGGACGGACTCGAGCTCATCGCGAATATCCAGCAGTTTCACACGTCGTTGCGAACCCGAGATATGACGACGCTGACGACGCCCCGGATTCGATCGGAGCGAGTCAGCGACCACCACGTTCGGATCACGTACGACTCCGACCGGAAGCTGTGCGACGTCGCACGCGGGGCGATTCAGGGCGTCGCAGCCCAGTTCGACGAAGAACTGGTCGCCGAAGAGCAGACGTGCATGCACGAGGGCGACGACGCCTGCCGGTTCGACATTCGTCGGACCGACGCCGCGATATCGACGACCGGCACGGAGGCGACGTTCGAGTTCGGCGAATCCGAGCCGACGACCGAAGCCGCGAGCGGAGGGCCGGATGTCTGAGTCTGCGACGACCGCCGACCGTCAGTCGGGGATTCCGAGCGTGATACAGTCCCAGCAGCCGATCGGCTTCGGGGTCGTCGTCACGCTCGTCGGACTGCTCGGTGTCGGCATCGCTGCAGTTGCACTCGAGCAACTGACACCGGCCGTATTCGGCGTCGCCGTCGGTGGCGTCGTCACCACTGGGCTGGCTGCCACGGCGATCGCTGCGATATCCGACGGGCGAACCGCACCCCGCCAGCGCGACGACCTGCGGGAGGCGATCGACGACGTATCCGATCGCGCAGTCCGTCTCGAGGCGGGCGACCACGACGTCTCGTTCGCCACCGAGCGAGACGACGAACTCGCGCGACTCGAGCGCTCGCTCGCGTCGGTTCGCGACCGCCTCGCGCGGGGCGAACGGACCGATCGGTCGTTGACCGAACTCGAGTCGATGGTCGAATCACACGCGAAAACGACGCAGTCGGTCGCCGATGGCGACCTTACCCAGCGGTTCGGTCAGCCCGGAACCCACGACGCGGTCGACGAACTGGCCGACAACTCCAACGCGATGCTGGCCGAGATCGAGGACACGTTCGCGACGCTGAAGTCGTTCTCCGGTGAGGTCGTCACCTACAGCCACGAGCTCAACACGAGTGTGGAGACGGTTCGGGCCGAGGGTGACCGCGCGAGCGAGACGCTCTCCGACATCGCCGAGACGAACGAGGCCCAGCACGAACAGCTTCGAACCGTCTCGACCGAGATGCAGACGTTCTCGACGACGATCGAAGAAATCGCCGCGACGGCCTCCGAAGTCGCCGACAGGGCGGACAGAACTGCCAGAGTCGGACAGGAAGGAGCGCGCGCCGCCAGCGACGCGATCGAAGGGATGGACGTGATCGATACGGAAACCGAACGGACCCTCGAGGAGATCGAACAGCTCGAAGCGGAAGCCGAACGAATCGACGATCTCATCGAGTCCATTAGCAATATCGCCGAGCAGACGAACATGCTCGCGCTCAACGCCAACATCGAGGCCTCTCGATCCGCTGGCAGCGCCGACCAGGGGTTCGGTGCCGTCGCCAACGAGATCCAGACCCTCTCCGAGGAGGTCTATGACTCGGTCCAGTCGGTCGAAGACCGCCTCGAGCAGCTTCGGACGCGGGCGATATCGGCTGCCGACGAGGTTCGAACCAGCCGCGACCGCATCGAGGACAGCGTTGACGACGTCGAGCACGCGGCGAGCGCGCTCGAGCGGATCGCCGGCCTTGCCGAGCAAACGAACGACGGCGTTCAGGAGATCTCCGCGGCGACCCAACAACAGGCTTCGGCGACCGAGGAGGTCGTCGCCATCGTCGAAGACGCCGCGGAGACGAGCGACGGTACCGCGACGATGTCGGCCAGGGCCGCCCGGCGTGCGTCCGCGCAGGCGGACGCCCTCTCTCACGTGGCCCACAGCGCGACGGTCCTCACCGAACAGGCCGGCGAGTTGAACACCCACCTCGAGCGTTATGCGACCGGAACCGGGTACGAACTCCCCGAAGCGAGAACGGCCGACGACGTCGATCCGGAGGCCGTCTCGACCGCCAACCCCTCGACGCAGACGATCGGGAAGGGCGAACCGGCCTCGCGATAGCGATTCCGACGCGTCCGCGTTGGCTCCGTCCATTTACTGTCGGACCTCGGTCGGCATCTGTAACTGAATCCGCTAGCGCCAAACTGTGGTGAAATCGGAATCAGTTACGGACAACAGTAAAGTGTGTCTTAGCCATAGCAGACGTCAATGGCGTATTCGTCCAGCACTGCGGCCGAATCCGACCTCGAGTTTTCGACGTCGGAACTGACGGGTGCGCTAGGAGATTCGGTTACGGTTCTCCCGTTACTGGTTGCGCTGGCAGCGACCACGAGTGTCTCTCTCCCGCACGTGCTGGTCGGCTTCGGCGTCTTTCAGATCGTCTGGGGGATCTACTACGGGATGCCCATGTCCATCGAGCCGATGAAGGCCCTGATCGGGCTCGCGATCGTCGGCTCGCTTTCGTATCCTGAACTCGCCGCGGCCGGGCTCCTCGCGGGCGGCGTCTTGCTCGCCGTCGGAAAGCTGGGACTCGTCGGTCAGCTCCAACGGGTGGTCGGCGAGCCCGTGATCCGGGGCGTTCAGTTCGCCGTCGCCCTGCTGTTGCTCGAGGCGGCCGTCGGCCTCTCGACCGGAAACGTCCCGGTCGCCGTCGCCGGGTTGGCCGTCGTCGGCTGTCTGGCGTTGGTCGGCTATCGGGCCGCGAGCGTCCTGCTAATTCTCGGTCTCGGCGGGGTCGCGGCCGTCGCGACGACCGGCGTTCCGACGCCTCGAGTCCCCGAACTCGCGCTCTTTCCCGCGGGAACGCCGACGCTCTCGACCGGCGCACTCGAGGGAACCGTCGCCCAATTAGGGATGACCGTCGGGAACGCCGCGATCGCGACGGCCCTGCTTTGTGGCGACCTGTACGATCGAGACGTTTCGCCCGACGCGCTCTCGCGAAGCATGGGTGCGACCTGTCTCGCGGCGATTCCGATCGGTGGGATCCCAATGTGTCACGGCAGCGGCGGGCTCGCGGGGAAGTACGCTTTCGGCGCTCGCACCGGGGGTGCGAACGTTCTCCTCGGGGTTGGTTACCTCGCGCTCGCGCTGGTGGCCACCGGCGCACTGTTGGCCGCGTTCCCGGTTGCCGTTCTCGGCGTCTTGCTCGTGGTTGTCTCGTTCGAGCTAGCTCGAGCAGCCTTCGAACCGGTCGCGGACCGACGGTCGCTCGCGATCGTCGTCGGCGTCGGTGCGGTCGGACTCGCGATCAACGTCGGCGTGGCGTTCGTGCTCGGGGCCGTCGCGTTCTGGGTGCTCTCGAGTCGGGCGTGACGAAACGTACCTCTCGGCAAACGTCGTATCGAGCCGGTTTTTCGGATCAGTGGTGGCGCTCACGATCAGCATAGGCAAACGCGTTACCGCTTGGACCGACCAAACCACGTGCGGTGGCGCGCGCTGTGTCGCGGCGAGCGAACAGCGAGGCGCGAGATAATGTCGTGCGAGGGATGAGCGAGTGAACACGTGAACGAGCGAGTCGGTTGGGGAGGACGTGGAAATCACTGCCGCCAGCGTGAGCAATACGCTCGGCATCACTGTTCGTGATCGATTGAGTTGACCGATCCGTTTGTACGACTGAGCACCTCGAGTCGAGCCCGTTTCACCAGCGAACGCCCGACAAGGCTGTTTTAGCGCTCGATCCGAGCCCTGACGCCCGACCACGCACATGCGACGACGACCACCGTACACCAATATATGCTATACGAAATCGGAGTTCCTCGAGAGACACCGCGCTTTTCTCCCCGGACTGCGAAGCATCGCCGATGACAGCGACCTGGGCCGAACTATTCGACCGCGCTGGGGAGTACGACGTCACGCTCGAGGACGTGCGGACGGCGGCCGACGATCAGCCGGCTACGGCAGCGACCGAGGAGGCGGCCAACGATGGCTGACCGACCCAATCCCGCACGCGTCGTCGCCGACGCCAACGTGCTCGCGGCCGACCTGTTCGTCGGCGGCGACGCACGTGAGGCCCTCGATCACGTCCGCAGCCACTCCTGGGTCGACCTCGTCGCGAGCGATCCGCTGCTCGAACAAACCGAACGGCTGGTCACGACGCTCGCGGACGCCGACCTGGCGGCCGGCCATCGCGAACGACTCGAGGCCGAACGAGTCGCCGTCGACCACCCGGACGGAGATCACCCGGCCCTCGCATCGGCCTATCGAGGCAAGGCTGCCCACGTGCTCTCCTACGACGAGGGGTTGGGATCGGCGCAGGCCGGCCTCACCTTACAGTCACGCGTCTCCGTTAGCGTCCGTCCGCCGGACGCCTTCGCGCGGCTGTTCGATCCCGAGAGTCTCTACGAGGCGGTCGAAGGCGGCGAGTATCCAGGGCCGGATCGAGACTCGCGCTCGTAACATCGTTAGGTCGGTTTTCCCGCCTCGATTCGCGCGGAGACGACCGGTAGGTCGTCGGTCCACTCACCTTCGACAGTGATCGACCCGTCCGTAAAGCCAACGTCGGCGAGCCACGTTTCCAGTTGGTCGATCGTGGCAGCGCCGCCGACGCAGGCGTCGACGGCATCGGGGTTGTCTCGGATTTCGTCGGGCAACGGCTCGGTCGCGACGAGGTCCGAAATCGCGAGCGTGCCGCCGGGCCGTAGAACGCGGTAGGCCTCCGCGAGCACCTGCCGTTTGTTGGGGGAGAGGTTGACGACGCAGTTCGAAATAACGGTATCGACGGTCGCGTCGGCGACGGGCAGGTGTTCGATCTCGCCGAGTCGGAACTCGACGGTTTCGTGATCGCTGTCGGCCGCGTTCTCGCGAGCGCGCTCGAGCATCTCCGGCGTCATGTCGACCCCGATAACACGCCCGTCGGGGCCGACCTCGCGGGCCGCGAGGAAGCAGTCGAAGCCGCCGCCGGAGCCGAGATCGAGCACCGTTTCGCCGGGCTCGAGGTTCGAAATCGCGACCGGGTTGCCACAGCCGAGTCCGAGGTTCGACTCATCGGGGACGGACTCGAGGTCGTCGGCGTCGTAACCGAGCGAGAGCGTGCGGTCCGGATCGGCCGCTATCTCGGCGTCGGAGTTTTCGCAACAACCGCCGCCGGTCGCTGCGATGTCGCCGTAGGTCTCGCGAACGTGCGTTCGCTGGTCGGTCGTCGCGTCGTCGTGGGGTGATTCGTTCGTCGTCATGGGTGGAGTACGGGTCGGAATGTACTATCGGGATCAGTCGTCCGCCGGAACGTCAACGGCAGCCCCCAGATCGAGCAGTTCGAAGACCGCCGTGTCGGTGATTCGGTAGTAGGTCCACTTCCCCTTCTTGCGGTCCGCGATCAGTCCCGCCTCGCGGAGCGTCCGGAGATGCGTCGCGACGGTCGACTGGGGGGCCTCGAGGACGACCTGCAACTCGCAGGCACACAGTTCACCGTCTCGAAGGGCCTCGAGGATGCGGACCCGGTGGTCGTTCGCGAGCGCGCCGAAGACGGTTACCTGCGTCTCGGTCCGGCCGTCAGCCGGCCGTCGGTCCTCGAGCCCGGCAACGGCCCCGTCGACGTCGTCGTAGACGCCTTCGAGCGCTTGACAGGCCGCCTCGAGGGCCTCACTGCTCGAGTTCATGTCGGGGTTGGTCGATCTGGGGTCGCGTTCGGAAACGGTTCGTGGTCGTCGGCATCGTGAAGAACATATCGTGCTATTCCGATATAAGTTTCTAGCCTAGTAAAATGAACCGCGACTATAGAGACATTTAGGGCCGTGAATAATTATTGATGGTAGAGGAAGTCTATCGAGCAGATCGGAAAAATTCGATTCGTACTATCTCTCGTTGTCGGCGTACCACTCCGCGAACGCGGCGAACGCGCGACCGCGATGACTGATCGCGTTCTTCTCCTCGGTGCTCATCTCGGCTAACGTCGCCCCGTTGTACTCGAAGATGGGGTCGTAGCCGAACCCGCCCTCGCCGCGCGGCGCGACGAGGGTCCCGGCGACCGATCCCTCGAAGGTCTCCGTTCCGTCGGCATCCGCGTAGACGAGGACCGTCCTGAAACGCGCACGCCGGTTCTCCTCTTCGCTCGCGAGTCGCCAGAGGCGTTCGACGCCGACGGTGTCCTCGACGTAGGCCGAGTACGGGCCCGGAAACCCGCCCAGCGCGTCGACGAACAGGCCCGTGTCGTCGACGACCACCGGCTCGTCGCTCTCGAGGGCCTCGAACGTCTCGCGGGCGCCGTGGGTCGCAATGTCAGCGAGCGAGTCGCTCTGCACCTCGGTGTAGTCGTACTGAACTTGTTCGACGGATGCGATACCGTCGAAGTACTCCCGCGCCTCGCGGACTTTCCCTTCGTTGCCGGTGACGAATCGGATGGTCATACGCTACTCGAGGCGGTGGCTCCCGGCCGAATATAGCCGTCGGTTCGCCGATCACCGCTCGGCGTCGACGTACATCCCGATCGCCCAGTGGTTATCCGAGAGCACGGACTGTCCGAACCCGACGTTTCCGTCGACGGCACACCGCCAGCCGTCACTGGTATGCCAGGCGTCGACGTGATGCATCCGGCCGGAGGACCAACCGAACAGCGAATCGGAGCCCTCGAGAACCGGCGACTCCGTACACTCGCGGTCGGCGTAGGTCGTCGGTGAGAGCGCCGTGATCTCGTACGCTCGAACCTTGTCACCGTACTGTCGGCGACAGTCCTGGTAGAACACGAGCAGTCGATCGTCTCGGAGGATGGGTCGGCCGGCGGGTCGCGTCGCGCTCGGTCGATCAGTGACCACGGGGTTCGCGGCGTGTGGCGTCCAGTCGTCGGCGCGAAGCGACTCGCTGTGGTAGACGTGAATCCGGTTCTCGTAGACCGAGTCACCGACGATCGCCCACCAGCGGTCCTCCCAGTGGAAGAGTATCGTATCGTCCGTCCCGTGATCGTTCGCAACGGGCGTCGCGACCGGCTTCCACACCGTCGGAAAGTCGACCGCCTCGTACAGCGTGACCGTCGTGCCGTCCGGACCGCCCTCCTCCGGGACCATGTAGCGCGTGCCCTCCCACTCGAAGACGTACGGGAACGAGAGGTGCTCGTCCGTCTCGAGAACGATCCGGTCGTACTCCCAGGTGAAGCCGCCGTCGGGACTTCTCGCGTGTCCGATCGCCGCCGGCGGCGTTCGATCCCGATTCAGAACCTCGAAGAACATGTGCCACTCACCGGTGTCGGTGACGAACAGGAACGGGTCTGCGACGAAGTCGACGGCGCCGAAGTCGGTGACGTCCCTCGCGGTGAGGACCGGATTGACGATCGTCGGATCGGGTTGTAACTCGAGCGGCTCCGTCGCAGGCGCGTCGCCCGACGGTGCCCGCGGGGACTGCTGGGTCGTCCCAACGCGACCGCCATCGGACGCAGCCGACGTCGACGTCGGTGAGGTAGCGCCCGTCCGAAGCCGCCGCCGAATTCGACGTGTGAGGGGAGGACACGTCTGATGGACGAACCGGCCGCAGTGCCAGGCCGCTCGAGACACCGTCCGCGAGTCGATCGCAGCCGAGCGAACACGCTCAACGATCGACGCGCTGTTGGACGACTCCGGGGCGGCATCACCGACTCTCCGTTCGTTCTTGCGAGACACTACGCGTGAGTGTCGCCACTGGTGACCATTGTTATCCTCCGATTGTTTCGGCGTCTCGAGAAACGCGAGGGGAACGTGGTGGATAACCCCCCACCTACCCTGAAACCGAGTCGACGATCCGACGGCGGATCGGACGGACTACCGCCGGAGAAATCGGTTCGTGTCGGCGTCGATCAGGCGATCCGACTCACAGGCGTGTTGTCGACGCGATCGACGGTGCGCCCGAAACGGTTCGCCCCCGTCCGCGATCGGCTTGCAGCGGTTAGGTATCGTCTTCGTCGACGATGACTTCGACCGGTTCGTCCTCGCGCTCTTGGCTCTGGTCGGCGGCACCCTGTTCTTGCTGCCAGAGGAGCGCGCCGGCGACGACCACGACGACCCACGATCGCCAGTTGGCGAGATTCAGCGTGTAGCCGACGCCGAAGGGTTTCTCGACGAGCATCCCTTCGCCGGGCTGCCAGTACGACGAGAGCATGCGGCCCATGCTGGGTCGTTCGAAGTTGTACGGTACCCCAAGAATCTCTCCGGAGCTCGGCTTGTCTGCCATGCGCGAACGTACATCCTCCCCGGATATGAGTATTGGGTACTCGTCTCTCTGCTCGCAAGCAACCCTCCGAGGGACGCTCGAGGCGCTATCGCCGACGATTTCACCGTTCCGCGACCGCACGCTCGAGCCCGGCGACGAGGCCGTCAGCCATCGCCTCGAGGGCCAGACTGGGCTCGCCGTCGTCGCGTTCGGCCGCCTGCTCGTGCGACAGGGGAACGTGGACGAACCCGGCGCCGAACTCCCGATCGCTCGTTTCGACGAGATGGCGCGCGGCGTAGAGCAGGTTGTTGCAGGCGTGCGTTCCAGCGTCGGTCGACAGCGTCGTCGGCACACCGGCCTCGAGCATCGCCTCCTTCATCGTTCGAAGCGGCAGCGTCGCAAAGTAGGCGTCCGGGCCGTCGTCGATCGCCGGCTCGTCGACCGCCGTTCGCTCCTCGTTGTCGGGGATTCCCGCGGTATCCCGAAGGTTGATCCCGACGCGCTCGAGCGAGAGCGTGTTCCGACCGGCGGCCAGCCCGAGTCCGCAGACGATATCGGGGTCGTGGTCGTCGATCGCGGCCTCGAGTGCCGGACGGACTCGGTCGAAGACAACAGGGAGTTCCCGCCCAACAATTGTCGCGTCGCCGACGGTCGTGCCGTCGAGGCGGGTCGCGAGCTGGCTCGCGGGATTTCGCTCGAACTCGCCGAACGGTTCGTAGCCGGTGAGCAGGATTTCGGACATCGGTCGCATCTCCAACTGATCGGGCATGAGTGCCTCGATTCGACGACCACGACGCGAACGGTTTGCACCCCAATATCCTTACAGTAACGTATGAAACGCAACGTCGGCGGTCTCGATCGGATCATCCGAGGCGTCCTCGGCATCTGACTGGTCGTGGTCGGTGTGGCAGCCTACTCAGAAGGGAAACGCGAACGCGCCGCGATCGCGGCCGTCGCGGGACTCGGACTGCTCCAGAACGCGCTGACCGGTTTCTGCGGCGGAAACCTGCTGTTTGGACTCGACACGACTGCCGACGGGGGCGACGCCTGTTCGCTCGAGTAACGGAACCCATCCACTGCGTACGAGTCGCCGCCTTCGTTTCGTCTACGTCCCGTCCACGTAGCGACCGCGTCCCTCGACATCCCGCAGGCGCTCGAGCACTCCCTCCTCGCCGACCTCGCGGTAGCCCTCCCGGACCGCCTCGCGCAGCGGTTCGGGATCGTCCGCGGTGCCGACGAGGCTCTGATCGAAGACGTGGAGATCCATCGCGTAGTCCTCGACGTGGTCGGTGTGATAGCCCAAGCCAAAGTCAATGAGATGGGTGCGGTCCGGAGCCGGCTCGCGGCCGTCGGTCGCTCGCTTCTCCGGAAACCCGTCGCGTCTCCCCACCCTCACGTTCCGCGTCGTCGGGTCGCCGTGGACGAACCCCGCTCGGTGCAGTCGCGCGAGGTGGCGGCCGACGTCGCGAACGCGCTCGGCCGTGAGGGCGTCGCGGAGGTCGGCGTCGCCGACGTACTCGAGTTCCAGTCGCGCCTCGAGCGGATCGACGTCCGACAGCACCGGCGTCGGCACGCCCTCGCGACGGGCGAGACTCGTCAGTCGGGCCTCGAGGGTCGTCCGCTCGCGCCGGAGTCGGTCGTCGAGGGCGGGGTGGCGGTAGCGCTTCGACTCGCGGTGTTTCGTGACCCGTCCGGCATCGGAGTCGAGCGAAACGAGGGCTTCAGCGCCGCGGACCCGGGTTTCGCCGTCGGCTCGCCCGGCCGCGAGTTCGGGCTCGTCCGTCCGCCAAACGACGGGCACCTGATCGGGCCGGTAGTTCGGGTCGACGCGCGAGTCCTCGAGCGCCAGCGTGTCGCCCGCGTCGTACATCTTCGCGCCGAGGACGGCGATCATGCCGGCGTTGTCCCGCAGGAATCGCGCCTCGGGGGCGTGGAAGTCGGCGCCGCGCTGGTCGCACATCGCCTCGAGCATCTCGCGCAGGCGGGCGTTCTGTCCGACGCCCCCGCCGAGGACGAGTTCGTCGCTGCCGGTCAGCGAGAGCGCACGTTCGGCGACCTCGGTGAGCATCCCGAATATGTTCTCCTGAAGGGAGAAGCAAACGTCCTCGATCGGCGTCCCGTTATCGTGTGCCTGCTTCGCGGCGCTCATGATCCCCGAAAAGGAGAAGTCCATCCCCTTGACGACGTAGGGGAGGTCGACGTACTCGCCGTCTTCGGCGGCGGCTTCGACTTTCGGCCCGCCGGGATGGCTCCAGCCGACGTGGCGGGTGAACTTGTCGATCGCGTTGCCGACGCCGGTGTCCATCGTCTCGCCGAGGACGCGATACCGGCCGTTGCGGTAGGCCAGCAGGTGTGCGTTCGCGCCGCTCGCGTTCAGGCAGACGGGGGAGTCAAAGCCCGAGGTGTGCCGGCCGATCTCGAGGTGGGCGACCATGTGGTTGACGCCGACGAGGGGGACCTCGAGCGCCTGACTCAGCGCGCGCGCGGCCGTGCCGACGATGCGCAGGCAGGGACCGAGACCCGGACCCTGCGAGAACGCGACGGCATCGATCGGCGGTTCCGAGGGCGGACCGTCGCACGTATCGCGAGCGTGCTCGAGTGCGGTCTCTACGACGCGCGGAATCGCGTCGTGCATGTGTTCGGCGGCTTCGCGCGGGTGGATGCCGCCGCTGTCAGGTTCGTAGGCGTCGCTCTCGATGAATACGTCGTCGGTAGCGCCATCGTAGACGGCCGCGCTGGCCGCCCAGGCGGTGCCTTCGATGCCGAGAATTCGGGTGTCAGAACTCACGTGTGTGGGGTAGGTGTCTGCGGATCGAACAACGGGTGCGTGCAGACACGCCGGTTCGCCTCGATCCGCTCACGGGTCGCTGCTCACGGCGATCGCCGTTCGCGAGACCCTCGTTTCACTCGAGTCTCGCGTTCCCCGTTCGCGTTACTCGAGGCATCTCACTCCGTTCGATACCTCGCTACTCCCACTCGGTGTAGCCGCACTTGCCGCAGTGGGTGCGGTCGCCGTGGTCCGCGAGGAAGACGTCTCCGCAGCGGGGGCACTTCTCGCGCTCCGTGGTGCCGTCGTCGTTGTAGAGTTCGTGTCGTGCCATCTCAGGCCTCCTCCGCTTCCGGCTCGGCATCCTCTTCGGCGGCGCCGATCTTGTTGCGCTCGAGCATGTGGTCCTGCTCGACGTCGCGGGCGTTGTCGGCCGTGTCGTAGACCTTCGCCTGGCCGACGGTCTTGCGCATCCCGAACTTGGTGTCGAGTTTGCGAACGACGACCTCGTCGGCGTCCTTGTTCAGTTTGGCCGCGAGACTGTCGCGAACCTGCAGACGCGAGGGGGTCGCGTCCTCGTGGGTCAGTTCGAAGGTGACGTCCGTTCGATGCAACATGGGGTTCTCCGTTTCGGAGATGATGTCGACGTCCATGATATCACTCAGTTACACTACTATCCCCGTGTAGCGCCTAAAAGGATTTCGAAGCATGCAGCCGATCGCACGGGCACTCGAGTCGGTCTCTCCGTCGACGGGCGAGAACGCCGCTCCGTCGAGTGCGCCGACGCCGACGAACGCCGTTGAATTCGGCTTCAACGAATGAGAGTGTTTACATGTTTTGTGGACGAATCCCGTCGGTGATGCCCTCCAGACGACACGTACTCGCCGGCGGCGGTCTCGCCCTCGCGGGGGTCGCCGGCGGCCTCCAGTTCGTCGACGGACCGATCTCACCCGGAGCGACGACCGAGACCGACTGGCCGATGGCGCGGTACGACCCCTCCGGAACCGGTCACAATTCAGCCGCTTCGGGGCCGAAAGACGGCGTCGAGGTCGCGTGGCAGCGTGACAGGGAGTCGCCAATGTACGGGCTGGCGGCACCGATTCTCGTCGGAGAGACGCTATACGTCGTCGGCCGAGGGTCGCTCGTCGCGTTCGATCGGACTACCGGCGACATTCGATTCGCACGGGACGGTCGCTACTGGTCGACACCTGCTCGAGCCGAAGCGAGAGCCTACCGACACGACACGCTCGCCGTCAGCGGCCGCAAGGGGATTCGCGGAGTGAGCGCCGACGGCGGCTACGCGGCGTTCGGGCGGTCAGTCGGCACCGAGCGCTGGCACAGCCACGGTGGGGAGCTCCGGCGCTGGTCCAGTTCGTCGCCGCGGGAGCCGTCGCCTGTCACGGCCGACGGGACGGTCTACGGGGTCGTTCCCGACACCGACCGCGTCGTCGCCCTCGATGCGAGCAGCGGCCGCGTCCTGTGGGAGCGAACGGTCGGCGACGAGCGGTCGATCGGTTCGAACCGACCGGCGGTCCGCGACGGGACCGTCTACGTCTCGAGTCGTCCCGGTGACGTCGTCGCGTTCGACGCCGAGACGGGCGACACTCGCTGGAGCGTTAGGCCGGATCCCCACGCGGACAGCGCCCTGAACTACCGTCACTTCGGGCCGGCGACGGCGACCGATGCGGGGCTGGTCATCCCCGAACAGGAGGGCGTCGTCCTGCTCGACCGGGCCGACGGCAGCCTCCAGTGGGAGTACGTCTACGACGGGAACGCTACCGACGGAAGCGCTGCCGTCGCCGGCGGGACCGTGTTCGTCACCGACGGCACGGAATCACTGCACGCGATCGACCTCGAGCGCGGCGAGCGAGAGTGGACTGCCGACTACAGCCCCGACACGGACCCGGTCGTCGCCGACGGCGTCGTCTACCTCGGCTACCAGTTCCCGGAACTGGTCGCGATCGACGCCGAGACGGGCGACCGACGGTGGACCTACGAGGAGCAGACCTACTTCACACAGCCGATCGTCGGCGACGGTGTGTTGTACGTCCTCACCGACGAGGGACTGCTGGCCCTCAAGGAGGCGAGTTGACCGTGTCGCGCGACCGAAACGGCGGATACGACCGGCGGACGTGGTCCGTGGGGCCCGTCCTCTCGGCGGCCGTTGACCGGCTCCGTCGGAACCCGTCTCTACTCGTTCCGTTCGCCGTCGCGGGGATCGTTCTCTCCGTCGTCGACGCGCTCCGACGGCGCGATCCGATCCCGACTCTCGAGTACGCCGGGCTCGACGAAGCGACGGTCTACGTCGAGTTTCCCGGCTATCCGACCGGAGTAGGGCAGACGACACTACCCCTCGAATCGCTCGTCGGACTCGAGGCGCCGTACTTCGCGTGGGGATTCGGACTGTACGTCCTCTCCGTGCTCGCGGTCTCCCTCGCGGGCGTTGTCACCGTGACCCGCCTGCTGGACGGCGAGGCGCAGTTCGGACCGCTCCCGTCGTATCTCGGGCTCGTGGTCGGAATCGACCTCGCGCATCGGCTGCTCGGCTCGATCGGGTTCCTTCAGGAGATGGGGCTGCTCGGGCTCGTTCCGCTGGCAGCGTTGTTTGCCGTTGTGGTGTGGCTCTTTCCAGTTCCCGGACTCGTTGCCGCTGGCGTGTCGCCCTGGACGGCGATCCGGCATGCCGGCGCCTGGACCCGGGGCGTTCGCTGGTCGGTGCTCGGACTGATACTCGTCCTCGGAATCGGCACCTGGCTTCTCACCAGCGTTCCCGTCATCGGCGCGTTCTTAGGGAGCGCGCTCGTCGCTCCGGTTCACGCCGTCGCAATCGTCTCGCTGTTCGAACACCGCCGCGACGGATGGGCCGGGACGCCGATCGAACCGTGACGCTAAGCCACTGAAACGGCTTCTACACCGATCGCGACGGTGTCCTGCGATCGCGGGTTCATTGACCTTCAGTGGCTACTGTAGCCGTCGAGAACCGCCAGACCGCGCGGCGTCTGCGTCTCGAGTTCCGCCGGCCAGTCGACATCGATGCGCTCCCAGCGGCCGCCGAAGTCCTCGCTGGCGAACAGGCCTCGGTTGTTCAGCGCGTAGACGACGCCGTTCTCGCGCGTCGTGTCGAAGACGGCCCGAACGACGCCGTCGCCCGTCGGCAGTCCGTGATCGTCGAGTCGGTCCCACGGCTCATCGTCGGTACGGCGGTAGACGTACGACTCGGCCGTCTCGGCCGTGTGGGCGCTCCGAGCGCCGCTCGCACTCGAGATGATGATCGAGTTCGGATCGCCCGGGTCGGCCGCGAGCCCCCAGCAGTAGGTGTGCTCGAGGCCTTCTTGGGGCTGTGTCCAGGACTCGCCGCCGTCGTCGCTCTCGGCGTAGCCGTCGCCCGCGGCGGTGTAGACGCGGCCCTCTCGGTCGGGGTGAATCGCCAGCGTGTGGTTGTCCCGTCGAGAGCCCTCGGGGCGTTCCTGCCAGGTCTCGCCGCCGTCGGTGCTCAGGACGAACGCGCCGGCCTCGATGCCGATGTAGAGACGGTCGGGATCGAACGGATCGACCTCGAGCCAGCGGACGTGGTGGGTGTGGGGACGCGGCGGGAAGTACCACTCCTCGGCGGAGGGGAGCTCGGTCAGTCCCGGGAGCAGGGTCCAGGAGTCGCCGCCGTCCGCGGAGCGGTAGACGCGACTCGGCTCCGTGCCGGCGTAGACCACGTCCGGATCGTGGGGGCTGATCGCGAGCGACATGACCGCGTCGCTGACGAACTCGGTCTCGAGGCGCTCGAACGACTGGCCGTCCGCACCGGCGCCCGGTTCGTCCGCTTCGCCGTCCGCCGCCTGCGCGCGAAAGAGTCCGTCTTCGAAGGTCCCGACGAAGACGCGATCCGAGGCAGCGGGGGAAGCCGCGACGCACTCGAGGTCGTGGCCCTCGAGGTGGGTCGTCACCGTCCAGTCGGCGTCGGTCGGTCCGTCGGGCGTACACACGAGGAGTCGGTCGCGGAGGGCTGCATAGAGGGTCGACATGGTGAGACGGACGGGCCCCAGCTACAAACGATCAGGGGGTGGTGAAGCGGGACGGAGTCCGAGACGACTCGACGACCCGTCTCGACTCGGAGAGACGAATCAATCCGGGTTTCGCGACGGATCTGTCGACGGGACTGCCAATTGATTTATCGTGACCGTTCCCCCATCGGCTACTGTCACACCGATGAACTCGAGTGCTCGCCTCGCGATTTCAGCGGTTCGCGAGCACTCGGTTTCGATCGTCGGAATCGTCCTCCTCGCCATTGTCGGCGCGTACGCGTTCGTGTTCGGCGGCCCCCTCGCACTGCTGGTCGTCGAACTCCTGGTTCCGGGGGCGATCGGCGCCGCTCTCGTCTGGTACGGGCTCCGATCGCAGGCTCGCGAGAGCGGGACGCAGCGGGCGGATATCGTCACCGCGTCCTCGGTTACCTGCGGTGCGATCGTCGCAACGTTCTGCGCCTGGAGTATCTATCTCCTCTCGATCAGAGCTGGATTTACCGGCGGGTTCGCCCAGCCGGTGCTCAGTGCGCTAAGTACCGGTATCGCCTTCGGCGCGGTTCTCGGCCACGTCTACGTCGAGTTCGCCCACCACTATCGCGAGAACGCACAGCTGTCCCAGGCCATCGACGCCTCGATGGACGGCATCGCCATCGTCGTCGACGATTACCACGCCTACGCTAACGACGCCTACGCCGCCCTCTACGGCGTTCAAAGCGCGGCGGCGCTCGAGGGAACGCACTGGGAAACGCTGTACACGAAGGCCGCCCGGTCCACCGTCAAACGCGAAGTCCTCCCGGCGCTGGAGGAACGACGCTACTGGCGGGGAACGCTGACCGGCAAGCGCGCCGACGGGACGACCTTCCCCCAGGACGTCACGGTGAGCGCTCTCGAGTACGGCTCCGTCGTCGTCGCACGCGACGTCTCGGAGCAGCGCGACCGCGAACAGCGCATTCAGGTGCTCAACCGCGTGCTTCGGCACAACCTCCGGAACGCCGTCACCGTTATTCAGGGCCACGCAACCCTCGCGGGCGAGCGGGACTCGACCCTCGAGTGCCGTCACGTCGCCCCCATTCTCGAGGAGATCGACGATCTGATGACGACGGCCGACAAGGCCCGCGGCGTCGAGCGGACGCTCGAACGGAACGGCGCGACAGAACTGGTCGAGACGACGGCGGTGGTGCGGTCAGTCGTCGACCGCGCGCGAGCCGCGTACCCCGACGCTCGAATCATCACGCAGGTCGACGAGCAGGGATCTGAGGCGACCAGACCGAGCGTCGACGGCAGCATCACCGACGCGCTCGACGAACTGGTCGCCAACGCGATCCAGCACAACGGGCCCCGTGACGACGGTAATTCGGACGGTGCGGACGGCGACGTTCCGACCGTCGAAATTGCCGTCCGCACCGTCGCGTACGAGACCGAGTCCAGACTCGAGTTCACGGTCACCGACGACGGCGACGGCATTCCCGACGCCGAACGGCGGGCGGTCCTCGATGGTCGGGAGACGCAACTTGAACACAGCTCCGGGCTGGGCCTGTGGCTCGTCGCCTGGATCGTCCAGAACGCCGGGGGCGACCTGCGCTTTGCGGATCGGCCCGGCGGCGGCACGATCGTCACGCTCTCGTTCCCGCAGGAGCAGTCGGTCTCGGCGGATGCGGCGACGCGAGCGGCTCCGTAACCGGACTCGGCCTCGGCTGTCTATTGCCTCGACTGCGGCCTCGGTTCCGCGTTCGATCCGGTCTCCGACGTCGAGTTGTGCTCTGTGGCCGACGTACCGCCGGTGATCACCGTCGACATGAGCTGGGACTCGATTCGACGGAGATGTTGGCCAACGGTCCCTGCCGAGCAGCCCAGTCGCTCGGCGATATCCTGATAGGTCACCGCGCGGGGCTCCTGGTAGTAGCCCGCCTCGATCGCGACGGAGAGCACCTCGCGTTGGCGCTCCGTCAGATCGGTTAACGGCTGTCCGTCGGAGGGGTCGTACCTGCCGAGGCGTTCGATCTCGAGGTCGACGGCGTCTCGCGTCTCCGAGACGAGCGACTGCAGTTCGCTCTCGCAGCCGATCTGAGAGACCCGAAGGCGCGCGTTCTCGGGTCCGGTGTACTCCATCGGATAGTCGAGCAAGACGGCGTGTCGCCGGTGGATCTCGAAGAGCGTCGTCGTCAGCTCGCTCGGCTGGTAGTGCATCTGCAGGATCGTGTTGCCGTCGACGTCGCTGAGCAGGTAATCGAAGACCTTCGAGTCGGGATGCTCGAGTGCGCTGATGATGTCCCCTCGGTCCCCTCGGATCTCACGTCGCGTAACGATCGTCCCGTCGGTGAGGAAATCGATGTCCTGTATCGTTCTGAGGGTGACTCCGCACTCGCGCAACAGCGCTTCCCCCGGATCGAAGTATCCCTGTTGTGGCGTGAGTACGTATGTCACATATCGCATATCGCATCCCAATACTGTGCTGACTAATAATATTTCTGGTTAACGATATATTGAAGAAAGAATTTAACGTAAAATCACGAAGGATAGGTTGCGGCCAACGGCTATTGGTGATCGTTGGACTCCGTCGTCGGGTGGGCCAGACGGAACATTTCGGTTCGCGGTGCGGGTCAGGGCCGTTTCGAGGGAGCACCGATCGCGCTCGTCCGGAAACGAGGGTCGTCGAACGGCGCAAACGATGCGTACTCGAAACGCTCGACGAACAGTGCTCGACTCGAGTGCGGTCGACCGCGCGACTCAGATCCGGTCGTGTTTCGCGGTAGTCACGATGCCGAGACTTCCACCAGAATTAATACACCTCGAACACCAACCGATGGGCCGACAATGACCGACCGGCCGCCGTCCCCGCACACGCCAACCGCCCTCCCCGCGACCGCCACCGACGAGGACCGTATCGTCGCAACCACGCCCCAGCTCACCGCGCGCATCGAAGCCGCGGCCGGCTGTCGACTCGACGATAGTGTCCTCGAGGAGTTGCTTCTCGAACTCGACCGCGGCGAGTACGTCGAGTGGGTGACGATGACTCGAAACGGCGACTATGTCTGGGATCTAACCGACTCGCCCGACCGGATCGCCGACGCCGTAGCGACGGTCGTCGTCGAGCGCTTCGAAGGGTGGCTCGAGGCCCAACTAACCGGGAGCGCGTAGTCGACGACGGCAGCGCTCGAGTCGGATCGTGTGCAGCCGTCTCGACCCCGTGCACGCTTGTCTCGAGCACGTCGCTCACGCCCGTTTCGAGACGACGGTCATCGACGCGTAGTTCGGCAAATTCGTGGGAGATAGTCTCACTGTCACGGGATTGATAGCCGCTATCACACGTCGAACACGGTTGACACCAACGGGGTTATGTCCACCCAGTTCGGACCGCTGGTATGACACTCCCCGCCTCCACCACCGACCCCCTGATACCCGATAAGACGATGCTGTACTGTTTCGACTGCGGCCACGAGAGCCCCATCGAGGGCGACTGGAACCGGCGACCGAACGGCGACGCGGTCGACTACGACTGTCCGATCTGTCGGACAACGATCACCAGCCGACCGAGCCGGGATCGGCAGCCGGCCGGTGACGCGCGGTTGCTGCAGTGCTCGAGCGACTGACCGACCTGTTTCTGCGAACTCAGTCCCCGCGGAGGACGAGCGGCCCCATCGCGGACGTTCGCTTCGCGATCGTCGCCAGCCGGAGGATGTACGAGACGAACAGCAAGAACGGCAGGACACAGATCGTGTACGCGGCACAGATGACCCACAACCAGACGTCGACGCCGAGGAGCGTGCCGCTGATCGAGGTTCCGTCGACGAGCATCACCATGCCACCCGCGACGACGAGCGCCGGCACCGCGAGATACAGAATCCCCTGCGAGAGTTTGACCAGCGACCACTGGAAGTAGAGCGTCTTGATGTACTCGCGGGCGGGCCCGTACATCGTAAGCGCCTCGAGCGTTTCGCGTCCCGCCTCGCGTTGTGCCGTCGTGAGGTGGTCTTTGTGTTCGTCCAGCAGCCAGCGCAGGTCGTACATCTTCCGGTCGTAGTTGTAGTTCAGCGCGGCCTTCATCACCGCGAAAGAGCCGAAATCGGCGTTCTCGAGCTGATCCGTCGCCACCTCGGCGTTCTCGAGCAGGTCCTCGACGTACGCCTCGGTGTGCTCCCGGAAGTCTTCGTCGTCGCTCTTCTGGACCGCGTTCTCGAACGCGCGGGCGCGGTCGCTGGTCGCGTCGATGAGTTCCTTGAGAAAGAGCGCCGGATTGGCGGGGCTCGGAAACTCGAGCAGTTCGTCGGTGTTCTTGTAGAAGTCCATCGCGAGATCCATCCGCCGACGCTGGCTGCCGAGCGGGCCGATTTCCTGGGAGAGGACGAGCTGATTGATCGAGACGACCAGCGTGGTCCCGGTGATGAGCGCGCCGATCAGCGCCTGGAACGACATCTTGACCCAGTCGGTGGTCAACAGCACCTCCTGTGCCGACGGCGGGTTCGAGACCCCCCAGAGCAACAGCGCCCCGAAGATCCCGGCGGCCATCGCCCCGGTGAGCGCCCACCGATTCGCGTTGAGCAACACCCAGAGCTTGTAGCGGTTCTCGGCGGCCCGGCCCCGCATCGTGTTGGCGGACGAGAAGTCCTTCATGCCTCCTCGAGCGACCGCTCGAAGATCAGGTACTTCGTGCCGCCGCCGTCGTAGGAGACGGTCTCCACGAGACGCCACCCCTCCGCGGCCAGTTCGTTGAGTCGCTGCTCTGGGTTGGCGGACTCGCGTTTCGTGAGCTCCGTCGGGGGCTCGACGGCTTTGTACTCCCAATCGGCGGACTCGCTGGTCATTTCCGTACTAGATCACTCGGTGACAAGTGATGGTTGTCCCTGCACCTGATAGAGCTATTTGGGTGAGCAGGGTGGATGGTAGCTCGAAAAGAACGCTCTGCGTTCGGCACGACTGGAACCGCGGACCTGACTCGGACCGATCCCGGTGTCTCGGTGTGAGATTTGGAGGGGAGCACGATAGTAGCCGCTGGAGGGGACAGTGTGCCCGGTTACTGCAATTCGAACCGAGCATCGCCCTCTCGCGATTCCATAAGCGCAACTTCAAACCCATGATCGGCGGCAATTCGACCTACAATCGTCAATCCGACGCCGTTCCCACTGTAACCAGTCGTAAACCCGTGTTCGAACACCTGCTCTCGTTTCTCTGGTGGAATTCGCGTTCCAGTATCCTCGACGTAGAATCCACCCCCAGTGGGGCCGACTCGGACAGTTACATCCGTTCCACCACGGCCGACTGCGTTTCGAAACAGGTTTTCGAAAAGTGCCTGAAGTTGGCTCCTGTCGCCCTGGATGACGCAGTTTTGCGTTTCAAGGGGAGCAGACTGTGTATCGATGAATTTCCACGCCTCTCGTGCGACCTCGGGTAGCGAGACAGATTTGCGGGTATTTGACGGGGTATTGGTTCGGGTGAGTGCGGTGAGATCTACGATGAGATCCGCTACTCGTTCCAATGCGTTCTCGATTCCATCTAAATAGCTGTCGTCACCCGTCTCGCGATATTGCTCGAGTTCACCGATTGCCATCGATACGGGATTTTGAAGGTCGTGAGAAACCATACTCGTAAACTGATCGAGGCGCTTATTTTGATCGGCGAGCCCCGGCGCTGTCTGGCGAGCTTCAGTGACATCTTGTGTGACTAAAATGCCGTATGGCTCATCGCCAACACGTACTGATCTCGTCTCAATGTGGTGGATCTGGCCCTGGTATTCCGTGTCGAACGACCGAGAGCCCCCTGCAATCGTAGCGTGGAGGTTCGGTTTCAGTACGGCAACCGTTTCGTCTGGGAAAAGCTCATCAACGTGTTTGCCGACCATCTCTGTTGCTTTCCGTTGTGAGAACGGGAGCGCCTCAGGGCCAACAATACGATAGCGACGGTCAGCATCGAGCAGTACTAACAACCGTTTGGGAAGTTTGCAATCAGCATCCGATCACCGTGCGACGGTAGGTTTTTGTCTTTCATGAGTGTCCTTAGTATTCAATAACTCGATATTTCATCTGTTAAGGATGTTGGCCTGGAATTTAAAGTGAAAGTTCATATATGAATTGAGAGAGCCAATAGGCAACCGTTTCCGGGGTTCGTTCGTTTATATAATTTTACTTACTAACTGGGGTATGGCTGATTTGCAGAATGTCGTACTGCCGAATTCTTTCGATGATCTGAAAATTGGAGTCACGTTGCACGAACCAGAAACAGGAGAGATACTCGACGTGAACAAGCCGCTGGAACAATTATACGGCTACACTCGAGCAGAGCTACGAGAAATGGAAGTCGGAGACTATACGGCGTCAACAAAGCGGTTCACCCAAGAAAAAGCGGTCCGGCGAATCCAGGCGGCCGCTGATGGGGACGAGCAGGTATTTGAGTGGCAAATCGAACGCGCTACTGGTGAGTTAGTCTGGGTTCGTGCGTGTCTGAATCGCACGACGATCGATGAGGCGACATGTGTCATTGCAGAGATTCGAGACATTACGGAATACAAGGCTCGAGAGCGGCGATTACGACTCCTTAATCGAGTTATCCGCCACAATCTACGAAACGAGACGAACATACTCATCGGCTACGCTGATCGCCTCAGAAGTGCAATCGAGGAGGAGACTCTCGAGGAGGAAGTCGAAACAATCGTCGAGATCGCCATGGAAATCGGAACGTTGAGCGACTCGATTCAACAGGTCGAAGAGATCGCAGAACCCGGCGCAACAGAGCGATCGCCCACAAACGTCACACGATTGATCACGGAAGTCGCTACGGAGATCCAATCGGAGTATCCAGCCGCCGAACTGACTGTCGATATCGAATCGGACGTTCTCGTGAACGCCGATAAGGGACTCCACTACGCTACGAAGCACGCTCTCGAAAATGCAATCGTCCACAGCGACGATGAGGCACCCATCGTTGAAATTTCGGTCACCGAAAACACCGACACTGGTCGGGGAGTCATCCAAATTTCCGATACTAATTCGATTATTCCAGCTGTCGAAGTCGACGTGCTCAAAGAGGATGTAACGGCGAGCACTACCTTTCACGGGTCCGGTGTTGGCCTCTGGGTGATGCAATGGTGTGTCGATTCGCTCGGCGGTGAACTCATCTTCGAGGAGGATTCCCCTGACGGGAATATTGTTCGCTTTTTATTGCCACAGACCGATCGCTGTGTGAGGTAGCACGTTCCACACCGCGTTCACCGTTCAGGGATCGCAGTGCAGTCACGGTGTCGTTGTTACTTTCAACGACGGTCTCTCATCCTCGTATCTTCTACTCGAGCGAGCCGGGCACCACCTCACAGCCACAGGGCGAGACCGTGGCCGTCACCGGCCCGGCGACCACCGTCATCGTAACTGGCTCCGGGGCATTTCAGCGCATGCCTCCTGCGGCGGTTGGAGTCGTCGCTTCCGCCCCGAATATCAACTCATCATAACTTATAGCTACTGCTCCTGGCTGGACTGAGCGATTGTAGGAGACGGCTCGAGGCCGTCGTCGCTAGCCGTCGGATTCTCGAGTGCCGACGTTCGCGAACGCATCGCGAATCGTCGGTCCCGTGATCAATACCCGTGTAGTAAGCGGCCACGGTCGTCGAAATGTCCATTCGCTGTGACCGGTCCCCTTGATAGCTGCGTCCGGAAGAGTTCAGAAGAACTATAACTTTCATCTGGAAGGTACTCGCATGAAGCGACGCGCGCTCCTGTCGACAACCGGCGTTTCGCTCCTCTGTGTGGCTGGATGCACGTCCGTCGACGACGACCCAGCGCTCCCACTTCTGGATTGGGTCTCCGTCCGGAACCGATACAGTGAGCCTCGGGATGTAGACGTTACCGTCACAGAGGTCGGGGAAACGCGTTATTCGGAGACATCTACGGTCGATCCCGGATCGGAATTCGCCGAAGAGACCCCCGTCGACGGGGCCGGTCAGTACCTCATCCGAGCCGCTACCAACGATAGCGAGCAAGAAGTTGCCGCCGCTGACAACATCGACGGTGAGGAACGGTGTGTCAGCATTCGGTTCGAAATCAGCAGTACCGGCGGGTTCACTCACCCGTCGATCATTTCCTCTCGTGACTGCTGAGTGTCGAAACCGTATCGAGCCGTCTTCGATTGTGGATCGTTCGGTGTGGCTCGAGAAGTGTCTGCTTCAGCGACTATCCGAATAATTCAAAGCGGTACAGAATTCTGATGGGAGAGATTTGAACCCGTTGTGAGACGGTTGCCTCACTCCGTTCGGCACTGCGACTCACAGGGGTCCAAATCCCAGCTTCGACGACGATTTGCGCGGCTCGCGAGTTTGCTCGCCGCGCAGAAATCATGGACTCGCTGGGATTGAGCAAACCCGAAGGGTTTGCGATGTACAGCGAGTCCACGACTGAACGAGCGAAGCGACGTGAAGAAGTGGACTCGCTGGGATTTGAACCCAGGGCCTCTTCCTTGCGAAGGAAGCGATCTACCACTGATCTACGAGCCCTCGACCGTTCCTAACCTCGGTTTCTATTTGTAGCTTGTGTTTCGTAGACGACCCGAGAGGTGCCACCACGCCACCCGTTCGGACCATAAATGCAGATAGTATAATCGTGAGTAGTATAATCGTGATTCGCTAATCACGATTATTCTTCGTACACACCGAAACACCCGTCTCGAGGACACCCACGATCCGGATAGTATCGCACCAAACCAGTCAGCTACAGCCTCGAGCCACGCCCACCCGACCCGCCGACGTGTAACACCCGAAGCCGTCCGGCCAACAGTCCGACGAGGAAGCCGGTGAAGTGTGCGAACAGGGCGATTCCGAGGCCACCGGTCGCCAGCGTCACGGCGATCGCCAGGCCGACGAACACCAGGACGGCGAACCATTGCGGGACATCGATGAACGATGCCAACCCGGCCGACAGTCGGTTCGAGGCGATCAGGTAGCCCAACAGGGCGAAGACGGCCCCGCTGGCGCCGAGGACCGGAGCCTGTTCGACCCAGCCGCCGACGAGGGGCATCCCTTCGAAGACCCCACTGAGGACGATCTGTGAGATTCCGGCGATCACGCCCGTCACCAGGAAGAACGTGTGGAATCGAAGTCGAGTGGTCGCCCGGGCGACGGGCCAACCGAAGACGATCAGCGCGAGGCTGTTCGAGAGCAGGTGGCCGATGTTCCCGTGGGCGTAGACGCTCGTGACGATCGTCCACGGGTTGGTCGTCAACGGCGGCGCGAGGACGAACAGGCCGGCCATCACGCCGATCCCGATGATCGCCGTCAGCTGCTGGGCGGCGAAGACGACGACGAAGACGATCAGGAGTTCGACGATGGGGCTGCTCGAGCCCTCGGCCGTCCCGTCGTCTCCACTAGAACCGGACCGCAGAGAGGTTCCCGACTGTGACCGCGACCGCGAGCGCCTCGACATACGAGTCTCTGCGACGGCGACCGACAAAAGCCTCCGCACTGACTCGTGGAGCGTGAGAATAGCGAGTAAGACCCGAATGTGGTACGTGGTAGTGAACGTGGACGGGATTTCGGTCCGGACTCGAGTGGATCGCTGGTGAGGGTTTAGACCGGCTGTCGATTACGACTCGAGTATCCTGCTCGTGCTGGCGGCTATGAGGGCCACACCCTCCCCAGCCGATTCGCTCGCTCCTTTCAGTCGCTCACTCATCCCTCACGCGACTTCGTGCCGCGGTTCGTCAACGTCTCACCGCGGCACAGCACGCGCCACTGCACGTGGACTGACGGTATGTACTCAGTACGTAGGTAATCACACAGCCATTGCTGCGAACCAGCAACCCACGCGCAAAAACGGTGAAAAACGCGAATCGACCGTTAGTCTTCGAGGACGATCTCGATCGAGACGTCGTTCGGCACCTGAATGCGCATGAGCTGGCGGAGTGCGCGTTCGTCGGCGTCCAGATCGATCAGGCGCTTGTGGACGCGCATCTCCCAGTGCTCCCACGTGGCAGTGCCTTCGCCGTCAGGCGACTTCCGGGTCGGCACCTCGAGGGTCTTCGTCGGCAGCGGGATCGGACCGCTCAGGTTGACGCCGGTATTGTTCGCAATCTCGCGGACGTCGTCACAGATGTCGTCTAAGTCTTCTGGACTCGTGCCCGCGAGTCGAACGCGTGCCTGCTGCATTTATTCTTTCTCGTGAACTTCGAGGACCTTTCCGGCCGCGATGGTCTGACCCATGTCGCGGATGGCGAAGCTCCCGAGTTCTGGGATCTCGCTCGACGGCTCGATGCTGAGTGGCTTTTGTGGTCGGATGGTGACCACAGCAGCGTCACCCGACTGGATGAAGTCGGGGTTCTCCTCGGCGACCTCGCCGCTTGCTGGGTCCATCTTCTTGTCGATGGACTCGATCGTACACGCGACCTGTGCGGTGTGTGCGTGGAAGACCGGCGTGTAACCGGCCGTGATCACGGACGGGTGCTGCATGACGACGACCTGGGCCTGGAACGTCTCGGCGACGCTCGGTGGGTCGTCGGCTGGGCCACAGACGTCACCGCGGCGGATGTCGTCCTTACCGATGCCACGAACGTTGAATCCAACGTTGTCACCGGGCTCTGCTTTTGGCACCTCTTCGTGGTGCATCTCGATCGTCTTCACTTCGCCGCCCACGTCGCTGGGCTGGAAGGAGACGTTGTCGCCGATGTTCATGACACCGGTCTCGATACGGCCGACTGGGACGGTACCGATACCCGAGATCGTGTAAACGTCCTGGATCGGGAGTCGGAGCGGCGCGTCTGTCGGTGGCTCCGGCGCCGGCAGGTCGTTGAGTGCCTCGAGCAGGGTACGGCCGTCGTACCACGGCGTGTTCTCGGAGGCTTCGGCGATGTTGTCGCCTTCGAACGCCGAGATCGGGATGAACGAGGCGTCGTCGGTCTGGAACTGAACCTGCTTGAGCAGCTGGTTCACTTCGTCGACGACGTCGTTGAAGGTGTCCTCCTTGTAGTCGACGACGTCCATCTTGTTGATGCCGATGATGAGTTCGTCGATACCGAGGGTTCGGGCCAGGAACACGTGCTCCTGGGTCTGGGGCGCGACACCGTCGTCAGCGGCGACGACGAGGACGGCGTTGTCCGCCTGAGATGCGCCCGTGATCATGTTCTTCACGAAGTCGCGGTGGCCAGGACAGTCGACGATGGTGAAGTCGTAGGCGTCCGTCGAGAACTCCTGGTGGGCGATGTCGATGGTGACACCACGCTCTCGCTCTTCGGCGAGGTTGTCCATGACGTAGGCGAACTCGAATCCACCCTTGCCCTTCTCTTCTGCTTCTTCGCGGTGCTGTTCGATGACGTGCTCTGGTACGCTGCCTGTCTCGTACAGGAGGCGTCCCACGAGCGTGCTCTTCCCGTGGTCAACGTGGCCGATGATGGCCAGGTTCTGATGTTGTTCGCTCATTGTTGTAGCTCACGCGCAGAGGCGCTTATATCGGTCTCTTTTGCTCGTTGCGGTTAAAACCATTTCGAAAGCGTATTTTGCCGAACCCGGCGCCTTCTTGCGGTTTGCCTAGCGTTCACACGGTGTGGGGACTCCGATTCACGGCTCCCATCGGCCAACGAGAGCAACTGAGCGGCGAGGAGGCGCCGTTCGAACGCCGGCAGCGCCCCGAACCGATCGGTCTCCCGTCGCCCGCACGCCACCGAAGAGCCAGATCCGGTGGGAGAGCGGGAGTTCGACCGGAGAGCGATAGGTCGGCGGTAAAGCGGTAGGTCGGCGGTAGAAGGGGAGTTCGGCGGTGATGCACCAGCACCAGTTCGTACGTCAACGCACGTGCGCGAAAGAAGTCAAAATTTCCGAACTGATCGACGAACCACACCGATCACTCGAGAATGAGACGTCGGTACCGACAGGGACGACTACGGCCGATGCACGGAGTTGGCCACGAACCGACCCTTACAGCGGCGGCAGTCGTCCGACGTCGGAGAGGACGGCAGTCGCCGTCTCCGGACCGCCCGCACCGCGACCGCTCGAGTGCAGCGAGCCCGCGTTGCGGGTCTCTATCTGGACGATGTTTCGCGTCCCGGTGACGGCCAGCGGGCCGTTCTCGGGGACGAGTCGCGGCCCGACGCGGACGCCGTCGCGGGTCGCCTCGCCGATGAGTCGGATCGTTCGGCCGTCCTCCGCGGCGAGGTCGAGCGCGCTGCCGGGAATCGACTGGATGCCCTCGACCGTCGCGTCCTCGAGCGAGAACCCGCCGTCGGCCAGCACGTTCGCGAGGATGACGAACTTGAGCGCGGCGTCGGTGCCGTCGACGTCGAACGTCGGATCGGCCTCGGCTACGCCGAGGTCTTGGGCCTCCGCGAGGACGTGCTCGTAGTCCAGTCCCTCCGCGGCCATCCGCGTGAGGATGAAGTTCGCGGTGCCGTTGAGTACCCCGCGAACCGCAGTCACGGCCTGGGGCGTCGAGTCCTCGATCGTCGAGAGCACCGGAATCGCGCCGCCGACGGTAGCCTCGAACCGGATCGAGCCCGCACTATCGGCTTCGAGCGCGCGGAGTTCCTCGTACCGTTCCGCGACGGGGCCCTTGTTCGCAAGCACGACGTGGCGGTCGGCCTCGAGTGCGCGCTCGACGTGCGAGAAGCCGGGTTCGGCGTCGCCGAGCGTCGTCGGCGTCGCCTCCACGAGCACGTCGTACTCGCTCTCGAAGACATCGGCGGGATCGCTCGAGCCCAGCGCGTCGCCACCGGCCTTGCGCTCGAGTGCGCCCTCGATGTCGATCCCGTCGGCGTCGACCGTGGCGGTCGTGGAGTCGGCGAGCGCGACGACATCGTGTCCGTATTCACCCGCGAGGTCGGCCACCGAGCGGCCGACGTCACCGGCGCCGAGGATTGCGAGTTTCATGCGGCATCACCTCCGAGGAGGGGTTCGACGACAGTGAGCGCTTTGTCCGAGCCGATCGAGCGAATCGCCTCGAGCGCCGCCTCAGTCTGGCCGGAGTCGATAGCCAGTCGGATCCGAGCGCTCGAGACCGCTTCCGTCCCGTTGGGTGCTGAAAGCGAGAGGTCCCGAACGACGGCGTTCGCTTCGTCTTCGATCCGCGAGAGCGTGTTCGAGAGGTCGTGTTCGACGATGTTGCCGACCAACACGACGTTGATCTCCTCGCCGTAGTGTTCCGCACCGGCCTGAATCACGTTGACGCCGGCGTCGCGCAGGGCGTCGACGATACCGTCAAATCGGTCCGGCGGGGACTCGAGATCGACCTCGACAGGGATGTGCCCGCGCGGGGTCATGTTGCCGCGCTCGTGGTGGATACTCAGGAGATTCCCACCGTTGTCCGCGATGGGGGCGAGCGCACGAAGTAACTCGCCGGGTTCGTCGACGAGTTCGAGGCGGACGGTGTAGGCGCGAACGCCGCCATCTGTCTCGGCGTCGTCTCCGTCGGCAGCCTGATCACTCATAGCCGTCACCTCCTGTTCGCGTGCGTCCACACGTCTTCATGGTGTACGACTCCGTAATGGGCGCGTAAAAGGATATAGGAATTCCCAAAATGATCCGCCCCTGTTACCGTCACGCACGCCGCGTCGGGCCGGAGATCGCTCGGGTAATCGACCCCCGTGGTCGACTCGGCCCGGTCCGGTCGCGAAACCGGAGCCGGATCGAGACTCAGAGGTGGTCCTTGCCGGGGTTCGAGGAGCCCCAGTCGCCGCGGCCACCCTCGGTGCGATCGACCCCCATGATCGACTCGGCCTGATCCGGGCCGCCGAGGCTCTCGCGGGGATCGGGGACGCGGACGGTGATCTCGTCGATTTCGGGCCACGTGAGGAGTTCGGCCTCGATGTTGCTCGACGTGATACCGCTGACCGAACAGCCCTCGCAGCCGCCGCCCAGTTCGATGATCACCTCGCCGGTCTCGGGGTCGGCTTCCCGGACGGCGCTCGTTCCGCCGTGCATCTGGATGATCGGCATCTCGCGGGTGAGCCAGGACTCGACGCGCTCTTTGAGCGACGGCTCGCCGTCGGCCTCGGCGTCGGCTGCCGCGTCGGGAGTAGTCATTGTTCGACCTACGGGCCCGAGCGGTGAATAAGGTTTTGACAGCTGCTACCATCCATCAGGATCGATCCTGAGGATTTCGGCCGACAAAAGCGGTTACCGATCGGCGTCGTCGCGACGACGAAGCCACTCGAGTGCGACGGCCCCGCCGGCGACGCCGGCGAGACCGGCCGCGCCGGTGAATCCGGGGATCGAATCGAGCGGGCCGCGAGACGCGCTCGAGTCGGGATCGGGGTCGGTCGGGAAGGTGTACAGCGCGCCCTCGGTCTCCGCGCCGGGAATGAGCGGCGTGCTGCTCGCGACGAACGTCTCGTTGTCGGCGACGCGAGCGGTCCAGAAGCCGGCCGCGTCGGTGTCGCGCCAGTGGGCGAGTTCCTCGGGCTCGGCCGGGTCGCTCACGTCGTGGATCTTGATGCCGCCCTGGTACCACGAGGAGTAGAGACGGTCGTCGCGCAGTTCGAAGTTGTGGGCCGTCGTCCACTCCTCGCCGTAGTAGGAGGCGTCGTCCGCGGGCGGCGCATCGATCGAGACGAGCTCCTCGGGATCGGTCGGGTCGCTCACGTCGTAGAGGTCGATTCCGCCCGGACCGTCGGGTTCGTCACCGCCCGTCGCCCAGGCTTCTCGGCCGACTGCGAGGAGGTCGCCGGTGTCGTCGACCGCCGAGTAGTGATCGTTGCCCGGAAGCCCCATCTGTGCCTCGCCGTCGTCGAGCGCGAGCGACTCCTCGAGATCGGTGTCCATCACGCGCGAGACGTATTCGGGCTCGGTGGGATCGCTCACGTCGATCAGGTAGGTCCCGGCGTTCCAGTGGGCGAGATAGGCGATCTCGTCGTGGACGTAGACGTCGTGGTTGTACCGCGCGAGCCAGTAGACCTCCTGCCACTCTGGCTCGTGCTCGACGAGCGACCAGCGGCCGATCTCCTCGACGTCGTCGTCGCTCACGTCAAATATGACGAGCGGGTTTGCCGACTCGCTGTTGGCGACCACGTAGAGCAAATCGTCCGCGAAAAAGCAGTTGTGGATGTGGTAGCCGGTTTCGTAGGGCTCGCCGACGGCGACCGGATCGGCGGGGTCGCTCACGTCGTACAGTTCGAACCCGTGGAAGACGTCGTCCTCCTGCTGGTTTGCCGGGCCGGCGACGACCAGTCGGTTGCCGTCGACTTTCACGTCGAGGATCTCCCGAAACGGCGTGTCGTCGACCTCGAGCGGGAATCGGTCTGCGAGCAGTTCGGGCTCGGACGGATCGCTAATATCGACCGTCGCGAAGCCGTCTGTAGTGGCGAGATAGACCGTCTCCCCGCCGTCGCCGACGACGGCTTCGGCGGCCCCGGTAACGTCGACGCGTCCGAGCGGTTCGTAGCCGTCGGGCGTGCTCTCGGCCGCGGCCGCCGTGGCTCGAGTCGTCGCCGTGAGGACGGCCTCCGAGAGCGCCACGGCAACTCCGGCCGCCCCGCTCGTTCGGAGGAACTCTCTCCGCTGCATAGGATAGCCTCGTCCCGGTCGCTCAAGTAACGCGTGGTCGGTTCCCGGTCAGTGAGTGAGCGTCTGCCGATCGGACAGCGAGAGACGCGACGCCGAGACCGCGACTCGACACAGTTGTCAGATGTCGATCTAGTCATCGAATGTCGTATTGGTTCATCAGACACCGTTTCGGGCCATTAGACACCGTGTCGGTCCCGACAGTCGTCACAGATCATCGAACTGAACCACTTTCGCTCGCCGCAGCCGTGACAGATCTGGTGCCACTCGAACTCGAGGTCGACGTCGGTGGTCGTCGACTCTGCCTCCGTCTCACACAGCGCACTCTCGATAGAGTGCCTCGTGATCGTGACCGAATCCGGATTGACGAGGAGTATCGACAGCTCCTCACAGTCCCCCCGGACGTCGTCCCCCGTAGCCATCGTGACCGGTCAGATATTACCGTCCACAATAAGCGTTCTCCCCAACAGTACAAGAAACGATGAATTAACAGGAATCGGTTACCTGTTCGAATCTGCCCGTAATTCGCGATTCTACCAGCGTCAGCGTGTGAACCGACCGGCTACGGCCCGTTACCAACTCGCAGCGGAGATCCTCCCGGTGCAATCGACGAGTGGCCGAACAATCGCGCGACTACAGTCGCTGGCGGTCGCCCGTCCCGCCGGTCAGGGCACTCGCGAGCGCGCCCTCGACGACCACGTCGTCGCCCTGGTCCGTGACGCGAATCTCCGGGACGTTCGTCATCACCGATTCCGCGACGCGTTCGCGGATCGGGTCGACGACCAGCTCCTCGTTGTGTAAGGCGACGGCGCCGCCGAAGGAGACGACGATCGGCGCGAACGCGTGGATGACGTTCGTGACGCCCATCGCGTTCCAGTGGGCGAGTTGCTCGATCGCGTAGTCGGCGAGTTCGTCCTCGCCGGCCAGTTCGAAGACGTCTTTCGCCGTGAAATCGGGTCCGTCGAGCGGCAGATCCGTCTCGATGGTCGGGTCGTCCTCGGCGAGCAGTCGGGCGTAGTCCGGGATCGCATTGCCCGAACAGTAGGCCTCCCAGTGGCCGTCGCGGCCGCAGCCACAGGTCAGGCGACCGCGCGGATCGACGACGTAGTGGCCCACCTCGCCGGCGTTGCCGTCCCAGCCGCTCACCACGTTGCCGTCACAGCAAACGCCGGCTCCGATCCCCGAGGAGATGGTGATGTAGACCATGTCGTCGGGGTTTCGGTCGGCGTGGAACCGCTCGCCGATGACGCCGGCGTTGGTGTCGTTGTGGAGGTAGACCTCGTCGCTGTCGATCAGTTTCTCGATGGGACCCGTCAGGGGGATCCGATCGATCGAATCGGGAAGGTTCGCGGGATCGATCACGGCCCCCTCTGCGAGATCGAACGGGCCGATAGAGCCGATTCCGGCGGCAACGATCTCCGTCGGCGTGATCCCGGCGTCACCACACGCGCCGCGAAGCGTCCGCAAGACGCCCTCCGTCACGTCGATTCCCGTCGGTCCGCGCGGCGTCGCCCGGCGGTCCGCGCCGATCGTCGTCCCGTCCTGTTCGGCGACGACCGCCCGGACGTTGGTCGCGCCCAGATCGACGCCGGCATAGTAGTCCATGCTGTCCTAGACAGTGCCGTCGCCGTACTTAACTACACAGATCGTACTCGACTACGAGTAGTGTTTACAAACGATTATGTCAGCCGTCCGTACGAGAACACGGGAGCCAACTCGAGCGGGCTCGACGAGCCGGCAGTCTGATTCGGCGCCCGAGGACCGACGAAAGCGGAAGCAGCCGGCTACTCCATGACGTCCAGATCGCGGAAGTAGGTGACCGGGCAGGGTGCCTGCAGGATGATCTCCTGGGAGACCGAGCCCAGCACGGCCTTCTCCGCGGGGGAGCGGCGTCGGCCGCCGACGACCATCCGATCCGCGTCGACCTCGATCGCCATGTCGACGACCTTGCTGCTGACCTCGCCGAGTGCACCGCGGACCTCGTAGTCGACGCCGGCGTCGGCGAAAATCTCCTCCAGATCCCCCACCGGTGCGCGCCGGGCGGCGACCTCGTCGGGGTCGACGTCCTCCACGCGGGCGTCGAAGCCGAGGTCATCGTGGATATCCTCGTACTCGTCTTCCGTGAACGCGTGACCGATCACGACCCTCGCATCGAGCGGCTCTGCGATCTCGAGGACGGTATCTGCGAGTTCCCCCGCTCGGACGGTATCCATCGGCCCGACAGCAAGCAGTATCGTATCGATCGCCATACCACCACAGTGGTGGTGCCACCCGCTTAAGTATTCTCGTCGTCGCAGTATTCCCGAACCGGGCGAAACCGACTCGAGAGGGGTCTTCGTCGCCGTTTCGTGATCGGGATGACCGCGTGACTACTGGCGTCGGGAGCGAGTGTCAGCCCCGGAGACCGAAGAACGCAGCGCGACTACCGCGTCGACGTCCTGTCCGATCACTCGTCGATATCGTCGCTTCGGACGAACGTCACCGGGCACGGTGCCGACAGCAGGACCTCCTGAGCCGTCGAGCCGAACACCGCTTTCCCGGTCGGCGATCGACGGCGGCCGCCGACGATCACTCGATCGACGTCGTTGCTGGTCGCGAGATCCACGATCGTCGGCCCGTGCTCGCCGATCGCGCCCTTGATTACGTAGTCGACGTCGTGTTCGTCGAGTATGGTGCGGAGATCGATGATCGACTGATGGCGTCGAGCGACGTCGTCGGGATCGATCTCGTCGGTAGCGCGGTCGAACTCGAGGCGGGTGAGGACGTCGTCGTACTCGCTGCTGGTGAACACGTGCGCAAGGACGACGGTCGCGTCGGCCGGCTTGGCTACTTCGACGACGGACTTCGCCAATTCGTCGATTCGATCGGCGTCGCCGGGTCCGACGGCGAGCAGGACGGTTTCTAACTCCATACTGCCACTATTCCAACGGAGTACCGTAAAGCCACGTTTTTTGCGAACGTCCCGATCCGTCTCGTTCGGCCGCAGCGGGCCACGTACGCCACACAAGGGCCGTCGTTCCGGTCGCTTTTTCCACGCCGAACCCGATAAGAGAGACGAGACATGGATGGACCAGATTTGGCTGATCGAACGGTGCTCGTAACGGGGAGCGCGAGGGGCGTCGGCCGGAAACTCCTGCTGGCGACGGCCGACTGCGGGGCGAAGACGGCCGTCCACTACCACACGAGCGCCGACGCGGCCCGCGAGGTGGCCGACGACGCGCTCGAGCGCGGCGCGAGCGACGCGATGACGGTGCAGGGAGACGTCACCGATCCCGAGAGCGTCGACGGCATCTTCACGGCCGTCGAGTCCGAACTCGGTCCCGTCGACGTCCTCGTGAACAACGTCGGCGACTTCGCGCCCAGCCACTGGGAGGAGATCGAGTTCGACGCCTGGAACCGGGTGCTCGAGACCAACCTCAACGGCACCGCACTCTGTTCGAAACGCGCCCTGTCGAACCTGCGCGAGGGCGAGTACGGCCGGATCGTGAACATCGGCTACGCCTCGAGCGAGAAGGGCCTCGTCAGCCCGAAGAACTTCCCCTACTTCGTCGCGAAGGCTGGGGTGGTGATGTTCACGCGGATGCTCGCGGCCGATACGCAGGACGACGGACTGACGGTCAACGCCATCTCGCCGTACGTCGTCGAGAACTCCGACGAATTTCCCGAGGAACTGCCTCGGGATCGGCCCGCGAGCTTCGAGGACCTGATCCAGCCGCTGTACTTCTTCCTCGATCCCGAAAGCGGGTACATCAGCGGGGAAAACGTGGAGGTCGACGGCGGCTGGTTGCCCGAGACGGTGTGAAAGACGGTCACCGGTAGTTGTACCGCGGCGTGAAGCGCCGCGGAACGTTTTTGGTCCAGATTTTTGCGAGGAGCAGTCTCGAACGGAGTGAGAGACCCGACGACGTAAAAAGGTGGGTGTAGAACGTGGAGGTCGACGGCGGCTGGTTGCCTGAGACGGTGTGAGGTGTGTTACAGGGCTTCGATATCGGCTTCAGTATGGCTACTCGAGATCCACGTCCGGTCGTTGCCCTCGACGAACGCTGTGAACTCCCAGACGGACAGTTCGGTCCGTTCGGCGGCCGTTGTGAGCGTTATCTCTCCATTGACGAGTCGCTCGAGGAGTCGTTCACGACGTCGGTTCTCGAGTCCTACTGCGAGGAGTTTCCGGACGGCTGTACGCCGGTCGGGGCCCTCTTTCTCCGTGAGTTTCTTGAGGTCAGCCTCGAGTTCCTCGGACACTCGGAACGAAATTGTCTCCATACGTAATCATCGTATCCAGTGTACCGTATACGTTACTGGTAGAATATAAATCGTGCATACTTACCAATTCCAACTAGGCGATTGGTCTGATATGACGGGAGGATCTGCCTCTCACAACGTCTTTTTCATCTCGACGGCCGGCCCCTCCACTTCGCCGCCGAACTTATGGGTGATCTCCTCGACGGTTTCGAATCCACGACCTTCATAAAATCCGCGAGCGTTGATTGACGCCCACAATCCTAAGGAATCGAGTTGAAGTCTCCTAGCTTCACTCTCCAGTTCTTGGTAGATTGCCGTTCCAACACCATGCCGGGTGAAGTCTGGGTGGACATAGACCGCTCGGATTTCTCCCTCAACGTCGGCTTGAAAATACTCCTCTGCCTCAGGTCGTAACTCTCCGAAGCCCACGAGCCCATCATTGATTTCGGCCACCAGAAAGTAGGTTTCGTCCGATTCGATTTGATATTTGTCCGGATCCTTCCCCGCTGCCCACGCAGATACGACATCCCGCGAATACGCCACTTGGGCGAGTTCTCGGATGGATTTTTCATGCATATTAGCCACCGACTCAGCATCCGGTCTGACGGCTTCTCGCACGATTGGTTCCATGCAATCAGATTGCATGTCAAGTGTTTAATTGTTTTGTCTGTGCTGATCAGCGAAAGTTCCGATTGGACCACTTTCGAAGTAGTTCGAGATAGCCGTAAAATCACATTGTATAACTCGAGCCACCCCGACGAGACACACATGACCGCCAAAGTACGTACGATTCACATCGCACCCGAACAGGGCGCATCGATGGAACGACTCGAAGAGGTGCGCGCCGTCGCCGACCAGGGACTCGAGGGCGACCGCTACTTCGACACCGACGGGACGTTCGCGGATCGGAACGGCAGCGACCTCACGCTCATCGAACGCGAAGCCCTCGAGGGCGTTGCCGAGGAGTACGACATCAGCCTCGAGCCGGGCGTCCACCGTCGGAACGTGACAACCGAGGGTATCGCGTTGAACCATCTCGTCGGGGAACAGTTCCGCGTCGGCGACGTTGTCTGCGAGGGCGTCGAACTCTGCGAGCCGTGTTCGTACCTCGAGCGACACCTCGAGAAACAGGGCGTCCGGGAGGCGTTGATCCACCGCGGCGGGCTTCGAGCGCGGATTCTCGAGGGCGGGGACGTTACGACCGGCGCACCGATCGAACGGGTCGAATAACGAAAGATCGATCCTGGGAGAGGAATAACACCCACATATGTTCGGCCGGACAGCGGTCAGGGAAACAAAAGCTACATTTTCGTGAGGCCGAAGGGGAACGTATGAACGAGCCGGGTATCCAGTCGCTGATGGATCAGGAGACGCTCGAGCGACGCGTGCAGGCCGGCGAGACCCCCGGATGGGTCGTCGACCACTGGGAGACGTTCCGAGACGGGCTGCTCGGCGAGCGAAACGGGACGCCGTTTCCCTGTTTCTTCGGGGCCGAATCCGTCCAGCAGGGCGACCCGCTTTACACCGCCGTCCCCTCGATGAGCGACGCGGACGCACTCCTGACGCTTCGGGATCGCATCCTCGAGTACCTCGAGCTCTATCGAGACCACTCCGAGCGCGCGTCGCTGGTCACCTTCTTCGAGCCGCCCGAGCGGTCGCTCTCCGAGCGAGAGTACCACGACGCGCTCTGGCACATCCTCCAGACGCTGCACCTCCACGATCCCGAGCCCTGGCCCGAGGACATCCCCACCGATCCGGACGACCCCTACTGGGAGTTCTGCCTCGGCGGCGAGCCGATGTTCCCGACCTGTCGAGCACCGTTTTACGACCAACGAAAGAGTCGGTACTGTCCGATCGGCCTCGAGATCACGTTCCAGCCCCGCGCGCTGTTCGAGAACATGGGCGTCACGGGCGACACCGAGGCCGGCCAGCACGCCCGCGAGGTCATCCAGGACCGACTCGAGGAGTACGACGGCGTCTGCCCGCACGCCGACCTCGGCGACTGGGGCGTCGACACCGACCGCGAGTGGCCCCAGTATCTGTTTTCGGAGGACGAAGCGCAGGCTCCCTCGACGTGTCCGATCACGGTTACGCGGGAGCATCCGAAACCGGCCGCGAGGTTGCCGTAATGGCGGGTCGGAACCGCGGGGACGATCGGAACTGCGGAAACGATCGAAACCGCGGAGACGGCCGGAGCCGCGAAGATGGTCGGCTCGAGAACGCCGCACTCCTCCTGATCGACCTCCAGACGGGGTTCGACGACGCCGGATGGGGAACTCGGAACAATCCCGAGGCCGAGGCGAACGCGGCGCGGCTGCTCGCACGCTGGCGCGAGACGGATCGACCAGTGGTCCACGTCCGCCACGACTCCACGGAACCCGACTCGCCGCTGCGGGGCGATGGACCCGGCTTTGCGTTCAAATCCGAGACGGCCCCGCTCGAGGACGAGCCGACGATGACGAAATCGGTCAACAGCGCGTTCATCGGGACGAGTCTCGAGAACTGGCTTCGCGAGCGAGGGATCGAAACGGTCGTCGTCGTGGGGCTCACGACCGACCACTGCGTTTCGACGACGACGCGGATGGCGGAGAACCTGGGGTTCGATCCGATCGTGGTCGCCGACGCGACCGCGACCTTCGACCGGCGATTCGACGGTGAGGCGTTCGATGCGGAGACCGTTCACCGAATCGCGTTAGCCCACCTCGAGGGCGAGTTCGCGGACGTGGTTCGGACTGGGGAGTTGGTCGAACTCGAGTCGGAGTCGTAGCGCGGTCGAGTATTTCGAGGTGTATTCTGGCATAAAGAACGGACCGTTTTGATGATGATTTGGTGAGGACAAGCGTGTTGCTGCCGCTGGCGGCAATGGTTCCCACGTCCTCCCCAGCCGATTCGCTTACTCCCTCCGGTCGTTCGCTCATCCCTCGCACAGTATCGTCGGCCGACCTCACGCTCGTTCGGCCGACCGACAGCGCGCGCCACCGCACGTGGATTGTCAGTTCCAGCAGTACGTACGTCACCTTCACCTGCTGAATCCCGGTCACCGACCCGGACTTAGACGGTTCCGATGCCTTCGACCGCGAAGATGATCGCCAGCGTCGCGACGAAACCGACGCAGACGCCGGCGACGAGCCGCGGTCGTCCCCGCTGCGGGAGCGATCGGCCAGCGTCGATCCCCGCGGGCACGAACTCGACGACGACGAGGTAGAACAGTGCCCCCGCGGCGAATCCGAAACTCACTGCCAGCAGGCCCTCGAGCGTGCTGACGAAGTAGTAGGCCGCCACTGCGCCGATCGGCTGTGGCAGGCCGGAGAAGACGGCCCAGCCGACGACCTTCCAGCGGTCCATCCCGTAGGCGATCAGCGGGATAGCGATGGCGAGCCCCTCGGGCACGTTCAGGATCGAGATGGCGATTCCCATGAAGACGGCGAGCGCCGGCACCGTGAGACCCGCGATCTCGAGTCCCTCGCCCGTCCCGAGGTCGGCGAACGCGACGCCGACGGCGATCCCCTCCGGAATGCTGTGGATCGTCAGCACGCCGACGGTCAACACGACCGTCCGCGGATCGACGGCCGAGACCGCCCGCGGGGAGAACTCGTACCCCGACACGAGGTGGTCGGCGAGGTAGACGAACGCGACGCCCCCGATTACGCCGGCTATGACGTGTGCGAGTTCGCCCTCGGCGAGCGCCTCGCCCAGCAACCCGAACAGGGCCGCCGAGAGCAGAATGCCGACCGCGAGACCCCAGAGCACGACGAGCCAGCGGTCGGCGATCTCGCGAACGAGGAAGAACGGCGCGACGCCCAGCCCGGTGGCGAGACCGGTGACGAGGCCGACGAGAAAGACGATCGAGAGTTCGGTAGTCAGCGACATCGAGACCAACGTATCTAGTACCCGGATCGTGCTTCGGACGGATATATTCGCCCATTCGCTCGAGTCGTCGGCCATCGACTCGAGTCGACGTCCGTCTACGCGCGTCACAGTACGCCTCCGCTCGAGTCGCGAGACGGTTTCTCGTGTTCAGCAGCCGAGAGAACGTGACACACCTATGGGCCTCCCCGTTGCCGGGACTCGTATGTACGTCGCAGTCGCCGGGACGTTCGGCCCGCTGCACGACGGCCACCGAACCCTGTTCGAGCACGCGCTCCGGTTCGGCGACGACGGCGTCGTCGTCGCCCTGACGAGCGACGACCTCGCGGTCGAGACGCGCCACCAGCCTCGAGAGATTCCCGCGTTCGACGAGCGCGTTCGGCAGGTCACCGACGCCATCGACCGTCTCGACGAGTGGAATCGCGACGTCGAGATTCGGGAGCTCACGAGCGAGTACGAAATCGCGGAAGACGACCCCGCGGTCGACGCGCTCGTCGTCTCGCCGGAGACGGCACCCGAACTCGAGGAAATCAACGACCGTCGCCGGGAGCACGGTCTCGAGCCGATTTCCGGAATCGTCGCCCCGTACACCCTCGCCGACGACGGCGAACGCATCTCCTCGACGCGGATCGTCGCGGGCGAGATCGACGAACACGGAGCCCGCATCGAATGAGCGATTCGGACGCGACCTCACGGCCGCTTCTGTTCGTGCTCCTCGCGAGCGCCGCGCTCGTAACGCTGGTGGTCCACCTCTCGGTCCTCCCCCAACAGTACCCCGACGACGTGTTCACGACCGCGCTGGCGCTCGTCTTCGGCTGGCTGACCTACACCCTCGCGTTCTACGCAGTGGGCCGAATCGGCTCGCAGCCGACGGAACTCCCCAGCATGCGCTTTGCGGACGTCGGTATCGCGCTCTTTCTCGTCTCGGTGTTGCTCGCTGCGGCGCTCGACGGGTTCGGGTTCACGCCCGACGCGATCCTCGAGGCGTACATCCTGCCCGCGCTCGGCGTCTACGTCGGCCTCGCGCTGTTCGGCTGGTCGATCGGCCGTCGAACTGAAGCGATCAACGAAATCGTCCGCTGAGCGACTTGACGGCCGCCAGAGCGCGGTTCCCGGCTATCGACCGACGTAGCGAACGAACCGGGCGATCAGCACAGGTGAACGACGAACTATTTCGGACCAATTAAACCACGTGCGGTGGCGTGCGCTGAGCCGTGGTGAGCGACGAGTGAACCACGGCTCGAATCCGCACGAGGGATGAGGGAGCGAGCCTGCGAGCGAGCGAATCGGCTGGGGAGGACGTGGAACTCATCGCCGCCAGCGTGAGCACTTCGCTCAATCTCACTACTAGTCTCTGTAAATGCATATTCGACAAATACGTCCTCTCGAGTGAACACTCGATATCGGTCGGTCCTGTGAGACGCCCGCGTCCGGTTCTTACGCCGAGCGCGAACCCGAGTTCGCCACGAGCACGGGCACGTCCCCGAACCGAATCACGTGGTCGGAGACGCTTCCCAGTGCCATCCGGTGGACCCCGCCCCGACCGCGGGTTGCCATCACGACGAGATCGATTCCGGCCTCGTCCGCGTACTCGAGCAGTTCGTGCTCGGGCGGCCCCTCCAGAACGGTGCCGGTCACCTCGAGTCCCGCCTCTTCGGCCCGTTCGACGATCGCGTCGACGGATTCCTGAGCGCGCTGGCGCATCGCGTCTTCGGCGCTCGCGGCGTCGCCGGGAAGGCGGAGATCACTCAGTGGGCCCGTATCGGCCACGCAGACGACGTGGACCGCCGCGTCGTGGACACTCGCGAGCTCGAGGCCGGTTTCGGCCGCGTCTTCGGCGTGCTGGCTGCCGTCGGTCGGGAGCAGGATCGTCTCGAACATAGCGACGCGTACGACGACCCGGGTGAAACCCCCTCGGACCCGTCGGGAACGATGTACGTTCGCGGAAGAACGCCGTCACTCCAACAGCGCCCGGTACTGCGAGACGACATCGTCTGCGGGCGGGCCGTCGTACCGGAGGTCGCCGTCGACGACGACGGAGAGCCGATCGAGCTGGTCGGCGAACGCGGCCACGTTGTGCGTCGAGACGACGACGGTTCGGTCGCCCTCACAATACGAGTCGAGGAAGGCCGTGATACGTCGCCGCGAGTAGTCGTCGACGTCGGCCAGCGGCTCGTCGAGCAACAGGTACTGCGGGCGCTTGACCAGCGCGAGCCCGAGATCGAGTTTCTTGCGAAAGCCCCCCGACAGTTCGTCGGCCCGCCGGTCCGCGGCGGGCTCGAGTCGAAGCTCCTCGAGCAGGGTCTCGGTCCAGGCGTCCGGCGGCGGGTCGTCGACGAACCCGCGAAAGATCTCGAGGTTCTCGCGGACGGTGAGCGACGGGTAGAATCGGGGCTCCTGAAAGCTGTAGCCGACGGCGGCGGTCGCGTCGGTGCGCTCGATCCGGCCGCTTGTCGGCCGCGTGAGTCCGGCGAGCAGCGCGAACAGGGTCGTCTTCCCGGAGCCGTTCGGACCGATCAGGCCGTGGAACGTGCCGGGACGGAACGCGAGGGAGAGATCCTCGAGCGCCGTCGTCTCGCCGTAGCGTTTCGTCACGCCGACGAGCGCGAGTGAACCCTTATCGCCGTCGGAGGCGTCTCGGCTCGCGGAATCAGGGCCGGCGTCGTGAGTCGAGTCGGTGTCAGTCATCGGTTATCGCCTCCGTTCGTAGACGACCAGCGCCAGCTTCAGGGCGACGAGCGAGGCGAGCGTCGTCGCGACGAGCCACCAGAGGTAGTCGGCGTACAGCGACGCCGGCGCGTCGCGCAACATCGCGCTCCGGGTCGTGACCACCGAGTAGTACGTCGGTAGCGCTCGAGAGATGGTCCCCTGCGTCGAGGAGAAGAAGCCGGTCGGGTAGACCAGACTCGAGAGTCCGAAGACGGCCAGCGCGAGCCCGAGGTTGACGAACAGGGCGGTCTGGCGGAGCCCGAGTGCGAAGAGGACGGCGAGTCCGATCGCGGCCAGATAGACGAACGTGAGTCCGAAGACAGTGACCGACAGCGGTGAGAGGACGGTCACGTCGTAGCCGAACCAGTAGGCCATCGCGGCGACGACAGCTGCGGGAATCGCGAGCGCGGCGCCGTAGAACAGCAGTTTGCTGGCGACGACGGTATCCAGTCGCGACTCGGTCTGAAGTCGATCGAGCACCAACCGTTCGGAGCGGACCTGATAGGGGAGAAAGACCAGCGCGTAGAGCGTGACGAAGGCGAACAGGCCGGTGGGGACGAGGAACTCCGAGAGGCTCCGCTCCGCACCGACCTGCTCGTGATCGACGGTGACGTCGGCCGGGACGAGCCCGTCGATCTCGGACTCGGCGACGCCGACGCTCTCGTTGACCGGCTCTTCGAAGGGAACGAACGCGCGATCGGAGACGATCGTCACGTTCGCCTCGCCGCTCTCGTTCATCACATCGCCTGGGACGTGGACGGCGAGATACACCTCCTCGCGCTGGAGTCCCTCGCGCGCGTCAGCCGCCGACTCGTACTCGACCGGCGTCGCGAACGCGATCATCCCCGCTTCGGCGATCGCAATGTCGTCCTCGGTCGTCTCCTCCCCGGCGACGACGCCAACGGGCACGTCGCGCGGAATGGTCTGCTCGAAAACGGCGGTTCCGGCGACGAGTCCGCCGGGGAGTAAGACGAGGAGGACCAGGATCAATCCCCAATTTCGCCTGACGGTGATCGATTCCTTTCGCAACAGCGCCAGCAGGTCCACGCGACGTTACACCCCGTCGAGCACGGAGAGCAGGGTGAGGACGGCGTCGGCCTCCCCCTCGTAGGCAGCCGTTACCACCGGGCCGTTCCGCTCGAGGTCGATATCGTCGCGCACCTCGTCGAACTCCTCGTCGATGCTCCCGAGGTACGGAAGCGCGCCGCGCAGCACGGTCTCGAGTTCCGCGGCGTCGCCGTCGTCACCGACGTGGAGGTCGATCTCGAACTCGAGTCCGGCGTCGACGAGGGCGTAGCTCCGGCCGACAGCGTCGACTTCGTCGAGGATATCGAACTCGAGGTCGACGAACAGTTCGATCGCCTCGGGAACCGAGAGGCCGTCGGTTTCGGAGGCGACGGTCAACTGCGCGCCGCGGGCGTCCTCGTACGCGTCGCGAACCAGCCCGGAGACGGGATCGCTCTCGCCGTATCGGACGTCGAGCGCGGATCGCACGGTAGCCTCGTCGCCGACGACGAATCGGCCGTCGCCGAGGACGCCGAGGGAGGGGGTGTACGGGTCGCCGTCCCCGCTCGTTTCCGCCTCGTACAGCACCGACTCGTCCTCGTACGTCGTCTCCTCGTACGCGAGGTCGGTGGTCGCCTCGATCGAGTCGACCACCTCGTCTTCGCTCCAATCGCCGTCGACGACGGCGTCGACCCGCGCCCAGCCGTCGGACTCGGTGTCCTCGAGCGTCGCCTCGTTCAGTTCGGCGTCGCCGTCCCCGAACAGCAACAGTTCGTTCGCCGCGAGCGGGTCGAGCCCGGTTCGGGCCTCGACCGCCGCCGCGAGATCGGCAACGTACCCGGGGTCGACGGAGCCGTCGTCCTCGAGAGCGTCGCCGTCCGCGCCGTTTGCACCGTCGTCCGCACTGGCCGCATCATCGTCCGTGTCGGCCGTATCGCCGTCAGAATCCGAGACATCCTCGTCCGCCTTGAGCGCACCCGCGTCCGCGACCGCGGCGACGTCGAGGTGAGCAAGGACGGCCGTTTCCGCCGGCACGTCCTCCACGAGGTCGCCGTTGGACCGGGAATCGTCGTCGTCCAGAAAGCCGGCACAGCCGGCCGTCGCGGAGACCAGCGCACCAGAGGCGGCGAGCAGCGCTCGCCTCGAGAGGGGAGGACCGTCGGTGTCCGGGCGGGGAGTCAACATATTGGCACGTCTCGAAGCCGAGAACCATTAACCGTTCGGTGACTGCGGCCTCGATCGGTCGAGAGTCGGGAGTAGCGACGCACGGAAGAGCGAGTGATCGCGTCGTATCGTTCGAGTCAGAATCCGAACTGCTGTTTCGCGAATCGGGCGAGCAGGGAGACGTCGCTGGGACCGAGCAGTTTCAACACGGCTCGGACGTTCCCGCGGTTCGCCTCCGCTAGCGTCTCTTCGTCGAACCGGTTCAGGTCCCGCATGAGTTTGTCGTAGCGTTCGTTGGATGCGAGATAGAGCAGTTGCGTCATGTGCTGGCGGGTCTTGACGTTCGGGGCGACGTCGCGATGCCAGAGGGTTTCGTACACCTCGAGGTTCTCGGCGGTCGGCTTCACGTCGCCGTGTTTGAGGCAGGAGTCGGCTGCAGTAGCGGCCATCCGGCCGGACTGCATGCACTTGTTGATTCCCTCGCCCCAGAGCGGATCGACCGTCGGGACGGTGTCGCCGATAGCCATGAACCGATCGGTGTGCATCCGGCCCGGCAGCTGGATGTGCGCGGAGCCGCGATGCTGTTTCCCCTCGAGTCGCTCGGCGTTCGCGAAGCGGGGATCAGTCTCGAGCCAGTGGTTCAGATAGTCGTCGATCGAGTAGCCGTCGCGCGCGTACTGCTTGTGGCTCCCGTTCTGAATGTAACAGAGCCCGACCTTGGCGGTATCGCCGCCGGTGTGGAAGATCCACGAGTAGCCGCCGGGCGCGAGCTCGTGATCCAGTCGGAGCATCATCGCGTCGTGGAGATCGGCGAAGCCGGGGCGATCGATGTCGATGCCCTCGAACTCGTACTCGATGCCGATCGCGTGGTTCTCCCGCTTGAGATCGACGACGCCGAGTTTCTTCGCGAGCGGCGCGGCCGGGCCCGTCGCGTCGATGACGATCTCGCCGTAGACCTCTTCATCGCCGTTGTATCGGACGCCGACGATCTCGTCGTTTTCCATGATGGGCGCGGTGACGCGCGCGTCGAAGCGGTACTCCGCGCCGTCCGCGCGGCTGTCCTCGACGAGGAAGCGCTTGAAGTCGGCGAACTCGAGGACCGCACCGGGCTGTTCGCGAACGTAGTGTTCGGTCGGCGACTCGAGGACGACGCTGTCGGTGTACTGCATGACGACGTCGTCGGGAATCCCGAACGAAGCCATCATCGAGGGGAACGTCCCTGCGGTCGACTTGTTACTCTGGCGCGGGAACTCGTCCTCGGACTCGGTCTCGAGGACGACGACGTCGTATCCACGGGCTGCGAGGTCGCGTGCGCACTGGCCACCGGCCGGGCCAGCGCCTGCGATAACCACATCGTAGCGGTTGTTCATACCGCGAAACTATTTCGGAGCCTCATTAGTTTATTCAGTTGGGACGGAGTGACCGGAAGTCCACACGTATCACAATTTATACTTACCCGGCGAGACACGAGCGGGCAGATCGGCGAACGGGGTAATCGTCTGCTTACCGACGGTGGATATGGCGAACGGTCAGCGGACGATCGTCACGGGAACGGATGCCCGTCGGGCGATACGCTCCGCTACACTGCCGAGTAAGACGCGCGAGAAGCCGGACCGACCGTGACTGCCGACCACGATGCGGTCGACGTCGTGATCCATCGCGTACTCGACGATCGTCGGCGCGGGCTGGCCGGTCAGCAGTTCCGTCGTAATCTCACAGCCCCGATCGGTCGCTCGAGTACGGGCCGCGTCGAACAGGCCGGACGCCGCCTCGCGCATCCGTTCGCGCATCGCCTCCGCACCGAGATGGGCGAACTCGCCGTAGCCGCTCCGGTTCGGATCGGCGACGTGGACGACGACGATCTCGTCGTCGGCGTGTTCCTCGAGAGCGTACTCGAGGGCCGCCCACCCCGGTTCCGACTCGTCGAGGGCCACCAGCAGCACCATATCAAGCTGTTCGGTCCGCGGACACTTGAGTGATGCCCTCGGTAACACGGGTCACGATCCGTTCGGCGGCGAGCGGGGCGTACACGGTCAACGACGGGGGGAGTGCTTGCAAGGCCAACGGATGCAATGACGGACGTGGCGACAGTATGATTGTGAGACTCTCGCACGATGAGCACGAAATCGCCACAGAAGGCCGATATCCTTCGGCCGATACAGAATACGTCGACGAAATACTTTGTCCTGGCCGGAGTCGCTGGGCTGGCGTTCACCCTCTTTTTTATCGGCTGGCTCTACCAGCTCTACGAGGGGATGGTCGTCACCGGGCTCTCCGATTGGGGGACCGGCGGCGGGGTAACCTGGGGACTGTACATCGGCGCGTTCATCTGGTGGGTCGGAATCGCCCACGGGGGGATCATCCTCTCCGCAGCGGTCCGCCTGCTGGGGATGGAACGTTACATGCCGGTTGCTCGGCTGGCCGAGTTGCTGACTATCGCCGGACTCTCCGCGGCCGGCTTCTACATCGTCGTCCACTTAGGGCGGCCCGACCGGATGGTCACGAGCATCATCACGCACTACCACATCACGATCCACGCCTCGCCGCTGGTGTGGGACGTCACCGTCATTACGGCCTACTTCGTGCTGACGGCGACCTATCTCGCACTCACACTCCGGTACGACGTCACTAGACTGCGCGGTGAGCTGCCGGACCACTTCGGTCCCATCTACAAACTGTTGACTATCGGCTACTCCGAGAAAGAAGACGAGATCGTCCAGCGGATGGTCTGGTGGCTCGCGCTCGCCATCATCATCATGGCCCCGCTCTTGCTCCACGGCGGCGTGATTCCGTGGCTGTTCGCCCTGATCCCGAGCATGCCCGGCTGGTTCGGCGCGGTGCAGGGACCGCAGTTTCTCACCATCGCGCTCACCTCCGCGATCAGCGGGGTGATCTTCCTCTCCTACGCCTTCCGCTGGGCCTACGACTGGGATCACATCATCACCGACGACATCTTCCGCGGGCTGCTCCTGTGGCTCGGGTTCTTCTCCCTGCTGTTCCTCTGGCTCCAGCTCCAGCAGATGGTCACCGGTACCTTCTTCGCCCCGATCGACGAGGAGTACGTCACGTTTGCGACGCTCTCACATCCCATCTATCTCTTCTCGATGGGACTCGTCGCCGGAGTGTTAGCCTTCATCTTCGCACAGACGATCCGCCCCTCGCTGTTCACCAAGCTGCGAGCCGTCGCCTGCGGACTCGCGATTCTCACCGCGACGCTCCTCGAGAAGATCCTCTTCGTCGTCGAGGGGCTGATGTACCCGACGATGAGCATCTACGCGGCGACGCCCGGCGACTACTTCCCGAGTTTCATCGAGATCGCATCGATCATCGGTACCATCGGCATGGTGGTGTTGATTTTCCTGACCGTCGCCAAGATCGTCCCGGTCGTCGAACTCCACGCGATCGAACACCTGCAGGAGAAACAGCACCACGAGCGAGAGCACGAACCGGCGACTCACGACGACTGACCCCTCGACTCCCCTCGCTCGTCGGCAGCCGATCCGGTGAGTCTCACTCCCGTGGCGTGCGCACCATCGGAATGAGCGGCGGCATCGTCTCCTCCTGTATCACGCCGAGTATCTCGAATCCGTGCCGGACGTAGAGCGAGATATTCAGGGGATTGCTCGATTCGAGGTACGCGAGTTCGCCCTCTCGATCGCACGTCTCGAGTGCGTACTGCATCAGCGCCGATCCGTAGCCCCGACGCTGTTGGGTGGGGCCGACGCCGATGAGTGGCAGGTGCCAGTACGGCTCGGTGGGATGGTACGTCTCGAGTTGCTCCATGACCGAAAATGTGTGCGCCAGGCGCTCTTCTGGCAGGGCGTCCTGAAACAGTGCGACCATCGCGTCTTCGTCCGGGTCAACGCCTGACGGGAGCCAGAGGGCTGTTGCAGCGAAATCGTGCAGGGTGTGAGCGGTCCCGTGATCGAACGCCTTCCCGCCGTAGCGCCTGACGAACTCCGGGAAATATTCCATGTAGTCGTTCGAAGACGGGAAGAACCACCGCATCATCGGATCCGAACTGAACGCCAGCACGAGGGTATTGATGACCCGTTGCTCTTCGGCCTTCGTTGCTGTCTCGACCGCCGCGGATTCGTGAATCGTCGCCATCTCTGGACCTCTCCGAGCGTCCGTCGTTTCGAGAGACCGGTGTCTCACCGCCGACGCTGAAGAACACTCACAACCGTTACGCGCCGAAATATGTTAACTCTTGTCATGGGCCGTGGTTCGGGTTTACATCCGCCGCCGGCCGATGGAGACGCAGCCGTAGCGGGTCGACCGGATACTACGTATTCGTCGCAAACACCCCCAGTCAGTGATGAGTAGCCGACGATCGGCAGTCGTCCCACAGGGCGGTCGGACTGTCGCCGTCTCGGTCGGCACGCTCGACGTCGCGCAGGAGTTCGAACGCGCCGTAGCGCTCGTCTTCGAGCAGTCGATCGGCCAGTTCCGGCGCGACGGAGACGCGGCGACACTCTCCCGCGACGATCAACCCGCCGGGGCCGAAAGTGAACTCGACGTCGTAGCGGTGGACGCGTTCGTCGCGCGCTTCGAGTTCGGGCTGGATCGCCTCGAGCACGTCCGCGACGTACTCCAAGACGAGTTTCATCCCCGGCGCGTCGGTGGTCTCGAGGTCGACGCGGACGATCGGGACGATCGCTGGCCGTTCGCCCTCGTCAGCCGACCCATCGTGGCCCTCGAAATCCGCACCGACGACGGCGATTCGACGGACGGTCGGCGAACGCTCGAGGTGGGAGCCGGTTCCCGGACCCAACGCCTCGGCCAGTCGGTCGTCGAGGGCGTCCGCGAGTTCGGATCGGGCGTGACGACGCCTGCGGTGTCGAACGACCATGGCGATGCTGAGACCGGAGAGGAACACCGCGACGATACCGAGGACGGCGACGAAGCTGCCTGGCATCAGTCGTGCCTTCGTCGGCCAGTTAGTAGAGATTTCGCTCGAGAGCCACTGGCTGCGAACGGTACCAGCTCGGTACTGTTCCTGGAGATCCACCCCCAGTACACCGGCCGCATCCGACGGTTCAGACGTGTTAGCACACTGAACTCGTCTCAGCGTCCATTCCAAACGGTTTATGGCCGTCGGTTGATTACGCCGGGATATGGCGAAACAGCAGACCGAAGTTCGCGAACTCCAGGAAGGAAGTTACGTCATGATCGACGACGCAGCCTGCAAGATCAACGCCTACTCGACCGCCAAGCCGGGTAAACACGGCAGTGCGAAGGCTCGAGTCGAGGCCGCAGGCGTCTTCGACGGCAAGAAGCGCTCGCTCTCCCAGCCAGTCGACGCGAAGATCTGGGTCCCGATCATCGAGCGGAAGAACGGACAGGTCGTCTCCGTCGACGGCAACGACATGCAGGTCATGGACCTCGAAACGTACGAGACGCTCACGATGCGCATCCCCGAGGACGTCGACGTCTCCCCCGACGAGAACATCGAGTACCTCGAGATGGAAGACCAGCGAAAGATCGTCTGATGTTTCCCGGGGCGACTGACGGACGCGAGGATTCCGACACGCGAGGGCGAGAGCCCGACCGTGGAGGCGCGAACTTCGTGGTCGTCGGTGCGCCCCTGGACGTCTCGACGACCTTTCAGCCGGGGACCCGGTTCGGTCCCCGACGCATTCGGACTTTTGCGGAGCCGTTCGACGACTACGACCACCGGACGGACCAGCACTTCTCGGCCCTCGGCGTCGAAGACCGCGGCGACGTTCGCGCCTGGGACGATGCCGAAGCGTATCTCGAGTACCTCGAGGGAACCCTGCGCGATATCGTCTGGGACGACGCCGTCCCGCTGGTGCTGGGCGGCGAACACACCGTCTCGCTCGCGGGCGTGCGCGCAGTCGACCCCGAGGTCGTGGTCTGTCTCGACGCCCACCTCGACCTCTACGAGGCCTACGACGGGAACGAACTGTCCCACGCCGCCGTGATGCGGCGAATCCTCGAGGTCGAATCGGTCGAGGAGGTCGTCCTCCTCGGGATCCGAACGGGCAGCGAGGCGGAGTGGGAGCGAGCGAGCGAGGACGACGTGACCGTCGTCCCGCCCGAAGACGTCGCGGACTGGTCGTTCGGCGACCGACTCAGGAATCAAGACGTCTACCTCAGCGTCGATATCGACGCCGCCGACCCCGCGTACGCGCCGGGAACGGGGACGACGGAGCCGTTCGGCCTCGAGTCCCGCGAGATGCGCGATCTCGTTCGGGAGGTTGCCCCGCACGCGAGCGGCTTCGACGTCGTGGAGGTCAACGACCGCGACGACGGACAGGCCGCGTCGCTCGCGGGGAAACTGGTTCGGGAGTTTGTCTTCTCGAAGGCGACCGCTTCCGGTGAGTGAGTCGCCATCGGTAGTTCCGGATCATCGTCGAAGCGATGGAAGCCCCCCGTTCTCGAGTTTCGGCGCCTCAAAACAGCGACAGCGACGTCTCCCGTTCGATGACGGTGTACCCCTGTGCGGCGAGCACCTCCGCGTAGTACCGGTTGGTGAGCGCGCCCTGCACGAGATAGCGCAGCCCGAACCGCCTGTTCGGTTCTCCCTCGATCTCGAGACGTGCCCCGTCGCCAGCGTCTCGAATCGTGATCGTGTACGTCCCCCACGAACGGTCGTTCGCGGTCGTCGTAATATCGAGCGTCGAGACGCTATCGTCCCCGCTCGAGTCGTCCGTGCCGGGCGAATCGAGCGAGCGGAGGGCGCTCTTCACCGTCATCGTGGCAGACTGCAATCCGAAGGCGTACGAGAAGTCGTAGACGCCGCCGTCTGCAGTCGGGCGGACGTCGTCGGCGAGTCCCCACTGAAAGGCGAGCATTGGCGGCATGGCACCGTCGAAGTCAGCGACGACAGCGTCGATATCCGCGTCGGTGACCGCTCGCGTCGTCGTCGTTCGTGAGAGAACCGGCGCGCGGGCCAGCACGAGGAGACCGATCGCGACGAGGAGGCCGACGAGGAACGGAAGCGAAACGATCGCAACGAACGCGACGAGTGCGACGGCCACAGCAGCGGCGATGCTACAGAGTCGTTCGACGCGGTGATATCGTCGGACGACGGCAACGACGGCGTCGTGATCGGGTCGTCGGTCGGTCGAGGAGGACACACGTTCGACTCGCTTGAGATGTCAATTAATGCTATCGATCGGCGGGGGCTGTCGTGGCCGAAAGGAAGAAGGCGGAGATGCCGGATGACGGGAGGCGAGACTCAAAACAGCGTCGGGAGCCACAGTCCGAGTGCGATCAATACGACCGCGTGAGCGGCGTGACGAATCGCCGTCGATCGGTACTCCGACCCCCGTTCGCCGAGCTCGCCAGCCACCACGGTCGGCGTCGTTTCGGTAGCGGGTTCCAACACGGGCCCGTCTCGCGCCTCCCGGACGGTTCCCTCGACCGAGAGCTCGTCGCCGTTCTCGACGACGACCGCCTGGTAGCGATCGGGCGTTGCCGAGTTCCCGCCGACGCTGAACCCGAGTTCCGGATCGCCGAAGAGCCCGCGGTCGCCGATCAACCGGAATCGCTCGAGGATTTTCGTCACCGGATCCGGTTCCCCGAGTCGGACGTCGACCGTCGGATCACCCAGATCGAGGGCCGGATCGTCGAACGGGTCGTACGGCTCGGTCGAGTCGTCCAATTCGGGCGCGAGTGCGTCCTCGTCGGTCCGAACGTATCGCCCCTCGTGCCGGATGTCGAACTCGCCGACAGCCAGTCCGCCCTCGGCGGTCTCGGTCGTGGACGAACCGCGGCGGCCGGGCGAACTCGAGTGCCGACGGATCCGCCACGCGAACAGCGCCGGCCGGTAATCGACGGCGGACACCGCATCGGGCGGGTCGCGCTCGGGCGTCGCCGACTCGAGGACCGAGACCGGTCCGGAGACGATCGTCGCATCCCCGCTGGCTCGGTCGCGCTCGGGGGTCGCCACCGCGCCGCGGATCGATCTGTACCGCCTGAACGCCTTGAACGCCTGATAGAGGGACGCAGCTCCGAACAACACGAGTAGAAGATAGACAAACGTCGGATCGAACGAAACATCGATCGAATCCATACGCCAGCCTGACAACAAGATAGGATAATTGTTGTGTTATTCGCGTCGGAACGCGGCCTCGTCACGGATGCTCCGGCAGCGAAAACGCACCGAATACCCCGAAAGACGGAGACGAGGCGGTTAGAACGGCGACGACAGGTACGCCTTCGGCACCGCGTTGCGCACCGTCACCAGCGGATCGACCACCTGACTGATCTCGAGGCCCCCTACCAGACTCGAGAACAGGTAGGCGTCCGTCGTCTCGAAGCCGTGCTCGGACTCGAGCAGCCCGATAGCGTCCCGGTTCGCGAGTTCGCAGGCCGCCTCGAGCGTCTCAGCGCTCGCGATGGTCTTCCAGGCGTCATCCGTCTCGACCAGCGGGCGCTCGAGGTCGATATCGGTCGCGTCGCCGTCGATCACCTCGAGCGTGACGTCGATCTCGGTCGCGATTTCGGATCCGGTGCCGCACATCTCGCCGTCGGCCATCGCGGCCTTACAGTCGCCCATCGCAAGCATCGCCCCCTCCTGAAAGACGGGGAAGTAGGCGACGTTTCCCGCCGTCATATCGGTCGTGTCGAGGTTGCCGCCGTGGTCGTGGGGCACGAGCGTCGTGTACGACTCCGAGGCGGGTGCGACGCCGATCGTGCCGATGACGGGGTCGATTGGGACCTCGAGGTCGTCGAATTCGAGCGTCTCGCCGTCCGCCGAAATCGGCGTCATCCGCGTCCGCGGGGCCTCAATATCCTCGTGGCCGTCGAGCAGGCCGAAGCCGTCGATGGTGATTACTCGGCCCTGGTCTTCGGCGATTCGGATCGCCTCGATCTCCACGCGGAGGACGTCACCGGGTTGGGCATCCTCGAGTGCGATCGGTCCCGTGGCGGCGTTGACCTCCTCCGGGACCGACTCGATCACGTCCGATTCGGTTTGCACCGCGCCGTCCAAGCTATCTCTCGTTTCGATCGTCAGTTCAGCGCCCGAGTCGACCGTGGCGAGCGCCTCGAGATCGGGCGTGAACTCGTATATCGCGCCGTCCTCGTGGGAAACCGTTTCGCGTGACATATCGTCAGTATCTGCGTGCAGGGTGGTAAATCGTCGCCTCGAGGAAGTTCCGGGGACCCTCGTCTCCTGCGACCGTATCCTTGCACATGCGCCACACACATTCATACGGGGCTTGGGTGTGGAACGTTTCGACGATGGGTTTCCTGGTTCGTCGGTCCCCGAGGTTGCTGCCGTATCGAAGCGTTCAGCGACGACGGTCGCGTCGATCGCACAGCGAGCGTCGCGGAGACCGGACCGAAGAATCGAGCGGTCTCCCTCGAGGGGTGTCCCGATGAGCGACCTGCCCCCGATGACGTCCGTCAAGCGGTGGCTCGTCACGACGAACCACAAGGACGTCGGCCTTCTCTATCTGGCGACGGCCATGTTCTTCCTCCTGCTGGGCGGCGTCCTCGCCCTGATCTTCCGTATCCAGCTGTGGGCGCCGGGCGGAACGGGACTGCTCACTGGCAGCGAGTACAACCAGGCCGTCTCGACTCACGGATTACTGATGGTCTTCTGGTTCCTGTCCCCGATCGCGACCGGCTTCGCGAACTACTTCGTCCCGCTGCAGATCGGGGCGAAGGATCTCGCGTTCCCGCGGCTAAACGCGATGAGCTACTGGTTTTACCTCTTTTCGGGGCTGCTGTTCGTGTTGTCGTTCTTCCAGGGACGGTCGTACGCGGGCGGCTGGACGATGTACGCGCCGCTAAACGTGCCGATGTATACGCCGGCGATGGAGGCGACGACCGGCGGCAACGCGGCGGTCCTCGCGCTGATCCTGTTCGTCTTCTCGATCACGATCGGGACGGTCAACTTCCTCACGACGATTCATCGGTCGCGTGCGGAGGGACTGGGGCTCTGGAACATGCCGCTTTTCACCTGGTCGTGGCTGCTGACCGTCTGGATGATGCTGTTTGCGTTCGCCGCGCTGCTCGCCGCCCTCCTGTTGCAGGCGAGCGATCGAATCCTCCTGACGCAGTATATGGCGACCGATCAGGGCTCGAGCCTGCTGTGGGCGCACCTGTTCTGGTTCTTCGGCCACCCGGAGGTGTACATCGTCTTCTTCCCCGCGCTGGGGATCATGTTCGAGACGTTCCAGACCTTCTGTGGTCGACGGCTCGTCGGTCGGAAATGGGTCATCATCTCGATGGTTCTGGTGGCCGTCCAGTCCTTCCTGGTCTGGATGCACCACATGTTCCTGACGACCATCAACCTCGAGGTGAAGACGCTGTTCATGGCGACGACGATCGGGATCTCGCTCCCCTTCGACCTGATGGTCTTCGCGCTGATCTACACAATGGTCAAAGGGCGGATCCGGTTTACGACCCCGTTTCTCTTCTCGCTGGGTGCGCTCGTCCTCTTTATCCTCGGCGGCATCACGGGCGTTTTCCTCGGCGCGGTCGTGCTGGACTACGAGTTCCGCGGCACTTACTGGGTCGTCGCGCACTTCCACTACGTGATGGTCTCCGGCGTGACGGCGCTGATCGCCGGCCTCTACTACTGGTGGCCGAAGCTCTCCGGGAAGATGTACTCCGAGACGCTCGGCAAGCTCAATTTCGCGGTCTACTTCATCGGATTCAACCTGCTGTACTTCCCGATGTTCCTCGCCTGGGAGACGCCGCGGCGCGTCTTCGATTACGGCGAAGGAATGCAGTTCTACCACCAGCTGGCGACCGTCGGCGCGTTCGTCCTCGGCGCGTCGTTCCTGATCATGTTCTACACGTTCGCAAAGAGTTGGGTCTCGGGCCCCGATGCGCCCGACAACCCGTGGGAGTTCTCCCGCACCGCCGAGTGGGCGATTCCCTCGCCCCCGCCGCTCGAGAACTGGAGCGGCCGCCCGAGCTACGCCAGCGGCCGACTCGAGTTCGTCGACGACACGTCGGCGACGACCGACGGCGGCGTGGTGACCGAAGAGGCGAGTCAGGTCGAACACGCGGATCACGCGAGCATCTGGCCGCTCGGCATCGGACTCGGGGCGTTCGTGTTCTTCCTCGGGCTCTCGGGACTGACGCCGTACGTACTCGAGTTCGCCCAGGCGCGCGGGCTCGAGGACGCCAGCACCGCCGCCGAACCGACCGTGCTGTATCCGATTCTCACCGTACTCGGCGTGGCGATTCTCGCGTACACGCTCTTCGAGTACGGACGTGAGGAATTCGTCGCCCCCGAGATGGCCATCGCCGAGCGCTGGCCGTTCGAGGGCGTCGGCAACACGAAACTCGGCGTCTGGTTCTTCCTGGCGTCCGACGTCGTCGTCTTCGGCGCCGTGATCGGTTCGTACGTCTTCATGCGCCTGCATATGGGCTGGAACAACTGGGTGACCGTGCCGTTTGCCGCCTGGCCCGGCCTGCTCAACACCTACATCCTGCTCACCTCGAGTTTCACAGTCGTCCTCGCGCTCGCCTTCGCCGAGCGCCAGCACAAGCAGGGGTTACTCGGCGCCCTGAGCGCGACGCTGCTGCTCGGACTGACGTTCATGGGCGTCAAAGCGTACGAGTACAACGTGAAGTTCGCCGACGGCGAGTACTGGTGGTACGGGCTCGAGTATACGGTCTACTACGTCACGACGGGACTGCACGCCTTACACGTGCTCCTCGGCCTGCTCATCGCCGTCTTCATGCTCTACCGAATCGCGAGCGTCGACGCCTATCTCGAGGACACTCGGCCGGTCGAGTTCTTCGGGCTCTACTGGCACTTCGTCGACATCGTCTGGGTGTTCCTGTTCCCGCTGTTCTACCTGATGTAGCGGTCTTTTGCGACAGCGGGTCGACGATTGGGTCACCGGTCAACCGAATTACGATTCTGAGACTGACTCGCCGATCGTGATCTCGACGACGTCTCCCGCGTCGACGTCGGCCCGCTCGAGGAGACGGAAGATCTGTTCGCTGTCGCCGTCGGTTAGCACTCGGGCCCGAACCGTCTCCGTCTCTCGATCCCGACTCGGCTCGGCCGTCGAGACCTGGATTCGCTCGCCCGTCTCTCCGTCGCTGATCGTCGTCGCCGAGGTGGATCCTCCCTCGGATAGCACCGACTCGGATCCTCTCTTGCTCGTCGCACTCGCCTCGGGCATCGGCGTACCGATGGCGAAACTGCGCTCGAACGATTCGAGATCGACGTCCTCGGCCTCGAGGTCGACCGAACCTCGCCGGACGGGTGGCAGCGAGGCGGTGACATCGATCGGTCGCTGCCGGGCGGCTTCCCACTGCTGGGCGCGGATTTTGGTCGCCGTTCGTTCGGCGATCCACCCCGGCGACAGCCACTCCCCCTCGTCGTAGAGTCGGTGGATGTCTTCGTCGTTCGTCCCCCAGGTGAAACAGTGATCGAAGCGACGCTGAAATCGGTTGAGCGCGCCGCCGTTGGCGTGTTTGATGACGACGTGGGTCGGCGCCAGCTCGCAAACGAGGTCGTCGATCGTCTCCAGCGAAGGGTGATTTCGGAGGTCGACGCAGTGGGTCGTACACCGGACGTCCGGGACCGGCTCGTCGTTCCCCGTTCCGAGCCGGACGAAGACCCCGGCGGGGTCGTCCGCGACCGCTCCGAGGAGGCGCGAAGCGCTCCCCCGCGTCGGATCGTCCGGGCCGGTGATCGCCACGCCGCCGTGTTCGAGAACCGTACTCGGGCGGTCGAACACCGGTACCGTCTCGACGGCAGAGTCGGGTTCGGCCGCCGCTCCGCCACCCGCCTCCTCGAGTGCGGCGTACACCTTGGCGGTTTGGCCGACGAGCGTGATCGGTAGCTGCCGATCGAGCGTCTCCGCGAGTCGAGTCAGGAGCGTTGCCACGTGGACGCCAGTCAGCGAACTCGTCGCGACGACGACCCGCGAGCCGGCGTATGCCCGCTCGAGTACCGTTTGCAACGCCGTCTCGAGCGCGTCCGGATACGACTCGTCGGTCGAGACGGTCAGGAACAGCGCGTCGATATCGAACGGGTAGGAGGTCGTAAGCCCCGGAAATCCCGCACAGGAGCGGCGCGTGAAATCACCGGTCATCAGGAGGTGGTGCTCGTCGGAGAGGGGACCGTCGGTTCCGGTCTCGTCTCGAAAACGAACCGCGAATCCCACCGCGCCGGGCGTGTGTCCCGCGGGAACGGGACGCACCTCGAGGTCGGAGAGAATCGACGTCCAGTCGTCGATCGGCTCGAGGTGGTCGAAGACCGGCGAGAGGTTCCCCAGATCGTTGTCCTTCTGCGCTTCCGGGAGCGCCTGCTCGAGGACGGCCGCTGTCGCCGGCGACGCGTAGATCGGGGCGCTGTGGCGAACGCTTTCCGCGAGCGTTCGGTAGTGATCGATGTGGGCGTGTGTGAGCAAGATCGCGTTCAGATACTCGTCGGGAGCGAGCAACGCGTCGAGATCGACGCCGGCACCCGAGTCGACGAGAACGCACGCACGCGTTCCGTCGGCGGCCGTAAACCGTAGGAGCGACGACTCGTTGCCGTCGCGAACGTTGGCGTGTTGGTACGAGACGCGCATCTACGTGTGTTCAATCCGTCCTGATACTACTTGAATTCCCGCATATACTGCTCGAAACTCGTCGCCGAGGCGAACGTAGCCGACTCAGTCGTCGAACGAAACCAGCCGAATACAAGGCCCTCGCCGGCGACGCTCGAGACATGGAGCTCGCTACGTTCGTCGACCGTCTCGACGAGGAACTGCGCACCGACGACTACGCCGACCTCGACGCCAGCGCGAACGGGCTACAGGTCGGTCCCGACGACGGCGAGGTCGAACACGTCGCCTTCGCCGTCGACGGCGTGCAAGCGACGTTCGAGCGCGCGGTCGACGCCGACGCGGACGCGCTCGTCACCCACCACGGCCTCTCGTGGGGCGGCTTCGACCGGGTGACCGGCCGAACGTACGACCGAATCGAACCCCTGATCGCGAACGACCTCGCGCTGTACGTCTCGCACCTCCCGCTGGACGGCCACCAGGAACTGGGCAACGCCGCCGGCGTCGCCGACGTGCTCGACCTCGAGGACCGTACCCCCTTCGGGGAGCTCGGTCCGGAGTACATCGGCCAGCGCGGCGCTGCAGCCGACCCCTACACCGTCGACGAACTCCGCGATCGGCTGCAGTCCAACCTCGAGACCGGCGGTCGACCCGTCCCGGCGCTCGAGTTCGGCCCCGACGAGATCGAGGAGGTCGCGATCGTCACCGGCAGCGGCACCGACTGGCTGGCCGAGGCCGACGCGGCCGGCGCGGACGCGCTGATCACGGGCGAGGGGAAACAGAAGGCCTACCACGAGGCTCGAGAGGCCGGGATTCACGTCTTGCTCGCGGGACACTACGCCACCGAGACGTTCGGCGTTCGCGCGCTACAGGAGCTGGTCGAGGGGTGGGGCCTCGAGACGAGTTACTTCGAGGAGCCGACCGGGCTGTAGCCGGTTCGCTCCCGGATATCGCCCCCCGTAGTCGACCCGTATCGCCACAGAAGCGACCGTGTATGAACGGTACGGGCCGCATACACGCCCGTTCGTCTTGCTATCGAGCAGTTCCTCGAAACGGAGACGGGTGGACGACTACGACCGTCAGATCACGGTCTCGACGAACAACGCGACCGACGTTTGCGAACGCTCGGAGTCGATCACCGATCATCCGTCAGCCGCCGGCCACCGCCCGTCTCGAAGCACTGTCCCTGATTGCCGTGACGCTGATCTCTCGGCAGTTTCGACATCGATCCTTCGGCAGCCACCGTGTGTTTATTATGACAGTAGCCGCGGGATTCTGCTCGGAATCGTCAGTCAGGCGGGCACTTTCCCCTATCCCGTACGCTGTAATCTAGCTAACAGCATTTCGAACGAATACGGTTCAAATTCGGTATTTATCGTGTTCTAATGATAGTCCTCGAGTAACAATACTTCGCTAAGATAGAGATTCAGTCAACCCCGACGGTCACGGACGTTGCTCAGTCGGGGATGACAACGATGACAAAGTTCAATTCACTTTCACGGCGCGAGAGTTTGCTCGGTATCGGCGCTGCGGGAACAGTACTCGGCGGGAGCGCGCTCGGTATCTCGAGCGTGATGGCCGGCGACGACTCCGACGGCAAGTCGGACGATAAGAACGCGGTCGACACCGACCCGAAGACGGGCGCGTTCAAACTGGATCTCGTCTGTTTCGAGAAGGGCAACGCGAAACTCAGCGTCTACAACGAGACCAAGGAAGCCGCGAAGGTCAACTGGGCGGTCGATAACGGTGCCCACGACGGCGACGTCGACGGTCACGGGAACGGCGACGAGGAAGCCGCCGACGAGGACTTCGATCCAGACGGCGAGACCATCGAAGACGGCGAAGAAGTCGACGAGGACGACAACGGTGACGATGACAACGGTCACGACGACGACGGCTACGATAACGGCGACAACGGCTACGACGATAATGGCGACACGGAGTACGGTCTCGAGGGGAAGCTGACGGTCCCGGAGAAAGACTCCGAGACGTTCTGGGCGGGCACCGTCACGAAGGACTCGACGGTCACGGTCTACGCGGACGGCAAGAAGGTCGCCAGCGCGGACGTCGAGAAACTCGAGTGCGAGACGAAAGGTATCGCGGAGAAACTCGACCTCGAGGCAGTCTGTTACCGAACGCGAAAGGACGACGCCGGCTACAACGGCGACGACACCGACGAAAACGGCGAGAACGGTGACCCCAACGGTGACGAGGAAGCCGCCGACGAGGACTTCGATCCCGACGGCGAGACGATCGAAGACGGCGAGGAAGTCGACGAAGACGATAACGGCGACAACGGCGACGACGACAACGGTCACGACGACGACGGCTACGACAACGGCGAGGACGCAACCGACGAGGACGACGACGCCGACAAACGGACGATCCGAGAGGCGAAGTTCCGCGTCACGAACGACACGAAGCACGAAGTGAAAGCGAACTGGAGCGTCGACGGCGACGGACAGGGCGGCAAACTGTACCCCGACGGCAAGGGCTCGGAGAGCTTCTGGGTCACCGTCCTCGAGGGACAGAAGACGTACGTCACGCTCACGCACGACGGGACGGAGGTCGCGACCGAGAAGGCCGATACGGAGACGGAGTGCACCGACTGCGACGGAGAGTACTGAACACGGCGGTCGTTCGACGCACCGTCCTGTACGCGGTTGCCGATCGATCGCCGGTGCTGACCGAACGGACGATAGCGGATCACCGGCCGTCGAACGGTGGTCCACCCGCACCGTAGCGCACTGGAGACGTCGCTTCGCTTTTTTCGCTGCGGACTCGACGAGTGCAGCCCCGTCTATCGCCGACGCTGTGTGCGGTTCCAGCCGGGGTGGGCGCACCGAACCGCGGCGTTCAAACCGCTGGCCGGCCGACTCGAGGACATGAGCGACGACCACACGACCGATTCCGAGGACGGACACCACGAGCCCGAGCGCGAGACGTTTTCGCACGACCCGATCGGCCACGCCGAGGCGCGCGCCGGAATGACGGTCGGCGAACTCGCCGACGAGTACGGCTCCGCCGGCGTCGGGGCGGCCGATCTCCACGAAGCCGTCGGCATCACCGAGTCGATGTTCGACGACGACGTGACCGTCTTCTTCTCGCTCGCGGGCGCGATGGTTCCTACGGGGATGCGTCGAATCGTCGCCGATCTCATCCGGGAAGGTCACATCGACGTCCTCGTGACGACCGGGGCGAACCTCACCCACGACGCCATCGAGGCCATCGGCGGCAAACACCACCACGGCGACGTCCACGCGGAGGGGAAGACGGAGCGCGAACACGACGAAACGCTACGCGACGAGGGCGTCGATCGGATCTACAACGTCTACCTCCCACAGGAGTTCTTCGCCGACTTCGAAGGCCACCTGCGCGAGGAGGTGTTTCCGGTGCTCGAGGCTGAATGCGAGGAATCGGGTCCGGTCTCGATCCAGCGGCTCACCGAGGAGCTGGGGCGGGCGAACCTCGAGGTGAACGAACGGGACGATATCGACGAAGCCCCCGGCATCGCCGCCGCGGCCTACGAGAACGACGTCCCGATTTACTGTCCTGCCGTCCAAGACTCCGTGCTCGGCCTGCAGGCCTGGATGTACTCCCAGACCGGCCCGTTCTCGCTCGACGCGCTTTCGGACATGACACCGCTCACTGACATCGCGTTCGACGCCGACGAGGCCGGCGCGTTCGTCGTCGGTGGCGGCGTCCCCAAGAACTTCACCCTCCAGACGATGCTCGTCACACCAGGGGCCTACGACTACGGCGTGCAGTTGACGATGGATCCCAAACAGACCGGCGGGCTCTCCGGCGCGACGCTCGACGAGGCCCGGTCATGGGGAAAACTCGAGAAAGACGCCGAGAACGTCTCGGTTTACGCGGACGCGACGATCACGCTGCCGCTCGTGGTCGCGGCTGCACTCGAACGACTCGAGACGCAGTAGTAGACGGCAACGCTGGACGTGCAGTCGGGACGACGGACGAGTTACCGGTTAGATGTACTGTTGTACCCACCGCTGACGGTCGTCGATCGACCGACTCCCTTTCTCGGAAATTTCGTAGTAGTTCGTTCGCCTGTCGTGCTGGCCTTTGTCGACCAGTTCCTTGTTCACGAGCGTGTCGAGATTCGGATACAACCGGCCGTGGTTGATGTCTGCGCTATAGTAGGCTTCTATCTCGGATTTTACATCTTGGCCGGACGGCTGGTCGGCGCCGGCAATCACGTACAGGAGGTCTCGTTGGAATCCAGTCAGGTCGTCCATTGTCTGTTGCTCGACTAATCACAGAACGAACGTAGTAATCGTAATCCAGCACATACGGGACGATAGATCACGGTACAAGACCTGTTAGGGTCGGTTACAGTCCGTATCCTCTCCCTACTACGTTCGAACGTGGCGGCTCGAGGGCAAAAGTGACAGCGGGTTGAGGATGGCGCTCACGGGGCGATTCGATCTCGATCGGTCACGCCGGCCATCGCACCGTCTCTCGACTGACGAACAGCACGGGCCACTGTACGTAGCCTGACGGTCCGGATCAGCAACGGTTCGACCGATACTGATCGGGAGGCGAGACGAACGGGACCGTCAGTACGTCTGGTAACTCGCCGAACCCACGTCGATTCGGACGAGCGTGTTCTCGGCGTAGGCTTCGGATTCCGCGCCATACTTTTCGTTGATCCGCCTGCGCGCGTCGGTCGCTTCGTCCTCGTCGTCGACGACCGTCGCCGTGCCGAGCAGCGTCACCATCCAGCGCGTCTGTCCCGCGTCGTCAGCCTGCACGGAGAGGGCGACGCGAGGATTGTCGCGAACGTTCGCCAGTTTCCGACCCGTCGTCACGATCTCGACGGTGTCATCGTCGGCGTAGCGGTACCAGACGGGAGCGACGTGTGGCCGGTCGTCGACGCTGGTCCCGAGGTGGGCCATCAGCGGCTCGCTCTCGAGCAGTCGTTCGGCCTCTGGAGGAATCGTCACGCAGAGTCCTCCGACGGCGGCAGCAAAAAACGGTGTCCCTGTGGGTGCCGAGTTGTCGTTACGGCATAAACTCGCCGCGTCTCGACTGCCGAATTCGTTCGATATCCAGCGTCGCGTAATGCCAGAGCGTGCCGGTCAGGCCGTCCGCGGCGATCCGGCGGCCGGAGCTCTCGACCAGCATCTCGGGACAGTACCCCGTCGGATACCGGCGGGCGAGCCGCCGGCTGAACGCGGTATCCTCGTTCGGAACCTCCGGGAAGCCGCCCAACTCGTCGAACGCGCGCCGATGGATAACGCAGTTGAAGCCGGGGAGGATGGGGTACTCGAGCCGCGGGAAGACGTGGTTGATCGTCGCCTCCATCAGCCTCGCGCGTCGCGGGCCGCTGATCCGGCAGAAGGAGCTGCCGGCTGCGAGCCCGTTCGCCTCGAGGTAGCCGAGCAGGTCGGTGAGGTAGTTCGCCCGAAGCTCGGTGTCGGCGTCGACGAACGCGAGCCACTCACCGCGTGCGGCGGCCGCACCCAAATTTCTGGCCCGAGCGATGCTCGAGTCGGGGGCCTCGAGAACGGTCGCGTCGTACGCTCGAGCGATCGCTTGCGTGTCGTCCGTCGAGCCACCGTCGACGACGAACACCTCGGAGGCGTAGCTCGTGTCCAGCGCCGCGATGCTCGCGAGGGCGGCCCGGAGGTAGTCGGCCTCGTTTTGCGCCGGGATCACGAAGCTCACGTCCGGCCCGTTCGTGGTACCGTCGGTTCGGTCGTCGGTCGCGGGATCGTCGTCACCACCCATCGAAGCGTCTACTCGAGAAATCTCACCCGTACCGTCTTAACTCGTGGGCGTGCACCCGAGCGCTCGTGCGGCTGCCTCGACTCTCGAGACGTGGTGGCTCGCGTCTCCGATTCGCCACCGTGGCCGTCACGTCCGCCGGATCGTCGTCTCGAGTCTACTATGCCAGTTGCTACCGCAGCACTTACTTTCGCCCGAGTCTCGGTGGCAGGATTGTCTATCATGAACTTTTATAACGGAGGTGCCTGTAGGGGTGAGTACAGATGTCGGTCGTACACGTAGTAGCGTAAACTCGCCCCTCTCTTCGACGAGTCCCCAGCATCGTATTCCGACGACACACCACCATCCGACCGACATGAGCACACAACACTTGCAGACCCAGACCGAACGACAGACCGAACGAACGACAACTCGAGCGACCCCCGCCGAAACCGCGGCGCTCACGACGGACCCGCGAACCGCCACCGACCGCGCTCCACAGACGTTTTCGAATGGGAATCGAGCGCGACTCGAGAACCTGATCGACGAGTTCAACACCGCGTTCGCGGGCGGGTCGTAACGACTTCGTTTTGGACTCGCTCGAGCAATCCAAACCGTCTTTTGAGAGAGTGCGCTATGCTCGAGTGGCCGATGACGATTCACTCGCTCCGAACCGGACTCGGCACCCGGTGGTGACGAGCCCTATGAGTGCCGAGGCCTCGTTTCTACTGTTTATTTCTGTACGGCTGGTCGAGAATGTTCGAAAATCTCGCCCTGTTGTCGAATGAAATAAAAATGCATGCGATAACTACCTCACAACAAGAGTGGATGTAATCTAGTAAGGCTTGGGTCGATCCCTCTGCGACTCGGCTAGCAGGAGTCGATTCGTCGATAGCTTTCGCTGCACTCACATTCCACCAACGACTGAGGCGTTGCGGGCGCCGTCGATGAGTCGGACAGCAGCGACATCTCGAGGACACTGGATGTTCTGCTGCACAAAATGTTTAACAGCCCACTCGGAGCAGTTGGTGTATGAATTCCGGTCGAAGGTGGCCGTGAGATGATCGAGGAGATACGCGGGTCCGAACCAATCGTGACCGACCCGCCGCCAATCGATGCCACCAGAGCGTCGACGGTCGCGGATCGTGCCTTCGGGGTATCCGGACCGGCGACGAACCTGGGCGGTGAGCGGGATCAGAACTTCCGTATCGACGCGGATAGCGGAGACGCATTCGTCCTCAAAATAGTCAATTCGGCGGACGACCGTGGCGTGATCGACCTCCGAACGCAGGCAATTCAGCACGTACATCGGGCCGATCTCGAGCTGCCGGTAATGGAACCCATTCCGACGACTGGTGGAGAGCCGTGGACCACGCTCACCGAGGACGGCGACAGCTACTTCGCGCAACTGTACTCGTTCGTTCCAGGGCGGAGCCCCTCGCCCGGGGAGCTTTCACGCGACGCGCTGTTCGCGTACGGCGAGTGCGTCGCAACGATGGGGAAGGCGCTACGGGGCTTTTTCCACCCGGACGCGAGGTACGACGTACTCTGGGATCTTCGGTACGCCTCCGATTTCCACGCGATGCTCGAGCAGATCGACGACGAGCGGCGACGCGCCACCGCCGAACGCGTTCTCGACCGTTTCGAAGCGAACGTAGACCCGGTCTTCGATTCACTTCGGGCCCAGGTCGTGCACAACGACCTCGGGCTGAACAACGTGCTGTTCGACGACGACAACCGAGTGAGTGGAATCACGGACTTCGGTGATCTCACCTACACGGCGCTCGTCTGCGACCTCGCCGTCGTGCTTGCGAACGTCCTGCCCCGCCGGGACGATCCGCTGTCGGCGGCCCAGTCCATAGTCAGAGGATACGTGACCGTTACGCCGCTCGAGGAGGACGAACTTCGGCTGCTGCCGGATCTCCTATTGGGACGACTCGCCGTCAGGGGGATCATGCACGTACGGGAAGGCGCGAATTACGAACACAACACCACCGACGTCGCCGAAGTGTGGGATTCGTTGATCGCGCTCGATGAAACCGGTCCGGATGTGATCGGGCGACTGCTGCGAGCCGCCGCCCTGGAAGGAGACGTTCCGTACCAGCGGGCCGATACGTCCGACCTGCGCTCGCGTCGCCGCGAGGTTCTCGGGCCGGCACCGCTTTTTTATCGCGATCCCGTACACTTCGCCGCTGGCGACGGTGTCTGGCTGTTCGATCAGGACGGTCGCCGCTACCTCGACGCGTACAACAACGTACAGGTCCTCGGCCACGGAAACCGCGACGTCGCGGCGGCCGTTGCCGGACAAACTCGGACGTTGACGACGAACACGCGGTACTTGCACGAAGCAGTTACCACGCTTTCCGAACGACTGTTGGAGACGATGCCCGACGAGCTCGACCGGGTGTTGTTAGTCAACTCGGGAAGCGAGGCGAACGATATCGCCTGGCGACTGGCGACCGCTGCGACGGGACGCGACGGGGCGATCGTCGCTAATCACGCATACCACGGGATTACGGAATCGACGGCGTCGCTGTCGCCGAAGTACTGGCCGGACGGCAATCGGCCGGCCCACGTCGAAACTGTCGCACCGCCAGTCCAGCGGTCGAGTCACCACTGGAGCGAACCGGCCGAACGTTCAGAACCGATGATCGATGCGCTGGATGCGCTCGAAAGCCGAAACGTGGGGGCCGCTGCGTTCATGTTCGATCCGCTGTTTACGAGCACCGGGATTTTTCCTCCGAATGGCGAGCACCTAACCGAGATGACCGATCGCGTGCGCGAGAGGGACGGCTTGATCATCGCCGACGAGGTACAGGCAGGGTTCGGGCGAACCGCTTCGAACACGTGGGGATTTCAGGAGGCAGACATCGTTCCGGACATCGTCACGATGGGCAAACCGATGGGGAACGGCTACCCCGTTGCCGCCGTCGTGACGCGATCTGAGATCCTGTCGACGCTCCGTGATGGCTCCGGCATATTCAGCACGTTCGGCGGAAATCCGGTATCGTCCGTCGCGGCCCTCACAGTCCTCGACGTTCTCGAAAACGAACAGGTTCTGAGACAGGCCGCCGAAGTCGGCGAGTATCTCCACTCCGGCCTATCGGAGTTAGCTACGAAGTACGAACGTATCGGCGAGATTCGACGGAGCGGACTCATGGTCGGTGTGGAACTCGTCTCCGACCGAGAGACGTGGACGCCAGCGACTGACGAAGCGGTGGAAATCGTCAATCGGCTTCGACAACGTCGGATCCTCGTCGGTACGTCCGGGAAGCACGATAACGTGTTGAAGATCCGCCCGCCGCTCGTGTTCGAGACGGAACACGCAGACCACCTTCTAGATGCGCTCGACGTCGTACTTGCCAGTCTGGGCGACGATGTATAGGTGTGTGAGAACGGCAAACTATGTCATGGATGGTTCGTGGCGTTGTGGAGAGGGGCGAAAGCTGTGGGCTACGGTCCCATTGATTCAGCCGTACTCGAGTGAGGAATACCGACACCGGAATCGCTCGGTTCGATCCGTACCGACAGGACTTCGATGGTAACCGATCCCCCCATGTTTCGCGCTCGAGCGACGGGTCACCACATCGAAAAACAGCGTATCACAGCGAATCTCGCCTGCGGACTCGACTCGATCCGTTATCGGCAGGCAGGGCTCGCTCACCGGTCGGTCCGTCGGCCACGGATTCGTCCGATGCCCAGGAAGAGGCCGACGACGACCAGTGTCACGACGAGGCCGAAACCGGGAATGTGGTCGTCGTCGACCGCTGCGTCGTCACCGTCGCCGCCCCCCTCGACGCTTCCCGTGTGATCATCGCCGTCGATGACAGTCAGTGTACCGTCCACCACAGCGTCAGCGGTTCGGATGCTGTACTCGTACGCTCCGGGTTCGAGGTGGCTCACGTCGACGTCGGCATAGGTGCGTGTCACACGCCCGTTTGCCTCGATCTCGAGGCCCCGTTCGGTCACAACGGCGTCACCGTCGACACTGAACACGATGTCAGTGGTGACGGTCCGGTTGTCGGTGTTTTCGACATCGACGACGACCCGATCGAGTTGGTCGCCGGCCGCCAGTTCCGCTGGGGTGAGTTCGTAGCCAGTGACAACGACCCCCGAGGTGATCGTGAACTGACCGTCGTGTCGGTCGTCATCACCGACCGCAACGGTGTAGTTGTACGTCCCTGGTCCCATATCACTGAGGTGTACGTCGGTGAATTCGACGGTTTCTTCGAGACCACCACGGAGGCGAACGGTTTCAGTCGCACGCACTGTCTCCTCGATACGGAACTCGAGAGCCGCCGTTCCCGTTCGGCTGCCACTGTTTGTGACGTCGACCGTCACTCGCTCGAGGGCACCGTCACTGACCGACACCGATCGATCCAGTTCGACCGCACCGAGTTCGAACCGTGCCGGAGTGGCCGTCCCTGAGCTCCGTTCCTCGCCAAACGCGCCAAACGTCGAGAACGATGTGGTGTTTGCCGTAACGACACCTGCTTCGGTATCGATACTCGAGTGTTCGAGTTCGGACCAGGTTCCACTGCTGTTCATTTTCCAGAGCGAAACCGTCCCGGCATCGAGGGTCCCGAGTTCGTCGTACTCGAGTTCGAGGTCGCGGAGTTCTCCGTGCCCGGTGGGTTCGGCCTCGAAATACTGGCCGACGCTCGTGAGGCCACTCGGCGTCCCCGGTGGTGGGCTGGCACCGATGGAGAGGCCCGTTCCGGTGAACGACACCGTCGTCTCCGGGGTGGTTTCGTTCGTCGTTCCGACAGTCAGTTCGTCGACGGCCACGACCGCTCCGTCGCCGATCTCGAGGGCGAATTCGCCCTCGGCGTGGATGACCGTAAGGTTGGTGACGGTTACGTTCTGTCCGTCATCGATTCGCAGCCCCGCGTCCCCAGCCGCCGTCGTGTTGATCGTGTACCCCTTGCCGTCGATCGTAACGTCGTCGGCGCTCACGTTGAGCACGGTCTCAGACTCGGTCAGATTCGTGGTGAGCCAGTAGTCGCCGGCGTGCTCGAGGCTCCGTCCGTCGGTGATCGCCGGATCAGGCTTTACGGTGACACGCTCGGTCGCCTCGTCGGTTCCCGTCGAGACGGTGACGGTGCCACTCCCGATACTCTGTTCGTCGGTCCCCCACGAGAGCGTCACGTCCGTCGAGTCTCCTGGCTCGAGGGAGACGTCGACTGTGTCCTGTACAGCTCCGTCGAAGTCGGTATCGGACAGGCTCACCGTTCCGGTGATCGGCTCGCTCCCGGGATTGCTGGCCGTACCCAGGACTTCCAGAGTGTCTCCAACGATGACCGGGCTCGTGGTCTCCTCGAGGTCGAACGCCAACTGTTCGACGATGAGATCGGCCGCCACCTCGGCTGCGTCGGCGCTCACCACGAGTGGGTGCGTCCCGGCGTCGATCCGCTCGGTGGTCTCGCCGTCGAGAACGTTCGTCAGTTCGACGTCGTCCTCGCCAGCGAACTGCACGGTGTGGACCCGGTCGTCGTCCACCCCATCGATATCGCTCGTGCGGACCGTCACCGTCGTTTCGCGATCGTAGGGCGCACCGGCCAGATCGACCGCATCGCTCACCGATAGATCGAGCGGGTCACCCCGTGGAATCGTCACGTCCTCGAGGGCGAATTCTGCGAGAACGGCGTCGATCGTTATCGAGAACGTCCCGGTGGCGTCCGCCGCCGTAACGTCGATCTCCTCGTACACGCCGGCGCTCAACGTCGGGGTATCCCCGTCGAACAGTTCGATCTCGGACGCGGCTCCCTCCGAGACAGAGACGGCGGTGGTGTCAGGATTCTTACCGTCGATATCGGCAACCGAGAGGTCGACCGTTCCCGTGAACGCGTCTCCCGCTCTGTCTTCGGCGTCCGTCACGTCGAGCTTGAGGGACGCACCCTGGTCGATTGGGTCCTCGCTCGCCGTAACGTCAAACGTCGCGAGCACGGCACCGACAGTGACGTTGAACGTCTCACTGACGGCTTCGTCGACGGCGTCAGCGGAGAGCGTGCTGTACTCGCCCGCCGAAACCCCTGCGGTGTCGTCAGCCGACAGCACCTCGAGGCCGTCCGCCGCACCGTCGTCGAACGCAACCGTGCGCTCGACTGACTCGTCGATTCCCTCGAGGGAGTCGACGCCAACGTCGATCGATGCTTCCCCGACGAACTCGTCGCCGGCGTTGTCGATGGCGTCCTCGAGGTCGAGTTCGAGCGTCTCTCCCTGCTCGATCGTCACGTCTGCAATCGAGAACGCGGCCAACACCGACTCGACGGTGATCTCGAGGGAGTCGCTCGCGTCCCCCGCCTGGAGCGTCACGTCGTAGGTGCCAGCGCTGGTGTCCGCCGTCGAATCCGCCTCGAGCAGTTCGACACCGATCGCCTCGCCCTCGTCGAACGTGACGTCCTCGGGGGAGAGTGCGTGGCCATCAATATCGTCGCCCGTCAGATCAACCGTCCCGTCGAAGGCGTCGCCGGCCTTGTCCTCGGCGCTCTCGAAGTCGACCGCGAGTGTCTCTCCCTGCTCGATCGTCGCGTCGGCGACCGTGAACGCGTCCAGCACCGACTCGACCGTGATCTCGAGGGTGTCGCTCGCCTCATCGGCCTCGAGCGTGACGCCCTCGTACGTGCCGGCAGTAATCGCTGCGGTCGACTCTCCCTCGAGTAGCGGTACCTCGCTCGCCTCGCCGTCAGTGAACGCGACGGCGTCACCGGCGAGGGCGTGGCCGTCAACGTCGCCGACCAGATCTGCCTCGCCGTCGAAGGCGTCGCCGGCCTTGTCCTCGGCGTTCTCGACGTCGATCTCGAGCGGTTCTCCCTGCTCGATCGTGACATCTTCGGCGACATCGAACGCCGCCATGACGGGCTCGATCGTCATCTCGCTCTCGTCGGAACCGGGTTGTCCCAGGACATCGACGCCGACGCAACCCGTTTCTGCTGAGAGGGAAGCGGTTTCCGAACCGTCGAGAAGTTCGAGACCGGTTGCCTCGCCGTCGTCAAAGTCCACGAGGAGGATGGTGGACTCGCCGAACGGATCGAGCGTGAACACGAGCGTCTCCTCTCCGTCAAACGATCCCCCAGCGGTGTCTACAGCGTCCTCGAGATCGACCTCGAGTGCGGCTCCCTGCCCGACGGCGTACTCCGCTTCGGAGAACGCAACCGTCTCGAGCGGCGCGTTTTTGATCTCGACGGTCGCGCTCGCGTGGTCATCGTCGCTTTCGACGGTCACGTCGCCATCGCCGGCGTCACCCGAAACGGTCTCCCACTCGAGGGCGAGTTGCTCGACATCGCCGCTCTCGAGCGAGAGCGTCTCGGTAGCCCGTTCGATGCCCTCGAAATCCCGCAGTTCGACGGCTCGTTCGCCGTCGCTACCCCAGTTCGTGACGGTGGCGGTGACCTCGAGCGGTTCGCCCTCGACGATGGGCGAGTTCGTCTCCTCGATGGCCACCTCGTAGACTGGATCGGTGTCCTCCCAGGCGAGTGCGGGATACTCGTGGGTAACGTGCCAGGTGCCGTCTCCATCGGGGAACTCGAGGCCGTCCATGGCTCCGATGGCGGTCAGGCCAGACATGTCGGGGGTCGTGAGCGCGGTCGCGTCGCCTCCTCCATCACCGATCCCCTGTCCGGCGACTGCGTCGCCGTTTTCGGTGACGGTTGCCACCTCGTCGTCCCAGTAGGTGTCGGTGACGTCGCCCCCGTCGTTCCACCCGACGAGGCCGCCCACACGGTCGTCGCCGGTAACGTCGCCGGTAGCGTAGGACTCACGCACCTCGCCCCAGTTGGTCCCGAGGAGGCCACCAGCATTACGTTCAGCGCCGGAGACCGAACCTGTCGCGTAGGACTTACTCACGTCAGCTCTGTTTTCCCCGACGAGGCCGCCGACGAAGTATTCAGAGGCGGTGGCGTCACCGGTGGCGTACGATTCACGCACCTCGCCCCGGTTGCTCCCGACGAGACCGCCTACCCACCTAAGGGCGGAGACCTCCCCCGTCGCGTACGAACCGCTCACGTCGCCATCGTTGTACCCGACGAGGCCACCGGCGTAATAGAACGCGGCGGCGGCCTCCCCCGTCGCGTACGAGCCGCTCACGTCACCGTCGTTGTCCCCAACGAGGCCGCCCACCTGGCGTTGACCGTCGATGTCACCGGTGGCGAACGACTCCACAATGGTACCGTCGTTCGCACCAACGAGACCACCAACGTTTTCCGAGGACCGAGTCTCGCCGCTAATTTCACGAGACTCTCCGGTGACGCTCCCACTGGAAGAGGTGTGTGAAAGTGTGCCACCGTCGTTCGCCCCGACGAGGCCGCCGACACTTCTGTACCCATCGACGTCGCCGCTCATGGACACGTTCTCGAGAGTCCCCCGGTTGAGCCCGACGACACTCCCCACACCGTTCTCGTCTTGCCCACCTTCACCAGTCACGTCCACGTTCTCTAGGTGGACGTCTCGTATTTCGGTGAACCCTCCCGTCGAACCAAACAAGCCGACACGCTCCTCGTCTGGTCGGTCGATGACCAGCTCCGAGATGGTGTTGTTCTGTCCGTCGAACTCGCCTGCGAAGTTCGCAATTGGCTCGAAGCCGTCGCCGCCGTTGGCGTTTTCACCGGCCACGTCGTCGTAACCCGCAGTCTCGTCGTCGAGGTCGGTCTTCAGAACGACCCAGGCCTCGAGATTGTCGCGAACGTCATCGAGGTCGTACCAGTCTTCGACTTCGTAGCGTTCGCCCCACCCGTCGGCGCTCGGTGCCGGATCCTGTGGGTTGTCCTGGAGGGTTGGATAGTAGCGGGCGTTTCCAGCGGCCGGGTCCGCCTCGAGCACCATCCACGTTTCCTCGAAGTCGAGGTCCATGTAGTCTTTCGCTCCATCGCCGGTCATCTCAGGGGTGGTGAGATCGGTACCGCCCTCAGATGTTGATTGTCCCGTTGTCAGGGAGTCCCAGTAGCCTTCGGAGGAGGGGTTGAACAAAGCGACATCGTTTCCGACGAGGCCGCCGACGTCATAATTGCCGGAGACCTCCCCTATCGCGTAGGCGTCCGAGACGGAGCCAAAGTCGTTGAGCCCGACGAGAGCCCCGATATTCTGATTTCCGGAGGCCGCTCCCGTCGCGTACGCGTCCGAAACGTTGGCATCGGCCCCCTGTCCGAAGTTCATCCCGACGAGGCCGCCGATATGCTGACTCCCGGAGGCCGCTCCCGTCGCGTACGACGTACGCACCTCACCCATATTGTAGCCGACCAAGCCACCGATCCAGTTGCGGCCGGATACCTCTCCCGTCGCGTGCGACGCACGCACCTCGCCATTGTTGCGCCCGACGAGGCCACCTAACTGATTCTCGCCGGAGACCTCCCCCGTCGCGTAGGAGTCACGCACCTCGCCATCGTGGCGCCCGACGAGGCCGCCTAACTGATCCTCGCCGGAGACCGTTCCGCTCGCAGCGGAGTTACGCACCGTTCCTACGTTGTACCCGACAAGACCACCCACGCCGTCGGAACCGGTGACGTCGGCAGCGGCACTCGAGTTCGAAACGGTCCCGTTGTTGTTCCCGACCACGCTTCCCACACCATCTTCGGAGTCGCCCCCACCAGTTACGTCCGCGCTCTCCAAGCGGACATCTCGAATCTCGGCGCTCTCCTCCGTCGAGCCAAACAGCCCGACACGTTCCTCGTCTGGTCGGTCGATGACCAGCCCTGCGATGGTGTAGTGTTGCCCGTCGAACTCGCCTGCGAAGCTCGAAATTGGCTCGAATCCTTCGCCGTCGTTCCAGTCTTCCGTCTCACTCGCGTCGATGTCACCGCCGAGTTCGTAGTGGGCCTCTGGATCGTCGTTCATCGCCTGCAACTCGAGGACGTCCGTGATGACGTAAGGGGCCTCCTCGGTCCCCTCGCCCTCGATATCCTCGAGGTCGGCCGGCCCGTCAGTGTCGGCAACGACACCCCCGGATGCGAAGACGATTCCAAGCCCAACTAGAACCATCATCGCAAGCACCGACCCTGCGATTTCGACTGGGCGTCTGTCCATCGTCTTCCCAGCCGAACGCACCCCAACACCCCAACACCCGTTATACATTACAACAAAAGTGGCATAACACTGGATTATAGCCACCGCTCGGACGGTTGTTCGAGACCGAACTGACTGTTCATCGGTGAACATCCACTCCACATGTGAAACGTTATCTGCGGGAGGTTCCAACACAAACCGATGACGTCCGACGAGTATGAGGACGCGCTGACGATTCTCCGTCAGGCCCCCGTCCTCGAGGCCTGTCAAACGGCTCCCCAGTCGAGGCGTGAACTCGTCGACGCAACCGACACCTCGAAAACCACTATTTATCGGGCGACGCGCGCACTCGAGGCCGAAGGCCTACTGGAAAAGACTGCTGACGGCTATCGAACCACGCCTCGAGGCGGAGCCACGGGCGTGCTGGCAAAGCGCTATCTGGCCGGCCTCGACGCACTCGAAGGGCTCGACCGGTTGTTCGACCTGGTAGACCATCCCGAACTCGCTGAACACGCCCACCTCCTCGCCGATGCCCGAGTGACCGTCGCCGACGCGTCCGATCCGTATCGTGTCGTCGACCGCGTCGTCGAACGGTTCGAAGCGACCACGCGCTCTCGTGGCACGATCACGAACGCGACCTCGCTTCAGGTGCTCGACCGGGTGAGTCCCTCACTGAACGAAAAGGAGTCAATCGAACGCATCTTCGATGCGAGCGCGCTCGAGGCACACGAGAACTACGGCGGTGAGGCGTTCGAGGAGGCACTCGCCAGCGATTCGGCGACGTTGCTGGTCACCGACGATCCACTCCCGTTCACGTTCGCAATCGACGACGAGGGCGTTGGCATCGTGGGCCACGAGCCCGCCACGGGACTGCCGACGGTTCACGTCGAATCAGACGACGAACGGGCACGGACGTGGCTCAAACGGCTCTACGAGGAGTCTCGGAGGCACGCTCGAACGATCGACTGACACGCTCACCGAAGCGTCGCTGTCTTGGCGATGCCAGCACGCCTCTTGAAGTAGCTCACAGTCGTACAGCACGAAAAAGCGATCGTGGTCGACGAGTCAGGTGGTGTCCCACTAAGCCTCCAGCAACAGGAGACTTTGGTGGCAACTGAAACGAGTACACACCAATCGAAACGACGTCCTGCGATTGAGTGTGTAGTGACGTTCAATGGCTACGAGAGGCGAAGACGGACGCCGTCTCCGAAACTCGACGCTTACGTCGAACAGCCGTCCGTACTCCGAGCGCAACCGCTCGAGTATTTCCGCCCAGCGGTCGTCTATCACACGTGGTTCCAGATGGACGACGACACCGACACGGAGGCTGACGCCGACGTGGGCGAGACGATAGGGCGGGACGTCTCCGAACTGAGCGCCGCGCTCGGCGATGCCTACCGCGGTGAACTGGATCGCGAAACCACCTGGCGCTCGCGGCTCGATCAGACGACGACCTGGAGCGTGACGGTGATGGCTGCGATCCTCACCTGGGCGTTCTCGAGTCCCGACAACCCCCACTATATTATCCTCGTCGGCGTCTTGGTCGCGACGCTGTTCTTGCTCATCGAGGCCCGACGGTACCGAGATTACGACGTCTACCGCTCGCGAGTCAGGCTCTATCAGCAGAATCTGCTCGCGACGACCCTCGATCCGACGCAGGAACTCGAGCACGGTGACTGGCGCGAGAAACTCGCCGCGGACTATCGCAACCCGACGGTGAAGATCACGCTACTCGAGGGGGTCGAACACCGACTTCGGCGCATCTACCTCGCGCTGATCAGCGTGCTGTTGCTCGCCTGGCTCTTTCGCATCACCGCGTTCATGCCCGAAACGGCGTTTCTCGAGGCGGCGTCGATCGGAACGCTTCCGGGCACGGTCGTCCTCGCTATCGTCGGCGGCTTCTATCTGGTGTTACTCGGTATCGTCCTCCGACGGGACGAACGCGAAGCGAAGGGCGAGTTCGAGGACGAAGCGATCGGCGAGTGGAAGGACTCGAGCGACTGAGGACCAGCAGTGGGGTGCTCGATGTCGATCGGTTGCTCGTCGATTTGCTGCCTCGAGCCGACTCGGATTCGGCGTTCGACGAGGCCGACCGGACACGACCACCGGCCGCGGAAACCCACTCACTCCGGAAACAGCTCTTCCTCCCGCTCGAGGCCGTCGATCCGCCTGTGATCCTCGGACTCGAGTTCCAACTCGACCGCCTCGAGATTCGCCGCCAGATGTGATCGACTGCTCGCTTTTGGAATCGTCACGACGCCCTCCTTCGCAGCCAGCCACGCGATCGCGACCGCTTCGGGTGTCGCGTCGTGTTTCGCCGCGACCGCAGCGACCGCCTCGACGTCGCGAACGCGGCCGCCCGAAAGCGGCGCGTACCCGACCAACGGGTAGCCGCGCTCGCGGGCCTGTTCGAGCAACTCTTCGGGCTGGAACAGCGGATGGTACTCGACCTGGTGGGCCGCGATCGGTGAATCGAGGATCTCTCGCGCCCGCTCGAGTTCGTCCACCGTGAAGTTGCTCACCCCGACGTGGTGGACGAGTCCGTCGGTGACGAGGTCGTCGAAGGCGGGCAGGGTGGTCTCGGGATCGTAGGTGTCGATCGGCCGGTGGACGTAGAGGAGGTCGACGGTCTCGAGACCCAGTCGCTCGAGGCTCTCGCGCGTCGTCCGGCGGACGTCCTCGGGCGCGAGGCTGTCGGCCCAGACTTTCGTCGCGACGGTGACGTCGTCCCGGTCGACGGCGTTCGACTCGAGCGCGCTGGCGAGCCCCTCGCCGACGACGGACTCGTTCTCGTAGATCTGTGCGGTGTCGAGGTGGCGATAGCCCAGTTCGAGCGCCGTCTCGATCACCGCGGGGTCGTCGATTCCCATGGTGCCGAGTCCGACCGGCGGGAACTCGAGTGGTGGCGCGTCCATACGCCCTCTCGTCTCCGAACGCACAAGAATCGGTCCGTTTCCGGGAGTTTCTCGGTATCGGCCTCGAGATCGCTGTGGCTGGAAACCGGCCGCACTCATCAACTATAAGGTGGGTTTTCGAACGCGACTTGAGCGGATTCGAACCTGCATGCCGAACGAAGCGATCGGCGTCCGGCTTCCAGATCAGCCGTCAGTGTCTGACCCCATTCGATCCGAAAAGTCCCAGCTGTAGATCTCCTGCGGTTCGATCCGAATACAGACTTCGTCGCGGTCGTCCGCGAGCAACCACCTGGCGAGCGAGGAGTCGTCCCCGCCGAGGTAGCGCTCGACGAGATCCCGCAGGACCGCCTTGCCGTCATCGTCCGAGATGGTGGCGGTTCCGTTTCCTCTGATCCCGCGGTAGGGAATCTGATTCGTCGAGATGTCGAAGGCAACGTCCGGGTCGTTGCGGAGAAACCGTACCACGTCCGCGCTCGCCTGCGTCGCACACTCGAGCGCGCTATCGCGATAGCGAAACCACAGCGTCACGAGCCACAGCGAGCCGTCCGGCCGATGGGTGGCGATTCGGATCGGGATCTCCGTCTCTCGGAGGAACGCCTCGACTTCGTCTGCGCCCCAGCTCCCGCGGTAGGTAGTCATACGTCTCTGTTCGTAAAGCAGCCGAATAAGTTCATCCGCCGTCAGTCCGGTCGTACTGCTCGCCCCCTCAACCAGTCGTGGATGAACCCACCCACGCAGTCCGATTCGAGGGGCGTACGCGTCACGAGTTGGAGAGTCGGTCGTCGTCGGTCGGAGAAGAGACCAGCATCGACACGAGATCCGACACGGACGGCGGACGCTGGATGAACAGTTTCCCACCGAGTGCGTACTGACTGTCGGTCACCACCGATCCGCTGTCGACGAGGACTACCGGCAGCCTGCGCCCGCGCTGTCGTTGTCGAAGCGTCCGAACGATCTCCAGTTCCCGACCGCTGAGATCGGTGACGCGAACCAGCGCGAGATCGTAGGGACCGGTCTGCGAGCCGGCCTGGACGCTCTCGAGTTGGTCGACTGCCGTCACCTCCCAAGAGTCAGGGATCTCGGCTATCGGCACCTCGGACGGCGTTGCGTCGAACGCTAGCACGCGAAGATGGTCGTCTTTTTCCACTCCGAGTACCAGTTCGATCGCCTCCGCGATCGCCGCCGAACGCTCGGGAACGTACGCGGAGACGCCGAGTTGTATCAGCCCGCCCGGCTCGTCGCGAAGGAACGACACCACCCTGATCGTCGTCCCCTCGGTCCCCGCCTCACGACGGATCGTCTCCGCGATGGCGACGCCGTTTTCGACCTCCTCATCGGTGTTGGCGTCGGGGTCGTTGCCGGTGGCAAACAGCTCGACGAGGAGCGTCGAGGACGGCGTCCGGCGGACTGCCTCCCGAGCAGCCTCGCGATCGTCGGCGATCGTCACGTCGTAGTCTAGCCCCTCGAGCTGTGTTGCAAGCGACGTCCCCAGTCCGTCGTCGATGGAGAGAAAGACGAACGGTCCATCGACGGCATCCGAAACGGCGGCGGAATCGCCGGTAGGGACCCCACTTCGGCCAGCGCGCACGTTCGCCAGCCCCGTGTCGAACGACGACGTCAGCGCCTCGATCGCGGCGTCGAGATCGGCCGCCTTTCGACGGACGACCCCCGCGACCGCTCGCTGTTCGTCGGTGAGCGGTCCGATGTCCTCGTTGACGAGCAGTTCGGCGTAGCCGATAACCGCCGTCAACGGCGTCCGGAGTTCGTGTGCCGTCTGCTCGAGGACATCCTCCTGAAAGTCGGTAAACGAGGTGAGGTTCTCCACCATCGTCTCGACCTCGCCGCGGAGCGAGAGTTGCTCGAGGCGCGATCCGGCGGTCCACCCGAGGAGTTTTGCGAGTTGAACGTCGATCTCGTCGAACTCGTCCCCGTCTCGGACGAGTTGTAACACGGTCGTGTCGTCGATCGGTGTCGACAGCGCACAGCCGTTCTCCAGCGGAACGAGACCGTCAGTCGCCGCCTCGAGATCGTCGACCACGACGGTCTCGTTTCGGTCCAGTGCCGTTTCGACTGCAGCACAGATGATGGGGTGTTGTCCGAACTGAACCTCCGGATCCGGCTGTGTACTGGTGACCGTCGTCCACGTGTTTCCCCGCGAAATAACGACGACGACGTACCGGACGTCGAAGAGCTCGTACGCGCCGTCGATCGCGTGATTGTACACGGCAGTCTCCGTCGAGCGTTCGGCGAACCCGGTCGCAATGTCGTGGAGCTGGTTGAGCCGGTGTGGCGAGATGTCGTCCGAAACGGCGTTTTCGAGGGTGTCGCGGACGTCCGACCCCAACTCGAACTCCACATCCAGGTCCTCGTCTGTCATCGTAATCCACGCCCCGTTGGCGCCGGCGGTTTCGCCGTCTCGAGCGAGGAGATCGCGCTCGACGTGTCGGATCGCTCGCCGAGTCGGGCGAGCGTCGAACGGGACCGTCGCTGGTCGAGGCGGTCTGTTGCCCGTGGAGCGTCGTCAGTGGTCGTGATCATCGGTCGATGAAATCGTTGTCCGGTGCGGTGTGGCCACTGATCGAACGTGGCACGGACCGTAGTCCGCCCCTCGAGCGAGTCGGGCGAGACGGTCTGGCGGTCCCGCGAGCGGGTCCCCGAACAGTCGAAACCGCCGACGCGCTCGTTGGGGGACCAGTGCGTTCCATCGTTCTTCACGTGTTTCGAGGGTCCGAAGGTACACAATGGTATCGGCACGGTAACTGACGTGTTCGCTCATCGCTCGGAGGCATCGGCACGCCATCGATCACCACGTCTAACTCGCCCGAACTGTGTCCCCCTCGGTGACGAACGGGCGTACCGGCCGACGGATCCGCCACCCCACTTCACAGATCACCGAACGTCTCCTGCATCACGTCGTAAGACTGTTTGAGGCGTTCGTCGTACGCCGGCTCGTTCCACGTCTCCCACGCGAACCGGGAGTCCGAGCCGAAGACGAGTTCGTCACCCGTGATCGGTGAGAGGGAGTCGGTGATGTTCGTTGGCGACTCGAGATCGGTCGCTTCGCCCCGAGAGTTCGGCAGGAACGTCGCCGCGGAGACGCCGATGCTGTCGAGACGCGTCTCCGCCGAGAGTCCGTCCGTCCAGAAGTCGCCGGCAACGATTCGTTGACTCGGATCTCGGACGTTCAGGAGCAGCCACGGGAGCCGAATCTCGATCGTGTTCTCCTCGGGGGTCACACAGACGTCGGCCAGCGAATCGTACGCCTCGTGATCGGGATCGCCGACGCCAAAGCGCAGCCGTCCGGTCTCGTAGCTCTCGAACTCGATGGTCTCGTCGAGACTCGGGATCTCCATCTCTCGGCCCAGCGCGAGTTCGATGGCGTGGAACTCGCTGCGATCACGGTCCCCTGCGTACTCGATGGCGGAAATTTCCCCGAGCAACTCCCCGTAGTGGTAGTAGAAGCGATCGGAGTAGCTATCGACGAGGACCCGAGAGTCGTCTGGACCCGCGAGGTTAACGAGGAAATCGACGCCCTCGCTCGTGTGGAGTCCCGTTTCGAACGGCATCGAGGTGATCCCGCGCTCGGGTGTGATGTCGAGGAACACGAGCGTGTTCGTGCGCTCCCAGTCGACGACCGAACCGAGATCGTCGTACGAGAGTTTGAGCGACAGCGAGCCCGGATCGGCTGCAGCGCTGAGTCCGGTAAGCGTTCGCGCGCCGTCGTGTCCGTCCTCGAGCGCCACCAGCGGCTCGGATTCGGGTCCGAAATCGGATTCGGCCGTCGTGTACAGCTCGCTCGCGTGCTCCCACTCCGAGAGATCGCCGGAGAGCGTGATATCGGTCTCGCCCCGCGGATCGAACGACAACAGTCCGTACGCCTGTTCGCTCGTCTGTCGGTCCATCCAGAACGGGCGGCGGTCCGGTTCCGTGTACTCCGCCGTGTTCCAGACGCGTTTGAACCACTCGTCCTGCCAGGTGAACACGACGCCGCCGAGTGCCCCCGAGTTGACGATGTGCTCGTAGAGTTCGGCGTTGCGTTCGCCCTGCTCACGTTCGGTGTGGTGGCCCTGGTGGAATCCTTGGACCTGCCGCTGGGAGAGTCCTCGCGACGATGGAACGCCGAACTCACCGACCAGAACGGGGTAGTCGCTCTCGGCGACGAGATCCGCCAGATAGCCGCGAAAGCTACTTTCTACCCCGTTCTCGGCGGTGTACTCGAGGTAGTCGGGTTCGTGGTTCATGAACGGAGGAAAGTAGGGATAGACGTGGTAGGTGGCGAAGAGGCCGGGCGTGAACTCGTCGGTCGGGAGCAGGTGGTCGAGCGTCACGTCCGCGTCGTTCTGGAACGCCTCGGGGTCCGTCGGCTGGTCGATGTGATCCGTCGGCGGCCAGTTCGTCACGCTGAGAGGCCGGAGCGTATCGTACCGGTCGCGTTCGTACGTCGCCGCGTCGTCCAATCGCGCGGCGAGCCAGTGTTCGAACGGTGTCGCAGCGTTGGTCGTGAGATAGCGTCCGTCGTACTCGCCGATATCGGCGTGTCGTTCGTCGGTTCGTTCGACGACCGCGGGCTCCCACTCCGTGCCGAGGACGTACCCGAGGACGTACGGCGAGACGTCCGACCGGTATCGACCGTCGGCGACTCCACCGTGATCGGACGGCGAGAGGGTTCCGTGTACGGCGTCGATGGCGTTTTCGATGCCGGTGTCGTTGGCCGAGATGACCGCGGGGTCGAACATATCGTCCGCCTCGGCCATCACCGTCTCGGCGATCCAGTTGCCCTGCAGGAGCAACAACGGCCGCTCGCGGTCCGCGTTGTGTTCGGCCAACGCGTCGTAGAACGCCGGGGGGTGAAGCGTATACGTTCGAACGACGTTCGCGTTCATCGCCGAGATCTGGGCCAGCCATCGATCGTACTCCGCTCTCGTTATCGCTGCATCGCCCGGGAAGTGAGCCGGTTTCGCCATGCCGAGGTTTACGCCGCGAACGAGACGGTCCTCCCAACGTCCGTCGTCCGCTTTCGACTCGAACCCGTCCGACGTAACCCGCTTCGTGGTCGCTACCGCGTCGCTTGACGACTGGCGGAAGCTACGACCGGCGACGACGGATCCCGCCGCAGTTGTCCCCATCGTTCGAAGATACCGTCGTCTATCCATCGGTAGTACACAGTACCCGTACGAGCGTAGTAAGGATGGTTCGTCAACGTTCGTGACTGAGAGATACGTGAGAGTGTCGGCAGGATTCGAGCGGTCTCACTGAAAATCGACGTTCGTGATCTCGAATCTGGCACCGCCCGCCTCGCTCTCGGTCAGGTCGATCGACCAGTCGTGGGCGGTGACGATGCTCTGAACGATCGAGAGTCCGAATCCGGTTCCCAGACTCGAGGTCGTAAACCCGGTCTCGAAGATCGATTCTCGGTCGGATTCGGGAATCCCACAGCCGTCGTCTTCGACGTAGAACCCGACCGGGTTCCCGTTTGCGTCCCTGATGTCACCGACGGTGATCGTCAGCCCGCCGCTCGAGGTCGACGAGGACCCTGATGTGACCGATTCCGCAGACACAGAGGACGTGGAACCGTGTTCCACGGCGTTTCGAAACAGGTTCTCGAAGACCGCCTGCAACCGCCCCTGGTCTGCCCGCGCGACGGCATCCGTCTCGACCACCAGTTCGTGTGATCCGGTCTCGAGTTGGTCCCAGGCGGTGCCCGTGATCGTCTCGAGCGAAATCGGTTCGACGGTCCCGATCACCTGACCGCTTCTGGCGGCGGCGAGCACGTCGTCCAGCAGCTGTTGCATGCGGTCGACCGCCGGATAGACCTTCCGCAGATAGTCGATGTTTGCCGACTGTTCGGTCGCCTCGATCCAGCCCTGGATCACGGTCAGCGGGCTTCTGAGGTCGTGGCTCACCGTGCTGGCGAAGTTGTCGAGCTGCTCGATCTGGGCCTCGGTTCGGCGGCGCTCGAGTTCGTGTTCTAACATCCGCGCGATCAGTTCCGCGAACATGGTTTCGTCGCTCCCGAAGGGGTCCGAACGAGGGCCCGTCGAAACGAAACAGACCGTCCCGTAGACGTCGTCGTCGACGGTGATGGTGGTTCCGTGGTAGCACTCGAGACCGTGTTCCTCGAACGCGGGATCGTCCTCCCAGCCCTGATTCGGGACGTCGTGGAGTGCGATCGGTTCGTCCTGGGCGATCGTTCGCCGACAGTACGTCGTCCCCAAGTCGAGGATGAGGCCGGGTGGAAACGCACCGTCGATCGGGTCGGTGCTTGCGGTGGCCTTCCAGTAGTCGGTCTCCGCATCGATCTTGGTCATGTGGCCGTTTTCGACCCCAAGATAGCGTGTGCCCAACTCGAGCGCCTGCGCTGCCTTCTGTTCGAACGGCAGATCGGTTTTCATGATCCTGTATAACTCGTGTCGGGCTTCGTCGGGGTCGATTGGCGTCTCAGTCATACTGCGGACCCACTGGCCCACCTGCGGTTGCCGTCCAGTACATACTGTACCGATACGTCTTGGTTATGCATACCTCTTCTGTCAACTTCGAAGTACACTTTCGAACGCAGAGTAATCAGACGTGTACTGTGGATTCCCAGCGGCCACTTTCGGATAGCGTACCCACGTTTTCACGTGATGAGACGCTGATACGGACCGCACCGACTTGTCGAACCACGTCAGTAGCGGTCGCGGAAGTCGGGCCTACGCGAGTGTGAACTACCCGAACGTCGAGGCCCGATCACTCCTCGAGGCGCCGATAGACGGCGACACACAGGAACGAACCGTTGCTGTAAGGACTCGCCCAGTTACGTTCGGCTCACTCCGTCGTCGAGCGGAACGTTCGGACGGTATCCCGCTTGCCCGACTCAGCGTCGACCTCGTCGAACGCGAACTCGGAGAACACCTGGTTCCAGTTGCGGTGATACAGGGGGAACTCGTCGTTGACGTAGGTTACGTCGGGGTCGGATGACTGGTCCTGCGTGCTCTCGTCTTCGCCCTCGTTCTCGACCGTGATGAGGAGTTCGCCGGTGATGCGTGCGAGGTCCTCGAAGACCCACTCGACGTCCGGGTGCAGGTGCTGGAGCGTCTCCACCGAATAGACGACGTCGAACCGGTTCTCCTCGAAGTCGTCGACGACGTCTTCGATCCGGTCGTGGTAGAACGTTCCGTCGTCGGCGAGATCCGGATAGGTCTCTCTCATCACGTCGAACGCGTCGTTGTTGACGTCGATTCCCGACAGGGTTTCGAAGCCGTGTTCGTACAGGTGGGCCAGGTGACGACCAGAGCTACAGCCGAGTTCGAGGATAGACGCATCTCGGTCGACGAACCGCTCGAGCGTGTCACAGATGGTCTCACTCGTCTCGTTCGGCCCGTAGTAGGCGTAATATTCTGGCGAGTACTCTCCGGACCGTTCCGCCCATCGTCGACTAACTACCTTCGAATCCACGTCTCACATCGTCGGCGGACACGTAAACGCTCGTCGGACCCATCCGAATTCTGAGAGCGGGGTCTCGACTCGGTACAGCCGTCCGAGGGACTGACGGTCCGAAAGCGACGACAACCTCCCCAACCGATCCTCAGTTTACGAGGGTTTATTTGTCTCAGTAGCGACTACGACGCAATGAGCGAGCGGAGGGAGACAACGGAGCCGGAGTTTTGGGCGGAGACGGACCGAGACGGTGCACTCCGACGTTTCCGGACGCTCGTCAACACTATCGACGACGGCATCTATCAACTCGATCCATCGGGGCGGTTCGTCGCCGTCAACGACGTGATCGTCGAGGTGACGGGGTACGCCAGAGCCGATCTGCTCGGCGAACACGTCTCGCTCGTTCTCTCCGCGGACGATATCTCGCGCATAGAGGCCGCGATCCGACGAACGCTCGAGACCGACGCCGACCCGCCGACGCTCGAACTCGAGATCGAGACCGCGAGCGGAAAGGCGCTGCCCTGCGAGGTTCGGTTCAACTGTCTCGTCGAGAGCGGCGAGTTTCGAGGGACCGTCGGCGTCATCCGCGACGTGAGTACGGTGGCCGCTCGCGTCGAGCGAGCGCAGAAGCTCTCGCAGTACGAGACAATCGTCGAGACGGTCGAAGACGGTATCTACGTCCTCGACGAGGAGTACCGATTCGTCGTCGTCAACGAGGCCTACGTCGAGATGACGGGCTACCCGCGCGAAACGCTGCTCGGCTCGCACTGTTCGCTCGTGGTCGGCGACGAGGTGTCGACCGAGGCCGCAGAGCGATCGCTGGAGACGGTCGACGGTCAGGAGGCGGCGACCATCGAGGCCGAGATCCTGCGACGGAACGGCGATCGACTCCCGGCCGAGAGTCGGTTCACCGCGCTCACGTCGGACGCCGGCGAGTACGAGGGAACGATCGGCGTCGTTCGCGACGTCACCGACCGCAAGGCACGGGAACGCGCGCTCCGGGAGTCGAACGAGCGACTGGAGCAGTTCGCCTACGCCGCCAGCCACGACCTCCAGGAGCCGCTGCGAATGGTCTCGAGCTACCTCCAGTTGCTCGAGCGCCGCTACGGCGACGAACTCGGCGCGGACGGCCGGGAGTTCGTCGAGTTCGCCGTCGACGGCGCCGAACGGATGTCGGACATGATCGAGGGGTTGCTCCAGTACGCTCGCGTCGAAACCCAGGGCGACTCGTTCGAGTCGGTCGAGTTGGACGCGCTGTTCGACGACGTGCTGGACGACCTGGCGATACAGATCGACGAGCACGACGCCGAGATTACCGTCTCGTCGCTGCCTCGGGTGGCCGGCGATGCCGACCAGCTTCGACAGGTGTTCCAGAACCTGTTGTGTAACGCGATCACCTACGGCGGAGACCGACCGCGAGTAGCGATAACCGCCGAGGCGGACGGGCCGAAACAGGTGATCGAAGTTCGTGACGACGGGATCGGTATCGACCCGGCACACCACGATCGGATCTTCGAGGTGTTCCGACGGTTACACGGCCCCGACGAATACGACGGAACCGGAATCGGGCTCGCGCTGTGTCAGCGCGTCGTCGACCGACACGGTGGCGAGATCTGGGTCGACTCCGCGCCCGGCGAGGGGTCGACGTTCTTCGTGGCGTTGCCCGCGACTCGAGCGTAAAAGGGTCCTCCCATCGACTCAGTCGGAGAACGGACCGAGGGGGCGTGTTACGCAGGCCCCACCTTCGGCATTCGTCGGCTGTACTCGTCGCTCTCGAGGCAGTCGAGGATAAACCGGGCGACGTCGGCTCGGTCGATCGCCTCGAATCCGAGGTCGATGTCGCCGGCGCGGTACTCGCCCGACGGGTCGCCCTCGCCGAGTCGAGGGACGCGGACGACCGTCCAGTCCAGGTCCGTCGCCCGGACGTGTTCGACGTGGGATTCGGCATCCTCGAGGACGTCTCGAGCGAGCAGCTTCAACAGAACCCCCATCATTTTGCCGCCGAGCGAGACCGATTCGCCGTCCTCACGGACCCCCGCACCGACGAGCGTCACGAACCGCGAGACGCCCGCCTCGGTCATCGCGCGGCAGATGTTCTCGCCGGCGACGGTCAGGAGATCCGCCGGCGAGCCCTCGCCCTGTCCGAGGACGCTCACGACCGCGTCCGCGCCTCGGACCGCGTCGAGAACGCCCTCGCCGGTGTAGACGTCGCCCGCAACGACCCGCACTCGATCGTCGGTGAACGGAACCGTTTCGGGTGATCGAGCGTGGACGACGACCTCGTGACCTCGCTCGAGCGCCTGTTCACAGAGCGGAAGCCCGGTTCGACCGGTCGCACCGAAGACGGCGATTTGCATAGCACGACGTAGCGGTTCCGAGCGGATATACTTGCAACTTCGAAGCTTCGAAGTAACGGGGCCGAAACGGGGAGTAGCTGCACCTCCCGAAACCAACTTACCCGCAGGGGGCTACCCGTCGACTATGACCGACGATAGTTCGATCCCGCCCGACGCCGGAGGCGGCCCCGAGGAGGCCCGCGCGCTTCGAGGGTCGCTCGAGCCCGCGGAGCGAGAGCGCGTCGAACGAACGGTCGCGGAACTGCTCGACCTCCTCGGTCGAACGCACACGATGGCAGTGCTCTCGGAGTTCGCCTTCGCGAGCGAACCGCTGCGATTCTCCGAACTCGAGGACGCGCTGTCGATCCCGGCAAACACGCTCTCGACGAGGTTGCGCGACCTGACCGAGGCGGGGCTGCTCGAGCGGACAGCATACGACGAGGTACCGCCGCGAGTCGAGTACGCGCCGACGGAGAAAGCCCGATCGATCTTCCCGGTGTTCGGCCACCTCCACCGGTGGGCGATAGCGTACGAACTCTAACCCTCGCTCCGATTTTCGGAGGGACTCCCTGATTTCGAAGGGAGGCGTATTTCACGTCAGGACCCGTACCGACGCTATGTCTAACGAACGACCGGTAGCGGACGCTGAAACCTCGCGCGAGCGGCTACAAGTGGAGGGTGCGGACCGACCGACGCCGCCACCGACTGCGTCGATCGAGATCGACGGGCTCGAGTTGACCTACGGCGACGGAACGACGGCGGTCGACGGCGTCGATCTGACCGTAGCCGACGGCGAGTTCTTCGGGTTTTTGGGACCTAACGGCGCGGGCAAGACGACCGCGATCAAGGTTCTCGCGACGCTCCTCTCGCCGACCGCCGGCGAGGTTCGAGTCAACGGGTTCGACGTCCGGACGGAGCCGCGGAAGATCCGCGAGTCGATCGGCTACATGGCCCAGGAGACGAGCATCGATCCGGAGCTCACCGCAGAGGAAAATATTCGGTTCGCCTGTGAGGCCTACGGCGTTCCCCGCGATGAGCGCGACGATCGAACCGCCGAACTGCTCGATCTCGTCGACCTCACGGCCGTCGCCGACAAACGATCGGAGGGGTTCTCCGGCGGGATGAAAAAGCGACTCGATGCCGCGACGGCGCTGGTTCACCGGCCGCCGCTGGTCTTTCTCGACGAGCCGACCACCGGGCTGGATCCGAACGCGCGCAATCGACTGTGGGAGTACTTCCGTCGGATCAACGCCCGCGGGACCACGGTCTTCCTGACGACGCAGTACTTAGAGGAAGCCGATCAGCTCTGCGAGCGGCTGGCGGTGATCCTCGACGGCGGGATCGTCGCCGACGGCTCGCCGGACGAGTTAAAACGGCAGGTCGGGGGCGACGTGCTCGACATCGAGTTGCAAGACGGCGAGGATGCCAGAACGCGGGCCGTCGAGATCGCCGGAGAGTTCGAGGCCTTCGACAATGCGACCGTCGAGGAGACCGAGACGGGGATCAGCGTCACCGCGAAAACCGCCCGCGAATCCGGAACGGATCTCCTCGTCGCGCTTCGGGACGCAGGGCTGACGGTCACCGGATTCAACGTCCGCGCGCCGACGCTGGACGACGTGTTTCTCGCGATCACCGGCGAACGTGTCGATACCGAGGCGACGGCCGGTAGCGTCGATACTGCCGGGACCGTCGAGATGGACGCCGCCAGTGGAACGGAGGACGCGTCGTGAGCGCTCCGACCGCGGAGTCGTCGGAGCACGATTCGGTCCCGCGCTCGTCCAACACGTTCGCCGGGGACGTCTGGGTCAACTTCAAGCGCTGGAATCTCAAAGCCGTCCGGAATCCGTTCGTCCTCGTCGTCTCGCTCGCACAGCCGTTCATCTTCCTCGTGCTGTTCACGGAGGTGTTCGGCAACGTGGCCGGCGGGGCGGTGAGCGAGGGGCTTGGTCCGGGTGTCGACTACACCACGTTCCTCGTACCGGCCATCGCGATCCAGGTCGCGCTCGCGTCGGCGGTCACCTCCGGGATCGGCCTGGTCAACGACATCGAGAACGGCATGTTCGAGAAGGTGCTCGTCTCGCCGATGAACCGAACCGCCGTCTTCGTCGGGAAGACGCTCGCCGAGGTGTTCCGTATCGCGCTGCAGATCGCGATCATCCTCGGCCTCGGCGTGCTTCTGGGCGCGGAGATCACGACGGGAGTCGTCGGTGCCCTCGGAATCATCGCCGTCGGAATCGTGTTCTCGCTCTGGTTTATCGCGTTCTCGAACACCCTCGCCGTCTTGACCCGGGATCAGGAGTCGACGATCATCGGCGCGAACCTGTTACAGTTCCCGCTGTTGTTCCTCTCGAGTGCCTTTCTCCCGCTCGAGGTGCTACCGACCTGGATTCAGACGTTCGCCCGGATCAATCCCGTCACGTACGGCGTCGACGCGGCGCGGGCGATCATGCTCGACGAGGACGTGATGACCGTCCTCGACGTGACGGCGTTCGACGGCGCGCTCAACACGATCGTCCCCGCCGTCGCCGTCCTCGCGGGACTGGGCGTCGCGTTCGGCGGAGTGGCCGTCTATCTGCTCTCCCGGGCCTCGAGTTCGGACGTGCGCTGAGCGGAGCGATCCCGGTGCCGCCAGGGGTGAGAGACGATACTGGCGAGATCACTGCCAGTTGGTTGCAGGGACCGTTTTGGAGCGTCGGTCGGCCGCGGTGAGCACCCGTCGCGAATATGTCCGATTTTAGATGCGAAGGGGACAGACTCTACAGCGACGGCCCGTCAAACGAGTCAGACCGGTCGCAGTTCGGCCGCCGAAATCGAGGGTGTCGATACGCAGTTCGTCGATTACCGAAAACCCGTTCGAAAAAATATGAGTTATCTGTGCGGAGTCGCGAGGTCCGGGTAGGGTATATAACAGAACCAATCATGTCTGGCAAATACGACCTCGTTATCGTCGGTGGCGGGATCAGTGGGGCCTCCCTTCTGTACACGACTGCAAAATTCTCCGATATCGACTCCATCGCGCTGGTCGAAAAGGAGCCGTCGATCGCAGCGATCAACACGGATCACACGAACAACTCTCAGACGCTCCACTTCGGAGACATCGAGACGAACTACACGCTCGAGAAGGCCGAAGACGTCAAGGAAGGCGCGGAGCTTCTCGCGGGCTACCTGGAGAACCACGACCCCGACCGGGAGATGCACGACAAACGGAGCAAGATGGTGCTCGGGGTCGGCGACGAGGAGGTCGACCAGCTCGAACGCCGGTACGAGGAGGAGGGGTTCGGCGACCTCTTCCCGAAACTTCGAGCGATCGGCCGCGAGGAGATCGCGGAGATCGAACCGAAGGTCGTCGAGGGCCGCGATCCCGCAAAGGAGATGCTCGCGCTGCAGACCTCGGACGGCTACGTCGTCGACTACGGCGAGACGACGCGCTCGCTCGTCGAGCAGGCCGACGAGGAGTCGAACGTGGACGTCTTCACCGGCACCGAAGTCAAAGATATCACGCCCACGCTCGACGGCTACACGATCGAGACGAACAACGGTCGGTTCGACTGTGATACGACCGTCGTCGCCGCCGGTTCGCACAGCCTCCAGATCGCGAAGGAACTCGGCTACGGCCAGGACAAGGTGTTGCTCCCCATCGCCGGGAGCTTCTTCCTCGCGGACGATCTCCTGAACGGGAAGGTGTACACGCTCCAGATGAAGAAACTGCCGTTCGCCGCGGTGCACGGCGACGCCGACGTTCACGACCCCAGCGTCACCCGATTCGGGCCGACCGCAAAACTCGTCCCGACGCTCGAGCGCGGCCGCATCTCGACCGTGAAGGACTTCCTCGACGTGTTCGGGCTGAACGCGGCGGCGTTTCTCAGCTACGGGAACATTCTCTCCGATCGCATCCTCCTCCCGTACGTGCTACGAAACCTCGTCTACGACGTTCCGGAGGTCGGCCCGCGGCAGTTCCTTCCCCACGTCCAGAAGGTCGTCCCGAGCGTCGAACTCGAGGATATTCAGCGCGCCAAAGGGTACGGTGGCGTCCGTCCCCAGATCGTCGACACGAAAACGAAGTCCCTCGATATGGGCGAGGCGAAACTCGTCGGCGACGATATCATCTTCAACATCACGCCGTCGCCCGGCGCGTCGACGTGTCTGAAAAACGCGCTGCAGGACACACAGCAGGTCCTCGAGTTCCTCGACGGCGAGTACGAGTTCGACGAGGAGGCGTTCCGTGCGGAGACGATCGACAACTTCCCGCGCGCGACGTAGACGGCTCGACGATTTTCCGGGAGACGGAACCGCTGTATTCCAGTTTTTACGCGAGATGTGTGCAGCGCCAACGCTTTTCCGACAGTATCGGGTATCCCGATTTGAACGGCGTCGAGTCGTCGCAACTACGATATCGGTTGGATCATGTCTCTCGGAGGAATCGCACTGGCAACGGATTTCGCGTTGCTCATCGTGGCCGCGGCCGTCCTCAGCTACGCCGCCAGACTGACCAAGCAGCCGACGATCGTCGCCTACGTATTAACGGGGGTCGTCGTCGGGCCGATCGGCCTTGGCATCGTCGCCGAGGACCAGCTGATCGAGATCGTCGCCGAACTCGGTCTCGGGTTCCTCCTCTTCTTGCTGGGCATCGAGATGCGATTCGACGACATTCGGGAGATCATGCGCCCCGTCGGGGCGATCGCGCTCGGACAGGCCGTGTTGCAGGCGATCGCCTCGACGGGCGTCGCCCTCTTGCTCGGTTTCACGCTCTACCAGTCGCTGATGATCGCGCTCGCGACGACGTTCGGTGCGACGCCGATCATCGTCAAAGTGCTCGGGGACAAGGACGACCTGAAGGAACTGTACGGGAAGGTCGACGTCGGCATCCTGATCTTCCAGGACATCTACCTCGTCATGGCGCTCGCGATCCTCTCCGTCGGCGCCGTCGATAACGTCGGCGAGATCGCGTTTAGCATCGGTCGCGTCCTCCTCCTGATGGGCGTCATCGGCGTCGTCGCCTACCTCGCGAGCAACTACCTCCTTCCGGCGTTGCTCCGGGCCAGCGCCGCCAACAAGAGCACCCTGTTTACGGTCGGCATCGCCTGGGCGTTCCTCTTCATCTTCGCCGCCGAGAGCCTCGATCTCTCCATCGAGATCGGCGCGTTCCTCGCGGGCCTCGCGCTCGCACAGCTCCCCTATAGCACGGAACTCAAGGAACGAATGCGTCCGGCGACGAACTTCTTCATCGCGATCTTCTTCGCGAGCATCGCCCTCCAGATGGAGGTCGACCAGCTGCTGGCCTACTGGCAGGAGGCGGTCGCCGCGGCGTTCCTCTTGGTCGTGATCAACTTCTGCATCGTCTTCGGGCTGTTCTACAGCCAGCGCTTCGACATCGAGACCTCCTTTCTCGGCACGATCTCGATGCTCCAGGTCAGCGAGTTCTCGCTGGTGCTGGGTGCGCTCGCGGTCGATCAGGGATTCATCGAGGAAGGTATCCTCGGCTTCCTCAGCCTGATGGCGCTGATCACGATGCCCATCTCGACGTACTACGTCATCTACAACCGCCAGATCTACGCGTACGTCAGACCGTATCTCGAGCGACTCGAGCGGGAAGATACCGTCGAGGCGCAGCCGGCCGAGTACGCTGATCACGCGGTGATCGTCGGCTACAGTCGGCTCTCGAGCGAACTCGCGGCGGTGCTCGAGGACGATGTCGACGAGGTCGTCTTCGTCGAGGACCGCGCCGAGTACGTCGGGGAACTGATGGACGCCGAACACGGCTTCATCTTCGGCAACGCCAGACACGGCGATATCCGCCAGGAGGCGAACCTCTCCGGCGCCGAGGTGCTCGTCAGCGTCGCCCAACGAGCCGACATCGCCCTCCGTCTGGTCGAGGACAGCCCCGACGCGCTCTCGATCGTTACCGCGACGACCGAGGACGAGGCGGCGGTGCTCCTCGAGAACGGGGCCGACTACGTCGTCCTCGAACGGGGGATCGTCGGCGACGAACTCGCGAACTTACTCGAGACGATCGACGACCGCGAGGCGTTCGAACGGCGGCTCGAGGAACTGAACGCACGCGCTCGAGACCGCTCCCAGCGGGCGGACGAGACGGTCGACCTCGGGAGCGAAGACGCACGGTACGACGCCGGTGACGCAGCCGGATCCGGCGGCTCGAACCGATCGGACGATGCCGACGCGACCGGAGGTGACACCGATGGATGAGATCCTGTTCGCGCTGACGCTCATCTTCGTCCTCGCAGCCGTCTTGCTGCTCGTCGCCGCCCAGAAGGGGCTGTCGGTGATCCCGTTTTACCTGCTCGCAGGAGCGCTAGCCGGGGCGGTGATCGACGAAACACAGCTGCTCGACCTCGCGCAGTGGGGGATCGCCTTCCTCGTCTTCCTCTTCGGGATCCACGTCGACGTGGAGGCGTTCCGCTCGACCGGACGGATCAGCGTCACCGTCGGCCTCCTGCAGGCGTCGATCGTGGGAGCACTGACGTTCGGTCTCGGACTCGCGTTCGGGCTCGATCCGTTGAACGCCGGCTACCTGGGGATCGCCGCCGCGTTGAGTTCGTCGCTCGTGGCGACCAGCTATCTAGACGACGAGAACGGCGCCCGGCCGACGTACGAACGGCTGGCGGAGTCGATCCACTTCACGGAGGACCTCCTCGGCGTGCTGATCGTGCTCGGGCTGAGCGCGTTCGTCTACGCGGCGGCTCCCGCCTGGGAGCAGGTCGCGGTCGGCGGCGGGCTGTTCGCCCTCGCGCTCGGGATCCGGTATCTCCTCTTCCACCGGCTGACCGCGCGACTCCAGGGCGACCCCGAGGTGATGATGCTGCTCGGCATCTCCTTCGTCGTCGGGTTTATCGCGCTCGCCGAGGCGGCCGACCTCTCGATCGTCGTCGGCGCGTTCGCCGCCGGCATCGCCATCGCCGACGACTACCCCCACTCGCTCGAGTTAGTCGACACCGTCGACGACTTGGAGGACTTCTTCTCGCCGATCTTCTTCGTCACGCTCGGTGCGTTGCTGACGATCCCGACGCTCGAGACGATCGGCTACACCCTCACGCTGATCGTCGCAGTCCTGATCCTCAACCCGCTGCTCGTCGCCTTCATCCTACTCAGAAGCGGATTCGACGGCCGAACGGCGATCCTGACCGGTCTCACGCTCGATCAAGTGAGTATCTTCAGCCTCTTCATCGCGCTCGAGGCGTTCGCGGCCGATCAGATCGCACCACCGGTCTTCGACGCGATCGTCCTCGCGGCCGCCGTCACGATGATCGTCGCGACGTACACGGGTCGTCACGCGGGCGCGATCAACCGCTGGCTGCGCGACACCGGCGTCGTCCGACTGCTCGGAGAGTCCCTCGGCGACCGAACGAGCGTCTCCGAAGACCTCGAGGACCACGTCATCATCGTCGACTTCGAACACGGCGGTCGGCAGGTTCTCGACGCGTGCTCGTTCCTCGACCGGCCGACGCTCGTCGTCGAGGACAACCCCATCCTGTTCGAGGAGATTCGCGACGAGTGTGACAACTACGTCTACGGCGACGTCTCGAACGAACGCGTCTGGGAGCTGGCACGGCTCGAGGACGCCGCACTCGTCGTCTCGCTGACGCCGGAACACGACCGGAGCGAGGCGGTCGTTGACCTCGACGCGGACGTGCCGCGGGTCGTCCGCGTCGACTCGACCGAGACCGCCGACGAGTTCCTCGATCGGGGTGCCGCGGGGGTCATCTATCCGGATACGATCGCCGCCGAGCGCGTCGGTGCGGACCTCGAGGCGCTGCTCGAGGGGGAGATCTCTCGCGAGGAGTTCGTCGAGCGCGGTCGCGGACACTTCGAGATGCCGAGCGACGACTGATCCGCGCTCGAACAGCCCGGTACGAACGGTTCGGTTCCGCGAGATCATCGGTCCAGCCCGGACGACAACCCGCGGCCGACTACCGATTCCGCGGACGGCCGCCCCGTCGGAGCGGATGACGAACGCCGGGGAATCGCTGGACGATGACCGCTCAGGAATCGCTATCCGTTCGCGCGACTCGGGGACACGACTATACCACCGCCGTGCCATGTGATAACCCAACATGTCCGGGGACGGGAGATCTTACGACTACGTGATCGTCGGTGCGGGACCGGCCGGCTGCGTGCTCGCGAACAGATTGTCGGCCGACGGCGACGCTGAGGTGCTGTTGCTCGAGGCTGGCGAGCCCGACGAGAACCGAGAGATCGGCGTGCCGGCGGCGTTTTCGGAACTGTTCCAGTCGGGGGTCGACTGGGAGTACTACACCGAACCGCAGTCGGAGCTACACGACCGGAAGCTGTACTGGCCCCGCGGGAAGACGCTGGGGGGCTCGAGTTCGATCAACGCGATGATCTACATTCGCGGCCAGCCCGAGGACTACGACCGCTGGGCCGAGCTGGGCAACGAGGGCTGGGCGTACGAGGACGTGCTGCCTTCCTTCAAGCGCGCCGAACACAACGAGCGCGGCCCCTCGGAGTATCACGGCATCGGCGGCCCGCGAAACGTGACCGACCTCCGGTCGCCGAACGAACTCACCGAGGCGTTCCTCAAGGCCGGGCAATCGGTCGGACTCCCGTACAACGAGGACTTCAACGCCGGCGACCAGTCGGGGGTCGGCTACTACCAGGTAACCCAGAAGGGCGGGGAACGACACAGCGCGGCGGACGCGTATCTAAAACCGGTTCTCGAGCGGCCGAACCTGACCGCGGTGACCGGCGCACGGGTAACGACGGTTCGGTTCGACGGCCGTGAAGCCGTCGGCGTCGAGTACGCTCGCGACGACGCCAGCGGTCGTTCCGCGACGGTCGACGCGACCGAGGAGGTCGTCCTCTCCGCCGGCGCAATCAACTCCCCTCACCTCCTCATGTGCTCCGGCGTCGGCCCGGCCGACCACCTCGCTGACCACGATATTTCCGTCGTCGCGGACCTCCCCGGCGTCGGCCGGAACCTCCAAGATCACCTGCAGGCCGGCGTCAACTACGAGTCGACGAAGCCGATTACGCTGGCCGACGCGGACTCGCTGTGGAACACGCTCAGATACTTGCTCCGGAAAAGGGGGCCGCTGACCTCGAACATCGCGGAAGCCGGCGGATTCACGACCGTTTCCGAGGACGCCGAGGTCCCCGAAATCCAGTTCCACTTCGGACCGACGTTCTTCGTCGAACACGGGTTCGACAACCCCGAGGGCCACGGCTTCTCGCTCGGCGCGCTCCGGCTTCGGCCCGACAGCCGCGGCCGGATCTCGCTCCGCTCGGCCGACCCCTTCGACGAGCCGGTTATCGATCCGCAGTATCTGACCGAGGGCGACGACCTCGAAGTCCTGCTCGAGGGGATCAAACTGGTCCGGAAGATCCTGCGGGCCGAACCGTTCGACGAGTATCGCGGCGAGGAGATGTTGCCGGGGTCAGACGTAGAGAGCGACGAGGAGTTGATCGAACACATCCGCGAGACCGCCGAAACGCTGTACCACCCCGTCGGAACCTGCAAGATGGGTGACGACGAGCTGGCCGTCGTGGACGACCGGTTGCGCGTCCGTGGTCTCGAGGGACTGCGCGTCGTCGACGCCTCGATCATGCCGACGATCACGAGCGGAAACACGGACGCGCCGACGACGATGATCGCCGAGAAAGCGGCCGACTACATTCGAGCGGACCGCCGCTGACCGTTCGCGTCGGATCTTCGACTCGAAGCGGGGTTCACTCGAGGGAAACGCCGGCGTCCTCGAGCGCCTCGGCGCGCTCCCAGTAGTCCTCGACCGTCTCCCGCGCCCACGAGCGAACGGCCTCGTCGTCCGTGTCGATCGAGGCCCGCAGGACGCCCTGCTCGTCCCGAACGAGCATGTAGACGACCTCGTCGAGAAGCATGACCGCGAGCGGCACGGTCCCCTCACGGACCCGAACCGAGGCGTCGTCGGCGGCGAGCAGATCCTCGAGTCGGTCCCGAAGCTCCGTATCGGCCGCGAGCGCGTCGATCGCGCTCCGGGAAAAGACCCCTCTGAACGTCTGCTCGTCGGTTTCGGCGCGTTCTTGGACGACCGTCAGGGTCTGTTCGTTGAACGCGTGCGAGACCGTCCACACCTCGTCGGCGGTCTCGAGCAACTCGAGCAGGCGCGACAGCGGCGCGTTCGGCCGCGTCTGGGTCGGCATCGTGATGGTCGCGTCGGACAGTCGCTTCAGATCGAACGTCATCTCGGCGGTCGGCAGGTACTCGACGACCCCGCGGAGGCGCTGTTCGGTCTCGATGATCTCCCGGAGGTCGGTAAACCCCGACGCGACGAGTCGACCGGTCGCAGTCGCGACGTACTCGCTGCCCTCGCGGTCGATCCACGACCGCTCTCGGAAGTCGCTCAAAATCCGTCCGAGCGTGGCCTGTGACGCCCCCGTCTCCGCGGCCAGTTCGTTTCGGGTGTGTCCTCCCGCCGCGAGCAGTCCCAACACCTCGACGCGGTTCGCCGAGAGCGCGAGGAACTCGATCTCCTCGAGTGCCGATTCCATACGAGTGTGTTCGGCCGTTCCCTGATAGAGCTTTCGCACCGTGAAATAGTTTCACGATGTGTTAGGATGGCACAAACAGTACCGATTTTCTCGGTGGGTTCGTTTTTCTCGGTACTGTTTCGTTTCCTCGCGTGAAATATTTTCTGAATTAAACTATATGGCTCGGACTCCTTTGTTGAGACAAGATGTTCTATCCCTCCACACCCCGTCGATCCCACGCCGGGGACTCGTCGGGCGCAAGCCGAACCGAGGTGAGACCGTGATCGACCGCCGAACGGCCGTCTTCTTCGTCCTCTCGAGTGTCTTCTTCGGCGGGACGTTCGTCGCCGCGAAAGCCGGACTCGAGTACTTCCCACCGCTGCTGTTCGTGGCGATCCGGTTCGACATCGCGGCGCTCGTCATGCTGGGCTACGTCGCGCTCACCGCCTCGTTCGAGGAGCTTCGCCCCCGGACGCGCGGCGACGTGGTCGGCATCCTCGCGACCGGCGGGCTCGTGATCGGCCTCTCGAACGCGCTTTTGTTCGTCGGCCAGCAGTACGCCACCAGCGCTGTCGGCGCGATCGTCTTCAGCCTCAACCCGATCCTAACGCCGGTCTTTGCAGCCGTGCTCCTCTCGAACGAGCGCCTCTCGCCCCGTGGCGCGTTCGGGATGGTCCTCGGCCTCTTCGGCGTCGCGCTCGTGGTCAGTCCCGACCCCGCAATGTTGGTCGGCGGCGACGCGCTCGGCCGCGCGATCCTCTTTGCGGGTGCGGCCAGCGCCGCCCTCGGTGCCGTCCTCATCCGGCGCTCCGGCGCGAACGCCACGCTCTCGAGCACCGTCCGCATCGCGTGGGGACTGCCCATCGCCGCGGCGCTCAGCCACGGACTCGCTTGGTCGGCCGGCGAGTCGATGGGATCGATCGCGTGGACGACGGAAGCGCTCGTCGCGCTCGCGTACGTCAGCCTCGTCGCCGGCGTCCTCGCGTACATCGCCTACTTCGGGCTGCTCGAGTCGACCGGCGCGACGCAGGCCAACCTGGTCTTCTACGTCGTCCCGGTCGTCTCGACGATCGGCGGCTGGGCGCTGCTCGGCGAGACCATCGCTCCGCTGGCCGTCGTCGGCTTCCTGACGATCTTCGCCGGCTTCGCCGTCATCGGCAGCGAGTCGAGCGACGTCCGATCGCTGCTGCCCGAGTGGGTCGTCCACACGCCCGGTCCCGAGGAGCGATCGGCGACGGAGGAACCGCGCGGCTACCGGTCCGACTGATCGACACCGTTCTTATTCTCTTGCTTGAACTGGCGGGTTGCGAACAGTTTTGTGATACGGATAGCAAAACTATTCGTGTATGGACGAGCTGGAGTTTGCCTTGGAAAACATCGGCGGGCACGCCTTCGAGGATTTCGCTATGGCGTTCCTCAGGGAACAAGGCTACAGTGTTCACGAGAGCGGAGAATCCGGGCCTGACGGAGGATGGGACGCACAGATTGAGTTTGGCAGTAGGAATGGTATCGCTCACGCCAGTGTCCAGGAAACGTGGAGGCGTAAGCTGCGGAACGATGCAGAGAAAGTAGCAGCTCTTGAGGAGGACCTGGGGGAGGACTACGACCTGTTCATCTTTGTCACGAATCAGGATGTCGGCGGCAGCCAGGAACTGGATATGGAGGAGGAGATCAGGGAGGAATACGGCTGGACCCTGAACATCCACCACCGAAAAGAGATCCTGGGGGAACTGAGGCAGAACAGTCAGGGCCTGGCCGAAGGCTTTCTCGACGTCGACCTGCAGAAGGACCGTGGCCACGTCGAGGAAATTGAGGAACTATGCAGTGATCGGCTTGACAAGATCCAAGCTCGGGAAGGCTACGCCTCCGACCTGATTGAAGGCCCTGCAGTAGTCCTACATATTATCCCGAATGGGATTTTGTCGAAGAGCAAGAGCAGTCCCGGAAGCATTCCTGACCCCTCCGTTCTATTTGAGGACCTTACGACGTACGGCGAGACCAAGGGTAAGTACACGATTGCCTACGGAAATAGCGGTACGGTTGAGGAGCAAGGCTCCTACGCCGTACTTAGGAACGATGGACTGTATGAGTCTGCTTCTGTCTCCGCTTTCATACAGAAGCATGAAGAAACATGGATTCAGGGCCATATCCAGTCCTCTATAGGAATAGGCCTCGACGCTCATGTCGTGTTAGCAGCAAGGAGTACGATGGAGAAACTTTCTGAGATGGGTTTCTCTGGTACTGCCTTTGCATGGCTTTCTTTCCTTGATGCTGACTGTGTCCAGCTCAACGTACCAAACAGCCGTCAACGGGCAATCGGGTATACTCCGGCGACGCTTGAGACAGATCGGTATACGACGGAATACGCTACGCTGCAGATAGGAAGTGAGAAAGTCATAGCAGATCTTGAGCCGATACTGGATGAGGTGTGGCGGGAGTTTGGTGAGGACGGTACGCCGAATATTGAAGATGGTAAGTGGGCGCTTGGCTCGTATTCGATGAACCGTGAAACGATCTTAGAGGAGGGAGACCGATAGAACGGTTTCCGTCCTGACTCAGGTTTTAAAAGTGTATTCTGGAGATGTGGTCTTCCCAACTCGGATGTACGTTCACTCCTTCGATAATCACCAAGTAAGTTGGAAGTCAACATGAATCGCATTCAGTGGAATCGCAGCAAACTCGCTATAATCGACGACGCGAAAACTATCAGGAGTGATTTCAGGAAGTTCCTCAGGCGGCAATTGCAGGAAGTGTCCAAAGGTATATTGAAATTCAGCAAGTGGTGTAGACCCCTCAATCTCAAATAGACGAGAAGCAAGCTCTCCCTTGTCGTAGAAAGGATTCTTGGCAAGAAACCCGATCGTTTCTCCACCGTTGTTCGCCGTCGATCTCCCATTCCGAATGCGTTCTATTGGACTAAATGGAATTTCTTCAGGGTGTGAGAGCGATTTGGCTTTCATTTCGACCGATTCCGCAGTTCCAAACTGAATTCCTGCTAAATTGCCGAAATCCGTGAGTGGCTCCGTATCTACGGGCATACCGTTCGTGAGTAACACGATTTCGAAGTGGCGAGCAAAGTTCTCAGAAACCCACGGCTCCACATAGACAAGAAGGAGTGATTCCGGATACGGAATTGATGTATTTGCCACATAGAGTGCTTCCTCGCATTTATACAATTGCGAAGTATCAAGTCCTGCATTCGCGTACCGTCGCTGCTGTGAGTCAATCTCCTCAAAAAACATCGATAACCCGCTTCCGATCCATGCAGTTCGATTTTGGTTGATTGTGAAATGACTTCGGGAGTTATCTAATTGGAATGTTTCGGCTAGACACGCGAGGATGTGTTCCACTGTTTCGGTGGTCGGGCGATTGGCCCGAGTGGATATTCGAACCGGATTTGATGGGAGATAGAGTTCCCCAAAGGTACAAACGCTCGAAATCTTCCCAGCAGGCTTTGGAATTAAGTGTGGGCCATGATCCAACCAATGATATGTAGATTCAAGCGATCGGTAGTCCTGCTGACCGTTGTCGTGAGTATCGTCCTTATCGCCTTCGTCGGGATCGGCTGATAACTGGTGCTGATATCGGTAGCGTAGGTCCCTTCCGTCGAGGTAGATTGTCGTTGATCCCTGCCGTGCCGGGAAGTACGACTTATCGAGTCCATAGCTGTGGACCCAGTTCCCGCCACTCACTTCTAGAGTTACCACGGATTTCTCTTCGAATTCCTGAACCTTGATTGTGGGATTGAATCGAGGAGACACCCGCCGGTCGATCACCTGACTGATATCTTCCTCAATTTTTTGTGGGTTCTCGACACCGGTCACGACAAAGCTATTTTCGCTTTCGGCAACTCCAACGATGACGGCCCCGCCCCCACTGTTCGCAAACGCGGTAAGCTCTTTGACAATATCTGTATGGTCTTCGTTTTCGTGCTTGAATTCGATTTCCACATTTTCAATATCAATATTGTCAAGTAATTGCTTGATTTCCATTCCAAATTCATGTCTTAGATGCCACAGGAGCCTCTTATTGTTATCTCTAACTTGGTATTCAACTGCCCTTTCATACTGGCTGTCGCCAGTCCTTTTCACCAGATGTTAATAAAAAGAGATGTATGTCCCGCCCACCGAACTCATTGAGATTGTCGATGGCATCCTGTTCGCGCCACTATACAAACTGTTTGAGACGGTGCGTTTGAGCATTTCTCGCGTGCACTAATAGTTGTCTAAGACTCCGGAAGATTCTGGACGTTTCCCGTCGGATTCCGTGCAGAAACGACACAGCTACGAAACGACTGTTCAGTCGTAACCGTCTGCCATCCTGAACGGACGTGTTCTCGGTAGACAGTACAAGATGAACGCAACTCCGAATATATGGCCTGTTAGTTATATTTAGTGGAGTGTATTTAATTACTGGTGGCCTGTATGTGTTCGTAGTTACGAATGGTACTGCGAGAGTTAGCTGATGACGCTCCCGGACGACTCGTCCCGGACGGACAGCGGCCGTATTATCGTCCGGATCCGCTCCCCCCAGATACCGAGTTCCAACTCGACGCGGAGTTCTACGAGACGCTCTCGGAGGCGACCTTCTGGCTCGGAAAGCTCAGTGGATTCGGTCTGACGACCGATTTCGCCCCCGTTCTGTACACCTCGTTGCTCCGGAAGGAAGCGATGGAGTCGTCCGAGATAGAGGGCGCTGATATCGACTACAACGCGCTCTACAGTTACGAGACCCGATCGCTCGATGCTGGCGGGTCAGACGGCGAGACGGCTCCGGCGGCGGACGAAACGAAAGACGTGCGGGAAGTTCTCAACTACGAACGGGCTCTCGAGGGCGGGATCGAGGCGCTCGAGCGCGGAGACGGAATCTCGATCGATCTTCTCCACACCCTCCACGAAACGCTCCTCGGCGGCGTTCCGGATGACCGACGGGAGACGGACACCCTCGGCGCGTTCAAGACGGTTCCGAACCACCTAGGCGAGTTCGTTCCACCCGTGCCGAGCGCCGTCGACGGGCCCATGGACGCCCTCCTGACGTACGTTCGGACCGGCGGGAGCTATCACCCGCTCGTCGATATCGCGCTCACCCACTACCAGTTCGAGACGATTCACCCGTACGGAGACGGGAACGGCCGTCTGGGACGACTGCTCGTCACGCTCCAGTTGTACGACGACGGCTACCTCGAGCGGCCGACGCTCTATCTCAGCGAGTACTTCAATCGCCACAAGCAGACGTACGTCGATCGCATGGACGCCGTCCGCAAGTACGGCGAGTGGGAGGCCTGGATCGACTTCTTCGTGACGGGGATCCGCCAACAGGCGGAGGAGACGCTGTTGCGCTCACAGGAGTTACACACCCTGCAACGGGAGTACGAGGCCGAATACGGTGACGACTCCGCCGCGTACGCGCGACTCGCGTGCAAACTCTTCGACCAACCGTATCTCACCGCGGCCGTCGCCGAGGAGTTACTCGACGTCGCCAGTCCGACTGCCTATCGGGCGCTCGACCGACTCGAGGAGGACGGAATCCTCGAGGAGACGACCGGAAAGGAGCGCAACCGGGAGTATCGTTCGCGGGAAATCTTCGAGATTCTCGAGCGACCGCCGCGGACGTACTGATCCTCGCTCAAGCGTCGACGTGATCGCTATCAGCGACGACCACCGCGACTCGAGCCACCCGTTCTGCATGAGTGCGCCGGCCGGTCGCTCAACCGGACACTCCCCGTAGCAGGGATACTTGCGGGCCTCGCGACACGCCGCTTTCGCCGCAGGCCCGGCACTCACTTCCAAATTCACGAACACGATATCCATGTCACTCTCGGACTACGAACTCCACGACCGACTCGATCGACTCTCCTCGGCCTCGGCCGACCGCGACATCCTCGTCACGCTCGCGGTCCCACCCGACGAATCGATCGGCGAGGCTCGCCAGCCCGTCGAGACCGACTACGCGGAGGCGAGCCAACTGGACGAGCAGTCGTTCCCGAAGCCGCTCACCGATGCCTTAGAGAGCGTCCGGAGCCGCCTCAACGAGTACGACGAGGTTCCGGAAAACGGCCTTGCGATCTACGCCGGAGCCGCCGACGGCGACCTGCTCACGTCGGTTTTCGACGACCTCCCCGTCGCCATCGACGACTCGGTCTACCGCCACGCCAACGAGTTCGACCTCGAGCCGCTCGAGGCGATCACCGAACCCGAGTCGACCCACGGCCTGCTGGTGGTCGAACGCGGCGGGGCTGCGTTAGGACTACTCGGCGACGAGGGCGTCGAGCCGATCGACACCTTCGAGAGCGAGGTGCCCGGGAAATCGAGCGCGGGCGGCCAGTCCGCCGAGCGGTTCGAGCGCGACCGTGAACGGCAGAAACGCGAGTTCTTCGACGAGGTCGCCGAGCGCGCCGAGCGGCAGTTCCTCGGCGACGACCCCGTCGACGGCGTCCTGCTGGGCGGCACGACGGGTACCGTCGAGACGTTTCAGGAGGAAGCCGAACTGGACCACCGACTTGAGGATCGCATCGTCGGCGAGTTCGCCGTCGAGTACTCGAGCCAGCAGGGGCTCCACCAGCTCGCGGAGACGGGACAGGAGGCAATCGAGGAACGGGACCGCGAAGCCATCACCGAGACGCTCGACGAGTTCTTCGGGAGGATCGGCGACGACGAACCCGTCGCTTACGGTCACGACGAAGTCGATGACGCACTCGAGTACGACGCCGTCGAGACGCTGTTGCTCTCGACGGCCCTCGAGGGACCCGACCTCCAGGACTTTGGCGACCGAACGGAACAACAGGGCGGCGAAACCGTCGTCGTTCCGGACGACTTCCCCGACGGGAACCGCTTCGTCGAGGCGTTCGACGGGATGGGCGCGCTGTTGCGGTTCCCGATCGAGTGATCGTTCAGCCGTCGGGTCCCGCCTCGGAGTACGGTGATCGCCCCACTCCGAGACCCGTCAGTACGGACGACGTTCACCGGTAACGGCGGGAAGACGGCGGGGACGAATCAGAGCCTTTACGGGCTTTCCCGGCCGTGGAATTACTAATGTGTGCGACTTTCACCGACGATGATGTCGGTAAGCCCGTCGAACGAACCGACGGAAAGGTGATCGGAACGGTCGCCTCGATCGAAACGGAGGGAGCCCACGTCGAACCGGCACCCGACGTCGTCGACCAGATCAAAGCCCGCTTCGACTGGGGCGAGATCGGCGGTCCGTTCATCCTCGATGGGAGCGACGTTCGAGAAATTTCAGACACGCGCGTCCACCTCGCAGACGGGTTCTCGAGGGCCGACTCGGCGACCCCGACGGCGACCGAATCGGCCGACGGATCGGGGGCCGAAGCCGGCGCCGCAAGCGGGTCGGGAGCCGCCGCGACCGAGTCGACCGGCGAGTCGGGCGGCATCGGTCCGTTCAACACCACCTTCCAGATCGGGTGCGCGGTCGTCTCGGGAGTCCTGTTCCTCCTCGCGCTGGCGTTCGGCTGGGCCGGGTACGAAGAGACGAGCCTGCTCGCCGTCGGTCCGGAACTGAATATCATCTCCGGCGCGGCGGGTCTCATGTTGGTCGCGTTCTTCGGGGTCGTCGCGCTCGTCATGGCGGTCTACATGGAACCCGGACTCGATCACTGAACGGCTGGATCGAACGCTGCGTCGACTATCGTTTCGGAGTTGTTTCTCGAGCCTTTGACTCCCTGAGGGCTGCAGGCACTACCGGCTTGTCCCGGCGGGGAGTACGATCGAATATGTGTGCAACGTTTACAGACGACGACGTTAGCAAGCCCGTCGTAAACGACGCCGGCGAGGAGGTCGGCGTCGTCACATCGGTCGAGGGCGATATCGCCCACGTCAGGCCGGAGACGGGCGCCGTCGACTCGATCAAATCCTCGATCGGGTGGGACAGCGTCGCCGAAGACACCCGGCCGCTGAGCAGTGACGCCGTTCGCGAGATCACCGACGACGCGGTCCGGCTCGAGAGCCGCCTGCCGACGGCGCGCGACGAATCCGAAGCTGACGCCGATACCGAATCCGGCGTCGACAGCCACGACGGCGACGGCGGATCGGAACCGGCGACCGACCCCGCAGGGGGGTCCGCGGGTCTCGAGGAGACCGACGTCGCCGAGGGGCTTCGAGACGACTCGGAGTCGGTCGGCAAGCGGGAGATGGATCGCGGGCTCGAGGTCGATCCGACCGAACTGGGCCAGCAGGAGCCGGAAGCGGAGTTCAATCCCGGCGACACCAGTTCCCGAACCGACGCCGCCGTCGAACCCGACGACGACCATCGGTCGACGGACGCCGCCGTGGACCTCGGGAGCGGGAGCGAGAACCGGGGAACCGATCACGACGAGGACTCGGACGGCGACGACCGCGACCGCGAGTGAGAGAGCGGGCAGCGTCGAACGACCACGCTGGAGCCCACGGAGAGACGTGGTGAACCGGGTCGCTGTATGCTCCGGCCGGAGTACTAAGTCCCACCTCGTGATACGACGGCTATGTCCAGACGGAGCAGTGACGACGGGAGTTCGGGAATCGACGTCGCCGGCCCGAACGACGGCCAGGCGATCGTGTTCGTCCACGGCGCGATGTTCACGCGGAAGCTGTGGCTGCCCCAGGTTCGCGGGCTTGCCGACGAGTACCGGGTCGTCGCCCCGGATCTCCCGGGCCACGGCGTTCGCGCGGACGAGACGTTTCGGATGGATCCCGCGATCGACCTCCTCAAGGACGTAATCGAAACGCACACCGACGGGACGGCGGTGCTGGTCGGTCTCTCGCTGGGCGGCTACGTCGCGACGGAGTACGCCTACCGCCGGCCCGGCGACGTCGACGGACTCGTGTTGACGGGAGCCAGTGCGAACCCGGTCGGCGGGATGGAGACCGTCACTCGAGCCGTCGGCGGCGTCTCTCGGCTCGCAACGCGACCCGACGCCGGCAAGCGCATCGTCGAACGACTCGGCGTACGATGGGTGAACGACCGGGACCTCCCCGAGGACGTCAAGCGAGAGATCATCGACGCGGGAATCTACCCGAAGCAGTTCGGCGACGCGGGGCCGGACGTCGCGGGCGTCGACTTCCGCGCGAAACTGTCGACCTATCCCGGCCCGACGCTGATTCTCAACGGCGAACACGACAAGATCATGCGCCGCGGCGAGCGCGACCACGCTGCCGCGGCCACGGACGGACGCATCGAGGTACTCGCGGACGTCGGCCACATCTGCAATCTCCACCGCGCGGAGACCTACACGTCCCGCGTTCGCAACTTCGTCCGACAGCAGGTCGTCCCGGCCCAGTAGGAGACGCTGCTCGAGGGCGCGAATCGCGGCTCGTGATGGGGGCAAACGAGGATGAACGAGGTGGTAAAACTGGGCGTGGGCGCCGGGTGGCTCAGGAGCGTCGGTCGCCGATCGCGTCGCGGATCCGGCCTGGAACTCCGAGCACGGAGATCCCGAAGCCGAACAGCACCATCAGGGCGTAGACGCCCAGCGTCGAGGTCCAGACGACGAACATCGCCAGAACGGCCCAGCCACCCGAGAGGAAGTAAAACGCCGCGATGGACATCGCGGTCCCGTACAAGAGGACGAGATACGGTCCCCAGTCGCGAGCGTGGCCGCGGCGGTACTTGCGGCGGACGTAGCGTTTGAGTTCGCTCTCGAGGGACTCCTTTCTGACGGTCCGGCGTTCGACGCCCTCTTCGAACGTCTCGACCCGATCGCGCAGACGCTCGATCTCCTCGCGAAGCGCTTCGGGGTCGTCGGATCGGTCTCGAGTCCGGGCGCTCCGGCGGGCGCTCGCTCCTGCGTCCGCCGTTTGCGTACCCGTCCCTGCCTGGTCCTCGGTCGCCCCCTCGTCGGCACCCGTGGCGTCGTCGGTCATCGCTTCTGTGGAAAACTGTCGTGCGCCGGGACTTTGTAGCTGCCGATCCACCTCACGGTCGGCGAGGACGGCGTTGACGACGGCGCCGAAGACGAGGATGATCGCGCCGACGTACAGCCAGATGAGCACGAGAAAGACTGCACCGAGCGCACCGTAGAGGGCGTAATCGCCGGCAACGGTGGCGTACAGCCCGAACGTGCGACTCAGGACGAACCAACCGACGGCGGCGAAGATCGTCCCGGGAAGGGCCTCCCGGAGACCGACGTTGGCGTCCGGAAAGACGACGTACAGCGGCAGGAACGTCACCGTCAGACCGAGCATAACGAGGATCGGGCCGACGACGCTCACGCCGAGAAACGGGACGAACCGAACGAGCAACTCGAGTCCCGCGACGAGAGTAAGGCCGAACGAAATGACGAGGAAGACGATCATCGCGTCCCAGAGGGTGTCGACGAACGACTTCGAGGCCGCAGTGCCGTAGATCTGGGAGAACGCGCGGTCGAGTCCGCGAAGAACCCGACTCGAGCCCCACAGCAGCCCCAGCGCACCGAACACGGTAGCTCCCTGCCGCCCCGTATCGTCGAGGACCGTGTCGGAGAGGATCTCCTGTGCCGACGGCGTGAGGACGTCGCTGGCCGCGGACGTCAGCTGGTTCGCGAGCGCTTCCCCCCCGATCGAGGCCGCGATCCCCAGTCCGAGCAACATCAGCGGGACGAGCGAGATGAAGCCGTAGAAGGCGACGCCGGCCGCCAGCAGCGTCAGCTGTTGGGTCCGGGCGAGCTCCGTGGCGGCGGTCGCGAGCTCGAGACCCTGTCTTCGATCGATCACGTCTCGGAACTGTCCGCGGCCAGCACAATATGCGGTCGTGTGGCACAGGCCTGCAGTTCGGTGGTCCCGTGTCGGGAACCCCATCGATCTGGACGCGCATCGCGCGGACGGAGAGTCGACATGCGGCCGTGATGACCGACCACCTCTATCAGTAGTCGATGGGTAACAACGGGGACGAGATCGCGTCATTCGCTGTAGCGTACCGCTTCTTCAGTCGACTGGGACTGTACGATGCCGTTTCTGGGCGTACGACTCGCGTACGTGTTCTATCCCGTGAAACTCACTGAATAGTGTCGGTCGGGAGAGTTCCGTCCCGACGTTCGGTTCGTATTAGTGTGGAGGACTTCTCGCTGTTCGTGAGTATTATCGACGAAATCGACTGCCGTAGCGGAGGTTCTCGCGAATCGAAGCGGGTCCGTTTGCGTCGACCGTTTATCTCGTCCGAGAGTCACTGTAGATAGAACGTTTCTACAATTTTACCATCCGTTGTTCGGGAATGACTTACGAACGTGAGATGGTTCATTACAATAATTGAATATCTGGTTCAGACGACCATATCAGCTGATAGCTGATGACAGGAATTACTAATGTCAGACGAAAATGACTCTCAGCACGATCCTACGGTCGAATCGCGGGCGGGAATCCAACCGCCTTCACGCCGGTCGTTCCTCAAGGGCTCCGCGCTCGCGGGGACGTCCGGATTGATGGCTGCAGCGGGCTGTCTCGGGCAGGATTCTGCGAGCGACGACGACACGGTGGATATCACGGACGGCGAACCCGCACCCGACGGACAGGTCCGACAGTACACCGTCCACGCCATCGAAGCCGACGTCGTCTACAACGCGTTCGGGCTCCACCAGCCCAACGCCGCGATCTACGTTCTCGAGGAGAACCTCGAGGAGGCGCTCGTCGCGTCCGGGGTCACACCCGACGGGGCGTTCGACGACTTGCCGGAACACGCACGCGAGGACATTCCCGCCGACGTACGGAAACGGCTCGACGACGAGCCAAAGCACAAGAAAGACGAGGAGAAAGCGCGGCGGAAACGCGAGGACGCGGAGGCGGAGATTGAAAAGGCCAAAAAGCGGAAGGAAAAGGCGGAAAACCCCAAGGAGCGCAAGAAAGCGCGAAAGAAGCTCCATCGGGCGCGAAAGAAGAAAGCCAGAGCGAAACGAAAGCTGGGCGACGTCGACACGTCGGTCCTGGAACCGCTGACGATTCGCGCGAACGTGGGCGACGTGATCGAGATCGAGTTCGTCAACCATCTCGATCGACACGCGTCGATCCACCAGACGGCGCTCCCCTACCAGGTCACGGACTCCGACGGGATGAGCGTCGGCGTCAACCCCGATACGACCGCGGCACCCGGGGAGACCGCCAACTACGAGTGGTACGCGACCCACGAGGGGACGCACTTCTTCCACGACGGCGCGAATCCGGCATTCGACAGTGCCGACGAGCCGCCCGAGGAAGCGCACCTCATCGCGCGCGGCCTGTTCGGCTCGATGGTCGTCGAGCCGCCGGGGGCGACGTGGACGCATCCCGAAACCGGCGAGGAACTTCGCAGCGGCGTCAAGGCCGACATTCACAATCCGGAGGGCGTGAGCCACCGCGAGTTCATCATCCACTACCACACGCCGGAGGGGGTCTACACCGCCGACGGCGACGAACTAACCTGGCCCGGTCACGACGAGCCACAGACCGTCCACGCGGTCAACTACCGGGCCGATCCCACCGGCAGTCGGTTGGGTGAAGAGGCGCTCGCATTGCTACAGGAGGGCCTCGAACTCGAGGACGTCGCGGAGTTCTTCTACAACTCCTGGCTGTTCGGCGACCCCGGCGGCGGCGACAACGTCTACCGGACGTACCTCGGCGACCCGGTGAAGATGGTCGCCGTCGGCGCGTCTCACGAGGAGCGCCACTCACACCACCTCCACGGCCACCGCTGGAAGGAGGTTCAGGAGCGGGAGGACGTCGACACTATCGACGCGATCAACGTCGGAATGGGAGCGACCCACGAGACGCGGCTGGTCACGGCCCACGGCGGCGTCGGCTTCTTCGACGTGCGTCCGCTCGGGTTCGGCCCCGGCGAGGTTCCGGACCGACTCGAGGGCGGCCTCGACCTCGTCGAAGACGAACTCCAGCTCGGGGAGAGTCTTCCGGACGACGTAGACGACGGGATCGCGGATCCGCTCACGACCACCCGCCCGCAGATGAGTTGGGAGGAAGCGTTCGAGGTCGGGGCCGGCGGCGCCCATCACAGCACCGGTGATTACCTGTTCCACTGTCACCTGTTTCCCCACTACGCCGAAGGGATGTGGGCGAGCATGCGCGTCTACGACAAGGAGCAGGAAGATCTCCAACTGCTCGACGACAACGCACCCCCGCTGGACATCGACGACGAGACGCCGGGCTTCCCTGACTTCGTTCCCGGTGAACAGGGCCAGATTCCGCCGAAGCCGCCCTACGACTTCGTCCGCGATCCGACGCCGGAAGAGGCCGCGGCGCTGGGCGATATCGTTCCCGGCGCGCCGTACACCGATCCGTGCGACCCGGACGTCTCACCGGAGGAGTTCGGCGGTCCCGCAGCGGGGGCGGACGCCCCGACTCGAGACTACCACATCTACGCGGTGCCAGCCGAACTCGTCTACAACGACGCCGGCGACTACGACCCCGAAGGGCAGGTGTTCGTCTTAGAGGAGGACCTGGCGGACGTGCTGACGGGGAAGATGAACCCCGAGCCGCTGGTGATCCGCGCCAACGTCGGCGACTGCGTCGACATCAAACTGACCAACCTGATGCCGGAGGGCCGATCGAACCACATCCACTTCGTCTCCTACGACATCCTGGGATCGGACGCGCTGCACAACGGGTACAACTACGATCAGACGGCCGACCCCGGCGGCTTCATGAACTATCGGTGGTACGCCGACGAGGAGGGGACGATCTTCTTCCACGACCACATCAACGGGATCGACCAGATCATGCACGGCCACTTCGCCATGTTGATCGTCGAACCCGAGGATTCGGAGTGGTACGATCCACACACCGGCGAGCCGATCGACGCCGGCACGCAGGCGATCGTCTCCCAGCCCGACGGCGAGGACTTCCGCGAGTTCGCGCTGCTCTACCACGACTTCGCGCCGCTGCGCGAGCGGGACGGCGAGTTCGTCAATCCGCAGGAAGAGCACAACCAGAACGCCGGCGTGATGGCGATGAACTACCGGAACGCGCCGTACTACCGTCGCGGACCCGATCCGGACCCGGCGTACGTCCACAGCTCGTACGTCCACGGCGACCCGCCGACGCCGACGTTCGAGGCCTACCACGGCGATCCCATCCGCATCCACCACCTGATGGGGCCCTACGAGGAGGGCCACAACCTCCAGATCAACGGCGTTCGCGCGACGCCCGCCGGCGCGGATCCGGAGGACACCGTCGCCCAGTCGATCCACGTCTCCGAGGCGTTCACGTACTTCCTCGAGGCGGACGCCGACGACCTCCCGAACCCGGACGGGCTGCCGGTGTACGACCACCTCTACAGTTCGGGCATCGTCGACGACCTCTGGGACGGCATGTGGGGCATCAACCGCGTCTTCGACGCGGAGGTCGACCACCTGCAGCCGCTGCCGGACCGCGGCGCGCCCGACGGCGAGATCACCGAAGCGCAACTGGCGGAGATGGGTCACCCGGCTCCGTTCCTCGACTGGGAAGAACTCGGTCGGAGAGCGTGGCTCACCTACCCCGACGAGGTACAGCGGGAGTACGGTCTCGGGAAAGACAGATTCGAGGACTGGCAGCGAAAGCTGATCGAGGCCCTCGAGAGGCGACAAAAGAAGGACGACAGCCTCCGAGCGAAGTTCTGGAGCGGCGAACTCACGCTCGAGGACATCCTCGAAAAGCTCGGACTCAGTCGCAAAGAAGCCAAAGAGGAGCTCGGAATCGATCCGAACGAGTTGCAGCGGCGTCTCGAGCAGTTCGACGGACTCGGTCGCGTCCGGAAACCGCCGTTCCCGCCAGATCAGCCCGCCCGGCAAAACCCGAACGTCGGCGAGATTCCGCCGCAGGCGCCGGACCCGGGCGATCCGTGTCCGGACGACACCGTGGTTCGGGAGTACAACGTGACGGTCTTCCAGACGGAGATCGAGTTCAACGAGTACACTGACCACGATCCCCACGGGATCGTCTTCGCCCTCGACGAACACGTCGAGGAGATCCGGGCCGGCGAGCGGCCACCCGAGACGCTCGTCCTGCGGGCGAATGAGGGCGATTGCATCGAGATCAACCTCACAAACGAACTCCCCGCGGATTTCGCTCCGGACCACGCCCACCCGGAGATGCGAACCCGCGAGGAGGACCTGGGCATCGAGTGGGAGGAGTCGAACCGCTCCTCGCTGCACCCGCAGCGACTCGAGTACGACGTACAAGGCTCCGACGGTGCGACCGTCGGGTTCAACTTCGACCAGACGATCGCGCCGGGCGAGACGACGACCTACCGCTGGTTCGCCGACGAACAGCTCGACACGGCCGTGCTGTGGGACTTCGCCGACATCCGCGGCCACCGACACCACGGCGCGTTCGGTCGGCTCATCATCGAGGCGGAAGGGGCAACGTGGCTGGATCCGTGGACCGCCGAACCGCTGGCCGACCACGGCGACCGGTTCGCGCCGGCGACGACGACTCAGAGTATCATCGTTCCGCCGGAGAGGCCGGCGTTCCGCGAGTTCCCGCTGTCGTTCAGCGACGGCCGGTACATCATCAACCGCGAGAACCCGCAGGACTGCGTGGTTCCGCCGGGAGAGGACGACGATCCGAACGCCCCGTGTAACCAGGTCCCCGACGATCCCGAGGATCAGGGCTACATGGCGATCAACAACCGCGCGGAGCCGTTCATCAGGCGGTTCCAGACCGGCTCCGACGAGCAACACCTCGTCTTCAGCTCCGAGGAACACGGCGATCCGGCCACGCCCGTATTGAACGCGTTCCTCGACGATCCGGTCAGGTTCCGCGTCCACCAGGTCGCGGACAAGGCCCGCGGACTCGACTTCCACCTCGCCAGTCACCAGTGGCTGCGAAACCGCAACGACCCCGAGTCCGAGATTATCGGCGTCGAGGACCGGTTCAACACCGGGAAGGCCTACCGCTACGACGTGCTCGGCGGTGCCGGCGGTCTCGTCGACAGCGTCGGTGATCATCTCTACAACGAGACGAAGACGCCGCGGCGCCTCGAGTCGGGCGCCTGGGGTATCTTCCGCGTCGGCGAGGACGAAGACGACTTCGCGGAACCCGTCCAACCGCTTCCGGACCGGGTGAAGCAGAAGAAACTGAAGCCGGCAGACCGGCAGGGCTGGGTCGTCGACTACGGCGACTGTAATGGGAACGGAACGCAGGATCTGCTGATCGGGGTTCCGGACAGCCGCATCGCCGGCGCCGACGCCGGTGCCGCGTACCTGTTCTACGGACCGGTCGACGAGACGGAGATCACGGACCTCTCCGACGCGGACGTCCAGTTCCTGGGCGAACCCGGCCGTCGCGTCGGCTACGACGTCCATATCAAGGACGGCGAAGTCCATCTCGACGACCAGGGCTACACGGTGCGGTACATCTACGACGCGACGAAGTCGCTGCTGAACTCGCTCGGCCTCGACGACGCCGACGAGATCATCGATCGAACGGACTGACGTCGTCGAGACGTTCCGAGAACCGCCATCATTTTTGCGGTCACGTCGACCAGGTCAGCTGGGACAACAACGCTGTCTAGAGCGTCGGCGACTAAAGCCTCGAAAGACGCGGAACGCTTTGGCCGTCTTGACTGCGGCGCGACGATGGAAACCGTGTCCGTGCGCCTCGAGACATCCGCCGTCCCGAGTGTGGACGCGTTAGCCGTACGCCGACCTCGAGTGAGCTACTCGAGGTTGGCTTCGGTCGCCTCGAAGATCTCGGCGACGCTCGCGTTCGACTTGAACGTCGTGCCGCCGTAGTGGGTGAACGAGGCCTCGTATCCCGCGTCCCGGAGATCGGCCAGAAACTCGTCCATCGCGTTGGCCGGCAGCCCCCAGCTCTTACACAGCTTGTGCTGGTCGTAGTAGGTCGGCGCGTCGAGTTCCGCCTCGAGCGTCTCGCAGAGTTCGCGGGCCGTTTCGGCGGTCCCGAACGCGTCGGGAATCTGTTCGCGGATTTCGGCGGTAAACTCGCGGTCGCGGTACGGGCCGAGCCAGATCGGGCCGGCGACGAGGATGCGCTCGCTCCCGCAGTTGGGACAGGACTCGAGGGGGTTCGCGGTCATGCCGTACTCGGCCTCGCGGTGGAGACAGTCCTCGCAGTGCGAGAGGTGGCCGAGTTCTTCGAGGGCGGCGTCGGCCGCCGTCGCCTTGCGATCGAGTTCGAGGTAGGTACGGACGTAGTGGCTCGTCGCGTGGGTGAAGATCGGTTCGACGCCGACGTCGAAGCGGGCGGCGCTGCGGGCGAGCGCGGAGAGGAGGATCCGCACGCCCATCTCGGTGTGGTAGTCGGTGTTTCTGGGAACGGCGGAGTAAGAGCGGACGCCGCTGTTGAAGTGTGCGCCACACAGCGGCGCGGTGTCGGTCGCCGTCACGCAAACCAGATCGCGACAGCGCGCGAATGCCGCGTCGGCGAAGGGCATCGGCGTCCCGTAGGGGTCGAGATCGATCACATCGAACTTCGCTTCGTGCATGAGGGCGTTGACGTTGCGATGTTCGACCCGCGATCCGTTTTCGAGCCCGTTTCGCTCGAGGTTCGCTTGCGCGAGGTCGACGGCGTCTTCCTCGATATCACAGCAGGTGACTCGCCAGCCGTCGTCGGCCGCTCGAACGCCGCGGATGCCGCTCGCGGTCATCGCGTCGAGATACGACTCGGCGCGGTTCTCGCGCTCGCGGAAGGCCCGCAGCGTCGCGATCGTCAGATCCCGGTTCAACTCCTGTCGCGGGTTGTAGAACACCGACTCCTCGACGCCTGCCGTCTGCTCGCCGGGGACCTCGAGTTCGACCCCGCCCTCGGTGACGCGCATACCGGCTGTCGGCGGCCGACTGCGAAAAACGGTGTGGTCTCCGCGCGACCGTGGACCGAAACCGATCGCTCGAGCGAGTGGCCTGCGGACCTCCTTCCGTATGGTAACTCCTCGCCCGATTCGTGATACCAATACCCGATAGTTCAGGATATCTGAACATTTATCAGTGCCTGATGGCTCGGAGGTGATATGGTCCGACAATCGCTTAGCCGCCGTCGATTTGGTGTCGCTCTCACAGGTGCAGTGACGATCGGTCTTGCAGGTTGTTCCGACGACGATTCAGCGGACGACGATTCGGAACTGTTCGAACCGGAAGATCCCGGTGCTCTCACGCTCGAGTTGGAAAACGAGGACGGCGATCCCGTCTCCTCCGGCGTCGAGGTAACGATGGAAAGCGAGGAGGAAGATTACACCTCGAACTACCGCGACGACATTCAGGACGGTCAGCTCATGGCAACCCTCATGTACGAAGGCGAGTACACGATTTCCTTCGAGAGCATCGACGACGAGTTCGAAACCGTCGAAGAGACGGTCACGCTGGACGAGGACGACGAGACGGTCACGGTCGTTCTCGACGGTGCGACGCCCGATACGGCGGACGACGACGAAGACAGCGAAGACGATTGACATCCTCCCCGCGCTGAAGCGCGAGGTTTTGCGCCTGTTCTCTCCATAACGCTCCGAGAGACCGACGCTCTCGATCGCGAACCATTTTTCCACTATCACCACCCGATCCGAACGGTATTTCGAATGGAGTAGTCGTCGCTTACGGCAACACACCAGCAGTTCGACGGTATTCATCCGACCGAATAGGAGAGATCATCCGTCCAGCAAACGCCGGAACGATGTTTAGAAAGTGGGCGAAATCTTCCCCTAATTGTACTACTCGTTAGAAACTCCTTTGTACCCGGCGGCCCTTCCGTTCGTATATCGATGTCTTGTGACTTGTTGACACACCCCGGCCTACGAACGCTCGGTTCCTCGAACACGCCCGGTTCCACGGAGCGGAGTCGGACGTGACCGATCCGTCGTCCGACGGACCAACCGATTCGAACGAACGAACCGGGCGATTGCGAATCGCCCTGCTGAACGCCGCACACAAACGCGGGACGACCCAGCAAAACTTCGAACGCGAACTCGACGCCAATCTCGTCGAATTTCACTGCCCGTCGGGCGACCTCCCCGAAACGTTCGCGTTCGACGCCTGCGTCGTCACCGGCTCGAGCGCCTCCGTCTACTGGGACGAGCCGTGGATCGGCGCGCTGAAGGAGTGGGTCGGCGAGGCCGTCGACGCGGGACTTCCGTTTCTGGGCGTCTGTTACGGCCATCAGCTGCTCGCGGACGTCCTCGGCGGCCGCGTCGAGGGGATGGGCGAGTACGAGATCGGCTACCGAACCGTCGAACAGGACGGATCGAATCGGCTGTTGACCGGCGTCGACGAGCGCTTTACCGTCTTTACGACGCACTCCGATCGGGTGGCCGAGGCTCCGCCAGGGGCGACGGTGTTCGCCAGAAACGAGTACGGCATCCACGGCTTCCAGCGGGACCGCGTCTTCGGCGTTCAGTTTCACCCCGAGTACGACACGACGACGGCGAAACGGGTCACGGAGGGGAAGGAAGGCGAACTCGAGGCGGACCGGATTCGGACCGTACTCGAAGGCATCGACCCCGAGACGTACGAGGCTGCCTGCGACGCAAAACGGCTGTTCGACAACTTTACCGAGTTCGTCCGCGAGCAGCGTGCCGTTCGGCTCGAGGCCGAGGCTGATAGGCCCAGCGGTGCCGACGCCGGCGCCAGTCCCGATGCCGTTGCTAGGGCTGATGCCGTTGCGAGTACCGAGACTGCGACGGAGCGTCTCGAGTCGCCGGTCGACTCGAGCACCTCGTCCTGAATTGTATCGTATCGACCGTTCGTCTGCCTCTCGTTCCCGTCACCGTACCGCAGGATTCGAAGCCGCAACTCCCCCATGCATCGATTAGTCACGATCCCTGTTACTCGAGCAAACCAAACCGATTTGAGAGTCCGGTACAGAGTCACCGACGTGAGCGAACGGACCCCGGTCGACCGATGGCAGGCCGCACTCGAGGAGGCGGGCGAACTCACGCCCGAGATCGTCGGACAGATCTCCCGCATCCACGGTGACCGCGGGGTCCGTGCGATCGAGGCCGTCGGCGAGAATCGTGTCAAGGCCTATCGCGATTTCACGATCGTCGTCGGTTACGACGACGAGTACATCGTCGAGGACGGCGGCTGTACCTGCAAGGACAGCGAGTACAATCTCGACGTCGACGATCCGACCGAGCAGTGCTGGCACGCCCTCGCCGTCGCCATCGCACGCCGGGTCGGCCACGTCGACTACCACGATATGTGGTACTCCGAGGTCAGGGAACTGCTCTGAGGCCAGCATACTGTTCGCAATTCTCTCGTAAGGGACACGTACAGTACGGGCAAGGGGTTACTGGAGCCCCCCATCTGCTTCCCGGATAGCTGTCAGAAACGGAGTGCTGAATATAAAGGATAGATACAGTAAACCGACTTCGGTTGCTGCGGGTAGCTGTCAGCGAATGAGCCAATCAATAGATCTGTTTTGAGAGATGGCTGACTACTAATAGCTTATGAAAATCGTCTTCACTCTCCGTCAAACGATGCGTCTGCGAGCAGCCGTCGGACGGCAGTTGCGGCGTCTTCGAATCCATTCAGATCCATACTATCGGTCGTCATGATCGCTCCGATATCGCCTTCGAGCACCCTGACGACGAATCCGTCCTCGTGGAACCGGACGGTAAACTCGTACGGACCAATTCCCACACCGTCTTCCCGCCGAGTGATTGTCCCCCTGACCGGTACCTCCGCGAATCCGACCCGCTCGAGTTCGACCAGTTGTTCCTTCGCTGGCCGGGCGGCTTCCATCGACTCGTAGAGCCCCTGACGTAGATAGAGCACGTCGAACTCCGACGGCGTAAAATACACGATGCTTCGGAGTGTGTCACCGAGGCTAGTACGTGCAGCGCTTACGAGACCCGTTGCCACGCTGTCACTGATCGTTATTCTCTGTTCTTTTGTACTCATCGAACACATAGAGGCGCTATACCGTATCAAATGTTTCGCCTACAGTTACATGAACCTACCATTCGGAAGTCAGCTGCCACCCTTAGATTGATATTCTTCACTAGCGAACAACATGCATGAACGATTACCAGCACCCGCTTCGGGAGTCGTCGGAGTGGGATAATCCAGATTTCTGTCCATTCTGCGGTCACGAACTCTCGGACGGTGGTCCAGGATTCATTGACCACGTGGAAAATAACGAGCACGCAACCTGTCGTCAACGATTCGAGCAGTGGCGTGAAAATGTTGCGAGCGACATTGGCGAAGAGTGGAGCGGCTAACCGACCGGACTCGGCTCTGTCGGAAGTCGTCGAATAACTGTTCAAGCTATTGATGGGACGTGGGATTGGCGAGAGTGCCACCTACCGAAGCCAGAATCTCCTACCGAAATCAGAATCGAAAATAGATGAACGAGGATCGTTAGTCCGATTCGTTACACGCGGCGATGATGACCTCCGGATCGTCAATCAGTCGGTTCTCCATGTAGTTGCCCTTCCCCTTCCCGGCCCACTTGCGCTCCTGGTCGATAATCGAGAGGAACTCGAGTTCCGAGAGGATATCCCTGACGCGGCGGAGTTTCAGGTGATCGGACTGGTCGCGCTCGCAGAGCCGCTTGTAGAGGTCGTACACCTCGTTGGTCGTCACCGGCGCGTCGTCGTTTCCCGTCTGCTGGGTGAGCAACGCCATAGCCTCGAGGACGAGTTTCGCGTGGCTCGGACTCTTGGAGATGAGTTCGGCGAGGCGGCTGGTCTCCTCGCGTTCGTGAGCCTGATCGACGCAGGCTTCCGTGACACGCTCGAGGTCGTTCTCCTCGGCGATCTCGCCCGCGAAGCGGAGGATGTCGATCGCCTTCCGCGCGTCGCCGTGCTCGCGAGCGGCCAGCGCGGCAACGCGGGGGACGACGCCGTCCTTGAGGACATCCTCGTGAAACGCGTCGGCGCGCGAGCGTAGAATCTCTCGAATCTGGGTCGCGTCGTACGGCGAGAAGACGTACTCGCGTTCGCAGAGACTCGATTTGATGCGTTCATCGAGGGAGTCCTTGTACCGAACCTTGTTCGAGATGCCGATGACGCCGACCGTGCTCTCGGTGAGTTTCCCGGACTCGACCGCTCTCGAGAGCTGCATCAGGATATCGTCGTCTTCGATCTTGTCGACCTCGTCTAAGATGATGAGCGCGACGTCGTACCGGCTGTCGACGATCTGCCAGAGACGACGGTAATACTCGGCCGTGCTCAGCCCCGAGTGGGGGATTGAAATTCCCGTCGCGTCCTGTTCGTTGAGCTGGTGGCCGGCGGACTGGACGGCCTGCGTCTCCGTCGACTCCTGGAGGCAGTCGACGTAGGCGACGCCGATGGTCACGTCGTCCCGTTTCGCGCGTTCGACGGCCTGGTTCGTGATGAACTTCGAGCACAACGATTTTCCGGTGCCCGTCTTGCCGTAGACGAGGACGTTGTTGGGCGTGTTACCCCGCGTCGCCGGTTTGATCGCGTTCGCGAGGTTCGTTAGTTCGTCCTCGCGGCCGATAATGCGATCGCCGTCGGGAAGGTGTGAGACCTGCAGCAGTTCCTTGTTCTGAAAGATCTCGTTCTCGCTTCCGAAGTAGTCCATCGAATCCGACATTCAGCTATCACGCACATCACACAGTCGCGACTTAACTGTTCGGAACCTAGTTGCCGCTGTATAGCATGCTATTAGTGCCCTCACCCTGCTCAGAACGGTAAAGCACACCCCTCGATGCCGCTGTATTCGTTCTGTAGAACCCCTCGTTTCCGCTGTATCAGTGCTATCGAACCCCGCAGTTCCGCTGTAACAGTGCTATCGAACCCCACAATTCCGCTGTATAGCAGCCGACTGCCAGTGACCGTATCGGACTCCACGATTCCGCTGTATCGGGTCGACGACAACCCCGGAGTGCCGCTGTATCGTGGCGATAGCAGTCGCGGTGCGGCGAAGTTGTGGGAGGAACGACCCCGGAGTGCCGCTGTATCGTGGTTGTTCGACTCCGGAGTACTGCTGAGTTACAACGTCAGCCGACTCCCGGGCAGCCTCCACGAGGGATAGACGAGGAACGTCGGGACCGCTCGAGGCGAAACCCCAATTCCGCTGTATGAGCGCGAACGGGGTTTGATAGCAGCCGAACCGATAGTTCCACACCCCTCGGTGCCGCTGTATGGTCGGACACACACCCCGGAGTGCCGCTGTATCAGTGTGGAGGACTGTGGGTTGTTGAACTTCTTGTTGGAACGTGGAAAATTGGGAGGAGCGTTCGTCACGACGGGATACAAACGGGACCTGAGAGCGGTTCAGTTCGACTCGAGCGGCGAACCCGCGTTCAAAACCGACGCCGTCGCTCCGCGTGCAATACTCTCAGTGGTCGGTGACACAGGACTAGTATTTAGTAGTGACGTTCTGAGAACAATATACGTCTGTGAACTGTTCCGGCAATTTCCACCGATCCCGGCGAATACGCGAAGAAGGAGCGACCTCCCGCACCTATACAGCGGCATTGTGGGGTGTGTCTCCAGCCAAGATCCGTCCCGACGAATCGTGCTCTCGAGGGATTGACGAACCGACGAGCCAATCTCTTGCTGCACCGACAAACCGATCTCTTGCCGCACCGACGAGCCACCCTCGGGGAACCCACCGACGAGCTCCCCTCTCGTCACAATCACCCTCGAGAAGACACGTCCCTCACGTCCGAACCGTCCGAGGCTCGAAACCAAACGCTGAAAATCACTCTTGGGCGCAGATCTCGACGAAATTCCGCAGAATCTGCAGCCCCGTCTCGCCGCTCTTTTCGGGGTGGAACTGAGTGCCGAAGACGTTCCCCGCCTCGTTGGCGACGATCGACGGGAACTCGAGTTCGTAGTCGGTCGTCGCTACCGTCGCATCGTCGTCGTCGGGCATGGCGTAGTAGGAGTGGACAAAGTAAGCGTGGTCTCCGTCGACGCCGTCGACCAGCGGATGGTCGCGTTCCACGTTCAGTTCGTTCCAGCCCATATGGGGCACTTTCTGGCCCTCCGCAAATCGGACGTTGGTGCCCGGAATCAGGTCCAGCCCTTGCACGGCCGACTCGCCGTCGTTCTCGCCCTCCTCGCTGGTCGTCAGCAGCATCTGCATGCCGAGACAGATACCGAACAGCGGGGTGCCGGACTCGGCGACCTCGAGGAGGTCCTCCCGAAGCGGATCGGCGTTTTCGACGCCTTCGCGGAACGCGCCGACGCCGGGGAGGACGACGCCATCAGCCGCGGCGAAAGCCTCGACATCGTCGGTGATCTCGACGTCGGCACCCGCACGCTCGAGACCGCGGGTGACGCTGCGTAAGTTCCCCAGTCCGTAGTCGACGATGACCACGGACGCGAGAGATTGCTGGGTCGCATTCATAGCTGCAGATGGGGAGTCGAGCGGCAAGTGGGTTTCCATCCGTGCAGTGTTCGCGATAGCCGGCGAATCCGACGTGAGACCGAATTACCGACTCACGTGCAGAGAGGGGAACAGTACCGAAAACCGAATTACCGACTCACGTGCAGAGAGGGGAACAGTACCGAAAAAACGAGTTCCAGAACGGTGGGGACGGCCGACCGTCGCTACTTCATCGCCGATTCGGCCATCCGGTTGGGGAAGCCGAAGATCAGCTCCCGCCAGCCCATCTTCTCCTCGTCGGAGCGAAGCCGGGCGCGCAGGCGTTGGCTGAACAGTTCGACGGTGATGATGAGCAGGAAGATACACAGCAGCGTCGCCATCATGTTCGCCCAGTTGAGCAGGTTCTGTTGGACCTCGACGACCTGTCCGAGTCCGCCGGCGCCGTAGACGCCGACGGTGACCGCGATTCGGACGTTGATCTCGAGGATGTACAGGGTCCAGGCGATAAACGATGTTTTGACCTGGCTCAACATCCCGAAGACGATGGTCTGGGGTCTGCTCGCGCCGGTCGTCTCCATCGCCTCGATCGGCCCGTCCGAGATCTCCTCGAGTTCGTCGACGAACAGCCGACCGAGGTTCCCGATGGTGTCGACCATAATCGCCAGCGTCGCGGCGACGGGGCCGAGACCGGCGAGCGGGATGAAGATCAGCGTCCAGACGAGCGCCGGAATCGAGCGGATAAACGACATCGTCCCGCGGAAGATGAAGTTAAACGGGAACGGTGTCACTCGCTCCGAGCCGAGGACGCCGAACAGCAGCGCGAACGGCAGCCCGAGGATGGTTCCGACGACGCCCATCGCGAGCGTGATACCGGCCTCACCGAAGATCGCGAAGATGCCGAGCCCGTCGATCAGCCCGCCGAATTCGGGATTGAACAGGAGGTTCTCCTCCCGAATGTAGGAGAAATACCGTCCAACGTCGACGAACGGAATGGCGCCGAAGTACTCCCGCATCGGGAAGAAGTTCCGCAGGGATTCGCCGAAGAAGCCCCAGTTCAGGTACTCGGTGAAGATCTCGATCGCGTTGAGCCCCTGTACGAAGATGAACCCGACGAAGGCCAAAACCACACCGCCACCGATCGCCCGGCGTCGCCTCGCCTGTCGGATGCTCTCGAACTTCTCGGTGAGTCGCTCGTCGGTTTGCAGTCCGCCTGCGGCGTCACCCGTGGGGGTCCCGCCGTCGGTCGAAACGGCCGCGTCGTCGCTTTCGCCGGGTGTCTCGGCCTCGTTGTCGTCGGATGAGGTGGGTCGGCTCACGGTGCCACCTCCGACCCGCTCTCGTCGGACGAGTCGACGCCGACGAACATGCCTTCGGTGTCGATGTCGCCGTAGATTTCGTCGATAGCGTCGATCGTCAACTCGTCGCGGTAGCCGTCGAACACCTTCTCACCGTCGCGAAGGCCGATGAACCGCTCGCCGAACTTGCGAGCGATGTTGACCTGATGGAGGCTGATGAACGTCGACAGCTCCCGTTCGGTCGCACTCGACTGGAGGTAGCGCATCACTTCCTGTGCGCTTCCGGGGTCGAGACTCGCAACGGGTTCGTCGGCGAGCAACACCTGTGGCTCCTGAACCAGCGCACGGGCAATTCCCACCCGCTGTTGCTGGCCGCCGCTCATTCGGCGCGCCTTCTGCTCTGCCTCGTCTAAGAGACCGACGGTATCGAGCGCGTCGAGCGCCCGATACTTCTCCTCGTCGGGCTGGAGCTGCAACAGACTCTCGAGGAACGAACTGCGATTCATACTACCGGACAGCGCATTCGAGTACGCCGACATGTCACCGATAATGTTGTGCTGTTGAAAAATCATCGCCACCTCCGGACGCGGGGCGATCATTGGCTCACCGTCGATCCGCACTTCGCCTGCCGTCGGTTGCGTCAACGCAGACATACACCGCAAGAGCGTCGACTTCCCCGACCCCGACACACCGAGAATGATGACGAACTCACCGGCCGGTACTTCGAACGAGACATCGTCTAATGCGAGGACATCTCCATACCGCTTGGTGAGTCCGTCGACTACAACCTTGCTCATACTATGTTGAGACGTTTCGGTCAACGCTTTACTCGACGTCCTCGGGGCTGAGCCCGAGCTCATCGAGGAGGTCGACGATCGGTTCGTAGTCGTCTTCCGTCGCCGGCTCGATGCCGTCGAACCAGAGTTCGTGGTCCTCGAACTGTTGGAGGTCGTCCTCCTCTTCCTCCGTGAGCTCGTCTTCGTCCTTGTCGAGGATCTCCGGATCGATGCCAAGCTGGTCCGCGAGCTCGTCCTCGTCGTGTCGGAAGACCTCCTCGTCGGCCTCGAGCATCAGCTCCTCGAGCTCCTCGCGGATCGGGTCGTCCCAGTCCGCACGGGCCACGATCGGTGCACGGGGGATCGGATCGGAGACCGCCAGCAGCTGCAGCTCCGGCTCTCGAGAGCCGGCGTCGTCGTACTCGACCGAGATGTCGACGTAGTCCTCGGACATCTCGTCGAACTGTTCCTGGGGGACGTGCGGCCCCGTCGAGAACGCACCGGTCCCTGCAGCGACGACGTCCGGGTTGTTGATGAGCTGTTCGCGAGCGCCGTCGTGATCGTGCGTTCCCAGATCGAAGTCGACGGGGGTGCCGTCGGGGGCGCCGCCGGTGTCGAGACCGGCCTGCTCGAGCATCAACATCGGGACGAGCGTCCCGGAGACCGACGTCGAGGCCGCGGTCGCGATCTCTTCGCCCTCGAGGTCCGCGAGCTCATCGATGTCGCTGTCGGGAGTCGTCGTGATGAGCGAGAAGTACTGCTCGGCACCGAACGCGAGGCGCATCCCGACGACGTCGATGTCGTCGGGAACCTGAGCGACGGCGCCCGGGGACGTGTCGGCGAAGTCGCCGCTTCCCCGCTGCATCTCCAGTACGGTGGAGCTGTAGTCGGACGTCTGGATGCCGTCGATCTCGACGTCGGCTTCCGATTCGAGATACTCGAACAGTGGCTGGTACTGCGTTTCGATGTCGACGCTCTCCTCCGCGGGGTTCATGACCCACGAAATCGTGTTCGAGTCGTCGCTGCCACCTGTACAGCCGGCGAGACCCGCCATCCCCACCGCACCGGCACTTTTCAAAACCGTTCGTCGATCCGCCGCCCACCGATCGGTATCGGACATAACAGGGACTATGCATGAATTTATTTAGTAGTTTCTATGTTACCTACGTAGTCGTCCATCGATACGTGCCATAATAGTCTGTATGAACACATGTGGCTGATTTTTCCTCAGAAACCCACACCACTGAACGGTACTGTCTGAAATAGTAATGAGGAACGGCGGCTACTAGGCGAACAAATTCTCAAAAGCCGTCAAGTCTGGTTTGCCCGCTTCCGCCGTCGCCCGCGCCGATGCCGGCGAGGGACGCGGCTCGGTCGAGCGCCTCGGCGAACGTATCCTCCTGACTTCGGTCGTACAGCGTCGCCGCCGGGTGGACGCAAAGCAACACGCGACGCGGCATTCCGTCGATCCGAACCTCCTCGATCGAGCCCGCCTCTTTGGTCACCGCAACCGACCGCCCCAGCAGGTGCTCGCTGGGCACTTTCCCCAGCGTGACGATGATCTCCGGGTCCAGCAGGTCGATCTCCCGCTCGAGGTAGCCCCGACAGTTCTCGAGTTCCTCGGTGGCAGGATCGCGATTCTCCGGCGGTCGACAGCGGACGCAGTTGGTGATGCGAACGTCCTCGCGCAGCAGGCCGACGCTCCGGAGTCCGTCGTCGAGAACGGAGCCGCTGCGACCGACGAACGGTTCGCCCTCGCTGTCCTCCTGTGCCCCCGGCCCTTCGCCGACGAACAGCATGTCGGCGTCCTCGGGTCCGGTTCCGTTGACGATCCGGCTTCGAGAGTCCACGAGCGCCGGACAGCGCGAACACTCGCTAACACAGAGCCCTGACTCGTCCATCGTTCCCATACCGGTGAGACAGACGGCCGACTACTACCTCTTTCGGGTCGCAGTTGCTGGTCTCGATCTACGAGGTTCTCCGGGCACGGCGCTATTCGAGCGAGTCGAGATACGCCTCTCCCGCTCGAGCCGCGACCTTCGCGACCCGGATCGGCTCCGGACGGCCGCCTTCGGGCGTGAACGCCCGAACGACTTCCGCGGCCGTCTCGGCGTCACAACCGACGTGTCGAACGTAGACGGTCTCGCCGTGGATCGACAGCGCTCGTCGCTCGGGGAGGGACCGATAGGTTTCGAGACGCTGCTCGAGGGCAGCGTCCGAGAAGGCGTCGCGGAGACCGGACTCGAGACCGTCGCTCGCTTCGAACGTGACGGCGATCACCGGCCGGTCGGCTGCCGCCTCGATTCGAGAGAGATCGAAGAGATTGTACCAGGCAGGGGCGATGGCGCCGAGCAGCACGTACCGTACGTCGGGCCGCTCGAGGTCCTCGAGCAGGGCCACCACGGCGTCGGTCGCGTCGGTACCGCCGACAGTGCACGAACGGTACGCGAACCCGTCCGTGACGCGGTCGGCCCGGACGACGGCGCCGGCAAGCGTGCTTCGGTCGCGATTCGCGTCACCGCGAACCGATTCGGCGATGCCCAGCGCCCGCACCCCGGGCTTCATCAGTCCTCGTCTTTGATCTCCTGGAGTCGATCGAGCAGCTCGCCGCTGGAGGCGCCGTTCTCGAACTCGATCGATCCGTCGTGGCTGTTCTCGCCGGATTGTACCGTGTCGTCGTCAAAATCAGCGTCGACTTCCTGTTGCTCGGATTCGTCGTAGCTCCCGAATCCCATACGGGATGTCGTACGGTCTTCCGGCTAAAAAATCTCGTGGTTGCTCAGTTCTCGCGACGATCCGAGTGAGTGCGGTCACTCGAGCGGATCGAAACCGCATCGAGACGAGTTCTGTGGTGACTCCCACGAGGTCCGGATGGTGTCGCGGTCTCTCTCGGACGGCACCATTTTGGGGTCGGCCCTCGAGTCGTCGTCTATGGAGGTCCATCACGTCACGGAGGCCGCGGAAACGTTCACCTGCAACGCGTTTCTGGTAGTCGGCGAGGAAACCACGCTGGTCGACGCCGGCGCCTGGGACGGCGTCGTCGACGAGATTCGGTCCCACACCGACGACGTCGACACCGTCGTCATGACTCACCAACACGGAGACCACGTCGCCCAACTCGAGGCCGTCGTCGACGCGTTCGATCCCGAGGTGTACGCCTACGACGACCACCCCACGCGCACCCACGAGATCGCGGACGGCGATACGGTGACGATCGGTGACGAGTCGTTCGACGTGGTCTACACGCCCGGTCACGCCGACGACCACGTCTCGTTCGTCTCCGAGTCGTCGCTGTTCTCGGGCGACGTCGTCGTCCACGACGACGGTGCGTTCGACTACGGAAGCTTCGGGCGGACCGACATGGCCGGCCAGTCCCGCGAGCGACTCATCGAGAGCATTCGGGAGTTGCTCGAGGCCATGCCCGACGGTATCGAACACCTGTACGCGGGCCACGGCGGCGTCTTCCACGGCGACGTGCGTGACGTGGTCGAGACGGCGCTCAGTCGGGCCGAGAAACGGGAACCGAAGTATCCCGACAAGTAGCAACGCGAACGATATCCATTCGTTCGAGTGCCGTTATGTTTGATTTCATATGACTATAGGGTGGTCGCCTGCTGGCCATAACAACTAATTTGCTATAGTAATTGTCTAGTCGTATGTCTAACGACGTGGGGGTCGTTCCGGATATCGCACACGGGAGCGATACAGCCGACTGCAGAATCCGAACCGATGGCGGTGCCAGTGACGACCGCGACCGGGACGGGGTGGATCAACTACTGGACCTCCTCGCTACGCACCGCCGCCGGCACGCACTCTACTATCTGCGCGAACTCGAGGTCGCGACGGTCGACGAGGTGGCGAGGCTCGTCACAGAGAAACCCGGGTCCACCGCAGAGTCGGCGGATATCGACGCACGGATCGAAGAGACGAAACTCGCCTTGAAACACGTCGACCTGCCGAAGCTCACGGCGAGGGATATCGTCGAGTACGACCGCCGAAGCGGGACGGTTCGGTATCGACAGCCGTCAGCCCGTCTGACGACGCTGCTCGACAGCTGTGCCGAACTGGAAGAGACACCGTTTACCACCGACTGAGCGCTCTCGCTGGGCGAAATGGATAGAATTGAAAAGGCGTTTGCGACCGGGTCGATTATGCCGCGCGGGCCTCTTTCGCTTTCGGTCGAAGCTTCGCGTAGCCACACTTGCGGCAGCGTTTGGCCTTCTGTGAGTTGCGGGCGTTACAGCGCATGCAGATCATCTTCTCGAGCGTTCGTTTTTCCGCGGCGTCGAAACTGGCCATACCGATCGTTGACCGGTCGCACATATAACCGCTGTGGTCCTGCGACTGGGTACCTTCGAGATCGGTGTGAGAACGGGAGTGCCTGTTCGCCGTCCGCCGCGTTCTACTCGTCCGTCGCGTCCTCGTCTGGCAGCTCGTCGCTCGGCTCCTCGTCGGCCAGATAGTCGTCCTGTACCGCGACGATCTCGCTCGAGTCAGCGCACTCGCTGTAACGTCGCAAGGGTTCCTCGTTGAGCGTGAGGAAGGTCTCGCCCCAGCGGAACGGCTCGAGGAGGTCCTCGGCGCGGTCGTACGCGTCGAAGATACAGCAGGCGGCGGCCAGCGCCTCAACGGTGGTGAGCCGGAACGGCCGGCCGTAGTTGACCGGATTCGCGGCGACGAGGAAGGGAAGTGCCCGGTGAACGCCGTTCATTCGGAACGAGGCGGCTTCGGCGGACTCCCACGAGCAGTCGAGCGCGACGACCGTTCCGAGTCCGTCCGCAACGTCGGCCGGCGAGAGCGCCTGGTCGGCGTGGGGGTTGAGGACGACGCCGTAGGGCACCTGTTCCATCCGTCGGTAGAGGGTGGCCTTATCGAACTTCTCGAGGCGACGCGCGGTGCACTTCTTCGGATCGTCGTCGCCTTCGTAGTAGACGTGACACTCCACACGGTTTCAGTGACGCCCCACTATAAAAGCGGTTTTCCTCGAGACAGCCGTCGTACGTGATTTATGATGTGATAACGCAATGACGAGTTGTGCACCTAATTGTTGGCTGCCTGTTCAAAATATCTGCTGTAATGATTCCAATTGTATATCTTCTACGAGAGATTTATATAGTATCGGTAAAGACCTATTGGGGTAGAATGGCAGCGAACAACACATCACGGAGAACGTTATTGAAAGGTGCGGGGATTGGGGGAGTCGTCGGACTCACGATGGGCATTTCCGGCTGTCTCGGCACGGACGACGGAACGGACGTCGAAGGTGCAGAGGAGCTCGCCGACGAAGTTCCGGAGATTCACTTGCTTGCACCGACTGCAGGCGTCAACCCGTTCCGAAACGAACTCGCCTCGATGATCGCTGAAAACTGGGAAGAGATCGGTTTCGAGGTCGACCTCGACGAACTCGAGTTCGGTGCTCACGTCGATCAGGCAGTCGTACAGCAGGACTTCGACGCGTCACTCCTCGGGTGGGGTGGGACGCCGGAACGGATCGACCCTCACACGTTTATATACGACATGCACCACTCCGCGAACACGCAAGAGGGTGGTCGAAACACGCCGGGGTACGCAAACGACGAGTACGACGAACTGGCGGAGCTGCAAGTGACACAGCCGGACGAAGACGAACGCCAGCAAACCGTCTACGAAGCCCAAGAGATTATCGCTCGGGATCAACCCCGAACGTACATCGCGAACGAAGGCGGCTACCACCCGTACGCGAGCGCTCGAGTCACCGACATCGAACCGACGCTGGGTGAAGGGCTCAACTCGTTCTGGAACATGATTTCGGCGACGCCGGTCGGCAGTGATACGGTCCGCTTTGGCTATCCCGCAGCGATCAACTCGCTGAACCCGATGCTTGACCTGGCGACGCCGGACCGCCAGTTCGTCCGCCTCATCTACGACCAGCTGTTCCGGATCGGTGAGGACGGGCTCCCAACGCCGTGGCTCGCGGCGGACGATCCCGAGATCGAAGACGACGGTATGACCTACACCGTCGAGATCCGCGACGACGTGACCTTCCACGACGGAGTGGACCTCACGATCGACGACGTCGAGTTCACGTACGAGCTGTACGCCGACTCGCCGACTTACGGCTCGCTCGTCGACAACATCGAGGAGATCGAAACCTCCGGAAACGAGATCACGTTCCACCTGAACGAACAGTACGCACCGTTTACGGCCAACGTCCTCGGCCAGGTGTACATCTTCCCGGAACACATCTGGGGCGACGTCGATCCGGATGATCTCGCCGACTTCGAGGACGAAAACTGGATCGGCAGCGGACCGTTCCAGTTCGTCGACTGGGAGCGCCAGTCGGAACTGCAGCTCGAGGCGTTCGACGATCACTTCGAGACGCCGAATGCCGACAACTTCATTCGGATCCCCGGCTCGAACACCGCACAGCTCATCGGCGACCTCGAATCGGGACAGCTGGATATGGTCGGAACGGTCCCGCAACCGACGGCCGTCGACCGCGTCAGGGACGACGACGATCTCGATCTCGCGGAGTTCGAAGACATCGGCTACGTCAAGATCGCCTACAACATGCGTCGTGAGCCGTTCGACGACCGTCACCTTCGACGTGCACTGTCGTACGGCGTGCCGAAAGAGGAGTACGTCGAGTTCGTTCGCGACGGCATGGGGACGGTGACACACTCGACGATCTCCGAACACAACGAGTTCTGGCACAACCCCGACGTCGAGGAGTTTTACGAGGACCTCACCGCTGCCAGAGAGGAACTGGCCGAAGGTGGCTACGGCTGGGACGACGACGGACGACTCCACTACGGCGCAGATCAGTAACCAGTACAGATCGACCGTTACAAGCGTATTTGACTGCAATACTATGACATATTTGACAACCAAGGGGGAGAAGGTGCGATGGGACTGAGGGAGTACGTCGTCCGACGGTTTCTCCAGCTTATCGTCACCTTCTGGGCGTTCTTTACGCTCCTGTTCGTTCTCTTCCGGATGATGCCCGGCGATCCGACCTCGATGTTCATCCTCGACGGGATGACCCCGGAACAGCGCGAGCAGCGGATCGCAGAACTCGGGCTGGATCAGCCGCTGTACGTCCAGTACGTCGAGTACATTAGACAACTGCTCACCGGCGACTTCGGCCAGTCGTTCATCTACCGTGAGCCGGTGACCGATATCATCCTCATCCGGTTTATGAACACGATCGTACTGATGGGGACAGCACTGGTCTTCGCATACCTCATCGGGGTTACGTTCGGCGCCCTTATGGGCTGGTGGCGCAACTCGCGGTTCGAACGCGGCGGGATCATCGTGACGCTGATGGCCCGTTCATCGCCGGAGTTCTGGGTCGGCATCGTGCTCCTCTCGGTGTTCGTCTTCTGGCTCGGCTGGTTCCCCTCGAGTGGGATGCGGACGACCGGCGGCGAACTCGGTGGCGGCTTCGTCGCCAGGTACGGTTCGCTCGACTTCCTCAGACACCTCTTCCTCCCGGCACTGACGGGGGCGATCGTCTATCTGGCGACGCCGACCCTGTTGATGCGGAGTACGATGCTCGACGTCCTCAACGCCGATTTCATCGAGATCAAGAAGGCGGAGGGGCTTCCGGAGCGGACCGTGCTGTACAAGCACGCCGCACGGAACTCGATCCTCCCGATCGTGACCGTGGCGGCGATCGCTACCGGCGCTGCGATGGGCGGTTCGGTCGTCATCGAGACGGTGTTCAACTGGCCCGGCATGGGACGCGAGATGGTTCGTGCGGTGAACAACAACGACTACCCGGTCGCGATGGCGGCGTTCTTCCTCATGGGATCGGTCGTGATCCTCATGAACTTCGTCGCCGACCTGGCCTACGTCTACCTCGATCCGAGGGTTGAGTACGAATGAGCACTGGCACGACGTCTCCAATCGACAACGCGGCAAGCACCATCGGCAACGGGATCGACTACGTCCGAACCAAACTCGAGGTGTTCGAAGGCGACAGGCTCGGCCAGATCGGATTGGCCACGCTGTTCGTGTTCCTCGTGATCGGCATCTTCGCTCGGCCGACCACGATCGAGTTCCTCAATCTGACGATCCCGGGGATTGCACCGCACGATCCGGGTGAGCGAGCCGTCGGCGGCCGTCTCGAGTCTCCGTCGGCCGCCCACCCGCTGGGGACGACCGACATGGGCCGCGACGTCCTCTCACAGGTGATCGCCGGCACTCGCGTGACGCTCCTCGTCGGGAGCCTCGCGGCGTTTATGGCCGTCTTCATCGGAACCAACGTCGGCCTCGTCAGCGCCTACTTCGGCGGCTGGGTCGACGACGTCCTGATGCGGATTACCGACATCGTTTACGGCGTTCCGTTCCTGCCGTTCGCGATCGTTCTCGTGGCGATTCTCGGCAACAGTCTCGTCAACATCATCGTTGCGATCGTGTTGATTCTGTGGCGATCGACGGCCCGCGTGATCCGCTCGCAGGTGTTGAGTCACAAGCAACGGCCCTACGTCGAGAGCGCACAGGCCATCGGTGCCGGTCACCTGCGAATCATGTATCGACACATCCTCCCCAACGTGTTGCCGCTGACATTCCTGTACGCGGCGTTCGCGGTCGGCTGGGCGGTCATCGCCGAGGCGAGCCTTTCGTTCCTCGGCTTCGGCGATCCGAACATGCTCTCGTGGGGTGAGATGATCTACAACGTGTACACCGCAAATGCCATCCGCGAGGCCTGGTGGTGGGTCTTCCCACCCGGCATCTGCATCATGCTGTTCGTGATGTCGGTGTTCTTCATCGGTCGCACGCTCGAAGAAGTGGTCAACCCCGAACTTAGACACCAAGAATGACGCTACTCGATATCACCAATCTGAAGACGTACTATCGGGCCGAGGACGGCTGGGTCCGTGCGACGGACGACGTGTCGCTCTCGATCGAAAGGGGTGAGACCGTCGGACTGGTCGGCGAGAGCGGCAGCGGAAAGACGACGCTCGCCAAGTCGATCATCCGCCTGCTGCCCGACAACGCCGAAATCGTCGACGGCTCCGTCGCGTTCGACGGCACCGAAATCACGGAGCTCACCGACTCGGAGCTGCGCAAACAGATCCGCTGGTCGGAAATCTCGATGATTCCCCAGAACGCGATGAACGGCTTCGACCCCGTCTATACCGTCGGCCAGCAGATCGTGCAGGTCATCCGGTATCACGAGGACGGCACTTCGAAAGCCGAGGCTCGAGAACGGGCACGATCGCTGTTCGACGAACTCGGAATCGAACCCGACCGCGTCGACGACTACCCGCACCAGTTCTCCGGCGGGATGGCCCAGCGGGCGATGATCGCGCTCGCACTCGCGCTCTCGCCGTCGCTCGTGCTCGCAGACGAGCCGACGACGGCCCTTGACGTCGTGATCCAGGACCGCATCCTCGAGACGATCAAAGAGATGCAAACAGAGCTGAACAGCGCGATGATCATGATCACCCACGACATGTCGGTCGTCAGCGAGACCTGCGACCGCATCGCCGTGGTTTACGGCGGTCGCATCATCGAAATCGCCGACGCCGAGACGATTATCACGAACCCGCGCCATCCGTACACGCTCGGTCTCCGGAACGCGTTTCCGGACATCAACGACGACGATCAGGAACTGATCTCCATCCCGGGTACGCCACCTGAACTCGTCGATCCGGGTGAAGGCTGTCGATTCGCTCCGCGCTGTCCGTTCGCCGAAGAGGCCTGCTGGGAGGTGACGCCGGAACCCGAATCGTACGGCGACGGTCACGAGGTCGAATGTCACCGCGCTGACGAAGTCGAGCTCCTACAGACGGAAGCTGGAAAGAAAGAAACCTGGCTCGAGCAGGATATCGGTCGGCCCGACGATCCCAACGCGGATCGAGCGACAGCCGAGGTGGAGTCCGATGACTGACGCCCTCGAGTACGACTCGGCGACCGAGACGGACGAAACGTACAAACTCGAGGTGGAGAACCTCGAGAAACACTTCCCCGTCAACAGCGGCATCGTCTCGCGGCTCCTCCACGGCGAGAGCAACAAGGCAGTCAAGGCTGTCGACGGCGTCTCGCTGGGGATTCGCGAGGGAGAAGCGTTCGGCCTCGCCGGCGAGTCCGGCTGTGGAAAAACGACGCTCGGCAAGAGTGCAATCAGGTTGATCGAGCCCACGGGTGGAAAAATCTACTTCGACGACAAGGAGATCACCGACGCGAGCGGCAGCGAACTGAACCAGTTCCGTCGGGAAGCACAGATCATCCACCAGGACCCCTACCAGTCGATCAATCCGCGGTTTACGGTCTACAAGTGGGTCAAGGAGCCGCTCGACGTCCACGATATCGGCACGGCCGAAGAGCGCGACGCGCGGGTCTACGAGACCATCGAGCAGGCGGGGCTGCGACCGGCCGAGGCCTACGCACACGAGTATCCGAGCGAGCTGAGCGGCGGCGAACGCCAGCGCGTCGGCATCGCTCGCGCGCTGGCCCTCGAGCCGTCGTTCCTGCTGGCCGACGAGCCGGCGAGCATGCTCGACGTCTCGATCAGGGCGAGCATCCTCGATCTGTTCAAGCGGCTGCAGACGGAGCTGGGGCTGACGGCGGTCTACATCAGTCACGACCTCTCCCTGCTCAAGCACATGTGCGACCGGATCGGCATCATGTACCTCGGCGAACTGGTCGAGGTCGGGCCGGCGGACCAAATCATCAACGATCCGAAACACCCCTACACGCAGGCACTGGTCTCCTCGGTGCCGCGGATCGACCCCACCGAAGAGCGCGAGCGAATCGAACTCGTCGGCGAGGTTCCGGACCCAATCGACGTCCCGAGCGGCTGCCGATTCCACCCGCGCTGTCCGAAACTCGTCCAGCCGGACGGCTACGAGATGGAGCAAGACCACTGGCGGGCGGTCGCGAACTTCCGCTACGACCTGTTGGGCGACGACGTGACGTTCGTCGACGACACGGCGGACAAAACCCCCGAAGCGATCCGCGACTCCTACGACATCCCGGCCCGGCTAACGGATGCCGACGCCGAACGCGTGCTCGCGGACGTGCTCGAGACGGCGACCGCAGGCGACCGCGAAGCGGCTCGAGACCGTCTCGAGACCGAGTTCGCCACCCCCTGCGAGCGCGGAACGATCGAGACCTATCAGGTGGAGCCGGACCAGACCGCGAAGTGCGTTCGGTACGACGACGACTCGCGCTACGGTCCCGACGGCGGTGGGACGATCAGCAGCGACTGAGGCTTCGACCACCTACTCGTTTTCTTCGTGAATCGCCTCGCCGCGGTTGAGCCGCGAGGCGATGGTAAACGTCTGCTCGGCCTCCCGACGCGTCGGGAAGTGTGCCGCCATGTAGCGAGCGGTTGCGATCATCGGCACGCGCCGTCGTCGCTCGCGGTCGACGGTCGACTCGACGCCCTCGGTCCCTTCGTCGCGCTCGCCTGCGTCCGCCAGATCGAACTGTCGGAACGCCGCCTCGAGGTTCTGTAGCGTGTGAAAGCCCGAATCTTCGCGCAGTAGTCCGTGGCCAAGCGTCCGTTTCAGCGCCGCGGCATCGCCGTCGCAGTCGAAGAACTCGGCGACGAGTCGGCCGGCCTCGTTCACCTCGCCTTCGGTGTCGAACGTCGCCAACAGGTCCTCGAGTATCGCGTCCGGTTCGCGGCCGGTCTCGTTGTCCCCGGCCGCCGGAATCGGCGCGGGCGGGGTGTTGAGGAACCGATCGAGGTAGACGTTGATCGCGGCGTCGAAGACGCCGCGGTAGCACTCGACGGCGTCCGTCCGTTGGGCGAACTGGTGGACCGCGTTCGCGTACGTGAACGTGTGGTGGACGGTGTTCCAGTCGCTGAACTCGTTCGCGGTGCCGAACTGGGCGACGCGCGTGGCCGCGGCGTGGGCGACTTCGGCGGCGAGCGCCTCGCCCGTCGCTCCCTCCCGAACGGCGTCGGCGAGCGCGTCGACGACGGCTTCGGGCTCGTCCCCGAGCAGGGTGTCCTGAAAGTCGTCCGGAACGGTCCACGTTTCGTCCGCCCCTTCCCGCACGAGTTCCTCGAGACCGCTCGTCTCGCTCACGTCGCCGCCGTAGACGTCCTCGAGCAGCGCGACGAGATCCACCGGCTGTCGCCAGGACGATCGCTCGTCGCTGCGGCTGGCGGTGACGAGCGGTTCGACGAGGCTCGCAAGCGCCTGGTCGGCGTGGTCCCAACCGGCGTGGTCGAGGCTCTCGAAGGCCGTGTTGGCGAAGTCGAGGACGTGGCCGGTCGAGAGGTAGGGGTGATCGGTCGCGCCGGCGACGAGGAGTTCGGCGAGTTCGGCGTCGGACCGGCCCGACGCGACCGCGGTACGGAGACAGCGTTCCGCCCCGTCGCGGTCCCGAACCTCGACGCAGTCGCGGAACCACGACTTCAGTCGGTCGAAGGCGACGTCTTCGGTCGAGAACGACGGCTGGTCGAAGTGCGGCGGTTCGCCAGCGCAGTCGCTTGCGACGTGCCGGACGCCGGTGTACAGCGCTCGCTTTCGGTCCTCGGGTGCGAGGTCGTCGATCACGTTCGCCATGCAGCCCAGAATCGTCAGCCCGGAGCCCCAGCCCGACTCCCGATATCGGGTTCCGAACTCGAGCGTCGTCGCCATCGGCTCCCGATAGTCGACGCCGGCGTCGAGCAGGCCGATCGTCGACTTCGCGACGACGAGTCGGAGGTTCTCCTCGAGGCCGGTCTCGAGGCGCTCGGTCCAGTGTTCGGCCGGCGGCAGCTCGCGGGGCGGGTTCGGATTCACGTAGACGGTGTCGTCCCGAATCTCGACGGGGTAAGTCTGCACGTCGTCGGCCCACGGATCGAACGTGTCGCCACAGGAGAGTTCGAACCGCGCGTGGTGCCAGTGGCAGGTGAGGATCCCGTCGTCGACGGTACCCTCGACCAGCGGGAACCCCATGTGGGGACAGCGGTTGTTCACGGCGCGGATCTCGCCTTCGTGATGGAACACGGCCAGCGGCGTCCCGTCGATGCTCACCAGTTCGCGTCCGGTTTCCTCGAGGTCGGCCACAGACACGGCCGCCCGAAAGTCGTCCGTCGTTGCCATGTATGAGTCGTCGACACACGCGCCTGTAAGCGTTCGCTGAAACGGCTTACAGTAACGCAGTTGATAGCTTCCCGAACCGATCGTCTCGAACCCGCCCGCGAGCAGTCGATCGAACTGTACCCTTTTGCCTGTCGCACCGAAACGGTCGCTGTATGGACCCGGAACCCCTCGTTCGGCAGTACTACGACGCGCTCGATCGCCACGAGTACGACGTCCTCGAGGACGTCCTCGCGCCCGAGTTCGTCCAGCGACGGCCCGACCGGACGTTCGAGGACCGGGAGTCGTTCGTCCGGTTCATGCGCGAGGACCGACCGAATCCCGACACCAGTCACGAACTCGAGGCGGTGGTCGCCGACGGTGAACGGGCCGCGGCCCGCGGACGCGTCCGCGACGGCGAGCGAGTGCTGTTCGAGTTCGCGGACTTCTTCGATCTCGAGGACGGTCGGATCACCGAACTCGAGACCTACTCGCGGTGACGCGGCGGCGCTCTACGCGTCGTCTGAACGGAGCTTCAAAAAGGGAAGACTAGCAGAACTGTACCCAGTAGGTGTGTCCGTTCGAGCACGTCACTTTCGTCTGTTCGCCGAACGCTGCGACGGAGCGACTGGGTTTCGGTTCGACGTCGTCACTGGGGAGTGAAATACTTGAACGGGTCGCACACTCCGGGCACTCGACCTGGTGTATCGCTGTTGTTTGCATTGCGGTTCACCGTGGGTCTCTATGACACGATACTACATAACCAATTCTCAGGCGCGTTGGCTATTCCGGATACGGTCCGCTCGAGTCGTCTCTCGGACAGAGACGCGCCCGACCATGGCGACACTCGCTCGCGTAATTAGTGTCGCCCCTCGACTCAGGCCGAGCAGTTGTTCGGCCCTAACTCGAGTTCGACCCGCTCTTCGGGCGGACGCTCCGTTACCCCGCGATTCAGGTCGATAATCTCCTCGTAGTTCGCGGGCTTCTCGCCAGCGTCGGCCATTCGCTGGACGAAGGCGTCCTCCTCGAGTCCGAGCAGGTCGATCCCCGTCCGCGCGTCGCGAACAGTGGTCGCGATCGGTTCACCCGGCGACCCGTGTTCGAACTCGCCCTCTGCCGTGACGGTGACGTGTCCCGGCAGGACGGTGATCCCCTCCGGTTCGGCCAGCAGGGTGCGGTGCAGCGTCTCGTAGAGCATCCGGGCTCCGCGCTCCCCTTGGTCGTCGCTGAACTCGAGTTCCGTCCGGCCCACGGAATCGACGTGCAGGGTGTCGGCGGTCAGCAGCGCCGCGTCGTCGACGAGAACGTTGATCATCTCGCTGGTGTGGCCCGGCGCGACCACGGCCTTGACCGCGAGGTCGCCGACGTCCAGTACCTCGTTTCGCTCGAGGGGCGTGAACTCGACCTCGACGCCGCGCTCGGCGGCGCGGGCACCGAGGTAGTAGGGAGCCTCGAGGCGATCCGCGAGGTCACGGCCGCCGGAGACGTGATCGGCGTGGACATGCGTGTCGATCACCCCCGTAATCGAGAGTCCGGCCTCCTCGGCGGCGACCTCGAACTCGTCGACGTCACCGGTCGGATCGACGACGACGGCCTCGCCCGTCGCATCACAGCCGACGACGTAGCCCAGACAGCCCTTCGCGCGTCGTTGGATCTGGACGATCGTCAGCTCGTCGTCGCGGGTGTCGATCGTCACGTGATCGTAGACCCCGCTCCAGCCCTTCATCCCGCCCTCGACGGTCTGGAGGTCGTAGGCGTCGGTGGCCGACTCGAGTTGGGTTGCCAGATTCCCCGAGGAGATCCCCTTCGCGCAGGTGGTGATCACCCGGTCGGCGTCGCCAACCAGGTCCTCGAACTCCTCGAGGCGGCCGTCCAGTTCCTCCTCGGGACCGAACGGGAAGTGTAGCGCCCCGGAGATGTGCCAGGCCTCGTAGCTGTCTTCGGGACGGGTATCGACGAGGGTGAACGCCGCGCCGTTGTCAATGAGTTCCGCGAGTCGATCCGCAGAGAGCGTCGTGACCATATCCGCCCGTACGCCGTCGCGCGACGTAAGCTTCGGCACAGCGGAACCGTGGCAACCGTATATAGACCCTCTATATAGTGGTATGTATTGGCGCCATCCCCATATAACAGGAATTGTAATTCGGATTCAAGTAACTAGCCAGCCTCTCTTTAGCTGTAAGAGGTGACCGACAATGACAACGACTGCGGTTAATCGGTTGGAAAGCCGCCTCGGTGGCGTGACGCTCGAGGGGCGACCGCACCACCTCAGCGCGTGGGCGATTCTGGGTCTCCGACTGCTGATGGGCTGGGTGATGCTGTCGGCGGGCTGGGGAAAGGTAACCGGTGAGTTCAGCGCCCACGGCTACCTCGCGAACGTCGATCCGGCGAGTCCGGCGAGCGGACTCTTCGGGACGATGGCCGAGAGCGCCGCGCTGATGGGAGCGATCGACGTGATCGTCCCGGTCACGCAGGTGCTCATTGGCCTCGCGCTGATCGCCGGCGTCTTCGTTCGGCTGGCCGCGCTCGGAGCAGCGACCCAGATGGTCCTGTTCTACTTCGGCAGCTGGGACGTCGCCGGCGGGCTGGTCAACGACCAACTCGTCTACGCCGCGGTCTTCCTGACCCTGGGCGCGCTGGCGGCCGGTCGGATCCTCGGCGTGGACCGCTACATCGAACAGCACCCGATCGTCGAGCGGGTACCGCAACTGCGGTATCTCCTCGGCTGATCGTGATCCGCCTCGCCCACCGTCACATTTCTCCCCGTCTCCCCTCGTTCTCAGCTACTGCTCCCGTTTTCAGCTGACGGCGTCCCTCCTCACAGTGGGTTTTCGACGCCGTAAGCGGTCGAGTGGCGGTGTTTCCGACTCGAGATCGATGTCACAAAAATTACGTTCGCTCGAGGACAATCGACCTCCAACGAATGTCATCGATTCGCCGCATACTGAGGGGGCTATTGGCTAGCGTCGTCGGAATCGTCGTTATCGGACTCCTCGCGACCATCGTCTTCACTGTCGCCATCTTCGTCGTCTCGACCGGTGCCGGTCTCGCGGGCTACGATCCGAGCGCGGATTTCGTCGTCCTTTCGGCCGCGCTGGTCGTCGTCTCGGTCATCCTCACCGGCGGATTCACCCCGCGACTCTCGGGCGGGAGTTCGGACGATGATTCGAGCGATACGTTCGACGACCGGACGTTCAACTGAGCCGCGGATCGACGACTGGCCTCTCGACGGTGTCGTAACGCGACTGTCCTCCACCCCCGACCGATAGAGGTTCATTTATCTGATAGACGAACAATGTCTCCGTATGTCCCTCTCTGACTCGGTCACTGCCGCTATCGCCGCGCTCCGTCGCCGGCCGTCGGATCTTCTCCCGTGGTACCTGCTCGGGGCTGCCGTCCCCGCCATCGTCCGTCTCGTTCCGTTTCTCGCGATCGCCGTCGGATTCGTCTACCTCGAGACCACCGGCCGACTCGCGACGATTCAGGACCAACTGCACGGAATCGACAGCCAGCCGCCGGATCCGGACGCTGACCAGGAGGCGTTCGACGAGTGGGTGAGCGGCTTCGAACCCGTCTTCGAGCAGGTGTTCACGCCCGGAATAGCCGTGCTCATCCTCGTGACGATCGGACTGTCGGTCCTGCTGTTTCTCGTCCTCCTCCCGATCGTCAGCGCCGGACAGCTCACCGCCTGTAGCGCCCGGCTGATCGACAAGCGGGGCCTGACGGCCGGTATCGCCGGCGCGCGCCGCTACTGGCTGCGATTTCTCGGCCTGTACGTACTCGAGTTCCTGGCGTGGATCGCGGTGTTACTCACGATCGGGACGATGGTATCCATCGTCGCCGTGATCGCGCTGGCGGCGACCGGTGCGGGGGTGGTCGCTGGGCTGATCGCGCTCGTGGCGGTGCTCGTCCTGTTCGTCGCGCTCGCGGCCGTTCGAGCGGTGTTCGCGTTCGCACCGGTCGCCGTCGTCGTCGACGACGCGACGGCGCTCGGCTCGCTCTCCAACACTCTCGCGTTCGTCCGCGCTCGGCCGGTCGGGGCGGGGTTCTACTACGCCGTCTCGCTCGGAACGATGCTCGCGATCTCGGCCGTCTCGGGCGTGTTGTTGCTCGTCGACGTGATGGCGTTCACGTCGCTCGTCACCGCGTTGCTCGTCTTCCCCTTCCTCGACCTCCTGAAGACGGCCCTCTACAACGACTACCGCGGACGCCTGCGACCGCCGGCGAAGCCCGAGCGATCGGTTCTCGGGCAGTTCCGGGCGGGCGCTCGGCGCGGCTGGGACGAGATGGTCGCGTTCGTCCGCGCGACGCCCGGAACGCACGCGCTCGTCGTCGTCCTCGCGTTCGCCAGCTTCTGGGTCGGCTGGGAGGCCGCCGAACCGCTGGCCGGGACCGTCGAGACGTCGATTTCGGCCCGTCTCGAGGGCCACATTCCGCCGGCGGCGGCGCTCGAGTTCTTCGGGAACAACTGGATGGTCGCGCTGACGACGGCCTTCTCGGGCGTCGCGCTCGTCCTCCCGGCGGTCGCCTCGCTGCTGTTCAACGGCGTGTTCATGGGCGTCTACGGTCGGACCGAAGCGGAACCGATGGAGCTTCTCGCGTTCGTGATCCCCCACGGCATCTTCGAGATTCCGGCGATCTTCATCGCGACGGCGGTCGGCATCTGGCTGGGCCGGATCAGCTGGCGGGCGTACCGAGGGCGGGCGACGCGAGCCGAGTTCGCGGACGCGCTCGAGCGCGCGTTCTGGGTACTCGTCGGCGTCGGCATCCTGCTCGCGATCGCGGCGGTCATCGAGGGCTTCCTGAGTCCGTACTACTTCCGGTTGTTCCTCTAGGGTGTCGAACGCGTCTCCTCGCAGACCGCCCGCTCTCGTCGTCGGCCGAGCCGAGACGAAGTGACAGCTATTTTTGGAGAACGACGGCCGTTCGAACCCAGTGCTTGCTGGTGGACACCGAACCAATAAAGACGAACGGGTCCGTCTGCAGGCACATGACGACGACGCTCGGAACGGCGAGCGCTGATCCCGGCGAGATCGATACGGGCCGTCTCGAGGTGGGGGAGACCCGGGATGGGTCACCGTTCGGTCTGCCGGTCGCCGTAATCAACGGCGAACGGCCGGGAAAGACGCTGTACATGCAGGCGGCGAGCGACGGTGACGAACTCAACGGGATCGGCGTGATCCAGCGCGTCGTTCCGAAACTCGATCCGTCGGAGCTCGCGGGAACGATCCTGATCACCGGGATCGTCAACTATCACGCGTTTCAGATCGCCGAACACCGCAACCCAATCGACGACACGAAGATGAACCGGGCCTATCCCGGCAACGAGACCGGCACCTCGAGCGAGCGGATCGCGGCCGCGACGTACGAGGCGGCGACGCGAGCCGACCTGATTCTCGACCTCCACCAGGGATCGACCAGCCGAATGATCGACGAGGTTCGCGTTCGCTGTGGCAAACGCCACCGACTCCACAAGGACTGTCTCGAACTGGCGAAGGTGTTCGGTTGTGGGCACATTTTAGATCAGAAGGGGCCGGACGGCCAACTCGCCCGTGCGGCACCGGACGAGGGGGTCCCGACCGTCGATCCCGAACTCGGCGGAGCCGTCGGCTGGGACGAGGCGAGCATCCAGAAGGGGGTCGACGGCGTCTTCAACGTCCTCACTCACTACGGCTTTCTCGACGGGAGCGTCGACATCGAAGAGCAGACCCGCGCTCGCGGGTTCGAACAGTACGGTGCACCGAGCGGTGGACTCGTCTCGTTCCGGAAGGAGCTGGGCGACCGGGTCCGCGGCGGCGAGACACTGTTCGAGGTGACGACCCCCTTCGGCGAACCGAAAGCCGAGGTGACGGCCGACAGCGCCGGTATTCTCTGGCGCACGCGACGACTGCCGCAGGTCGCGACGGGCGAGTACGTCTGCTCCGTCGCCACCGACATCGACGACTACTAACATGCCTGCAGATCTCACCTGTCCGAACTGCGACATCGTCTACGAAGCGGGACCGAACGAGCCGTGGCGCTGTAACTGCGGCCACGCCCTCGAGTTCACCGAGCGGCCACATCCACAGGGCGACCCGCTTCCACTGCACAGCCTGGATACCACCGAGGGGCTCTGGACGTTTTTCGAGTTCCTGCCCATCGAGAAACACGTGACCTTCCACGAGGGCTTTACGCCGCTCGTTGAGGCTCCCGAGTGGGACGCTCAGTTCAAACTCGAGTACGTCTTCCCGACGGGCTCGTTCAAGGACCGCGGGGCGACGACGACGCTCTCTCGAGCGGTCGAACTCGGCGTCGACAAGGTCATCGAGGACTCCTCGGGGAACGCCGGAGCCGCCATCGCGACCTACGCGGCTCGCGCCGGCATCGAGGCGGACATCTACGTCCCGGCGGACGTCAAGCAGTCGAAGCTGATGACGATTCAGCGGGCCGACGCACGCCCGGTTCGGATCGACGGGAACCGCCAAGACGTGACCGATGCCTGTATCGACGCCGTCGAGTCCGGCGAAGGCTGGTACGCAAGCCACGCCTGGAACCCGGCCTTCTACGCGGGCACGATGACGTTCGCGTTCGAAATCGCCGCCCAGCAGGGCTGGACCGTCCCGGACGCGGTCGTGCTCCCGGTCGGCCACGGGACGCTCTTTCTCGGCGCGTACCGCGGTTTCTCCCTGCTCAACGAGGCCGGTATCGTCGACGGCATGCCCCGGCTGCTGGGCGCACAAGCGACGGGATACACCCCCATCGTCGACGAACTCGACGGACGGCAGACCGAGGGGGACGCCGACGGTGCCGACGGCGCCGACATCGCTGACGGCATCAGGATCGAAAAGCCCGCCCGAAAGGACGAAATTCTCGCCGCCATCGAGGCGACCGACGGCGACGCCATCGCGCTCGGCTCGGATCCCGTCGAGAGCGCGCTCGATCGACTCCATCGGGGCGGCTTCTACGTCGAACCCACCTGTGCGGTCGCCCCCGCAGCGCTGGAGGAGTACCGAGAGCTGGGCGTCCTCGAGGACGACGCGGACGTCGTCGTGCCGCTGACCGGCAGCGGACTCAAAACGCTCTAACTCTCGGCTCGTTGATCGGTCCCGGATTGAAAACGCTTTGATACCCCCGGTGCGGAAACCACGGTAGATGGTCAGCCGTCCAGCCGAGTTCTGTCCCCACTGTGGTACGTCTCTCGAGACGACCGCGTTCGACGGCCGCGAGCGAGAGCGCTGTCCGACCTGCGGAGACGTAGTCTGGCACAACCCGGTCCCCTGTGCGAGCGTCGCGGTCGTCGACCGATCGGCCGAAGTCCCTGCGGTGCTCTGTGTCGAACGAGCCGTGCCGCCGGGCGTCGGCGAGTGGACGATCCCCGGCGGCCACATGGAGGTCGGCGAGTCTCCCGAGACCGCTGCGGTCCGCGAACTCGAGGAGGAGACCGGCGTCGTCGTCGATCCTGGCGCGCTCGAGTTACTCGACGCAACGACGATGCCGCCGCGGGAGGGCAAACACGTGCTGACGGTTCACTACGTCGCGGATCGGGCCGATGCGTCGGGCGATCCGACGGCCGGCAGCGACGCGAGTGCGGCCCGGTTCTGGTCGCCCGACGAGTTCGACGCGTCTGGCGAGACGTTCCGGCCGATTCACGAGGAGCGGTTCCGCGAGGCTGCGGTGTGGTTCAAGCGATAGTTCGGCGAGGGTGCAGTGTGTCATCTGACCTACACCGTCTCCGTCGGATCGAGCCGAGATCAAGGGATTCAATAGCCATCCGACCCAGCATCGGACGATGAGCATACCGTCGTTCGTTATCGGGATCGCCGGCGGGACGGGGGCCGGAAAGACGACCGTCTCGCGGACCGTCGCCGAAACGGTTGGCGAAGCGGTCACCCGTATCCCGCTCGACAACTACTATCAGGACCTCTCGCACCTCGCGTTCGAAGAGCGGGCGGACGTCAACTACGATCATCCTTCAGCCTTCGAGTGGGAGCTTCTGCAGGAACATCTCAACAGCCTACTCATGGGCCAGGCGGTCGAGATGCCACAGTACGACTTCGAGATCCACAACCGCAAGGACGAGCGCGTGACCGTCGAGCCGACGGATGTGATCGTGCTCGAGGGCATCCTCTCGCTGTACGATGACGACGTCCTCGAGATGCTCGATCTGCGGGTGTACGTGATGACCGACGCGGACGTCCGAATCCTGCGCCGGATCGAGCGCGACGTCATCGACCGTGGGCGCGATTTGGAGGGCGTGATCGACCAGTACCTCGGGACGGTCAAACCGATGCACGAGCAGTTCGTCGAACCGACGAAGAAGAACGCGGACGTCATCATCCCCGAAGGCGCGAATCGGATGGCGGTCGACCTGCTAATCGAGAAGGTACAGGCCGAACTCGCGACCGACGGGGCCGAACCCGACCCCGAACTCCCCGCCGAACTGTCGTTCGACGGTCCGAGGTCGGAATAACCGACGATCCCGCTGCTGAGTGACGGGAAACCTCGAGACAGGGGCGGTTGACTCGGCGACGCGAGACGAAACCCGACATTCCTTTACTCGAGCCCTGAATACGAGGCGGTATGTTCCTCTCTTTACGCGCAGAGGTCGAGGCCGCCCTCGAGGGGGCGCTCTCCGAACTCGAGTTCCCGACGGACGACCTCGGGATCGAAGAACCGCCGGAAGACGTCGAGAGCGTGCTCGCCTCGAGCGTCGCGTTCCGACTCGCGAGCGAGGCCGGCGCGCCGCCGCCGCAGGTCGCCGGACAGCTCGCCGACGCGATCGACGCCGACGATCTGACCTACGTCGCCGAGATCCAGACACAGGGGCCGTACCTCAACTTCTTGCCGAGCGACGCTTACTTCGCCGAGACGCTGACGGCCGGTACGAACGAATCCTACGGCGCGCTCGAGGACCGCGAGGAGCGCGTCGTCGTCGAACACACCAGCGCGAATCCGACGGGGCCAGTCCACGTTGGCCGCGCGCGGAACCCGATTATCGGCGACGCCGTCGCGAACCTGCTCGATATCGCCGGCTACGACGTCGACCGCCACTACTACGTCAACGACGCGGGTCGGCAGATGGCCGTCTTCACCTGGGCCTACCAGACCTTCGACGAGGCGGACCTCGACGGCGAGCCGGAACGCGACCGCATCGAGTACGACCTCGTGCGCTACTACCGGAAGGGCAACGCCTACCTCGAGAACGCCTCGGAGGCCGACCGCGAGGCCGCCGAAGCCGAGATCGAGTCGATCATGCAGGGGCTCGAGGCCGGTGACGAGTCGGCCTACGAACGCGTCAGCGAGGTCGTGGATCAGGTTCTCTCGGGGATGAAGGGCTGTCTCGCACGCCTGCCCGCGGAGTTCGACGAGTTCGTCAAGGAGACGCGGTTCATGCGCAACGGCGACACCGAGGATCTCGTCGCCCGCCTGAAAGAGCTCGACGAAGCCGTCTACGAGGACGAGGCCTGGCAGCTCGAGCTCGAGGAGCACGGCATCGACAAGAACCTCGTCTTCCTGCGCTCGGACGGGACCTCCCTCTACGCGACCCGCGACCTGGCCCACCACGAGTGGAAGTTCGACAACTACGACCGCGCAGTGACGGTACTCGGCGAGGACCACAAACTGCAGGCTAAACAGGTCCGGTCCGCCCTCGAGTTGCTCGGAAACGACACCACGGGGCTCCAGCAGGTGCTTTACTCCTACGTCAACCTCCCCGAGGGGAAGATGAGCACGCGTCGCGGCACCGGCGTCGACCTCGACGACCTGCTCGACGAGGCCATCGACCGCGCCCGCCAAGAGGTCGAGGACCGACTGGACGACCGCATCCGCGACGACGACTTAGACGAGGATGATATCGAGCGAATCGCCCACCAGGTCGGCATCGGTGCGGTCCGCTACGATATCGTCTCCAAACAGCCGACGAAGGCGATCACCTTCGAGTGGGAGCAGGCCCTCGACTTCGAGGCCCAGTCCGCGCCGTACGTCCAGTACGTCCACGCACGCTGTTGTGGGATTCTGGAGGAGGCCGGGCTGGATCCGGACACCGGCCTCGCGACGCAGGATATCGAACTCGAGTCGCTCGAGGCCGACTTGCTCGCGACCGAGGCCGAGCGTGATCTGCTCGAGACGATCGCCCGGTTCCCGGCGGTCGTCGACGAGGCGGCCGACGATCTCGAACCCCACCAGATCGCGACCTACACGCGCACGTTCGCCGACCGATTCAACGCCTTCTACCGGGAGTGTCCCGTGCTGGCCGACGACGTCGATCCCGAGGTTCGCGAGGCGCGACTCGCGCTCGTGGCGGCTTCGAAACACACGGTCGCGAACGCGCTATCGATCCTCGGCGTCGAACCGCCGCGCTCGATGTAGCAGCAGCTTCCGGTTCGTTCGGTACTCGTCGCTAGCCGAATCATCGTCCGAAAAAGTCGAGTCGCCGTATCGGGCCGCGTGGACGTTCGCTCGAGCGTTCCGTCACTCGGCCGTCTGTTTGACCTTGTCGTAGAACTCGTCTTTCGAGAGTTCGTTCTGGAGGTAGCTGACGATCCAGTCGACGTTGACGTAGAACGAGGCGACCGTCGTGCCGCTGTGTTCGACGATCCACTCGACGGTCTTGATCTCGGCGATGAACGCCTCGATATCCACGATCGCGTCGTCGTGGTCGTCCGCGAGGGACTTCAGTTCGGCGTACAGTTTCTCGTGGTCGGTGATGTCCGTCTCCACGAGGATCTCGAGCTTGTCGCCTTTCTTGTCGATCGCTTTGACCGAGATCGCGTCGCTGTCGACGTCCAGTTTCTTGCCATCGAACCCGGGCACGTCGTCCGTGTGGGTTCCGTCGGTGTCGTGGTCGCCGTTGTCGTCACCGTTTTCCTTGTCGTTTCCGTTGGGGTCCGGATCGGAGCCGTCGTCATCGTCGTCCGATCCGTCACTTGTTTCGCTGCCGGAACAACCAGCCAGTGCGGTTGCGAGCGCTGCGCCACTGCCGAGGAGGATTTTTCGTCGCTCCATGGTCGAGCCATCGATAACGGATATGATTAGTAATCAGTTCGTTACAGTCTGTGGCGCGTGATGATGGGATCCTACTGACGAGAAACGGTGAGGCGGCGGGAGCGACGCGCTGTCGGCGTCGAATCAGTGATACGCGGCTTCGGATGGCGGTCGTTACTCCGTTCGGTACAGACTAACTGTACGGAATGTCGTGATCTCGAGATAGTCATCGACGCCTGTCTCCTAACAGTCTTCCCGGCGATACGATCGGACAGGAACCCCTTACTGGATGATCGAGACCGGTCGCGAGCGTGAAACCGAGCGAAACGTCCGGATTCCGCACTCAGGTATCCGACTCCGCCTCGGTGATCGCACTCGAGACGTCGTCGTGAGCGGCCTCTCGGCCGCCGGACTCGTCGCCGTCGGTCGTCGAACTCGCGCTCGAGCCGCCGGTGTCGGGATCGGTGTCGTCGGACTGGCTGATACTGTCGGTCGGCTGATCGCCGTCGGGCGTCGCACTCGATTCGTTCGACGTGGTCGGGATCTCGATACCCGCCAGGTCGGCTGCAAGCCGTTTGTAGGCGGTGGCGGCCGGCCCGTCGGGACGGTAGACGACCAGCGGTGTGCCGGCGTAGACGCTCTCACGGGCCCCCGGATCCTCGGGAATCGTGCCGAGCAGAGGCGTCTCCAATCGAGCGGCGATTTCGTCGTAGGAGACGTCGCTCTCGGGCCGGGTTCGCGTGAGGACGAGTCCGGCGACCTTTCCGCCGGCGCGTTCCGTGAGCTCGAGGGTCTTCTTCGAGTCGTGGACGGCCGCGGGCTCGGGCGTCGAGACGAGGATGACCGCGTCGGCCAGCCCGAGCGGGAGGACGGTTTCGTGGCTGACACCCGCGCCGACGTCGAGAAAGACGTAGTCGAACTGGTCTCTGAGCTCCGCGACGACGTCGCTGAGCCCTTCGGGGGAGGTGTCGGCGTACTCGTCGAGGCTGGTACCGCTCGGAACCGCGACGATGTTCTCTGTGATTCGATAGGTGGCGTCGTCGATCGATGCACCATCGGACAACACGTCGTGAAGCGTCGTCGAGTCGGGGGACAGGCTGACGAACCCGGCGAGGTTCGCCATTCCGAGGTCGGCGTCGACGACAGCGACGCGCTCGCCGGCCTCCGCGAGGGCCGTACCGAGGTTCACCGTCGTCGTCGTTTTGCCGACGCCACCTTTCCCGCTCGCAATAGCATAGACCGTCTCGTGAGACATACTCAAGTACTGTGCGGACTGTAGAACGGGAGCACCTTAAATCGTCACGTCAGCACGCGAGTTGTGTCTCGCAGTCGAACGGATACTGACACGCATCCGACTGGAGCTGGCAACCACGTGTTCTCCCGACACGCGGTACCACGTCGACAGGTGTGTCAAAGGATTCTTACCCACAGCACCGTTTTGTACGGACAATGAGCCAGGAGGGCGAGCAGGAGCAATCCGACCGGAAAAAATACGAGTTCCGGAAGGTTATCGAGGATCTCAAGGACTTCGACGGCTCCGGGACACAGCTCGTAACGATCTACGTGCCCGACGATAGACAGATCAGTGACGTCGTCCAGCACGTCACCCAGGAGCACAGCGAGGCGGCCAACATCAAGTCCAAGCAGACCCGGACAGCCGTCCAGGACGCGCTGACGAGTATCAAGGATCGACTCCGGTACTACGATACCTTCCCCCCGGAGAACGGACTCGTCCTGTTCTCCGGTGCGGTCGACTCCAGCGGCGGCCGAACCGAGATGGTCACCAGAGTCCTCGAGAGCCCGCCACAGCCCGTCGAGTCCTTCCGCTATCACTGCGACTCGGACTTCCTGACGGAGCCCCTCGAGAACATGCTCGCGGACAAGGGCCTCTACGGCCTGATCGTCCTCGACCGACGCGAGGCGAACGTCGGCTGGCTGAAGGGCAAACGCATCGAGCCCGTCAAGTCCGCCTCCTCGCTGGTCCCCGGCAAGCAGCGAAAGGGTGGCCAGTCCGCCCAGCGTTTCGCTCGGCTGCGCCTCGAGGCCATCGACAACTTCTACCAGGAGGTCGCCGGGATGGCAAACGACCTGTTCGTCGCCAAGCGCCACGAACTCGACGGCATCCTCGTCGGCGGTCCCTCGCCCACCAAAGACGAGTTCTTAGACGGCGACTACCTCCACCACGAGATCCAGGACAAGGTCTTGGGGAAGTTCGACGTCGCCTACACCGACGAGTCCGGCCTGAAGGATCTGGTCGACAACGCCGAGGAGGCGCTGGCCGACGCCGAGGTGATGAAGGACAAACAGCAGATGGAGGAGTTCTTCAAGCAACTCAACGCGGGCGACCTCGCGACTTACGGCTTCGAGCAGACCCGACGAAATCTCGTGATGGGGGCCGTCGATCGGCTCCTGATCAGCGAGGACCTCCGGAAGGACGTCATCACCTACGACTGCGGCGAGTGTGGCAACACCGACCGCCAAGTCGTCGACCGACGGAAGAACACGCCGTCACACAGCTGCACCGACTGCGGCGCCGACGTCGAGGCGTCCGAGGACGACCGCGAGGACGCCATCGACCACCTCATCGAGATCGCCGAACAGCGCGGTACCGAGACCAAGTTCATCTCGACGGACTTCGAGAAGGGCGAACAGCTCTACAACGCCTTCGGCGGCTTCGCCGGCATCCTGCGGTACAGTACGGGCGTCTGAACGCAGCCGTCATCTCCTGGCTGGCGATTCCGCGATTCGACCGTCGAGTACGAGTAATTCTCCGCGATCACTCCTCGAGCCGATTCGCGAGCACCTCTCAGACGGACTGTTGTACGTCAGTTACGGAACGACAGCGATCCACCGCCGGTTGCTCGGCAAATCGGTACAGCAGACCGCCTCAGTGGGTGAGCGTGCCCCGAAGGTAGACCGCGTCGTCGGTGATCGATTCGATACTGCCCTCGTCGAGCGGGTGGGCGTCCTCGCTCTTCGTCGCCCAGCCGAGTTTCGCTTTGATGATCACCATGATGCTCGGATCGGGTTCGACGTAGCCGCGGTTGTCGTGGACGTCTACGAGTCGGCCGACTTCGGTCCCGTCTGCGTTCAGTACTCGTTTTCCCTCGTCGGCTTTGGTGAGCGTCTCCTCGGTCATTGGTGAGCCGGCGGTCCGTCCACGCGCCGAACCGATTCGAAGCTGGGCAGTTCGTCGTGGATCGACGGGTCGGTTCGGACCGGGTACCGACCACTGGGACGGGCGAGCAATAAACCGGCAAAATCGTTCCCATAGACCATCCAACAGTTACGGTCGAACACACCACTTTCACGCGAGTATGCGCCCCATACCCCCGAAAACGCCAGTCTAAAGGGGACGACAGGAGTCGACGACAACAGAAGGGTTATGCCGGTAGTCACGTATTACCAGTCGATCAATGGACGAATCTCCCTCCTTCGCCGCGTCGTTCGACGACCCCCGGATCACCGCCCAGTTCTGTCGGCGGGTGGCCGGGTCGTCGGGTAACTGTCTCCTCCTCGGCGTCGTCCACGACCACCCCGCAAGCATCGCTCGCGTCGAGCGCGTCCTCGAGTCCGTCGCACCCGACACGCTCGCTCTCGAGTTACCGACGGCCGCCCTTCCCCTCTACCGCGCCTACGCTCGCGACGGCTCGGACGACGCGCCGCCGCGGTTCGGCGGCGAAATGAGCGCGGCGATCCGCGCCGCGCCGGACGCCGACGTCGTCGGCATCGACGCGCCGAACTGGTCGTTCCTGCGCCAGCTCGTGACGCGGCTGATCGCCGACCGCGTTTCGACGTCGACGGCCAAACGCGTCATCTCGAGTCTCGGCGGCGCGACGCGAGAGGCGCTGACCTGCCGGGTCGCCGCGTCGCTGACCCACGCGACGTCGATGACCGTCACCTGCGACGATCCGATCGAGTACGACTGCGATCACGACGATCCGCCGGAACGCCAGGCCGACCACGAGCGCTCGCACGTCGCCGGCGTGCAGGCGCTGCTCAACAGCGTCCAGACCGACGACAGCGCGCTCGCTTACCGCGACGAGACCCGTGAACGGTGTATGATCGACCGCCTCGAGGAGCTTCGATCGACCACCGATGGCGACGTCGTCGCCGTCGTCGGCGTGGACCACCTCGAGCGACTCGCGGACGAACTCGAAAACTGATCGCGGCCGCGGCTCCCTCGGCGATCATCACGATCTCTGCTGCCTACGAGTGCGAAAAGTCGAATCGACGAACGCTACCGTCGGACGGGCGGTTCGATCAGAATTTCGCCATCGCTGTCGACCGTGACGGAGTGACCGCGAACGGAAAACGAGAGCGTGCCGCCGTGTCGCGGGCGGCCGTCGTGGCGCGGTCGAAAGAGGGCGTCGAGCGCGTCCGGATCGACGCTGTCGTAGAGCGAGAGTCGGCTGTCGGTGACGTCGACGTCGAGACAGTCGGAGAGCGCGTGAACGACTGTCGTACTGAGCGTCGCCGGACCGGACGGGTCGTGCATCGCGCGATACACCGGTGGAGAGCGAGACTGCGAGACGTGCGGGGAGTTCTGTCTGTACATACCTGTTCGTCGTCGCGTCACTCTCTGCGTTCAGAGACTAAAAGCGTAATCGTTCATTACCAGCTGAACGTAGTGGATCCGATCTGAAACCGGTTCCTATTGAATATACTCTCTCGAATAGTGACCGTTCGTACGTCAGCTGCCGGCGAATCGAAGCAGTGCCGTCCGAACGCGACGACTAACCCCGACGGCCTCATCGCCGAAGCGTCGAGATGCAGTTCCAGCAGTAGGTGAACGTCTGATCGGCCTCGTTGCGCGCGCCGCAGTGTGGACACCGAATCGTCTCGCCGTCGAACTCGAGTTCCTGTCTCTCCTCGAACTCCTCGGGGTCGTCGACGTCGTCCGCCGCGGTGGGGTAGCGGTCGGGGCCGGGCGAACTGTGGGGACTCGCGCGGTCGGGGTCGGCAAACGACGGCGATCCGGTGCCCTCGCTGGGTGTGCTGGCGTTCTCGCCGTCCTCCCCCTTCACATACACGTAGTACAGTAGCAGGTGTAAGAGGGTGAACAGCACCACGTAGCCGATGAGCCAGCCCCAGAGCTCCATCGGCATGTCATAGGTTCTCAAGGCACTTGGATATTCCCTGCATCACCGAAGGGAGAGAGTCGTGCTGGGACGACTATACCGTTCGTTGGTGGATACAAAACGATGCCACCAGGAGGTGACAGGAGGACCGTTTGTAGTCGGCAAACGCTGATCCCGATTAGAGATCGCGGCCGAACTCGTCGAAGACCTCGAGATCGTCGGGGAGATCGTACTCGATACGTCGCTGTTCCTGTCGGTTGACGCCGGCGTCCTCGATGGGGACCGCGGCGTCCTCCCAGCCCGGTTTGATCTTGACGCTCTTGGCCGGCATGCCGATGGCGATGTGGTGGGCGGGAACGTCGTGCTGGACGATGGCGCGCGCGCCGACGATGGCGTTCTCGCCGACTTTGCAGCCCGCGCGGATCATCGCGTCGTACGTGAGTCGGACATCGTCCTCGACCACCGTGTGATAGTTACGAACCGCGGTCTGGTCGACGACGTCGTGATCGTGGCTGTAGACGTGAACGCCGTCCGAAACCGAGACGCGGTCGCCGATGGTGAGTTTCCCGCGGTCGTCGAGGTGGACGTCGTCGTGGACGACGGTGTTGTCCCCGATCGTAATGTTGTGGCCGTACGTGAACGAGATCCCCTTGAAGAACCGGCAGTCGTCACCGCACTCCTCGAAGAGGTGGTTCGCGAGCATTCGACGGAACCGCAGCGCGAACTCGACGTTGTCCGCGATCGGCAGGCTGTCGAACTGCCGCCAGAGCCACTGGAGGTGTTTCGACCGACGGAATCGCTCTTCGTCCTTCTCGGCGTAGTACTCGCTCTCGAGGGTGGTGTTACAGGGGTCGTAGCTCTGCAGGCGGACGCGCTCGGCCGGCGAGACCGACTCGCCGGCCTGCCAGCGTTCGTAGGCCTCGCGATCCCCCGAGAGGTCGATCAGGACGTCCTCGACGACGGCGCAGGTGTCCTCGTCGCTCGACAGCCGTTGGTCGACCTCGTCGATGAACTCCCGCATTCCCGTCTCCGCCTCGTCGGGAAGCGAGACGTACCGCTTTGTCATACCCCGAGGTATTGCTCGCCGTGTTGATAGGGGATTCGGTTGCGGGAACGGCTTGCCGACGCGTGTTGATGGCCGAGCGGACGCCGCTTTCGGCCGGTACGTACCGTGACCGACACCGCTCACGGCGGGAACTGAACTCCCGGGTCGGCGTCCTGTACAGCCGGACGGCACTTCCGAACGCGTGTCCTTTGACGGATCATGGAGACCGTTCGGACCGGCCGGTACTACGCTCGAGAACTCCACCGACGGCTCGCCCACTACGTCGAGAAGCGCCGATACGGGTTTCGGGATCACGGGTCGCTCGAGCGCGCGGCCGAGACGATCCTCGCGACCCGGGCCGAGCGAGGGTTCGAGGCCGGCGGCCACTTCCGTGGCGTCTGGCCACGAGACCTCGCGTTCAGCGCGCGCGGGCTCTCCGCGGCGGGATACGAGGAGGCCGTCGCCGAAACCGGACGGTGGCTCGTCGACCAGCTCTCCGACAGCTCGGTATTCTACACCGACTTTCACGATCGGTTCCACGCGGCGTCGCCGGCGGAGGGCGTCGACACCTTTCCCGCGCTCGTCTTGCTGCTCGCGGAGTGTGGCTGCCTTCGCGAGCACGCCGACGCCGTCGCCGACCTCGCAGCCGTCCACCGCAAGCGGTTCGTCACCGGTGGACTCGTCGTCGGGTCGGGAAGCTCCTGGTGGGATTCGGTCGCCGGCCCCAGGGAGGCGTACAACACCGCAATGTTGCTCGCCGCAGTCGAGCGACTCGAGGAGCGATCCATCGAGACGGCGTTTACGGGCGAGTCGGACGCCATCCGAGCGGCGCTGTACTCGCAGCTCTGGAACGGCCGCTATTTCGACGAACGCCGTGGCGCGGCTCACGGCTCCGGCGACCGGCGTAACCGCGACGACGATCGGTCGGTCCTCGCCTGCGACGCCAACGTCGTCCCGCTCTATCTCGGCGTCGTCGACGACGACCGCGCGGCCGCGATCGTCTCCTCGCTCGACCGCCTCGAGACGCCCTTCGGGCTCGTGATGCGCGCCGAGCCGTTCTCGCACGCGGCGGTCCACCCCTTCTTTCTCCTCCATCGGGATTACCACTACCACGTCTGGCCCTGGAACAGCCTCATGTACGCGGTCGGGCTCCGCCGGTACGGCTACGACGACCGCGCTCGACGGGAAATCGAGCGCGTCGAGGCGCTGCTCGAGCCCTACGGGAACTTCCTGGAGGTCTGTACGCTCGAGGGCGAGCCCTACGTCAAGCGCGGCTACGCGAGCGCCGAGGATTTCACCGTCGCTGCCGCGCTGTGGACGGAGTATCACTCGGAGAGCGACTGAGACGCCGCCGGTCCGTTCGCTACCGGGTTCGACGCTGGACCGAATAGCCTCGAGCCCGAACTCACCCCTTGCAACTAAAAATCGTCGCGCTGTTGGGTGCCTGTCAGCCGTTCTCACCAGCGTTCGAGGATCTGCGTCATAGATTGTGGAAATACTTGTTCCTATCTTCGACGAGATAGACAACCGTTAACTGCGACGGCCCGTGCAGGTCGAATACATGTCGAGCGATGACCGTCGGTCGTCCGTCGACTCGCTTACAGCGCGCTGGTGGACACTCGAGCGCGACTGGAAAAGTGTCGTCGTCGGTGGCGTGATCGTCGCGCTGATCGGCGCACTCGAGCTACAGGTCCCCTGGTGACGAAATGGCCGTGCGACGACTCCTTCCGGGACTGTTTGCGCTCTGTCTGGGCGCGCTGGTGGCGCGAACGCTCGCGACGGCGCTGGGCGTCAACCACCTGCTCCTCGCGATCGCGCTCGGTGTTCTCGCGGCGAACGTCGTCGGTATTCCCGCGCGACTCGAGGCGGGAATCGCGACGCACAACCTGTGGCTCGGTGCCGGCATCGTTCTCATGGGGGCGTCGATCTCGATCGAAACCGTCCTCGAGGTCGGTGCGCCCGTCCTCGTCCTGTTGCTCGCCGCGGTCGGGGGCTCGCTCGTCGCCGTCGAACTGCTCGCACGGAACGTCTTCGGGCTGTCCGAACGGCTCGGTTCGCTGCTCGCGGCCGGTGCGAGCATCTGCGGCGTCTCGGCGGTCGTCGGAGTTGCCGGTGCGATCCGCGCCCAGGAGGAACAGATCGCGTACGCGGCGGGGACGGTGTTGCTGTTCGACGCGGTCACGATCGTCGTCTATCCGTTCCTGGGCGATCTGTTGGGGCTGTCCGGAACGGTGTTCGGGATCTGGGCCGGTATCAGTATGTTCTCGACGGGTCCGGTCGTCGCCGTCGGTTTCGCACACTCCGACCTAGCGGGGCAGTGGGCGACGGTGACGAAGCTCTCGCGAAACGCGTTGATCGGCGTCGTCGTTCTGGCGTACGCGAGTTACTACGCTCGTCGCGGCGGCGGCGGTCGCCCGTCCCTCCGAACGCTCTGGGACGAGTTTCCGAAGTTCGTCCTCGGCTTTCTCGCGCTGGCGCTCGTCGCGAGTGCGGGCGTTCTCTCGTCGGCACAACAGGCCTCGATCGAGAACGCCTACCACTGGCTGTTTATGCTCGCGTTCGTCGGCCTCGGAACCGAGATTCGACTCGCCGATCTCCGGAACACCGGCATGACTCCCGCTCTCGTCGTTCTGCTCGCGTTGATCGCCACCAGTTCTCTCTCGCTTGCGGTGTTGCTGATACTGTTCTAACGGGGCGATCGACGGCTGTTCGGAACGACTACGAGGTGGCAAACCGGTGTCGTGCGAGGGACGGACTCCCGTCTCGGGCGACGACCGGTGATCGTTATCCTGTGACTCCAGAACTAGTTCTATCGTGTCGAAGGTACCGGGAATATTTGCCACACCAGCTGTATCGAGCCGACGATGGCGAGAGCGATGACTCACCGAACCTCCGGCTACCGTTCGCCGATCACTTCCTCGAGGAGTCATTCGTGCATCGGTTGGATCTCTGCACGATGCCCCACAACTCGGCAGATAACACGCCTATACTCCCTATTTGCTGTTCGAGGTAAGCGGTGATTTCGATTGTGTGAGTTGCACACCCACGATATCGAGAGCTTTGCCGGCTTCGCGAGATGATCCGAAGAATTGCTGGCTAACGAGGGCATACAAGACCCTAGTGGCTAGGCGGAGTAACTGTGGAACATTCACGTCGTTCTGTATTGCAACTCGCAGGGGCAGGCTCGGTGGCGTCGCTCGCTGGCTGTACGTCGGTCTTCGACGGGGGCGATACCGTCCGTATCTCCGGCGGGGTCGGGCCACTACCGATGGTCGAAGTGTGGGCGGACATCTACGGGGACGAAACGGACACGTCGTTCGATATCTCCGGCGGCGGGACCGGTGTCGGGGTCTCAGACGTTTTCAACGATCAGGTCGACATCGCGATGATGGGGCGCGAGCCCGAAGAGGAAGAGGTCGACCAGGGACTGTTCGCCGTCCCGATGCTCATCGACACCGTCGTCGGGACGGTCAACGTCGACAACCCGGTCATCGACGAACTGCAGGAGAACGGGCTCAGCCGAGCGGATATGGAGGCCATCTTCACCAAGGAGGTGGATAACTGGGGCGAGGTCGTCGACGCCGACGTCGACGAAGAGATCACCGTCTACGGTCGCTCCGATGCGTCAGCCGCGTACAAGCAGTGGGGCGATTTCCTCGGCGGCGAAGACGACGCCTACACCGAAAACGAACTCGAGAACCTTTCGGACGGAAACCACAACGGCGACCAGCAGGTCGCCGAGGCCATCGCCGGCAACGAGAACGCGATCTCGCTGAACAACATCAACTACGTCTACGACCTCGAGAGCGGCGAACTCGAGGGCGACGTCCGTCCGATCCCGCTGGACCGCGACGGCGACGGGGAGCTCTCCGAGGAGGAGGACTTCTACGAGACCCGCGACGAGTTCCTCGCCGCCGTCGAAGCGGGACAGTATCCGGCACCGCCGGCCCGTGAGATGTTCCTCGCGTCGAACGGCGACTTCGACGAGGACGCCCGCGAGTTCGTCGAGTGGGTCCTCTCGGACGGACAGGAGTACGTTCGAGACAACGGCTACGTCCCGCTCGAGGACGACAGGCTCGAAGAGGCACAAGACGACCTGGACGAGGGGCCGTAAGCTAAACCATGGCGGAGACGACGGAATCACGCAGCGACGGTCGCCTCGGTCGACGGCTCCTCACGGAGCGACTGAGTAGCCACTGGCTCCGGGGTGCGGGATACTTTGCTATCGGACTGTTCGCCCTGATCGTCCTGACGCTGCTCTACCAGTCGCTGCCGTTGCTCTCGGAGTACTCGCTGGTTCAGATGCTGACGTCGTCGAACTGGGACCCCGCACAGAACGAGTTCGGCTTCCTGCCGGCGATCGTCGGCACGATATACGTGACCGTCTTCACGATGGTCATGGGAACGCCGATCGCGATCCTCGCAGCGATCTACATCGCCGAATACGCGGAGGGACGGGCGAAGACGCTCGTCTCGTCGTTCATCGATGTCCTCGCGGCGATCCCCAGCGTCATCTTCGGACTGGTCGCACTGATCGTGGTCGTCCCCTTCGTCGGCGACTACCTCGCACCGACCGTCGGCTCGAACGCGACCGGACTCGGCATCTTCACCGTCAGTCTCGTGATGGCAATCGTCGTCACGCCGTTTATGATCTCACTGTCGGTCGAGTCGCTCGAGGCGCTGCCGGACGAACTCCGGGAGTCCTCGCTTGGCGTCGGCGCGACGCAGTGGGAGACGATCAGAATCGTCCTGCTGCGGGCCGCGGGTCCCGGTATCTTCTCGGCCATCCTGTTGGGTTTCGGCCGGGTCTTCGGTGCGACCATCGTTCCGGCGATGCTCATCGGCGGGCAGACCCAGTTGCCGAGTTCGCCGTTTGCGACGGGCCAGACGCTCCCGACGCTGATCGTCAACGACTTCGGTGAGCTGATGTCGCTGCCGCTCACCCAGTCGGCACTGATCTTCGTCGGTCTCATGCTGGTTATCGTCGTCTGGCTGTTCAACTTCGGCGCAATGCTTCTCCGGCAACGACTCCAACAGAGGTGGCAGTTCTAATGGATCGCTACACCGAACAACGGCTCTTCAGTGCGCTCGCCCGCGGAGCCGCCGCACTCGTCGTCGCCGTGATGATACTGGTCGTCGCCGTGACGATCTTCAGGGGCGGCCGCGTCCTCCTCACGGATCCGGCGATCGCGATCACGCCGCCGGGCTCTCGATACATGCTCGAGGGTGACGGCGGATTCCTCCACGCGGTCCTCGGGAGCATCTTCATCGTCGGCCCGGCGACGGTCGTCTCGGCGGTGCTCGCCGTTTCGACGGCGATGTATCTTCAGAGCGACTACTCGAGCGAGCGCTTTTCGGACGCGGTGAACATGTTCCTGAACGTGCTCTGGGGGACGCCACCGATCGTCTACGGGGTGTTCGTCCTGACGGTGATCATCGCGATCGGCGCCCGAACGAGCCTGTTCTTCGGGATCATCGCCATCGCGATCTTCCAGTACCCAATCATGACCCGGTACACGGACGAGGCGTTGCGATCTGCACCGGACGCCGTCCGGGAAACGACGTACGGGCTCGGTGCGACGCGGTTCGAGACCGCACTCATGACCGTCCGTGCGGCACTACCGGGCGTCATCGCCGGGATCATCATGGGCTTCGCCCGTGGCATCGGCGACGCCGCGACGGTGCTGTTCACCGCCGGTCGCAGTACGAACATGCCGGGCGGCCCATTCCAGGGGGCGACGACGCTGCCGGTTCTCATCTTCGATCAGGCGATGTCGTTCAACGCCGAGGTTCGGTCGCACGCCTACGCGGCGTCGTTCGTGCTCATCGTCGCCGTGTTGGGCCTGATCATCGTCTCGAAACTGCTCGCCGGGCGATACGCACGGTACGCCCCGGGAGGTCGCCACTCATGACCACGAACGCTGCACTCACCACGGAGAACCTCGCCGTAACGTACGTCGGAGACCGCGAAGTAGACGCGCTAAAGGGCGTCTCTCTCGAGTTTCCGATGAACCAGCTGACGGCCATCATCGGCCCCTCGGGCTGTGGGAAATCGACGCTGTTGAAGTCGCTGAACCGGCTTCACGAGATCCAGCCCCACGCCGAGGTCTCCGGTGACGTGTACCTGGGCGAACAGTCGGTCTACAACACCGACGATCCGGTACCGGAGATCCGCAAACGGATCGGCTACGTGCCACAGACGCCGACGGCGTTGCCGCTGTCGATCTACGAGAACGTCGCCTACGGGGTGAAGATCCACGGCGAGTACGACTCCAAGGAGGAACTCGACGACCTCGTCGAGACCTACTTGCGGAAAGTGAACCTCTGGGAGGAGGTCGAGGACCGCCTCGATACCCCCGGAGCGGAGTTATCGACCGGCCAGATCCAGCGGCTCTGTCTCGCTCGCTCGCTGGCCGTCGAGCCGGATGTCCTCCTCTGTGACGAGGTTACCTCCGCACTCGACCCCATCTCGGCCGAGTCGGTCGAGGAGACCCTCGAGTCGCTCAAGGAGGAGTACACGATCATCATGGTCACTCACAGTATGGACCAGGCCAAACGGCTCGCCGACGAGGTCGTCTTCCTCTATCTCGGCGAACTCGTCGAGGCGAACGACACCCGATCGTTCTTCGAGAACCCACAACACGAGCGAACACGGGAGTTCGTCAAGGGTCACACCGCCGTCGAGTACACCGAATCCGACGGAAAGTCAACGACGGAATCCGCGACGACAGAATCCGCGACGGCCGACCGATAGCGCGCCCGCTTCTCAGAACGCCGATTTCTCGTCCCACTCGATCGCGTACTCGTCGGCGATATCGCTCGTGATCGAGTCGAACCGATCGAACGACAGCGGCGGCAAGTGGGGATGTCTCTCCTCGATCTCTGTGGGCAGATCGCGGTGGTAGCGAACGTGCGTCTCGATGTCGTATGGGAACTCGTCGGTGTCGACCCCGACGAAACCGTAGTCCTTCCGCGCGTTCGCAAGGACCTCCAGCCAGCGATCCGTCGAGGCCAGCCCGGCCGACTCGACGCCGTGGCCGAACAGCGTCGCTCGGACCTCGTCGTAGGGGTCGGTGTCGTGGAGGTAGTCCTCCAGAAAGTCGGCATCGGACTCGGTGTTGAACGCGGCCCAGTAGGGGATCGAACCGGTTCGGATGGTCCACCACGGCTCGACTAACGCGAACGACTGGACCAACAGGCGTTCGACCGGCCGATCCCGCTCGGCGTAGCGCTCTCGGTACCAGTCCGCGACGAACGGACTCAGGTCCCGCGGGTCGTCGAACGAGAGCCGACGCAGGTCGTACCCCCGTTCGTCCGCGACTCGCTCGAGGTCCGCCCGAAGCGCCGTCTCGAATCCCCACTCCGCTTCGGGCAGTCGGCCGTCGGTTTCGGGGACGTCCCATTCGCGGATGCCGGCATCCTGTCGCGCGAGGAAGTTTACGACCTTGTCGCTGCCTTCGTAGTACTCTTCGGGGCTGAGACCACCGAGGCCGCCGACCTGAAAGCTGTGACGGTCGCCCAGTTCAATCTTCGGCCAGTCGTACTCGCACTCGAGGGAGATGATCGTCCCGTCCGAAGAGAGCACGGTGTCGATGAAGTCTTCGTAGGCGTCGCCCAGCGTGCGAGATTTCGTCCGGAAGTAGGCCAGCTTCTGGACCATCAGCCGATCCTGGTTCGGATCGTGCATCTGGTGGACGGAGACGTCGGGGTTGTTCTCGAGGAACGGGTCGACGTGCTCGACTCCCCACTGAACGTCCTCGCGGATCGCGTCGGGATCCACGTCCCGTCGAACGGGGACGAGGAACGTCTGGGGCAAGTACGGGACGCCGAGCATGGCTGCCAGATAGACCGCCGCGCCGTTGCTCGAGCCGACGACGACCGCGGGGTAGCCCTTCTCGGGGTACTGGTCGACGACCCACTCCCGAAACGTCTCGACGTCGACGTCGCCGAGGTCGTCGGGCGAGACGCCCTCGTTCGCGCCGCCCCGGGTGTAGATCCCGGTTCGCGCGCTCCGTGGCAGGTGGTTCAACTGCGCCCCGACCGGCGTCAGTTTGGGGTGGATCATCCCGAGTCCCGGGAACTCCTCGCCCCGAAGATACCTGGCCGCGGCCCGGACGAACACCGTCGTCGAATCGAAGTTCGGCAGCGCGGGCGGCGTCGAGCGCTCGCCCGCGAGCAGGCTCGAGATTCTCACGCTGCCGACACCTCGCTCGCTCGTCGACTCGCGTCGGGGCTCGTTGGAGACATGGCTGGTTCAGGTCGCTCTTTCCACGAACGGTCGGATAAGGCTGCAGCCGGCAGGAGACGCCGATTGTCGCCCCGATCGTACAGAACGTATTTGTCACCGGCGTTCCACTCTCGACGTATGTCTGACGGCGCATTCGAGGGCTACGGTGGGCGACACGTCCCGGAACCACTGCTGGAACCGCTTACACAGCTCGCGGCGGCCTACGACGACGTCGCCGAGAGCGACACGTTCCAGACCGAGCTACAAGATTTGCTCGAGGAGTTCGCCGGTCGACCGACTCCGCTGTACCACGCTGGAAATCTGAGCGAGCGCTACGGCGCCGAGATCTACCTCAAGCGCGAGGATCTGCTCCACGGCGGCGCGCACAAGATCAACAACTGTCTCGGGCAGGCGCTGCTCGCGAAACACGCCGGCCGGGAGCGGCTCATCGCCGAGACGGGCGCCGGCCAGCACGGGACCGCGACGGCGATGGTCGGTGCGCTGCTGGGGCTCGAGACGGAGATCTACATGGGGGCGAAAGACGTCGCCCGCCAGGAGATGAACGTCTTCCGGATGCGCCTGATGGGCGCTGAAGTCAACGAAGTCACCCGTGGCAAGGAGGGTCTGGCAGACGCCGTCGATGCGGCCCTCGAGGACTTCGCACAGAACGTCGACGACACCCACTATCTCGTGGGGAGCGTCGTTGGGCCGGACCCGTTCCCGCGGATGGTTCGGGACTTCCAGAGCGTCATCGGCCGCGAGGCCCGCGAGCAGTTCCAGGAGCGCACGGGCGACCTGCCCGACGCCGCGGTCGCCTGCGTCGGCGGCGGCTCGAACGCCATCGGGCTCTTCCACGCCTTCCGGGACGACCCGGTGGACTTCTACGGCGCCGAAGGCGGCGGCGAGGGAAGCGACTCGAGTCGCCACGCGGCCCCGCTCGCGAAGGGACGAGACGACGTCATCCACGGGATGCGTACGCGAGTAATCGACGACGACGTCGAGGTTCACTCCGTCTCCGCCGGCCTCGACTACCCCGGCGTCGGCCCCGAACACGCCATGTTCCGGGCTGTCGGTCGCTGTGAGTACACCGGTATTACGGACGAGGAGGCCCTCGCCGCGTTCCGCGAGTTGAGCGAGACGGAAGGCATCATTCCGGCTCTCGAGTCCAGCCACGCCATCGCGCGGGCGATTCAACTCGCCGAGGACGGCGACCACGACACGATCCTCGTGAACCTCTCCGGGCGCGGCGACAAGGACATGGAGACCGCGGCGTCGAAGTTCGATCTCTAATTAGCCGACCGCCGTCGTCCTCCCCAGAAACGGCACTCCAGAACGGACGCCGCCGTCACACCGACTCTCGCACGCGAGTCGCCAGCGACGAGGCGTCGTTAGACTCGAGTCGATCTCGCGACAACGAGAGCGACACGTCGTCGTCTCCGGTCCGCGGCAGGAGGTGAACGTGCGCGTGATCGACGGTCCCGACCAGCGGACCGCTGGTGTGGAAGACGCTGAAGCCGTCGGGGTCGAGCACCGCCTCGAGCGCGTTCGCAACGGTTCGGACCGACTCGAAGACGGCCGTCGACGTTGCGTCGTCGACCGCCAGCAACTCCGGTTCGTGGACGCGGGGAACGGCGAGACTGTGGCCCCGCACGGCCGGATTGGCGTCGAGAAACGCAATCGTTCGGTCGTCCTCGTAGAGTACGTGCGCCGGTCGGTCGCCGGCGGCGATCCGGCAGAACTCACACTCGTCGTCCATACCCGGTTCTGCTCGCGAACGAACATATAGGTATCTCTGTACGAACGGCGATCCGATGCAGAACGTACTGAAGAGATCGGCCTACAACAGTCCGTGCTCGTCCTGTAGCGTGCGATACTGCTCGAGATATCGATCGGCGACCACCGACTCGTCGTAGTCGGCGAACCGGTCGTCGAACTCCCGGAACTCGAGGTCGCCGGCCTCGAGTATCGCGTCGGCCAGTTCCTCCTCGCTCGTCGTCCGGAACCCCCGGTCCCAGCCCTCGACGAGTTCGTGGGCGCTCGAGTCGGCGTGGTACTCGACGATGCCGACACAGCCCGATGCCAGCGCCCAGCACATCTCGGTGGGGAACACGCAGTGTTCGGCCGTCTGGGCGAAGACGTGCGCGCCGCGGTAGGCCGCGATTCGCTCCTCGAGCGACAGGTCGCCGACGAACGTGATCCGGTCTTCGATCCGGAGGTCGCTCGCGAGGCGTTCGTACGCCGCTCGTTCGGGCCCGTCGCCGATGACGGTCGTGGACCAGTCCCGGCCGCGAAGCTCCGCCAGTCCGAGCAGTAGACTCTCGAGATTCGCCCCCTCGTCGAGTCGGCGGGCGTAGACCACGTCGACTCGATCCCCTGGCGTCACCGACTGGATTCGGTCGACGTCGATCGGATTCGGGACGGTCTCGACGTCGTCGCCGTCGGCCCCGCGCTCGCGGACCCACGTAGCGACGAGTTCCGACGGGGTGACGAGCCGATCGCCGCGTGTCGTCGCCAGTCGCGTCCACCGATCGTCGGCGACCCCGCCGTCGCCGTACCACTCGACGAGCAGTGGTGCCCGAGCGAGCGTCGCACCCCAATTAGCCGCGAGCACCGCCGCCGGGGGCTGGGCGTTGGCGTGAACGATATCGGCTCCCGCGGCCGCCAGATCGAACGGCAGCCGCAGACAGAACGACCGGCGTGCGTCGACGTCATCCGTCACCGCGTGATACGTAATCTCGTCTCGCTCGAGCGTCGGCGACTCGTCGTCCCAGAATCTGGCACAAAAGCAGTGGACATCGTGACCGTGATCCCGAAGCACCTCGAGAATCGTCTGGAACCGCTGGTTCGTCTCGGTTTCGCGGTGGTGTACCGTGTCGATCGAGACGAACGCGATGCGCATGTGGCGCGGAACGTAGCGCCGGGATAAAAAGTCACTTCTTTCGGCCAGTTGGCGTTCGGACCGAGCTTCGGTGGGAAACTGACGCCCGGAACTACGGGCGCAGCGTTGGACTCGAGGTCTTAGTGCGTAGTCAGTCGACGTTTACTTGCCATCGCCGTCGTTGTCAGTGTCGCCGTCGTTACCGTTGTCGTCCTTCTTGTCAGCTTCCTGGTCGTCCTTCTTATCGTCCGTCTTGTCAGCTTCCTGGTCGTCCTTCTTATCGTCCGTCTTGTCGGCTTCCTGGTCGTCCTTCTTGTCAGCTTCCTGGTCGTCCTTCTTGTCAGCTTCCTGGTCGTCCTTCTTGTCGTCCGTTTTGTCGGCTTCCTCGCCGTCCTTTTTGTCGTCCTTCTTGTCAGCTTCCTCGTCGTCCTTCTTGTCGTCGTCCTTCTTGTCGTCCGTTTTGTCGGCTTCCTCGCCGTCCTTTTTGTCGTCCTTCTTGTCAGCTTCCTCGCCGTCCTTCTTGTCGTCCTTCTTGTCAGCTTCCTCGCCGTCCTTCTTGTCGTCGTCCTTCTTATCGTCCGTCTTGTCGGCTTCTTCGCCGTTCTTCTTGTCGTCGTCCTTCTTATCGTCCGTCTTGTCGGCTTCTTCGCCGTTCTTCTTGTCGTCGTCCTTCTTATCGTCCGTCTTGTCGGCTTCTTCGCCGTTCTTCTTGTCGTCGTCTTTGTCAGCTACTTCGTCGTCCTGCTTGTCGTCGTCCGTCTTGTCGTCCTTCTTGTCGTCGTCTTTGTCAGCTACTTCGTCGTCCTGCTTGTCGTCGTCTTTCTTATCGTCCGTCTTGTCGTCCTTCTTATCGTCGTCTTTGTCAGCTACTTCGTCGTCCTGCTTGTCATCATAAACCTTGTCGTCTTGCTCGTCTGTTAGCTCGTCACGTTTGTCGTCTCGGTCGTCGTCAGTTTTCTCGGTCGTCGTGACAGTCGTCGCCGCACCGTCCGTGGTCGTATCAGTCGTCGCCGCACCGTCCGTGGTCGTATCAGTCGTCGACTTGTCGGCGTGATCAGTGACACACTCGAGCGTCAACTCGCTCTCGTCGAGAGTCAGCTCCTTCCCGTCGATGACCGCCGAGAACTCGTAGGTGCCGTCCGCGAGTCCGCTAACCGTGACGGTTTCGTCCGCCGGAAGCGTCACATTCAGCGACTCGGGCTCGAGTTGAGTCGCGAGCACTCGGTCGACCGCGTCGCCGGTTTGTGTTCCGCTTTCGGAGGTCACCTGAATCGTGGACTGTGCCCCGTCCCAGGTGACGGTCGTTTCGACTGGTTCATCGTTCGGATTCGTAATCGTCACGACGCCCGCGTCGTCCACGCACTCGCCCTCGATGGCCAGTGAGTCGTGTGTCGATTCCTGTGCGGTCGCGACACCGCCTACGCTCGCGACCGTCAGACCGACCGCGACCAAAAAGGTGAGCAAGATAACGCCCAAGATTTGTGTCGATTTCGGCCCCGCTATCCGTCCGTTCTGTTTCGTACTCGTGTCTCTCATGACTTCGTACGGTGAGAACACATGCGAGAGCCCACCTTTGTTATGACAAGCAGACAGCAAGCTGTTCAGGGAGTGTTTGTCTCTAAGTAGGACACACTCATATTATGACTCTATCTCGGAAATGAATTGTCGACAACCTTCGGTTTCGAACTGTTACGTCGCGAACGAGGTTCCGAGACCTGTATTTTGAACCGTTCAAACGTCGAATTCGGTCCATAGAAGGGGCAACAGGTGTTCGAGCGGTGATCAGGCTGTTTCTATTGTTGCACTGGCGACACATTTCGTATTACCCGCGTCCCCGAATCCAAGAAAGACGCTCGACGGCGTAGAAGGTACCGCATCGGTAGGATTTGTGAATCGACGAGCGTCACCGAAAGCGTCGGTCGTCGTCGATCAGTTAGTTATCGTCCCCGAAGGTGAGCATATCGCTGAAAAAGCCGGTAATCCGATCGACGATGCCATCGTCGTCATCAGCTTCGGTGTCGCCTTCGTCGTCGTCATTCGTATCGTTCCCGGCTCCGATATCGTCGTCGCTCTCGTTCGTGCCGTCCGCATCGTTCCCCTCGTCTGTGCCATCGTCTGCATCGTCCTCCGACTCGGTATCGTCGCTCTCATTTCCCTCGTCGTCCGTTGCGTCATCGTCCACCCCCTCGCTCTCATTTCCCTCGTCGTCCTCGGCTTCGTCACCATCGTCTGCGTCGTCGCCGTTCTCGTCCTCGTCCGTGGCGTTGCCCTCGTCGCCGAAGTCGTCCGGATCGTCGCTTTCGTTCGATTCGTTACCGCCGAGTTCCTCACCGAGATCGACCGGCTCGTTGTGCTCTTCGGTGAGATTCGTCGGCGTCTCGGTGTCGTTAGCTGGCGTCGTCTCTCCAGGCGAGAGTCCGGTGCCGACGACGGCCAAGGTTACGCCGAACGCAACGAGCACGACCAGCACCGTCACGAGGACGGCCGCGCTCGAGGCGACGCTATGTCCGTCATCGCCGTCTTCACCCGTGTCTTGCATTGCCCGAAACTACTCGTCCCGAGGTGTTTTGTTACGCGTAGCAAACCATCTCGTGACACACACTGACACACAGGTTGGAGGCTCGAGCGCGTCAAATATGGCCTGACAATCCAGAATACCGGATTCAGCCGCCGTAATCGAGAGACGGTGTAAGGGTGGATTAGGCTGGTATTCCGACCATAATAGTTCTGTCATGTTGAGTGTTGGCTGGGAGAGACTATCTATCTATTCTGTCTTTTGCGGTGGCGATGGACGTTCCGCAACCAAAACCACTACCGCGCCGAGTCGAGAGGCTGTGGTATGGACAGCTACGAGATCGAACGCTATCTCAACATCCGAAGCGCGTACGGCACGTCGTTTGGCCCCGACGGCGACCGGCTCTCGTTTCTGATGAACACGACCGGCACCGCACAGCTCTGGACGCTCGAGGAGGCCCAATCCTGGCCCGAACAGCGGACGTTCTACGACGAACAGGTGTCGTTTGCCTCCTGGTCGCCGGAGCGACCGGAGCTGATCTTCGGGATGGACGAGGGCGGCAACGAGCGCGCCCAACTCTTCAAACTCGACGCCGAGACCGGCGAAATCGTGAATCTGACCGCGAAGCCTGACGCCAAACACCGCTGGGGCGGCTGGAGCCACGACGGCGAGCGGTTCGCGTTCGCCTCGAACCGCCGCGACGAGTCGGTTTTCGACCTCTACGTACAACAGCGCGACGAGAGCGGAGACGACGCGACGCTCGTCTACGAGGGCGACGGCTGGCTCTCGCTGTCGGGCTGGAGTCCCGACGACTCCCGGTTGCTGGTCTCGCAGGCGTACTCCAACTTCGACCAGGACCTCTACGTGCTCGACCTCGCAGCCGACGACCCCGGACTCGAGCACCTCACGCCCCACGAGGGCGACGTTCGCTACCAGAGCGCCAGTTGGGCGCCGGACGGCGAGGGGATCTACCTCGCGACGGACGAGGGGAGCGCGGACACGCTCTATCTGGGCTACCTCGACCTCGACACCGGAGACCTCGACACCGTAGCGGACGGGAACGGATGGAACGTCGGCGGCATCGCGCTGGACGACGAAACCGCCCGGTTCGTCTTCTCCCGAAACGTCGAGGGGTACACGGAACTCACCGTCGGCGAGTTCGACGAGCACGATCCCACCGCGTTCGAGACCTTCCCCGAACCCGACTTACCGGGCGGCATCTCCGGCGGCGTGAGCTTCGATCCCGACGCCGAGCGCTTCGCGCTGTCGACCACCGGCGATACGGTCAACACGAACGTCTTCGTGGTCGACCTCGAGACCGGCGAGACCGAGCGGTGGACGAGCGCGCCGACGGCGGGTATCCCGACCGAAACGTTCGACGAGTCCGAACTGGTTCACGTCGAGAGCTTCGACGAACTCGAGGTCCCTGGCTTCTTCACCCTCCCCGACGGCCACGAGGCGGGTGACGGCGAAGCGAACGACGACGGCGTCCCCGTCATCGTCGACATCCACGGCGGCCCCGAGAGCCAGCGTCGGCCGTCGTTCTCGAGCGTCAAGCAGTACTTCACGGACCGCGGCTACGCCTACTTCGAACCCAACGTCCGCGGCTCGGCGGGCTACGGAGCCGACTACGCTGCGCTGGACGACGTCGAGAAACGCATGGATTCGGTCGCGGATATCGAGGCCTGCGTGGAGTGGCTGCAGGATCACCCGGCCGTCGACCCCGACCGAATCGTCGCCAAAGGCGGCTCCTACGGCGGCTTCATGGTGCTCGCTGCGCTGACGGAGTACCCCGACCTCTGGGCCGCTGGCATCGACATCGTCGGCATCGCCAACTTCGTCACGTTCCTCGAGAACACCGGCGACTGGCGGCGCGAACTCCGCGAAGCCGAGTACGGCAGCCTCGCCGAGGATCGGGAGTTCCTCGAGAAAATCTCGCCGACGAACAACATCGAGCACATCGACGCGCCGCTGTTCGTCCTCCACGGTGCGAACGATCCCCGCGTCCCGGTCGGCGAAGCCGAACAGATCGCCGAGAAGGCGGCCGAACAGGGGGTTCCGGTCCGGAAGCTGATCTTCGACGACGAGGGCCACGGCTTCTCGAAGCTCGAGAACCGCATCGAGGCTTACTCCGCGATCGCGGAGTTCCTCGACGAGCACGTCTGATCGTCGCGGCCATCGCTTCGGAGTCCAGTTTCAATCCTCCGCCTCGCGAAGGTCGGCCCGCCGAACCTTCCCGGTCGCCGTCTTCGGCAGTTCCTCGACGAACTCGATCTCGCGGGGGTATTCGTACTGGGCGAGTCGGGTTCTGACGTGCTCCTGTAAGGTGTTCTCGAGCGTAGCCGAGTCGGTTCCGTCGTCACCCTCGCCGTCCGCGAGATCGGTTCCGGCCGCGGTGACGACGTACGCCTTCGGCACCTCACCGCGTTCGTCGTCCGGGACGCCGATTACGGCGGCGTCGGCGACCGCTTCGTGGCCCGCCAGGCTCTCCTCGATCTCCTCGGGACCGATGCGGTAGCCCGCGCTAATTATCACGTCGTCCTTGCGGCTTTTGAACGTGAAGTAGCCGTCCTCGTCGACCGTTCCGAGGTCCTCCGTGAGCAGCCAGCCGTTGCGAACCTTCCGCTCTGTGCGCTCGGGTTTGTTGAGATACTCCTTGAAACAGACCGGGTTTCCTTCGTATCTGACGGCGATCTCACCGATCTCACCTGTCTCGACGGTCGGCTCCGCCGTCTCGGTATCGACGATCCGAACGTCGTGACCCGGGGCAGCGAGCCCCATCTTCCCCTCCCGGAACTCGGCGAGGGCCGTACAGTCGCCGACGAGGAGGTTCGCCTCGGTCTGGCCGTACCCCTCGTGAACCGCCGCGCCGTCGAACGTCTCCTCGGCCCAGTCGACGATACTCTGTCCGAGTGATTCGCCGCCGCTGGGAATCACGCGAACCGAGTCGATATCGTACCGCTCGCCCGGATCTGCGGTCTGCATCATCATCCGCAGTGCCGTCGGCGGCGCGAAGAAATTCGTCACGTCGTAGCGCTCGAGGATCTCGAACGCCGTTTCCGGATCGAACTGGCCGCCGTCGTAGGCGACGACCGGCTTTCCGTAGTACAGCCCCGGCACGACGACGTCGAACAGGGAGGCGATCCACGCCCACTCCGCGGGGGTGTAGTAGACGTCATCGTCGCCCAACTCGAGGTTACAGAACGTCGTCAGAAACAGCGGCAGGTGGCCGAGCAGCATCCGGTGGGCGTGACGAACGCCCTTCGGCTCGCCCGTCGTCCCGCTGGTGTACATGATGATCGCGTCGTCTTCGGCCTCGGTGTCGACGGTGTCGAACTCGCTCGAGCAGCCCTCAATTGCGCCCCAAAAATCGGTCTCCGCATCGACGGTCTCATCGGCACCTCCCGCAGTATCGACGCCGCCGACCGTCAAGATTCGCTCGAGCGAGGGGACCTCACCGGCGGCTTCGCGAACCGCTCCGACGTTCGATTCGTCGACGACGCAGACGCGCGACTCGCTGTCGTCGAGTCGGTAGCTGATCGCGTCGGGGCCGAACAGAGTCGACAGCGGGATCGAGACGGCGCCGAGTTTCCAGGCGGCGACGTGTGTGAACACCGTCTCTGCCGTCTGCGGTGCGTTGACGCCGATTCGGTCGCCGCGCTCGATGCCGGCGTCGGCGAAGTAGTTCGCCAGTCGGTTCGTTACCTCGTGGAACTCCTCGTAGGTGTACTGTTCGCGCTCGCCGGCCGCCGTTTCGGTGTAGAGGGCGACACGTTCGTCGCCGCTCTCGCCGCCGTCGACGGGGTCCGTTGTCGCCCACCGATCGCAGACGTACGCCGCCATGTTGAACCGGTTCGGTACCTCCCACTCGAACTCCTCGCGCAGGTGATCGTAGTCGTCCCACTCGGTCTCGTCGAAGTGGTACGCGTCGAGTCGTGGTGTTTCGGGCATTGTTCTGAATTACTTGATCACGATGGGGTTGACCGGCGAGCCGCTTCCGTGGACGGTTTCCGGCGGTGTACCGACGTAGCAACAGTCGTACTTCCCGTCCTCAGCGCAGTCGTCGGCGAGTTCGTCTAGCCTGTCGATCTCGTCGACCGTCACGCCTCGGTCGCGCTGAAGTACTTCCTCCTCGATCGGGTCGTTGAACGCGCCTAGCTCATCCGCTTCCCATCTGCACCAGTCTCTTGGTGCATCCTCGAGTACCTCGGCGAGATCGTTGAACATTGCTACCACAAAACACTGGGCACGATGTCGGCGATAACTGTTTGGGTCGCTGCAGGACGGCCGGTCGACTTGCGAGCCTCGAGACGTAACAAAAACGAGGAGGGCCTGAAATCCGCGTTCGACCAACGAAGGGTCTACATTCGGCCGTCGAGAAGTTCGCGTTCAGCCGACGAGGAGTCCGTGTTCAACCGGCAGAAGCGGTCACGAGATTTTGATCGAACGCCGAACAATTATTATATTTCTGCAACCAACAGATATACAATTCAACAAACGGCCAGCCTTACCGATTCAGAGTCGTTAACCCGTCCGCTCACTGTACGGCCCGTATGCGCCGCCTGCGAGCGGTGGCCGGACTCGTCATCGCCGTCGCCGTAGTCGCACTGTTCGTCTACGGCGTCGGCTGGGAGGACGTCCTCGAACACGCTCGAGGCGCACACCCCGCGATGATCGCCGCGGCTGCCGGCACCGGACTCGCCATGTTGGCTCTTCGGGGCGCGCTCGTCAAGCGGCTCCTCCACCCCGTCGACGGCGCCGCACGCGGCGGCGGGTTCCTCACGGCGTTTCTCGCCGGCTATTTCGCCCGGAGTGCGCTGCCGTGGGGTCGGTCAACCGGAACGCCGATCATGGCCTACCTGCTCGCGGCGAACGCCGACTCGGAGTTCGAAGACAACCTCGCCGTCGTCGCCGTCGCGGAAGGGTTCAACCTCGTCGCCAGCCTCGTCGTCGCCGCCGTCGGACTCCTCGCGCTCACGATTGCTGCCGGGGCGATCGATACAATCGACACGACCGTCGCCATCGTCGGCGGCAGCGGACTCCTCGCGGCGGGCGCGCTCGCCGTCGTCTTCAACCGCGGACTGGCGCGAACCGCCTCCCTCGAGTTCGCCGTTCGAGTCGAAGCCGTCGTCGGGAAACTTCCTCGAGTGCCGAACATCGACGGGACCCTCACGGGACGGATCGACGGCTTCTTTGGGACGCTCGAGACGATTCAGGCCTCCCGGCGGACGCTCGCGGCCGCGGCCGGTATCGCGGTCGCGGGCTGGGTCGCCAACGCACTTCCCCTCTACTTCTGCCTGCTTGCCCTCGGCGTCGACGCGCCGCTCGCACTAGCACTGTTGTGTGCGCCGCTCGCCTCCTTCGGCGGGATCATCCCGCTCCCCGGCGGCACCGGCGGTATCGAAGTCGTGCTCGCGAGTCTGCTCGTCGCGACCGCGGGAATCGCGGGCGACGCCGCCACCGCGGGAGCGATCCTCTACCGGCTGACGACCTACTGGCTGCACCTCGGCGTCGGGGGCATCGGGGCCGTCTACCTCACGGTTACGGGGACGGAACGCGCCTGGGTGTGAGAACGTAGCTGTGGCCGACTGCTCCGACTGTCAGGATCAGTCGATGACGCCCGTCACCGTCGCGACCTCGCGGGCGGCCCGCTCGTCCATCCCGTCGCCCAGAATCGTGTAGCGGTCGCGGATCGCGTGGCAGGTCGTCAGCGACTCGAGGACGGTCTCGTCGTCGATGCCAAGTTCGTCGGCGGTCGTCGGCGCGTCGATGCTGTCGAGCGCATCCCTGATGTCGCGCCAGATCCCCTTCTCGCCGCCGTGGAGGTAGGCCGTCATGATCGAGCCGACGCCGACCTGGTGGCCGTGGAGCGCCGCGCCGGGTGCCAGTCGATCGAGTTGGTGCGAGAAGAGGTGTTCGGCACCGCTCGCGGGTCGCGAGGAGTCCGCGATGCTCATCGCGACGCCCGAGGACATGAGCGCCTTGCTGACGATCCAGGCCGACTCCTCGAGACCCGGGCGGACGAGATCCGCATTGTCGACCAGAATCTCGGCGGTCATCTCCGAGAGCGCGGCGGCGTACTCGGAGTACTCGACGTTTTTGAGCCGGTTCGCGAGCCGCCAGTCCATCACCGCGGTGTAGTTCGAGATGATGTCGGCACAGCCGGCGGTCGTCAGTTCCCAGGGCGCTTGTGCGAGCACTTCGGTGTCGGCGACGACCGCGAGCGGCGGTTCGGCCGCGACGCTGTGGCGGGTGTCGCCGTCCGGAACGGAGCCGCGGTTGCTGATGACGCCGTCGTGGCTGGCCGCCGTCGGAACCGAGAGAAAGCCCATCTCGAGGTGGTGACTCGCCATCTTGGCGATGTCGATGGCCTTTCCGCCGCCGATGCCGACGAGGTAGGAGACCTCCTCGGCCTCGGCAATCTCGATGACGTCCTCGACGGCGTCGAACGTCGCCTCCTCGATGGTGACGATCGCGGGATCGATCCCCGCGGCCTCGAAATCGGCGGCGATCGGGTCTGCGGCGACCTCGCGCGGCGTCGGACTGGTTACGAACAGCGGCCGACCCTGGAGGTGCAGGTCGTCGATGACGTCGACCACCTGATCGATGACGCCGTGGCCGACGACGACGTTTCGCGGCAGGCGAATCCACGTCGATTTCTCGAACATATTGCTGACCACGGAAGGGAACACATAAAATCGTTCTCGTCGATCCGGACAGCCGGTCCGGAAGGACCGATCCGTCGGGAATAGTGACGTATTTGGGTGGCCTGTTCGTCCGAGCGAACGGTAACTCGGATGGCGATTCAGGGCACCGGCATCAAGTACGGACCGCACCTCGCGGCGTTCAGCGTCGGCTACGTCCTCTTCTCGTACGCGTCGGTTCCCGGCGCGGTCGTCGATCGATTCGGCGTCGGCTACACCGCGGTCGGACTGCTGATGAGCGCGGCGCTCGCCGCGTTCGTGATCGTCCAGCCGTTGGGCGGTCGCCTCGTCGACGGACGGGAAACGGTTTCCGTCCTCCTCGCGGTCGTCTCGGCCAACATCGGGCTCGCGCTGGTCATGGATCTCACGTCCTCGTTTTCGACGCTGCTCGCGCTTCGCGGCCTCTGGGGCCTGGCCGGCGGACTCGGGGTGACCGTGTGTGCGACCCACATCTCTCGAGTCTACGAGGGACCGCAGGCGACGTGGCACCAAGGGCTCAACGGCGGCATGTTCACCGGCGGCGGCGCGGTCGGATTCCTCGTGACGCCGACGCTCGTCGGGGTCACCGGCTGGGTCGGCGTCCACGCCGCGGGCGCTGTCGTCGCACTTCCCGCCCTGTTAGTGCTCTGGATAGACCGGAATCGTGCCGATCGAACCCGCCCCGATTCGAAGTCCACGGGTACACAGCAGCGCTCCGACGGCGGGGAGCCGGTATCTACCCTCCAGATCCTGCGCTCACCGATCGTCCTCCTGGCGGCCGCCTGTAACTTCGCGACGTTGGGTGCGTACGTCACCCTCTCGACGTTCGTGGCCGCGTACTTCGGCGATCTCGGAATCGCCGGGCCGATAAGCGCGGTCGCGCTCGGCATCGCCTCGCTCGGTCGGTTAGGCGGCGGCATCGCGGTGCTCCGCCCCGACCTCCCGGACGGTCGGGTAATCGCCGGCGCAGCGACCGTCGGTGCGGCGAGCCTGTTCGCCCTGCTCGTCGGCGACGGACTCGTTCTCGTCGTCCTCCCGATCGTGGCGCTCGCGGCCGTCTCGCTGCCGTTCGGGGCGATATTCAAGACGGCGTCGACGGCCTCGAGTCGCGACGGGACGGCGGTCGCGTTCGTCGTCGCCGTCGGGAACGTCGCCGCGCTCTCCCTGCCGGCGATCACCGGCCACGTTCGCGACGTGACGGGGGAGTACACGCTGGCGTTCGTCCTCATCGGCGCGTTGAACCTCGTGGCCGCCGTCGCCGGACTCGCCATCGCCCGACGGAACTGAGGGACCGAGTCGGTCGAGTCCGACGCGTCCTCGAGCGCCGCGATTCAAAAGGTGTCCAGAATCCCCAACACCCGCTCTTCGGCCTCCCGGTCCGGCCCGTGCTCGCTGCCGTCGCGGTCGCTCTCGAGGTGGGAGTCGACCGACCGGGCCATTGCCTCCTCGAGCGGCGTCGATTCCCAGCCCAGCGCGGCGAGTTTCGCCGTCGAGAGCACGTGTGGATACTCCCGGTAGAGGAGGTAGTCCTCGGGCTCGATGTCGCCGGCCGCGAGTTCGCGGGCGCCGGCGGTGACGACCTCGACGTCCGCGTCTAGTTCCGCTGCGATCAGGTCGACCATCTCCTCGAGCGTCACCAGCCGTCGGTCGCCGACGTTGTACGCCTCGCCGGCCGTCCCCCCTTCGGCGACGATCCGCAGCGCGCTCGCGACGTCTTCGACGTACGCGCGGTGCCAGACGTTGGTGCCGTCACCCGGAACGACGACGCGGTCGAAGCGGTTCACCCGGTCGATCCACCAGTCGAGTCGCTCGGTGTAATCGTGCGGCCCGTAGACGATACAGGGACGGACGCTCATCGCCCTGACCCCCTCGTCTGCGGCCGCGGCGATCGCACGGTCGCCCTCCGCTTTTCGATTGCCGTACGTCTCGTGGGCGTCGTCGACGGCCTGCTCGGACGTACAGGGCTCGAGCGGCGTCACGCCCTCGCGTTTCGGGATCTCCTCGGAGCCGTAGGCCGCGCCGCTCGAGATGTAGACGTACGCCTCGCAGTCCGCGAAGATGCCGGTGGCCGCCCGGACGTCCTTCGGGTAATAGGCGACGCAGTCGAAGACGGCGTCGGGGTCGACCGTGCTCGCGGCCGCCTCGAGCACCGAGTCGTTCGTCCGGTCGCCCTCGACGCGTTCGACCCGGTCGTTGCCCTCGAATGGGTTCTCGTGATTCCCGCGGTTGAGTATCGTGACGTCGTAGTCGTGCTCGAGCAGGTCCTCGACGAGATGCCGACCAATAAAGCGCGTGCCGCCGATAACGAGTGCCGTGTCCATGTCTGAGCCTCGTCGCTGTGGCTGAAAGGTCCAGCGGTCGACGGCGTCGAGTCGTGATCGCGGCACCCCCGGAGACGAACCGCCTGTGTTTTTGTCGCTGTGGCCGTCCCTTCCGTCATGGGCGGCACCTACGTTCTCGTCCTCAACCTCCCTCGAGCGACGACCATCGAGGTCGGCGCGCTGGGGCGGATCGAATTCGACGCCGGAGCCTACGCGTACGTCGGCAGCGCGTTCGGTCCCGGCGGCTTCGCTCGCGTCGATAGACATCGAGCGCTCGCCGCAGGCGACCGCAACACGCAACACTGGCACATCGATTACCTCCTCGGCCACTCCGAGACGACCCTCGAGACCGCGATCACGTTCCCCGACGCCGACCGCGAGTGCGAATTGGTCGACCGACTCCCCGGCGAGCGAGTCGCCGCGTTCGGCGCCTTGGATTGCGACTGTCCTGCTCACCTGCTCGACGCACCCGGACTCGAGACGGTTCGCGACGCCGCTGTGGCCGAAGGTGGCCGTCCCGGGAGCGAGTAGACGAGGCGTCGGCAATCGATGACCCACCCACCACGAGTTATGACCCGCCATCGTGAACTGGTAGCCATGGCCGAACACGATACCGCCGACGGTCCGACGTTGAACGACGACGCGATGGGTCGATTCCCCGTCCCCGACCTCGAGAACCTCCCCGACGATCTCCGGGAACGCATCGACGAGGAGACCGAACGGGCGGGATTCACGCCGAACGTCTTCGCCGCGATGGCGTACAAACCCTCCCACTTTCGGGCCTTCTTCGACTACCACGATGCGCTCGTCGAAGATACGGCGCTCGAGCGAGAGGAGATCGAGATGATCGTCGTCGCCGTCTCGGGGGTCAACCACTGCTACTATTGTAACGTCGCCCACGGGGCGCTCGTTCGGATCTACGCCGACGATCCGCTGTTGGCCGACCAACTCGTGGCGAACTATCGGACCGCGGACATCAACGACGCCCACCGGACGATGCTCGACGTCGCGGTGAAACTCACCGAACGGCCGACGGAAGTCGAGGAAGACGACCTCGAGGCCCTGCGTGAGGCCGGCTTCAGCGAGGAGGCGCTGTGGGATATCGCGGCCGTCACGGCTTTCTACAACCTGAGCAATCGACTCGCGATGTTCGCCGGGATGCGGCCGAACGACGAATTCCACACGCTGGGACGCGAGTAACGAACCGGGTCGAAAACGGATGAATCAGCCGATCAGTCGTCGCTCGCGGCGTAGTTCGCCGATTCGGCTTCGACGGCTGCCTCGGGCGTTCCTGGCAGTTCGCTGCGGACGTCGTCCGATCCCTGCTCGGTGATCGCCTCGTAGTAGGCCTCCGGCATGACCTTCACGAAGGCTCCGAGCGCGCGTTCCCAGTTCTCGAGCAGGAGTTCGCCCCGCTCGGAGCCGGTGTAGGCGACGTGGTTCTCGACGAGGCGACGCAGCATCTCCTCGTCTTTCTCCTCGAGTTCGTCGTGGAGCGACACCATGCCGGTGTTGGCCTTCGCCGCGAACTCGTCGTCGGGGTCGTAGACGTAGGCGACGCCGCCGGACATGCCGGCCGCGAAGTTCTTGCCGGTCTCGCCGAGGACGGCGACGACGCCGCCGGTCATGTACTCACAGCCGTGGTCGCCGACGCCCTCGACGACGGCCTTGGCGCCGGAGTTGCGGACGGCGAAGCGCTCGCCGGCGACACCGTTGACGTAGAGTTGGCCGTCGGTCGCGCCGTAGAGTGCGACGTTCCCGATCGAGATGTTCTCGGTCGGGTCGTAGGTCGCCGTCTCCGGCGTGCGGATCGTGATCTTCCCGCCCGAGAGCCCCTTGCCGACGTAGTCGTTTGCGCTGCCGTCTAAGTGCATCGAGACGCCGCTCGCCAGGAACGCACCGAAGCTCTGTCCAGCGGTTCCCTCGAGGTCGGCCGTGATGGTATCCTCGGGAAGGCCGGGCTCGCCGTAGCGGCTGGTGATGCGGTTCGAGAGCATCGCACCGACCGTGCGATCGACGTTCGAGACGTCGGCCGCGAGCGTGACCGGCTCCTGGTCTTCGATGGCGTCGGCCGCGGCCTCGATTAAGTCGCGGTCGAGCTGATCCTCGAGTTCGTGGTCCTGCTCGCGGATCTTGCGGCGGACGTCGCTGCCGGGGTCCGCGATGACGTCCGAGAGGTCGACGTTGCGTGCCTTCGGATGATCGACGTCGGTCCGCTGCTCGAGCACGTCGACCTGGCCAATCATCTCGTCGATCGTCTCGAAGCCGAGTTCGGCCATGATCTCGCGCAGTTCCTGGGCGATGAACGTCATGTAGTTGATGACGTGTTCGGGTTCGCCTGGGAAGCGTTTGCGCAGGTCCTCTCGCTGGGTAGCGACGCCGACCGGACAGGTGTTCTTGTGACACTGCCGGGCCATCACGCAGCCCCCGGTGACGAGAGAAGCGGTCCCGAAGACGTACTCCTCGGCGCCGAGTAAGACGGCGACGGCGACGTCACGGCCAGTTTTCATGCCACCGTCAGCCGAGACGCGAATGCGGTCGCGCAGGCCGGTCTGACAGAGCATCTGGTTGGCCTCGGCGAGGCCGAGCTCCCAGGGGAGGCCGGCGCTCTTGATCGAGGTCCGCGGCGAGGCACCCGTTCCGCCGTCGTGACCCGAGATGTGGACCACGTCGGCGTTGGCTTTTGCAACGCCGGCGGCGACCGTGCCGATACCGGCTTCGGAGACGAGTTTGACGTTGATGTCCGCCTCCTCGTTCGCTGCCTTGAGGTCGAAGATCAGCTGCTTGAGATCCTCGATGGAGTAGATGTCGTGCAGCGGCGGCGGGGAGATGAGACCCACACCGGGAGTCGACTTCCGGACGTGAGCGATCATTTCGTTGACCTTCTCACCGGGCAGATGACCACCCTCGCCGGGCTTCGATCCCTGGGCCATCTTGATCTGCAGTTCGTCGGCCGAAGAGAGGTACGTCGAGGTGACGCCGAAACGGCCCGATGCGACCTGCTTGACGTTGCACTCGCGTTCGGTGTCGAACCGTTCCGGCGGTTCGCCACCCTCGCCCGAATTACTCTTGCCGCCGATGCGGTTCATGGCGATCGAGTTGTTCTCGTGGGCCTCCGGCGACAGGCTGCCCAGCGACATCGCGGCCGTCGAGAACCGCTGGACGACGTCCTTGATCGGCTCGACGTCCTCGATCGGGACCGGATCGCGGTCCGAGTCGAACTCGAGTAAGCCCCGAAGCGTCTGGAGGTTCTGCTGTTGGTCGTTGATCAACTCGGCGAACTCCTGGTAGCGCTCGTAATCGTTCGAGCGGACGGACTGCTGGAGCGCGCCGACGGTCTGTGGGTTCCACTGGTGGTAGATTCCGTCCGAGCGGTGTTCGAACTCGCCCTGTCGATCGAGTTTGGACTCCTCCTCGCCGAAGGCGTCGTCGTGACGTTCGCGAACGTCCGCTTCGATCTCGGCGAGACTGATTCCCTCGGTGCGGTTCTCGGTCCCCTCGAAGTACTCCGCGACGAGGCCCGAATCGAGACCGACGGCCTCGAAGATCTGGGCGCCCTGGTAGCTCTCGACCGTCGAGATCCCCATCTTGGCCATGATCTTCAGGAGGCCGTCTTCGACGGCGCCGACGTAGGCGTCGATGGCAACCTCGGTGTCCGCACCGTCGGGGCCGGCGGTGATGTCCTCGATCGTCTGGTAGGCGAGGTACGGGTTGACCGCGCCGGCGCCGTAGCCGACCAGCGTCGCGAAGTGGTGGACCGTGCGCGGATCGGCGGACTCGACGACGAGCCCGACGTGGTTGCGCAGCCCGTTGCGCACGAGGTGGTGGTGGACGCCGCCGGTCGCGAGCAGGCTCGGGATCGCCGCTCGGTCCGCGTCGACACCGCGATCCGAGAGGACGAGGATCTCGTGACCCCCCTCGATCGCGTCGACGCTCTCTTCTCGGACGCGTTCGATCGCCGCCTCGAGATCGTCGCCGGGTTCCTCGCTCGTCGGCTCGTAGGTGATGTCGATCGTGGCGGCCGTGATTCCGTTCGCGTTGCAGTCGCGGATCGACTCGAGTTCGGCATCGGTGAGAATCGGCGAGTCCAGCACGAGCTGGCGGGCGTGCTCGGGGGACTCGGTGAGCAGGTTGCGCTGGTAGCCCAGTCGGCTCTCCATCGAGGTCACCAGCTCCTCGCGGATGTAGTCCAGCGGCGGGTTGGTGACCTGTGCGAACAGCTGCTTGAAGTAGGAGAACAGCGGGCGGTTGAACTCGGTGAGGACGGACAGCGGCGTGTCGTCGCCCATCGAGCCGACGGGGTCTTTCCCCTTCTGGGTCATCGGCTCGATCATGTTCTCGAGTTCGTCGTGGGTGTAGCCGAAGGCGGCCTGCTGGTCGCGCAGGCCGTCGACGGGCTGGCGCGGCGAACTGTCGCCGGCGGTGCGGATATCGTCGAGGGAGACCTGTTCTGCCTCGACCCACTCGCCGTAGCGGTCGTCGGTGAGGTCCTCGAAGACTTCGTCGTCGGGAATGACGCGGCCCTCGTTCGGATCGGCGAGGAACAGCTGCCCGGGCTGGAGACGACCGCGCTCTTCGATCTCGTCGGGGTCGGGCTCGAGCGCGCCGGACTCGCTGGCGACGATCAATCGGTTGTCCTTGGTGACGTCGTACCGGCAGGGACGCAGGCCGTTGCGGTCGAGGACGGCGCCGACGCGTTCGCCGTCGGTCGCCGCGACGAGTGCGGGGCCGTCCCACGGTTCGACGAGCGAGGCGTGGAAGTCGTACCAGTCCTTGCGGTCCTGATCCATCGCGTCGTCGCCGCGCCAGGCCTCGGGAACGAGCATCCGGAGGGCGTGCTCGAGGTCGCGTCCGTCCTGCATGAGCAGTTCGAGCGCGTTGTCGACGCTCGCGGTGTCGGACTGGTCGGGATCATCGATGATCGGCTTGACCGCCTCGAGATCCTCCAGAACTTCGCTCTCGATGTCCGTCTCGCGGGCGCGCATCCAGTTGATGTTGCCCTGAATAGTGTTGAACTCGCCGTTGTGGATGATGTTTCGGTACGGGTGAGCGAGGTGCCAGGCGCCGAGCGTGTTCGTGGAGAACCGCTCGTGAACCATGGCGAACGTCGATTCGATTCGTTCGTCGGTCAGATCTTCGTAGTAAGACGGAACCTGCACCCCCTTGAGCAGGCCCTTGTAGACGATCGTATCGGAGTCGAGCGAGCAGACGTAGAACCGTTCCGCGCCGTCGATATCGGCGTCTTCGACCGAGTTTTCGAGTGCGCGTCGCGCGACGTAGAGCCGTCGATCGAACGTCTCGTCGTCGATATCGTCCTCGGGCGTGACGACGACCTGCCAGACGTCAGGTTCGGAGTCGACGGCCGTGGCGCCGAGATCCGCGTTGTTCGTCGGCACGTCGCGCCACTCGAGTGCCTCGAGATCGTACGTCTCGAGGGCGTCTTCGACGATCGAAACGAGCTCTGTGCGCGCCGTCTCCTCCTGTGGGAAAAAGAGCGAGCCGACGGCGTAGGTGTCCGGGAGGTCGGCCTCGAGAACGTCTTCAAAGAACGCATCGGGCGTCTGGAGCATGATACCCGCACCGTCGCCCGTGTTTTTCTCCGCGCCGGTGGTCCCACGGTGCTCGAGATTCTTGAGAAGTTCCAATCCGTCGGCGACGACGTCGTGTCCCCCATCCCCATCGAGGTCCATGACGACGCCGACGCCGCAGTTCGACCGTTCGTCCGTAGGGTCTGCAAGCCCCTGCGAACGCTCGGTGGATGACGCTATCTGTGGCTGTGGCATACACACTCGTAGCAAAAACTGCTATAAGAGGCTGTCCCATAATGACTAAGTGTATTATACACACATATAATGGGATATAAGGTCTATCAGTGCACAGATCCGTAGCGACCGCGGATTGCGTGTCGCTAAAGTGAGCGATGTCGCTGCCAGCCGTTCGTCTCGAGTAGCCTCCAGAACGCCAAGTAGCGGGGAATAAGTAACTGCCCGGTCGGGGCAGAAGTGTCAGAGGCACGTAGTGCTCACCCACCAGAGTGAACACCACATCTGTGCTATTTCCCGCCAGCCGTAAGCAGTATTGGGTTAAAGAGTTAGGTTTGTGTGTGGTAAACGTACACAAACAACCGATCGAGTTCGCGCGTCGGAACTCGTACACGGCGACGAACGACGGCGAATCGGACTGATTCGCGACGAAATCGAAGCGGACCGGTGAGGTAGGCCGCGCGTTAGTACGACTTCGCGAAGTACGCGATCTCGCCCGCGGGTTCGCCACAGACGCCACACTCGTCGTGCTCGGGTTCGGGAACCTTGCCGGCCGACTTCCCACCCTCGTCCTCGAGCGGCTGCATGACGATCTCAGCCGCGATCTTCTCCTTGATGGCCTCTTCGCAGGCCTCGTCGCCGCACCACGACGTTTTCACGTAGCCGCCGTGTTTGCCGATCGTGCCGAGGATTTCCTCGGGACTGTAGGCTTCGCGAACGTTCTCCTCGAGGTTTTCCTCGGCTGTGTCGTACAGTTTGTCGAAGATTTCGTCCAGATGCTCGTCGACGGCGTCGACAATCTCGTCGCGATCCTCGACTGCTTCCTCGTTGTCCGGGCGGTGAACGAGCGTGACCTCCTCGTCTTCGACCTCGTAAGGGCCGATCTCCAGTCGGAGGGGGACGCCGTTGAGTTCGTGTTCGTTGAACTTGAAGCCGGGATTGCGCTCGTCTCGGTCGTCGAGTTCGACGCGGAAGCCGGCATCTTCGAGCTCCTCGGCGATGGTCTCGGAGTACTCGAGCACGTCCTCTTTCGTGTCCTCCTGCCAGATCGGGACGATGGCGACCTGCGTCGGCGCGACCGTCGGCGGGAGCACGAGCCCCTGATCGTCGGAGTGAGTCATGATGAGCGCCCCGATCGCCCGCCACGAGAGCCCCCAGGAGGTCGTGTAGGCGGTTCGATCCTCCTCGTCCTCGCCGGAGAAGGTGATGTCGAACGCCTCGGCGAAGCTCTGACCGAGGTTGTGACTCGTCGCGCCCTGGACGGACTTGCCGTCGGGCATCAGCGCCTCGACGGTCGTCGTCGTGTCGGCCCCGGGGAACTTGTCGTGTTCGGGCTTTTTGCCGCGGAGCACCGGAATCGCCAGCACGTCCTCGTAGACGCGTTCGTACTGACTCAGTCGGGTCCAGACCTCCTCCCAGGCCCCCTCGTTGTCGGCGTGGGCGGTGTGGCCCTCCTGCCACATGAACTCCTTCGTGCGGAAGAACGGCTTCGTCTCGGTGGCCTCCCAGCGAACGACCGAGCACCACTGGTTGAGCCGCAGCGGCAGGTCGCGGTGGCTGCGCGTCCAGTCGGCCATGAAGGGCGCGATGATCGACTCGCTGGTCGGCCGGACGGCGAGTCGCTCCTCGAGTTCCTCGTGGCCGCCGTGGGTGACCCACGCGACCTCGGGATCGAAGCCCTCGACGATGTCCTTCTCGCGCTCCAAGAAGCTCTCGGGGATGAACAGCGGAAAGTAGACGTTGTCGACGCCGGTCTCTTTGAACCAGCCGTCGAGGGCGTCCTGAATGGCCTCCCAGAGGGCGTAGCCGCGCGGTTTCGTGACGATGAAGCCGCCCATCGGGGCGTAATCCGCGAGATTGGCCTTCTGGACGACTTCGGCGTACCACTCGCCGGGTTTGTGCGATTTCGACTCGGTGATCCCGAGTTCCTGGCTCTCGTCGCTCATACATCGACTCACTGCCACCGCACGCTTAAACGATACGAAGGTCCGGTGACCGATCCCGCGACACCCGGTGTGAGCCCTAGCCGTCGATCGATGTCTCGAGACTGAAACATCTCGGAAACCGTGGGCCGTACGGATCTGGCGACGGCTTTGTCCCTGCTCACGATCCGGGTTTCCGTCCCGGCAACGAGCCCTGAACCTCGTTACCGATACTACTCCCGCTCACCAACAGCGATTGGCTGAGAGAACTTATCAGGCGTAATTTTGTACGGCTATTTCTCACCAATACTATTCCGTTTCGAATTTGGGATAAAAGTATTATGTTTTATTACATCATACATTATATCGCCGAGGGCAATGGGAGATAACGACACACAGGATACGGATTCCCATGCGGACGGTATCGAACGACGAACGTTGCTGAAGACGAGTGTAGCCCTCGGGACGCTGGCAATCGGCGGCGCGTCGCTGGGAGCAGTCAACGCGAACTCGCTGCCGGACCAGCCCGACGCCGAGGACGGGACGGTCGCCTACCAGTACTTCCACGCGGAGTGGACCGACATCGAAGCCGACGTCTCCCGCCTCGAGGAAGTCGGCGTCGACGCGATCTGGATCCAGCAGCCGGCGCGGGGAAAACTCGACTGGGACGACCTCTCGTACGACGGCGAGTACGGCTTCTACGACGAGACCTCACCGTTCGGCTTTCGCGATCCGCACCCGCCCGTCGGCTACCAGCCCGTCGACCTGACGGATCTCGACTCGACGCTCGGGACCGAGCGCGAACTCGAGTCGCTGATCGAGACCTGCCACGACCACGGGATCGAGGTCATCGTCGATGTCGTGTTGAACCACATGGCGGCCGCGGACGGTCCCGACGGCTACGTCGAGTTACCGCAGTTCGACCGCGACGAACACTTCCACGACAACGGCACCCTGGGCGAGGACTGCCAACTGGACGGCGAGGCCGGGGAGTACGAGTGTGATCTCCTCGGGTTACCGTCGTTCGACGTCGAACTCTCGTACGTCCAGAACGCCCATCGGGACTATCTCCAGCGGATCGCCGACCTGGGTGCCGACGGGCTTCGGTACGACGCCGCTGGCCACGTCTGGCCGTGGTACTTCGAGTCCGAGATCAACGCGCTCGCGGACGATCTCGACCTCTGGCGCGTCGGCGAGATCTGGGATTACGACATCGATCGATTACTCGAGTTCGCCGACACCGGGATGACCGTCTTCGACTTCCCGCTGTACGACGCCATCGTCGACGCATTCGAGGGCGGCAGCATGGAGGGGCTCAGCCAGGACGCGGCCAACGGCGTCGTTCACCACGATCCGAGCGTCGCGGTCACCTTCGCACAGAACCACGATACCGTCGGTCCGGGTGTCGAGGAAGACGAACCCGAGGGCCGGGCGGTCGAACTCGCGGAAGCGTTCATCCTCGCGTACGCGGGGATGCCGATGGTGTACCGCTCCGGGCCCGAGGATCGGACCGAACTCGACGACGAGGCGTTCCGAAATCTCGTCGCCGTCTCACAGGAGTCCGCACACGGCGACGTGATCGACCGACACGTCGACTACGATACCTACGTCTTCGAACGGGACGGAAATCTGTTGGCCGGTATCAACAAGGGCGGTGCGGCGGCAGAACACACCGTCGAAACCTCCTGGGGCGACGAGACCCTCGTCGACGAGACCGGTGGCGGTGAGACAGTCACTACCGACGCCAGCGGGCAGGTCACGATCGAGATTCCGTCCGACGGCTGGGTTATGTACGTTCCCGGAGAGGACGACGGTGACGACGGCGATGACGGCGACTCCGACGAGATTACGTTACAGATGACGGTCGACGTCGGTCACGGCGACTCCGTCTACTTCACCGGAAGCGCCGACGAACTCACGAACTGGGGCGGCGGCGTCGAAGGGACCTGGACGGAGGGCAACGTCTGGGAGGTCACTATCGACGATCCCGGTGCGTTCGAGTGGAAGACCCGTCGCGGCTCGAGCGACGGAACCGGCGACGTCTGGGAGCAAGGAGGCAACCACGACGAAAACGACGTCCACCCCACCCACCAGGGCTGGTCCGAATAGTCGCGCCCGTCGGAACCGGCCTCGGCCGTTCCCGTCGGGTCGTCCGCCGACAACGGCCGACCAGTTCTTCCACGTTCTCTGACCTTTAAGCGACTGGGTTACAAACGGAAGCGTATGCGAGTTATTGAGGTAGCAGCATACGGCGACAGCGACCAACTCGAGGCCACCGACGCCGACCTCCCGGAACCGGGCGCCGGCGAGGTCCGTATCGAGGTCGAGGCGGCCGGGATCAACTTCGCGGACATCATGCAACGCCGCGGGGTCTATCCCGGCGGTCCCGAGGCGCCATACACCCCCGGCATGGAAGCCGCAGGAACGATCGACGCGACCGGCGAGGGCGTCGGCTTGAACGAGGGCGACCGCGTCGTCGCGATGCTCAACACCGGCGGCTACGCCGAGTACGCCGTCGCGAACGCCCAGATGCTCTTTCCCATTCCGGAGGGGATGAGCTTCGAGGAAGCCGCCGGCTTCCCCGTTCAGTTTCTCACCGCCCACAGCTGTCTGTTCGAGTGGGGCGGACTCGAGGAAGGCGAGTCGGTCCTGATCCAAGCCGCCGCGGGCGGGGTCGGAACCGCAGCCGTCCAACTGGCCTCGAACGCTGGCGCGGAGGTGTTCGGCACCGCGAGCACGCAGGAAAAGCTCGATCTCGCCGAGGATCTGGGCTGTGACCACCCGATCAACTACACCGAGACGGACTTCCGCGAAGTCGTCAACGAGGAAACCGACGGCGAGGGCGTCGATCTCGTCCTCGAGAGCGTCGGCGACGACGTCTTCGAGCACAGCCTCGATGCCATGAAACACTTCGGACGGATGGTCACCTACGGCGTCGCCAGCGGCGTCCCCGGCGAAATCGAGAACCGACGGCTCCTCTTCGAGAACAAGACGATCAAAGGGTTCCACCTCGGACAGGCCTCCTATCACGATCCGAGCACAGTGATGAAGGCCGTCCCGGATCTCACCGAGGGGCTGACGAGCGGCGATCTCGAGGTTATTTTAGGCGAATCGTTCGCGCTTGAGGACGCTGCCGAGGCCCACCAGTACATCGAGGATCGCAAAAGTTCTGGAAAGGTCGTCCTGAAGCCCTGAGTGTGGACAGACTCGGGTGGCGTCGATCAGTAGTCGACCAACTCCTTACTCATCGTCATTGTCGTCGTCTTCGTCTTCGTCACCATCGCTGTCCTCGTCGTCCCCGTCATCCTCGTCGTCCCCGTCGTCCTCGTCGGCATCCCCGTCATCTTCGTCATCATCTCCGTCATCGCCCTCGTCGTCTTCGTCACCATCGCCATCATCGCTGTCATCGTCGTCATCACCATCGCTGTCCTCGTCGGCCCCGTCGTCGTTATCGCTATCCTCGTCCTCATCGTTATCGTCGTCGCCGCCCTCATCACCGTTGTCCGATTCTTCACTGTCGTCGTCACTCTCTTCGTCGCCCACGTCGGCATCGTCGTCGCTGTCCGCCTCGTCACCGACGTCCTCCGTGTCGTTCCCGAACATCTCTCCTTCTTCGTCGCCACTGTCCTCGTCGTACGTCTCGTCTAAACACCCCGCGAGTCCGCCGACAGTTGCGACTATCGCTGCGAGGACCGGCCGACGACGAGTCGTCTCGGTCATACTCTCACGCCGGGCTACCACGAAGGGATAAAAGAGTATTCGTGCTGTACTCAGCCGAAGAACTCTCCCACTGTGTGGAAACAACGGTCCGCTACGGGCGTATCCACCCTATCCTGTGTGTCCGCTAACCTCTCTCGAGGGGCGTTTCCGACGGCTAGTCGAAGAGACCGCTCGACTTACTCGTCGTCATCGCTGCCGAAGCTGAACCATCCCAATCCGTCATCGTCCTCGTCGCCACCGATTCCGACGTCGTCGCCTTCCTCGACCGACTCGCCGCTCACGTCGCCGTCGACTTCGGTGCCGTTCCCGAGATACACCTCTCCGTCGGCGTCGACCGAGCCGTCGATCTCTACATCTGTGCGGGTCGTCACCGATCCGCTCGCCGTCACGTCACCGTCGACCTCGCTGTCGTCGCCGAGAACGACGGCGCCGTCGGTATCGATCGTCCCATCGATCTCGGCGTCTTCGGCAGTCGTCACGTCACCGCCTGCAGTAACGTCGCCGCCGACCTCGCTGTCCTCACCGAGATCGACGGTACCGCCGGTATCGATCGTCCCATCGATCTCGGCGTCCTCTTCGAGAACCACGCCGGCGGCTTCGACCGAGCCGTCAACCGTGACGTCGGCAAGGACCTCGACCATTCCCTCGACCGAGATATCGTCGTCAGTATCTTCCGACACTGTGACGTCGCCGTCCTCGTCGTCATCGTCGTCCGCTTCCGACCCGTTCGAAAAGATCTCTTCCTCAGTGCCAGTCTCGCCGCCGGTGCTGTCGTCGGACGAGAGGTCCTGACAACCCGCGAGTGCGCCGACAGTTCCGGTGGCCACAGCGACGAGCGTCCGTCGACGAGTCGTATCGGTCATGTTCTCGGCCCGGGCTACCAGAAAGGGGTAAAAGAGTATTCGTCCTGTACTCGGGAGAGTGGATCAGCCGATACTGGAGTCATACGCGCTCTGCCGACATATCCGTGACAAATCGCCTGTCACCTCACGTGTCCGTCGACTCGAGGTGCTCGTTCCACTCGAGGTCGTAATCTACGAACGCCGCCTCGTCCAGCGGCGGCCCGCCCTCGAAGCGGAACTCGCCGACGACCGTCTTCCCCTCGAGGACGCCGGGTAGCCAGAACTGGTCGTCTTCCCACATCTGATCGTAGGGGACGTCGTCGACGGCCACCCACTCCGGTCGGGCTTCCTCGGTGGGAGTCGGCTCACCCGCAAACGAGCGCGTCCGATAGACGTGACAGAACGTGTGCTCCTCGTCGTCCAGTAAAAAGGTGAGTTCGCCCGCCTTCTCGAGGGCCTCGGAATCGATCTCGAGGCCGACTTCCTCGCGAGTCTCGCGAACGGCACACTCGCGGGGCGTTTCGTTGGCCTCGAGTTTGCCGCCGGGACCGTTGTACCAGCCCTCGCCGAGCCCGCGGCGTTTCTCGATGAGGAGTACTTCCTCCGTTCCGTCGCTGCCGGAACCGCGAGTACGTCTCGGAAAACACAGTGTCGCTTCGATCATACGAATTCGTTCGGCCGACGGAAAATAAAGTGGCAGTATCGATTGGCGACGTTCTCGTGGCGTTTAAGGCCGCACCGCAAGTATTGTCGTAATATGGAGTATCTGCTGTGGGTTCTGATAGCACTTCTCGCCTACTCATTCGTCGCACCCCTCACGAGCGTTATCATGCAGGACGTCCCGGCGACGCCCGGGCTGTTTCTCTCGACGTGCGTCTTTCTCGTGATCGCGAGCAGCGTGATGGTCCTGACCGGAACCGCCGACCCTGATCACGCGGTATCGGTCGAAGCTGGCTACATCTACGTCGCCGGCGCCTTTCTGACGGTCGGCATTCTGGCCTACACGGCCGCCCTCGAGACCGGTCCCGTGAGCGTCGTCGTGCCGATCTTCGGCATGTTCATCGTGGGGAGTTCGATACTCGGCATTCTCTTTCTCGGCGAGACGATGTCGGCAACCCGGGCGGCTGGAATCGTCTGTGCCGTGCTCGCGATCGTCTGTAGCGCGGGTGATGGTCAATGAACCGAGGGTATCTGCTGCTCTCGTTCGTCGCGTTCGTCGCGTACAGCCTGGTCGCACCGCTGTTGAAGGTCGCGATGGAGACGATTCCGAGCACGACGGCAGTCTTCATGTCGAACACGGTCATGCTCGTCCTCCTCGGCGGTCTGCTGGTCTATCAGGGACGGTCCCCCCATCAGTATCTCTCGCATCCGAAACTGCCACATATCGTCGGCTGGGGGGTGTTGCTCGCCGTCGGTTTACTGGCGTACTACCGAGCGCTCGCGCTCGGTCCCGTCAGCGTCGTCGTCCCGATCTACGGACTGTTCATCGCGGTCAGTTCGGTGATCGGCATTCTCGCACTCGAGGAGTCGCTGACGCTCAGAAAGGGGTTGGGAATCGTGTTCGCCGTGCTCGCGGTGGTCCTAATGTCCCTGTAACGCGCTCGCCGGCGCCGCTCAATCGTCGTCGGCGATGTCGGTCCCTAACGCGGCGGGCGCGTCAGCCGTGTACTCCGCGGGACCACAACCCAGCGATCGATGCGGGCAGTACTGACAGTGGTCGCCGGGCGTCGTCTCGTCGAAGGACGGATCGTCGACCGCCTCGAGCGTCTCGCGCACCGACGACCAGGAAGGGAGTTCCCCGGGCGCCACGAGGTCGACGCGGGGACCGTCGACCGCCCCGACGTAGACGTAGCCGACGGCAGCGACCGACTCGTCGAACCGCCGCTCGCAGGCACGAGCGTACAGCGCCAACTGCGTCGCCTCGTCGGGATCGATTCGCTCGGTCGTCGCCTTGTAATCGAGGATCACGACGTCGCCGTCGGGCGTCCGGCGAACGGAGTCGACGAAGCCGACGACCTCGCCGTTCACCCCAGCGACGTCCTCGAGTGCGAACGGGAGCTCCGCGGCGAGCTGTTCCCAGTCGGCAACTCGTTCGTCGAACGCGGGTGCGGTGGCCTCGAAGTAGCGATCGACACAGGCGAGGACGGCCTCGCGATGCTCGAGCAGATCCCGGGCCGTCAGCTGCCGAACGGCCGCTTCACGCCACTCCTCGCGAGTCCGATAGTCGCGGTAGAACGCTTCCTCCGCGACGTCGTGGAAGATCGTTCCGACGATTCGCGATCCCGAATTACCGTCTTCATCGCCACCCTCGCCCGCGGATTCCCCGGACGGCTCGGTCGGGTCGTCGACCGCCCGCACGACGTGGTCGAGGTAGTGCTTCCGCGCGCAGGTCTCGTGGGTCTCCATCGCCGTGTAGCTGTGGCGCAACGCGGCCGGCACCTCGGTCGCGTTCGAGAGCGTCTCGACGGGGAACCGGACGGTGTCGGTCGAAAGCGCCGACAGTCGGCGGCCGGTCGGCACCTGTCGCCTCGTTCCTTGGCCGGAATCGACACCGACGGATCCGCCGTGACTCACCGCATCGGCCGCCGGCAACAGCGTCCCGCTGCGCAGCTGCCGACCCAATCGGTGCACCGTCTCGATGGCCTCTCGCGTCTCGAGCGGTTCGACGAATCGGTCCTCGTAGCCCGCGTAGTAGGTGATCGTCCCCGGACTGACTCCAGCGGAACGACCGATTTCTTCGGTCCGATCGACGACCGTTTCGGGGTAGGTCTCTCGAACCCGTTGGAAGCTCTCGGTCAGCGACGTCCAGAGGGTCATTCGCTGACCGGCGACCGACCACTCGATCTCGCTCGAGAGACACGCTTCGGCGGTCGAGACGCCGAGTTCGGTCTCGTCGCCGTCGTACTCGTACTCGGAGCCGAAGACGAACAGGTGGTTCTCGGCGCGCGTGAGCGCAACGTGGAGCACGCGCCACTCCTCGCCGACCGTCTCGGCTGCGAGGTCTGCGAGCAACGGCGAATCGACCTCGTCGTCGAGCGTCGCCGCGAGCAGTCGGTATCGCGCGCGTTCGGCGTAATCACGATCGACGCACCACTCCTCGTCGGAGAGGTACGGGACGAGCACGGTGTCGAACTCGAGGCCCTTCGCCTGGTGGACCGTCATCACGTCGATCGAGTCCGACGACTGGGTGCCGCGGGTCCGTTCGCTCCCGCTCCCGCGGAGAGTCCCCTCGAGCGCGTCGACGAACGCCGGCGTCAGCGTCTGGACGACCGAATCGGCGGTGTAGGCCTCGACGAACCGCTCTATGCGCTGAAACTCCTCGCGTTCGTCGCTCGTGAGGAACCACTCGAGACGCGTCACCTCGCGGAACCGGCGGACGAAGCCCGAGAGCGGATAGACGTCCTGCAGCGTCTCCAGTTCGGCGAGATGATCGCGCGCCCGCTCGAGGCGGTCCGGATGGTCGAGTTCGGCCGGCTCGCAGTCCAAAACCGCATCGTACAGCGATCCCTCCCGCTGTTGAAGCGTCGCCAGATCGCTCTCCGTAAGCCGGTACCGGTAGAGTAGCACGCGCCGAAGGTGGGCGTCGGCAGTCAGATCGACGAGCACCCGAAAATAGGAGAGCAGCGTCTGCATTCCTGGCGAAATGTTGCCTCGCGGCGAGCCCGAAATCTCGTAGGGGATCTGTCGGTTTCGGAGTTCGTCGGCGACCGCCTGCGCGTGACGGTTCGTCCGGACGATGACGGCGATATCCTCGAGCGATCGTTTGGGGACGTTCTCGGCTTCGTCGTTCAACAGCCGCGAGACCGTCGTCGCGACCTGCTCGGCCGTCGATCGGTCGATCTCGTCGCTCTCGACTTTGACGACGCGATCCGGCGGCCGTTCTCTCTCGCTGTCCGCGGCTTCGTTCTCGGTCTCGTCTCCGCTTCCGTACGCATCCGTCGTCCGTCCGACTTCACGGAGCGTCTTCGAGGACTGCGGCCCGTAGTCGCAGTGGTTGGTGAGATCCAGAATCTCCTGACGCGAGCGAAAGTTAAGTTCGAGTTCGATCGCCTCGTGATCGTCGTACGTCTCGGCGAGCCGGTCGAGTCCCTCCCGGTCGGTGCCTCGCCAGCCGTAGATCGCCTGATCCTTGTCGCCGATGGCGAGCAGGTTGGGCCGGTCGGGACCGTCGGTGAGTTCGGTGATCAGCGCGAACTGCGTCTCGTCGGTGTCCTGAAACTCGTCGCAGTAGACCTGCGTCCACTGGTCCGTGATCTCGGTCGCGATATCGTCGTCCGTCAGTAGCTCGGTCGCCGTCCGAACCAGTTCGTCGAAGTCCAGCGTCCGCTCGTCCTCGAGAACAGCGTGGTAGTCCGCGTAGACCGCGGTGTAGTGGCGCGCGAGGCGCATGAACTCGACGTAGTGTTTGAGGCGACCGAACGGACTCTGCTCGATTCGACTCGTCGCGGTTCGCCAGATTTCGTTGCCGAACAGCGCTCGCGGCAGCTGTTTCGTCGTCGGCTCCTCGAGCGAGAGCACCTCGATCGTGTTCGTCACGCACTGCTGGAGCACCCTGAGGTAGCGGTCGACGTCGCGAACGACGTCGTTGTCGCGGAACTCCGCCGGGGCTTCAGCGATCTTCTCGCGACAGTAGGTGATGAGCTTCCCGTAGCCGACCAGCGACTGCCGCGACGCCTCGAGGTGGTCGTCCGCGTTGAAGTAGCGCAGTGCCTCGTTATCGAAGGAGAGCTCGTCGCCGGCGGTCCGCTCGAGCCAGAGGACGAACTCGTTGCAGAGCTCGAGGGTGCGAACGTCCGGAAGCTGCGCTTCCAGCTGCTCGGGCGTGATGTCCTCTTGGCTCATGGCCTGAATGAATCGATCGACGCCGGCCGCGAGGTCGTCCGGCGAGCCCTGCCCGACGGTTGCGAAGTCGTAGTCGTTCGTCGCGAGCAGTCGGCCGACGATCCGCCGGCGCTTGCGCTCGGTGACGACGTCGAACTCCGGCGAGTAGCCGAGGTAGTAGGCGTACTCCCGGACCAGCCGGTAACAGAACGAGTGGTAGGTGTAGACGTCGATCGCCGCGGCGGCTTCGGGGTCGAGTCGATCGGCGACCGCGTCCCGAATGCTCCCCGCGGCCTCGTTCGCGAACGTCAGGACGAGTACGTCCTCGGGATCGGCGTCGCCGCGTTCGATCGCGCGTTCGATCCGCATGAGCATCGTCGTCGTCTTCCCGGTGCCCGCGCCGGCGTCGACGGAGGTACAGGCCGCGTCGCTGTCGATGACGGCAGGCTGGTTCCCCTTGGGCTCGAGCGACTCGTTATCGCGATCCCCGTCGAACGAGTCGCTCTCACGAATCCCGTCGTCCGTGTCGACATTCAGGTCTCGGTTCGGGTTATCCATCGAATCGCACCTCCTCGGCGATGTAGTCCTGACAGCAGACCGTGTAGCCACAGTCCGGACAGGCGTCGCTCGAGATATCGTCCCAGCGATCGGTCGGATCGAACGCGCCACCCGCAATCTCGCTCGCGACGTCCGCGAGTCGGTCGTCGACGGTCTGATTTCGGTGTTCGTGGGTCATGCCGTAGGTGTGGTGGTCGATGTAGCCGTCGGTCAGGTCCTTCGTCTCGAGGGTCGTCTCGACCGTCTCGCGAACCCAGTTGATCGCGGTCCCCGAGCGATCGGCGAGGGGGATCTGGACGTACCGACAGGTTCGATCCTCGAGACCCAACTGCTGACAGCGGGTTCGAAGCCCGTCGATGACGACGGCCGTCTCGAAGAGCGAGGCGACGAACGGCGGGTCGAAGACGTCCGCGTCGGGATCGAAGTGGTCGGTGAAGCGTTCGGCGATCCCTCGCTCCCAGTCGGATCGGTATCGCAGGAGACCGAGCGGCCTGAGCGTCGGCACGAACCGGACGCCGACGATCGATCGGCCGTCGGCGTAGACGTAGTCGACGCTGGCGTCGATCGTGACCGATTCGGCGTCGGTTTCGGTTCCCGGGTCCGATCTCGTTTCCGTGGCCGCTCTCGCTCCCGTCTCGGGGTCCGGCAGCGAAACCGTACTCGAGAGCGGGAGATCCGGACCGACCAGTTCGCCGTCCGTCGACTCGGCCGCCAGCCGCTCGACCCCCGCCGCGTGGTCGACGCCGACAGTCTCGACGTACGCCTCGAGCGTCGCCTCGAGCACCCGTCGTTCGTGTCGTCGCTGGGTCCGCGAGTGAAAGCGCTCGTCGTGGTCGGTCCAGAGCGCCTCGAGTCGCTCCCGTGCGGCGTCCGCGAGCGCCTCGCGGCCCGTCTCGCCGCGTCGCAACGCGTCACAGATCGCCGTTTGCAAGAGGGCGATCCGGTCGTCGACCGTCGTCTCGTCGTCACTCCCCTCGAGCCCGTCGACGTGGGCGAACTCGTACCGGCGGGGACAGTGCAGATAGGTCGCGAGGCCGTCGACGTCGAGGCTGTCGGTTCCCTGACTCCGCATCCTCGAGTCGGCTCCGGCGTCTCTCTCAGTCATCGCGGACCACCTCCCCCGCGGCGAACTCGAACTGCGAGCGGACGGCCTCGGCCAGCTCCGGGTCGATATCGCCGTCCTCGAGGACGACCGCGATCTCCTCGAACAGCTCCTCGGTCGCGCCGAGGTCGGCCTCGCCGCCGGTGCTCGCCTCCCGGAGGATCCGCTCGAGTTCACCGTGGGGTTGGGCGAGCAGCGCCTCGAGGGCGTTCGTCTCGCCGTGGATCGCCGCGGCGGTGTCGGTTTCGACGTCCGGCAGGTCGAGTCCGTCGGTCGCGTCGATCAGCTGCAGGTAGCGCGACTCGTCGTACGTCCGTCGCAGACCGCCCGATCCCCGCTCGTAGGAGCAACAGTAGAGGTGGGTTCGCGCGGCGCGGGTGCCGAGGGCGAGTCGTCGCCGCGACCGCTGGGCGTGGTAGGTTTTGAACGGGTCCCCGACGGAATCGTCGCCGCCGGAATCGACATCGACGGTGGCGAACGTCCGCGCGATGTCACTCACGGACGGATCGGTGACCGCGGGGTAGCTGTCCATTCCGCGCAGCCACGCCGTCGGGAACAATTGCGTGAGAAACTGCTCGCCGGGATAGTTCTCGTCGAGCAGATCGAGCAGGAAGACGGTCTCCCAGGAGTCGTACTTGCAGTCGTCGACGGCACAGACGGTAACGCCGCCGGTCGGCGGCTGGGCCTCGACCGCGTGGACGTACGGCGCGTCGTACTGGATGGTTCGGCGGAGCATCCGTCGCAGCCCCTGCCAGTCCGGACCGACGAGATCAGTCTCCTCGACGAACCGGGCGATCTCGAGCACTCGACGGACGCTCGCGTACTGCTCGCGGGCGTCGACCCACGCCTCCTCGCGGGCGATTCGGCCCTTCAGGTCCGTCAGCCGGATCCAACGCTCGAGCGATCGGGCGACGCTCGAGTCGGTACACGACGCGAGCAACTCGGGTGACACGTCATCGACACGGGCACAGAGGCGCTCGAGCGAGACATCCCACGGCTCCGTCGCTTCCGGGCCCTCTCGGCCGCGAATGGCGTGATCCGTGACGGCGTCGTCGACGAGTTCGGCATCGATTCTGCCGGGGTCGCGCTCGCGTTCGCACTGGAGCGTCACGAACGCGTAGAGTTCGTGGACGACCGGGTCTTCGGCGAGCGACGGGGTGCCGATCGTCGCCGTTGGAATCCCGGCCTCGCGGAGCTGTCGTCTGGTTTCGGGAACGCGCTCGATCCGCGGGACGGCGACGGCGAACGCGTCGAATCGCCAGTCGTGTCGATCCCGAAGCGCCTGAATCTCGCTCGCGACGGCACCGACCTGATCGCGAGCCGTTCGGGTCCGAATGCGTCGGGCTCGTCCGCGCTCCGCTGGTTCGACTCGGTCGTCGGTGCTGCTGGACTGTCGTCCCGCGGTTTCTGCCAGCTCCGGCGACTCTCCCGTCGCTAACAGCCGCGTAATCGCGTGGTGCGGCGGTGTCTCGCGGTGGTCTTCGTCGGATTGCTCGAGCCGTGAGTCGACGATATCCACGTCGAGGTCGTCCCCGACCAGATCCTCGATACGGCCCGGTTCGACCCGCGTGCGTTCGACGCTGGCGTGGCGCTCCCCGAAACAGACGAGGTCCGCGTCTCGAGTGAGCGCCGCGAGGTAGCGTCGGTCGAGCCGGCGGTACTCCTCGAACTCGACGGCGAGAACGGCGTCGATCGAGTCTGTTACGTGCGTGCGAAGGCCGTCCGTGTCCGACTCGAGCAACTCGACGGTCCGCGGGATCACGTCGGCTCGCTCGACGTACCCCCGCGACTCGAGTTCCGCGTGGAACCGATCGTTCATCGCGTAGAGGAAGGCTAAAGAGTCGTGTGGGTCGTCGTCTGCAACGTCCTCGAGTCGCAGCTGTTGGCGCGTCGCCTCCAGCAGCAGTTGCCCGACGTCGCGGGCGAAGCTTTCGTGTTCCGCGGCTCGCTCGAGGTAGTCCGGAACGTCGCGGCTGGCGCCGTCGATCACCAGCGAGATGAGTTCGATACGCTCCTCGTACTCGAGTCGATCCAGCGTCGGATCGGACGCCTCGAGCACCTTCGAGGCGTGTTCCGGGAGGGACTCGACGCGTGGTGACCTGGGCGAGCCGTTGGTGACCTCGATGTCAGCGAGGGAATCGATGAGTGAGTCGAGGCCGGCAGGGTGGCGTTTCAGGACCAGGACGTTTCGAGGACCGTATTCGTCGGCGAGGATGGCGTACTCCGCCGCAACGCGGTCGAATAGCTCGTCGCTGGCTGCGGGTTCAGAGAGGAGTTTGCAGGTCCCGTCGAGACCTGGTGGAGGAGACGCCATCGGTTGATACGTCACGGAGTATGGCCGTATTGGTATTTAAATGTGCGGCGGAGTGCGAACGTGGTCGTCGGTCACAGCAGTGGACGGGATCGAGAGGGCGTCCGTACGGGACAGTCGGAACCCGGCCACGCTGTCTTCCCCGCTGGACGACGCTATCCGCTTCGACAATTCTTATAGTGCATAAAGAGTACACGGGTGTATGGAGGATATTTTCGTCGCGCGGGTCATGTCCACGCCGCTCGAGACGGTCCGCGCCGACACGCTCGTCGAGGAGGCAGCACAACAGATGCTCGAAAACGAGATCGGCTCGGTCATCGTCGTCGACGAGGACAACCAACTCGAGGGGATCCTGACGAATACGGACTTCGTCAAGATCGTCGCCGAACGCAAGCCGAAGGACCAGACGCCGGTCTCGACGTACATGAGTCGAAACGTCACCACGGCGACGGCCCAGGAGAGTATTCGCGACGCCGCGGATCTGATGGTCGAACACGGCTTTCACCACCTCCCCGTCGTCGACGAGGACGAAGGCGTGATCGGCATCGTCACGACGTCCGATCTGGCAGCGTACCTCTCGCGCGAAGAGACGCCGAGCCCGGAGTAAACATTCCGGCGTTGGCGAGTCTGGGGACCACGAGTCCACAGCCCGCCAATTTTCACCGTCGTCACTGCCGCTTCCGACCAGCGATGCACACCTCGAGCAGTCGGTCGATTCGTCCGTCGGGACGGGCCGACGGTGGAGCGGCCACCGATCGGCCGACGTTCGGTTTCGGTACCGGTGTACTCGCACCACTCTTCGAGGAGCTGTCCCGAGTCCCACCCGACGAGGTCGGTTCGCGACCATCGAGACGACCCGATGGAACGGGTCAGCGGTCGGCTTCCGGATCGTCGTCTTCGGTCATCCAGCGGACCGTCTCGTCGAGTTGTTCACACAGCGCCCGCGCCTCCGACGGCGTCAGTTCGACGTCCGCATGGCCCGTTCCGTGGTCGCCGGCCATGGCATCGATACTCAGAACCAGCCGGTGACCGTCGGCCGACTCGGGCCGGACCGAAACGTCTGCTCGGTCCGGATAGTCCCGCGGCGGGCCGAGTTCGAGATCGGTTTCGCCGCGCGTGACGCCAACCTGCACCCGGTCTGCGTGCTCGAGATCGATCGAATCCGTCGGCTTCTCGTCGATCCGTTCCTGCTCGCGCTCCCGCTCCTCGAGCCGATCGGTCGTGGTATCGTCCGACATACTCGTCGGTTCAACCGCATTCGCCTTGGCTGTACTCCCGGATGGCTCCCACCGCTCCTCCGCTAGCCGGAAACGTTCGCAGACGGTTTCCTCGGTGGACCGTCCAACCGGCATCGGTTGCTCAGTCGACGACGAACGTCTCCGCGTCGATTCGCGCCCCGCCGACCCAGCACTCGCGGGCGAACCACGCGAAGTAGCCGACCATCCCGACCGTGAGGACGGCTTCGATCGGGCCGAGTCCGGTGATGCCGTCGGCCACGAGCAGGCTCCCGAGACTGATCGCTCCCCAGCCGACGGCGATCATCGCGATTGCAACGGCGGCGACGCGCGGCCATCCGACCGTTCTCGAGCCGATCTTGACGCGTTCCCAGCGTCCGGCGACGAGCATCGTCGCGCCGACGAAAACGAGCCACGAGACCACACCGAGCATCGACGCCGTCGTCGGAACGCCGAGCGCGGCGACGAGCGACCCCGCCAGCAACAGGGTGACGAAGCCGCCGCCGGCGAGTCCGTGCCGGACGACGGCCTTCTTCGAGTTCATACGCGCGTCGTTCGCAGCCCGTCGGCGTTAACCGTTTGGATCACGTTGATGTGACTTCGACCAATCGTCGCCGTCAGCCGAGCGAGACCGCAGCTCGGTCACTCCGCGTGACCTCGCCGGTCAGTCGTCGCCGTCAGCCGAGCGAGACCGCAGCTCGGTCACTCCGCGTGACCTCGCCGATCAGTCGTCGCTCGTCGTAATATCCGCCGACAACCCCTGGGCCATCTCGATATCCTTCGAATTGTTGAGCGTCCAGGCGGTCCGCTCCGTGACGGCTTCGATAGCCTCGCGGGCGCTCGGGTAGCCGTTCCCGGACTTCTTGACGCCGCCGAAGGGCAACTGGACCTCCGCGCCGATACACGGCAGGTTCGCGTACGCGAGGCCGAGTTCCGCGTGATCTCGGAAGTGGTGGATCTGGCGGTAGTCCTCCGAGATGACGGCCCCCGCGAGCCCGTACGGCGTGTCGTTGTGGATCTCGACTGCGTCTTCGATGTCGCCCTCGTACTCGAGGAGGGCGACGTGCGGGCCGAACACCTCCTCTTTGAGACAGCGCAGGTCGGTGTCGTAGTCGATTTCGTAGACGAACGGGCCGACCCAGTTGCCCTCGTCGTGGCCTTCGGGAATCTCGTCCGCGTCGAGGTCCGCGCGGTCGACGAGCACCTCGGCGCCCTCGTCACGAGCGAGTTGGTTGGCGCGGTGGATCTTCTCGACGTGCTCGGGCTCGATAGCGGGCCCCATGAAGGTGTCCTCCTCGAGCGGATCGCCGACGCTGATATCCTCCGCGATCTCGACGTATCGCTCCTTGAACTCGTCGTAGACGTCCGTGTGGACGATCAGGCGCTCGCTCGAGACGCAGCGCTGTCCCGTCGTCTTGAAACTCGACATCACGGCGGAGTGGACGGCAATGTCCAGGTCTGCCTTCTCGGTGACGACGATGCCGTTCTTGCCGCCCATCTCGCAGGCGGCGAGTTTGCCGGGCTGGCCGCCGACCTTGCCGGCGATCTCGTGGCCGACCTCCGCGGAGCCGGTGAAGAGGACGGTATCGACGCGGTCGTCGTCGACGATGGTAGCACCGGCATCGCCGTAGCCCTGGACCATGTTGAAGACGCCGTCCGGAATGCCGGCGTCGTCCATCATCTCGGCGATGATCTGGCCGCACCACGGCGTCTGTTCGGCAGGCTTCCAGACGACCGTATTCCCCTCCACGAGGGCGATCGCCATGTGCCAGAAGGGAATCGCGACGGGGAAGTTCCACGGCGTGATACAGCCGATGACGCCGCGAGGCTTCCGGCGCATGGAGGCATCTTTGCTGCCGATTTCGCTCGGAATAACGTCACCGTGTGGGTGGCGAGCGTTGCCCGCGGCCCACTCGACCATGTGGTAGGCCTCGACGACGTCCGCGCGCCCCTCGCTGATCTCCTTACCGCACTCCTTCGTGACGATTTCGGCCAGTTCGTCGGTTCGCTCGCGCAGTTCGTGGTAGATGTCCCAGAGGTACTCCGCGCGGTCGATGTAGGACAGCTCGCGCCACTCGTCGGTCGCCGCTTCGGCGGCCTCGAGGGCGGCGTCGACGTCGGCGTCGGTCCCCCGGTGGAACCGCGCGAGTTCCTCGCCCGTCGCCGGGTTCTCGCTCGCGAACGTCTCGGTTCCGTTACCGCTGGTCCACTCACCGTCGATGTGGTGGCCGTACAGCTGATCTGAGGATTGCTGACTCATGGATACCGATTGGGTCGTGCGTCTCGAATAACGTCACCCGTCCATGGGAGGGTCGACTCGAGAAACGAGACCTTCTTAGTGATCACTACAAAGGAGTACCGTAGCATGGCAACGAACTGGGACCAGCCGGTCCAGGGGACGAGGCTGTCCTTCGAGGTCTGGCATCCGAACTGCTGGGCGATCGAGGCGACCGACCGGGTCGGCGGCGGTATTCTGGCGCACGCGGTGTACACCGCGCCGACGGCGGAAACGGAGTCGGCATCGGTCAACGGGCTGTTCACCGCGTTCGGCCAGACGACCGAGGAGGTCGAGGCGTTGCTGGCCGAGATCGACGACTCGTCGCTGGCGGGCGACGTGCTCGAGCTGCAGGAGCGGTTCGGCCGACGGCAGTCGTCGTCCCTCCCGGGAAACGTCGCCCGCGAGTTCTTCCTCGAGTACGACCCCCAGAAGATGATCTGTCCGACGCTGTTAGAACACGGGTTCGTCCACAGCGCACCCGTCCGAATCGAGAACGGCCGGGAACACTGGCAGGTCTGTTTCGCCGGCGATCGAGAGCGGATCGAAACCGCGATCGAGAGCATCTGCGAGGACGGGAACGCCGACGTCTCGGTCGAAACCGTCACGAGCACGCCGACGGGCGAATCCGAGCGCAAGCGTCGAATGGACGCGCTCACCAGTACCCAGCGAGAGGTGTTCGAACTCGCGCGCAAACGGGGCTACTACCAGTGGCCGCGCGGCGTCTCGACCCGCGAACTTGCGAGCGAGTTCGATATCTCGAAAACCACGTTACTCGACCACCTGCGAAAGGCCGAATCCAAACTGCTGGATCCCGACGACCTCGGCGGCGAGTGAGTCCTCGCTCGAGACCTCGGTGAGTGATCGGTTCGACACCTCGGCGGCAAAGACCGACGAAGTTCGGACGACGAAGCGACCGGTCGTCTCAATCGGAGGGAGCCTCGAGCGGACGGCTATCGAGACGGCTGCGAACGAGGTACTCGACCAGCCCGACGAGAAGAACGATCGCCAGCGGAACGAACCAAAGGATGCCGAACAGCGAATCGGCGTAGAGACCGATCGGCGTTGTACCGGTAGCGCGCACTTCCTCGAAGTATTGATAGCTGCCGTAGAACGCCCATGTAAAGAGGATGAAGAGGGCGACAAAGGGTGACAGGAGTCGATAACGGAAGAACAGCACGAGTGGAACACTGCCGAGCAAAACGAGCCCGAGGACCGTAACCGAAAGGAGCGCCGCTCCCGCGGGCGATTCTGGCGTGTTCGTTCCCCAGAACGATCGCCCACGGACGAATCCGGTCAGCCAGAGCGCGAAAAAGGCGTGAAAGATCCCGCCAGCAAGACAGAGTGCGATCGTCCTGCGAGAGAGCTCGCGCCGTTCCATACGAGTATCTTTCACAAGGCGATCAAATAGTTTGTGGATCGATTGACAGAACCGTTTCCGGCCTCGTTTGCTCGGTGTACACCCGTGGAACTGCCGTCCACGCGAATCGCTGCTATGGCGCGACCGGCCACACACTGCGCTCGAGTCGCGCCTTACGATCCGACGACCGCTCGAAGGGCGAACAGGGCGTTCTCCTTGCGCTCGCGGACGCGACGGTAGAAGTACGAGAACCACTTCCCGCCGTAGGGGACGTACTGGTAGACCTCGTACTCCGCGGCGAGGTCGTGTTGTGCCGCCTCTCGAACGCCCATGAGCAACTGGAACTCGAACGGCGTGTCGTGGGCCTCAGAGAGCTCCTCGACGTACTCGATGATCTCCGGATCGTGGCTGCCGACCGCGATTCCGTCGTCGAACGTCTCGAAGGCGACCGCCAGCAGCTCGCGGTACGCTTCGTTCACCCGCGCTTTTTGCTTGTACGCGACGCTGCTCGGCTCGTCGTACGCGCCCTTAACGAAACGCACCTTGCCGGGGACGTCGGCCAGTCGTTCGACGTCCTCTCTGGTTCGCTTCAGGTTCGCCTGTATGCAGACGCCGACGTTCCCATCCGTCTCACGGGCGTGCCGTTCGAACGCGTCGAGCGTCACGTCGGTCGTGGTGTAATCTTCCATGTCGATCCAGACGAAGACGTCGTGCTCGACGCCCGCGTCGACGATTCGCTCGAGGTGGGTCCGAAAGACGTCCTCGCCGAGATCGAGTCCGATCTGGGAGGGTTTGACCGAGACACAGCAGTCGAGGTTGGCGTCGTCGATGGCGCCGATCAGATCAACGTAGGCGTCGGCGTCCGCGGCGGCCGCCGACGGATCGTCGTAGTGTTCGCCGAGTAGATTCAGAATGCCGCTGATACCGTCGCCGTTGAGCGTTTCGACGTGAGAAAGGGCCCCGGAAGGGTCCTCCGCCGCGACGAAGTTGCTCGCGATTGGCGGGAGCATTGACCGATGGTTAGAACGAGTACGGTGTAAACGGCCACCCGACCATAGACGCCCCAGATCGCGGCCGACTCACGAGATGTCCGCGCAACGATCGATCGTTCGCGTCTCGACTCGAGATTTGCGCCGGACGGAGCGACAGAGCAACGGGAAACCGGTCGAGAGCGGATTGGAGGCTCAGTCGTCGTCCATCGGCGCCGACACCGGTTCGACGCGCTCGCCGCGCGGTCCCTCGAGATCGATCTTCGGCAGCAGGTCGCGCAGATACCGGCCAGTGTGCGAAGCCTCGAGTCGGGCGACGTCTTCCGGTGTCCCCGTCGCGACGAGTTCGCCGCCGTTCTCGCCGCCTTCGGGGCCGAGATCGATGACGTGGTCAGCGTTCTTCACGAGGTCGAGTTCGTGTTCGATGACGACGATGGTGTTGCCGTTGTCGGTCAGCCGGTGGAGGACGTCGATGAGTTTGCGCTCGTCCTCGCTGTGAAGCCCGGTCGTCGGCTCGTCGAGCAGGTAGAGCGTCTCGCCGGAGTCCTTCTTTCCGAGTTCCTCCGCCAGCTTGACGCGCTGGGCCTCCCCGCCGGAGAGCGTCGTCGAGGGCTGGCCGAGCGTCATGTAGCCCAGTCCAACGTCCTTCAGGAGCTGGAGGCGACGCCGGATCTGGCTCGAGGACTCGAAGAAGTCGTATGCCTCCTCGACTTCCATCTCGAGCACGTCGGCGATGGTCTTGCCCTTGTAGGTGACGTCAAGCGTGGCGTCGTTGTAGCGGGCCCCGTCGCACTCTTCGCAGGGGACGTACACGTCGGAGAGGAAGTTCATCTCGATCTTGACCGTTCCCTGTCCGCCACACTCCTCGCAGCGGCCGCCCTTGACGTTGAACGAGAAGCGTCCAACCTCGTAGCCGCGCTGTTTCGCCAGCTTCGTCAAGGCGAACAGCTCGCGGATGTAGTCGAAGACGTTGGTGTACGTCGCCGGGTTGGATCGGGGGGTTCGACCGATCGGCGACTGGTCGATCAGCCGCACGGTTTCGATCTCGTCGAGCCCCTCGAGGGCGTCGTGGTCGCCCGGAATCACGCTCGTGTTGTCGTTCATCTGGCGAGCCAGTCCCTTGTAGAGCACCTCGTGCATCAGCGTCGACTTGCCGGAGCCGGAGACGCCGGTGATCGCGGTGAAGTTGCCGAGCGGAATGTCGACGTCGATGTCGTCCAGGTTGTGCTGGCGAGCGCCGCGGATCGTCAGCGCGCCGTCAGGGTCGCGTCGCTCGTCGGGAACCGGAATCTGTCGCTGGCCGGAGAGGTACTCGCCGGTAATCGAGCCCTCGGTCGCCTTGACCTCCTCGACGGGCCCGTTCGCGACGACCTCGCCGCCGCGCTTGCCGGGGCCGGGACCCATGTCGATGACCTGGTCCGCCCGGCGCATCGTCTCCTCGTCGTGTTCGACGACGATCAACGTGTTGCCGATGTCGCGCAGCTCTTCTAAGGTGTCGAGCAGTCGATCGTTGTCCCGCTGGTGGAGCCCGATCGAGGGCTCGTCCAGCACGTAGAGGACGCCGACGAGACCGGAGCCGATCTGGGTCGCCAGTCGGATCCGCTGGCTCTCGCCGCCGGAGAGCGTCGAGGCCTCGCGGTCGAGCGTGAGGTACTCGAGGCCGACCTCGCACATGAAGCCGAGTCGAGCCCTGATCTCTTTTAAGATCTCCTCGGCGATCACCTTCTCGCGTTCGTTGAAACTCGCCTCGAGCGACTCGAAGTGTTCGAGGGCGTCGCCGATGCTCAGTCCGTTGATCTCCGTGATCGCGGTGCCGTCGACCAGCACGGCCCGACTCGCGGCCTTCAGCCGGGTGCCGTCACAGGCCGGACACTCCGTCGCCGACATGTAGTCCTCGATGTGATCGCGCGTCGAGTCCGAGTCGGTCTCGAGGTAGCGCCGCTCGAGGTTCGGGATAACGCCCTCGAAGCGCTTTTGCTTGCGCCGAGTGCCGTTTTTCGTGTGCCGTTCGAACGTCACCTTCTCGCTGGTGCCGTAGAGGAACGCCTGCTGAATCTCGTCGTCGACCTCCTCGAACGGCGTCGACAGCGAGACGTCGAAGTGCTCGGCGACGGCGTCGAGCCGGGTCTGGTAGTACGAGCGGTTGTAGCTCCAGGGCTCGAAGACGTGCTTGAGCGACGTGGACTCGTCCTGGATGACGAGTCCCTCGTCGATCTCCTTCGTCTCGCCAAGCCCCTCACACTCGGGACAGGCGCCGTGGGGGGAGTTGAACGAGAACGATCGGGTCTCGATCTCGGGAACGTCGATCCCGCAGTGGGTGCAGGCGAGGTCCTTCGAGAACTCGACGACGAAGCGGTCGTCCTCCTCGGTCTCGTCGCCCAGCGCGCCCGTCCGGCGGGCCGCGTCGCCAAGGTCGCTCGCGACGTCTTTCGGCGCGTCGGGAAGGATGACCTTCAGGACGCCCTCGGCCTCCTCGAGCGCCGTCTCGACGCTGTCGATGATCCGCGGACGGGCCTCGGTCGAGACCTTGATGCGGTCGACGATCACGTCGATGGTGTGGTCGAAGTTCTCGTCCAGTTCGGGTTTGTCGAGCGTGAGGTCGTGTTCCTCGCCGTCGACCTCGACGCGGGCGTACCCCTCCGAGACGAGTTCCTCGAACAGGTCCTCGAAGGCTCCCTTCTGGTCGCGGACGACGGGGGCCGCGAGTTTGACCTTGGTGTCCTCGGGAAGCTCGAGGATGCGTTCGACCATGTTCTGGGCCGACTGCTCGCCGACTTCGCGGCCGCAGTCGGGACAGTGGGGGGTGCCGACGCGGGCGTAGAGCAGTCGGAGGTAGTCGTGGAGCTCCGTAACCGTTCCCACCGTCGATCGTGGGTTGTTCGCGGCGTTTTTCTGGTCGATCGAAATCGCCGGGGAGAGCCCCTCGACGGTTTCGACCTGCGGTTTGTCCATCTGGCCGAGGAAGTTTCGGGCGTACGCCGAGAGGCTCTCGATGTACCGGCGCTGGCCTTCGGCGTAGATCGTCTCGAACGCCAGCGACGACTTCCCCGATCCGGAGAGGCCGGTGACGACGGTGAACTCCTCGCGGGGGATCGTGACGTCGAGGTCCTTGAGGTTGTGCTCCTCCGCCCCCCGCACCTCGATGTAGTCTTTGCTCATGTATGGGTGGTGACTGGTGACTGCAGATATTCGCGACTCGCTGCTCGATTCACTGTGAGTGAGTCAGTGGCCGAAGGGACTTAACGGGTCTGGAAACGCCGTAGCGTGGGCTATGCTAGCAAATAGATTTTCGGGAGGACCGGAGGAATCGGTCGAGTTCTCGCCGGTTGCCCGGAACCGTCGAACACCTGGAAACGCCCGCTCGAGTTGCTCGTTACCGATATGAAACCCTTCAATCACGTAGGGGCGGCACCGACGGCGTCAGCAGTCACGTAACACCGCGTTCTGGAGCCACCGATAAAGTCGTTGCTGCATCGGTATCGAACGAGTGTCGCCAACACTCCTCGAGCCGCCGAACCGCTCAGTCCAAACTGACTTCGGGTAGAAGCACGAACGGACCGCTATGAGCGACGACAGCGGCCCGGAACTGGTCGTCGAGGAGTTCGTCGACTACTGTCACACGCAGGCCGGCTTGCTCTCGGGCCGCGTCGAGACGATGCGCGACGAAGCGGACGAGCTGCTCTCCGAAATCGACGAGGAGATGGCCGAACTTCGGACGCGACTCGAGGAGCACGCGTCGGGCGTCGAAGGCGTCGGCGGCCCGTCGACGCCGGCCGGACCCGGTGACGTCGATATCGACGCCTTAGAGGAGTTAGAGAGCGAGGTCAAGGAGAAACAGCTCCTCGTCGAGGCCAAGCAAACGCGCATGCAGGCGTTTCAGGATCTCGCGGCGGCGTACACCGATCTCGCCGAGGATCTGGAGTCCGACGACGACGGGGCGGCCGCGCTGGAACGCGTCGTCCAGTTCGAAGCGGATCACGACGCCCCGGCGTACTTCGAGGAGCGACAGACGCTCGTCGAAGCCGCGGCGGACTCGAGTGCGACCGACCCCGACTGACGCCAGTCCGCGGCGAACTCGAGTGCGACCGACCCCGACTGACGCCAGTCCGCGGCGAACTCGAGTGCGACTGGCCGCGACTAATGACCGGGGCGACGAACTGTGATCAACGACGAGTCCGACGGACCGCGACCGACGCCAGCGCTACGGTTCGCCGCCCTCATCGACCCTACTCGTCCAACCGCTCACTCCTCTCTCGCTGCACGAACCGTTAACACCGGCGTCGTCGCCGTCCGAAGAACGCGTTCCGTGACGCTCCCCAGGAGGAGCCGATCGAGGCCGCTGCGTCCGTGCGTCCCCATCACGAGGAGGTCCGCATCGACGGCGTCCGTGTACGTCCGAATTTTTTGGTGCGTCGAGCCGTACGTGACCGTCACCTCCGTCTCGACGCCCAGGTTTGCCGCCCGCTCGACGCCCTCCTCGACGACTCGGCGGGCGTACCGCTCGAGTCGATCGAGTCTGAGATCGTTCTGATCTTCGATTCCCGCCGGCGTTACGTCGACGATCGAGAGGAGGTGAACGGTCGCGTCGTGGTGGGCCGCGACCGTCAGTGCGCGCTCGAGTGCGACCTCGGCGTGCGCGCTGCCGTCGGTCGGTACCACGATCGTCTCGATCGGGTAGGGGCGCCTGACCTCGGGTGCACCCCGAACCACGAGGACGGGAACGTCGGCATCGCGGACGACCGACTCGGTTACGCTGCCGAGCAGGAGTCGACCGACGCCGCGTCTGCCACGCGTCCCCATGACGATCGCGTCGACGTCGTGCTCGACGGCTGCCTCGAGGATCGCGTCCCGCGGCTCGCCGGTCTCGATCTCTTCGATAATGGGCGAGCCGGTCTCCCCCGCCCAGTCGCGACTCACCGCGAGGGGGTCGTCCGTTTCGTCCGTCTCGTCAGGATCGACCACGTACAGGATGTGGACGGTCACCTGCTCGACGGCGGCTATTTCGCCGGCGTACTCGAGCGCCGCGTTCGCTGGGCCGCTGCCATCGGTCGGAACGAGGATCCGGTCGAACATACGTACTCGTCATCCCGGTGTGCCTTACAGCTATCTCTCGTTCCGACCGGTCGGGAATGCTAATTCCTCGAGCAACGCGTCCACGTCCTCCCGACTGTTGAACGCGTGGACCGACGCGCGAATCGCATCGGGGCCGGGGAGCGACCGAACTACGATTCCGCGTTCCGAGAGCCGCTCGACGGTCGGCTCCGGCTCGTCGACCGCGATGGTCACGAGCCCCGACTCGTAGCGTCGCGGACTCAGCAACTGCTCGTCCGAGAGGCCGTCTTTGAGTCGATCGGTCAGCGTCTCGATCCGGTCGCCAATCGTCTCGATGCCGATCTCCTCGAGGCAGTCGATCGCCGCCGTCAATCCGGCGTAGGGGGCCGGACTCGAGGTTGCAACCTCGAACCGATTTGCCCCCGATTCGTATCGGTAGTCGACGGCGTTCTCGTCGACGACGCTGCGGTAGCCGATCGCGGGCGGCACGAGGTCCTGTTCGCGCACGAGTCCCTCCCGAATGTAGAGGAAACCGGAGCCGAACGGCCCGCAGAGCCACTTGTGGCCCGCGGCGGCAACGAAGTCGGCACCCCACTGGCCGACATCGACCGGCAGCTGTCCGGGGGCCTGAACGGCATCGACGAGCACGAGCGCTCCCGCATCGTGGGCGACGTCGACGATCTCCGAAATCGGCAGCCGGGTGCCGTGCGTCCAGGTGAGCGAACTCACACAGATCAAGGTCGCCTCGCTCGCCACCGCTTTCACGGACTCGAGGTCGAGACGGCCGCCTGCCGTCTCGAGCGTTCGAATCTCGATCCCGCGTTCGTCTTCGAGTCGCTGCCACGGGAGGATTCCCGCGGAGTGCTCGAGGTCGGTCCGGACGACGACGTCGCCGGCCTCCCAGTCGATGGCACCCGCGACCCGGTTGATCCCGTCCGTCGTGCTCTCGGTGAGGGCGATTTCGTCCGCGTCGGCGCCGAGCAGGTCGGCTACGGACGCTCTCGCCTCGTCGTAAACGTCGAACGCGGCGGGGTACTGTCCCTCCTCGGTCGGTGCCTCGTACTCGTGGTGCTCGAGGGCCGATTCGGCCGCCTCGACGACCCGGCACGGACTCGGTCCGCCCGCCCCCCAGTTCAGGTAGGCGGCGGACTCGAGAGCCGGAACGGTCTCGCGAAGCTCCAGTGGCGTCATGAACGGTTCGTTCGCGGCCCGCCGTGTTAGCCACTCGCTTTCGCGTCGCTCCGTTCATGTCGCCTCCCGTACGCCACCAGTTGGTTCCCGAAAGGCGGTAACCGGAGGTGGACTTTTACCGGTCTGACGATCACCTAGCAGCCGATGATGTTCGTCTCCGTACCGTCGATCGCGTTCGACGCCAGCGATCCGGAAACGACGGTCGCGATCGGCTACCTGTTCGCCTACCTCGCGATCGCCGTCGCCGCGGTCGTCTTGCTGTACTACACGTCCGTCTACGTCCGCGACGTTCTCGCGGCCGACGTGAGCGAGGCGCAGTGGTTCATACTCGCCGGTATCGGTGCCGCGATCGTCTACGCCGCGGCCGGTGTCGGAACGCTGTTGCTCGAGTCCGATTGGGCCGGCTCGTTCGTCGAGGGTGCCGTGCTGTTCTTCATCCTCTTTCTCACGCTGGGTATTCGAGCGATGTACCACGCCGAACGGCCGGGAGAAGGGCGTTCTCGAGTGCTGCCCGCGTGGGTCGACGTCGCCGTCATCGCGGTCTTCGTCGCCGCGTGGTGGGGGACCGTTCTCGTCGACACCGACTGGACGCGCCCGGTCGTCGCGGCCGGCTGGATCCTCACCTCCGGCTGGGCGATCCTCTACGGCGTACAGGCAGTCCGCGTCCACGAGGGGACGACACTGGCTGCGCTGACCCGCCACCTGCTGCCGGCCATCGTCGTCGTCGTCGCCGTCATCTTCGTCGATCTAGTGACGGGCTATCTCGCCGGCTACGGCGCGCTCGCTGACGCCGCCTGGATCGTCGGTACGACGCTCGTCGCCGCCTTCCTGTTCAACACCGCCGTCGCCATCCGACAGCAAGGCGGCGAACTCGAGCGCCTCTACGACTGGACGACCTGGCGCGAGCAGTCGCTCGACGACTGACACGAGCAGGGGGCTCAGCCTCGGCTGGTGACGACTGTTCGGCGAATTGCGAACCCGTCTCACGGCTCGGGTCCGTCAACGGCCGGATCGTCGAGCAACGGTCGCAATCGTCGACGACGCCCTCTCAGAGTTCGCCGCGGAGAACGATGTCCTCGCCGACCGTCTCGAGCATGTCTTCCGTGACGATGTAATCCTCCTCGTCCTCCCCTTCCACGCCGATCTTCGCGAGTACGTGCTCCGCGACGGAAGGGTTCGGATCGACGGCGGCGCGGCCACCGTCGACCTGCGCGACGATTCCGAGCTCTTTCCCTTCCGCGTCGATCACCGTCTTGCCGACTTCGTCGTCAGTCAGTGTCGCTGTCACACCGAACGCTATCACGACGGCCGGGATAACGTCGTGGCCGTCTCATGCCAGTCCGGTCGGGCGACCTTCGCGTGCTAGTCCGAGCAGATCCATCATGGCCCGGAGCGAAGCACCGACCCGTCGGTCGGATCGAAGGATGTCCCGCCGGTCGGTACGAGGACCGTTCCGCCGGCCGACGCGACCCGCTGCACACGCGCCCCCGGAGTATTTGACGACGGCTGACGTGACTAGCGACGACGCCTCGTTCCACCCATGACTCACACTATCGAGATCAGCGACGACCTGAAGGACCGACTCGACAGCCACTGCGAGGAGGACCAGACCATCGAAGAACTCCTCGAGGAACTGGTCTCGATCTACGAGACCGAAGGCACGTTCCTCCAGGAAGGCTACTCCGAGTGACTCGAGCGATGGCAGCCGACCCGCCACCGTTTTCGTTCGATTTCTCGTCGCGAGTCACGAGCGTGACGACGGCCTGTTTACGACTTCGACTCGACTGTACAGCGTTTTCACGGCGGGTTCACCTCTCGGTCTGCGTCGGTCGTCGAGTCCGGTCGCTCGTCGGTGACGACCGCTCGATCGGGCAGTTTCGGCGTCGGTGCCCGCCCCAGCGTGAGCAGGCGCTCGGTGCGGGTGATCTCCTCCGAGCTGGGGTTTGCCTTCTCGATCTCCTCGTACTCGACGGCCACGCCGTCGGGATCGTCCGATATTCGGACGGCACAGAGCTGGTAGGACGGGTAGAACACCGGCGGGAGCAGCCCGGCGACGACGTCCCGACGGTGGAGACGTTTCAGCCAGGTGCCGGTGTTGACGAGCAGCCGACCGTCGATCTCGGTCACCGACGGTCGGTGGGTGTGGCCGTAACAGAAGATCGCCGTCTCCGGTCGGTCGGCGAACACCTCGCGGGCGGCCTCGACGTACGGCGCTTCGGGGTCGACGGTGAGGTCCGTCTCGAACACGCCGAACCGATCGACGGTCTTCCCAACGTCGCGGAAGACGAAGTAGACCGGAATGCCGACGATAAGGATCATGCCGGTGATCGCCGCATTGACGACGAGGAGGAAGTGGACGGTCTCACCGACCAGTCCCATCCGGTCGAGAACCGCGTCCGCCCGCTCGACCGGCATCGTCCAGATGCCGGCGACGTCCAGCCCCGCCAGTACGGCGATGATGGCGCTAACGTAGAACAGCAACAGAAACGGAATCACGGCGTACCGCAGGAGGGGATTCATTTCGCGGTAGAAGTACTTCGAGAGGAGCCAGTTCGGGACTCGCTCGGTGGGCGTGACAGCTTGCACGTCCTTCAGCCAGTTGTACCGTCCCCGGTCGGAGAGCTGACCGGCTCGGCTCGTGACGAGCGCGTTGTAGAAGTAGCCCAGCGGCGTCTCGAAGGGGTTGCCGAAGTCCCGGAATCGGTTGTTTGGATCCTGCTGGTGACCGTGTTCGAAGTGGATTGTTCGGTCGCCGACCGGTCGAACGACCGACTGGTCCTGGACGAGGGTAATGTTGTAGTCGGCCAACCGGCTCACGTACTCGTCGTAGGCGGCGAGATCGCTGTCGTGATTGCCCGGCAGCAGCGTTATCGGTATCGAATCGCCGGTCGCGCGCAACTGTTCGAACAGCTCCGGATAGCGTTCCGTGAGCCGGTCGAACTTCGCCACCCCCTCGGTTTCGGTGTACTCCCACAGTCCGAACGCGTCGCCGTTGATGATCAGCTCCGCGTCCTCGTCAGTCGTCTCGAGGCGCTCGAGAAACGCGAGTAACTCCTCGAGGAAATCGATCTCACCCAGTTGCTCGTCGCCGCCCATGTGGAGGTCGCTGATCACGTAGTAGACCGGATCGGCGACAGTGTCGGCCATGACTTCGGCGTTCGACTCCGACGGGTATAGTGCTACTCCCGCTCGTCACACGGCGATACGCACTCGAGACGGGTTACACTAGTTCGGCGTCGCCTGCACACAGGAGTCGACAGTCGTCTGCCCCCACCGAACCGTCTCACTCGGCTACGCGTCGCGATCCCACCGAAAGCCGACCGGCGCTGCAGGCGGCTCGAGCGGGCTCGACGGCAGTTCGGTCCCGGCGATAGACTCGTTGTACGCCCGCGGCGCGACGTCGTTCGGACTGTCCGGGTAGTACAGCGACGCGAGCGTCTGGATGTGGCCGCGACCGACGCCGAGTTCGAACTGGCCGCCGCCGTACAGTCGAATATCGCGCTCCTCGCAGTGGGCGATCGTCTCGAGCAGCGACTCGAGCGAGCCGAACCGCGAGGGTTTGATGTTGAGCCAGTCGGGCTCCCACGGGAGCGCTTCGACGTCCTCGAGTCCGTCGATCGGCGCGTCCCAGGAGACGCGGCTTCGAGCCGAATCGTCCTCGAACAGGGGATCGGTCTCGTCGGTCAGCGCCGGGTCCTCGATCACGGCGCGGGGGAAGGCCTCGAGAACGCGTCGGTACAGCGCCGGATCCGTCGGGACGTCGACCTCGGTCCCTTCGTACTGGCCCTTGAGGTCGAGAATTCGGACGCTGTCGGTTCCAACGCTGTCGTCGATCGCTCTCACGAGGTCGTCGTCCCACTCAGGGATCGGATCGAGTTTGAACTCGAGGTCGGGAACCCGGTCGCGCAACTGCTCGAGCCGATCGGTCGTCGGCGGTTCGCCCAGCCGCGTGCTGGCGACGAACCGAACGGGATCGAGCGAGCGGCCGAGCGCGCTGGCGACGTCGGTGCCGGCCTGTCGAAGGGCGAGGTCCAGCGCGGCGCTCTCGAGACCCCAGCGGCGGTAGTTCCGAAAGACCTCGCGGTCGGGTGCGCCCGCCGGGAACAGGTCAACCGACTCAAGGCGGGCCGAAAAGGAGTCGATGGTGTACTCGCCGGTGAGATCGGGCAGCCCCGACTCGGCCAGTGCGTCGTGTTCGTCGGTCTCGTAGGTGACGTCCTCGCCGCGGCCGACGATGGAATCATCGCGACCGCCGTCGGCGTTCGATCCGGGTCCGGTCAGTGCGAACTCGGTGGAGACCCGGGTGAACCCGCTCGAGGTCTCCCGTTCCAGCCGTTCGGTCGATACCGCGTCGATCGACAGCGACAGATCGGCGATCCGGTCGTAGTCCATACGGACCACTCGAGGGCCACGGAAATGAAGGTTGCAGGCGATCGGGTCTCGGTTCACAGACGATACGGGACTCCCAAACGGGGGTCAACTCACTTCTCGTCGCGTCGCTGGCGCAGGTTCTGGCGGGTGAACTGCGGCTTGACGCGGGTCGTTCGGCGCTCGCGGAACGACCGGTAGAGCTGGATCACCACCACGAGCGAGAAGACCGCGGCGACGACGCTGGCCTCGGGGGCCTCGAGGGCGTAGAGGACGCCCATCGAGAACAGCGACATGGTCAGCAACAGGCCGTAAATCAGTCGTTTGGCGAGCGTGGCGAACACCTTCTCCTCGTCCTCGACGCCGATGCGGACGAAGAGGTCGTCGCGATCCAGTCGGTCGAGCGTGCGCTCGGTTTTGGGTGCCAGCCGAGTGAGCGACTCGCCGCTGCGGCGGAGTTGCTGGCCGGTCTCGCGGACGTATTGGCGAGCGGTCTCCTCGCGGTAGCCCTGCTCGGTGAGGTAGTCGGTCGCGGTGTCGATGAAGTCGAAGTCAGAGTCGAGGGTGACGCAGACGCCCTCGACGACGGTCGCGACCCGGAGGACCAGCGCGAGGTTCTTCGGGAGTCGGAACGGGAAGACGTAGATCGAGTCCTCGATCTGGCCGACGATCTGGTTGATCCGGTACTGCTCGACGTCCTCGCCGCGGGCGTCCTGGATGGCGATCTCCATCACCTCGGCCATCACCCCGCGGTCGGCGTCGGGGCTGAGCGTCCCGATCTCGATCAGGGCGTCGAGGATGCCGTCGATGTCCTGGTTGGCGACGGCGACGTAGAAGTCGACGATCTTCTCCTGGATGAACGAATCGACCCGGCCGGACATCCCGAAGTCGTAGAAGACGATTTGGCCGTCGTCGGTCACCGCGAGGTTCCCCGGGTGCGGGTCGGCGTGAAAGACGCCGTCCTCGATGATCATCTGCAGGTACGCTCGCTCCAGGTTCTCCGCGACTCGCGTTCGGTCGATCCCCTTTCGCTCGAGTTCCTCGACGTCGTTGATCTTCGTCCCCTCGACGTACTCCATCGTGAGCACGCGCGGCCCCGAGTGGCTCTCGATCACGTCGGGGATGACGAACCGATCGTCGCCGGCGAAGTTCCCGCGGATCTCCTGGAGCATCTCCGCCTCGCGCTCGTAGTCCATCTCCTCGCGGATCGTCTTCGAGAACTCGTCGGCGAGGTTCTCGAGCGAGAACGACCGCGACTCGTCGACGAAGGTGAGCAGGATCGGGAGCGACCACTTGATCACGCGCAGATCGGCGTTCACCAGTTCCTCGATGTTCGGTCGCCGGATCTTGACGGCGACCTCGCGGCCGGCGTCGCCGGCGGTATCGACGTCGCTCGCCCGTTCGCTGCCCCCGACGGCAGCGTCGTCGTCCGCGACAGCGTCGCGACCGACGCGCGCTCGGTACACCTGGCCCAGACTCGCGCCGCTGATCGCGTCCGTCTCGAATTCCGTAAAGTGATCCTCGAGCGGCCCGCCGAGTTCGTCCTCCAGCACGACCTTCGCCTCGTCCCACTCCGCGGGCGGCACGTCGTCCTGCAGCGCCGAGAGCACCTCGATGTACGCCGGGGGCAACACGTCCGGCCGCGTCGAGAGCAGTTGGCCGAGTTTGATGAACGTCGGCCCAAGGGTCAACAGCGACTCGAGGAGGACCTCCGCGCGGTGGCGGTGGGTCTCGGGATCGACCCGTCGCGACCGGCCGAAAAGCAAGAATCGGCGGCGGTCACGGGCGAAGGCGACGAGCAGCGGGAGGAACTGCCACGCGACGAGCACGAACCGCTTGTAGGCGCGGAGGGAGACCAGTCTCAGTCACCTCATGTTAGTCGGCATCCTCGACGACATCGATCGTCGTCTCTCCGTCTCCGGACGTTTTGGGCAGGTGTAACTCGAGGACGCCGCGTTCGACCGTCGCTTCGGCCTCCGTCTCGAGGGCGTCGGCGGGCATCGGGAGGTCGACGTCCAGGAACAGCGAACGGTTCTCCTCGAGGTAGCGGTAGTCGTCCTCGGGCTCTTTCTCGCGGTGGGCGTCGATCGAGATACGGCCGTCTTCGACCGACAGCTCGAGCGAGTCGGCGGAGACGCCCGGAACGTCGAGAACGAGCAGGTAGGCGTCCTCGCTCTCGAGCAGATCGAAGAAGACGTCGTCCGAGAGGTCCCGCAGTGCGTCGCGAAGCGCTGACATAGCTACTGGTTCGAACGCCGATACGAAAAAGCCCGCGGTAGCGGTCGATTCGAGCGGAACCAAAATCGGAGATGGTGGGGTGTAACAATGAGCCGCAAATCGCGCGACCGGGAGCCGTGTTCAGACGGCCAGCAGAACGGCGACCGTCACGGAGACGACGGCGAGAATCACGGCACCGAGGCCGTACGCACCGGCCCGCAGCCCGAGGCGTCGTTCGGTGCTGTCGGAGATGACGAACGGATCACCGAACAAGTGGTGGCGTAACCGGAGCAGGGGGCTCTCCGAGAGCGCCGCCTCGTCGATTCCGACCGCGGCGTTGACCTGGCCGGCGTCCCGCGAGACGGTCGTATCATATCGGGCGACGCCGAGGACGTGAATCTCGTCGCCGGGCTCGAGGATCCACTCGCGAAATCGACGGTCCGTGCCCGTTTTGAGCTCGAACAGCCGGAGATCGACCACGCTGTTCTGACAGTCGACGTCCTCGCTATCTTCGATGTACCGGGCGACTCGCGGCGGCGGCTCCGTCCCGCCGTCGACGTCGATCCGGGTCGCGTTCCGAAGACGAAAGTCCGCACCCGGGGGCTCGATCAGGACGCTGCCCGTCTCGTCCTCGAGTCGAAACGGAACGGAGTCGTCGCCGGAGGCGATCGTCGCCCACGACGTGCCGTTGTTCGAATCGCGTCGCTCCTCGACGCCGTAACTGTAGGCGAGACACGGCGTGTCGGTAAACGGTGACCGAACGAGTCGGCCGGCGGCGGTGGCGGTCCCGCGAAGTTCGACTCGCCCGCCGTTGGGCGTATCGAGGACCGAATCCGGCCGAGATCGGAGGACGCGGTTCGCGAGTCGAAGCTCCGCGATCCCGTACCAGAGACAGCCGAGCGCGATCACCCCGCCGATTGCGAGGACGACCACCGAGAGCGGATCGAGTTGGGCCGGTGTCATCTCTGTCGGAGACCTGGGCAGCGACGGACGATATAGGTGGTGAAACGCGGGGGGACTATGCAGAGGAACGAGCGGGGAACGCCAGTCGGCGGAGCGGCGGACGGTCCCCTACGTTTTTGGCGCCCGGCACCCCGAGTCAGAGTATGGACGGAGCCGACAGCGAGCGCAAGGAGTCCGGATTCAAGGTGCGGACCCCGGTGGCGGAGGCGCGTCGGATACTCAGGGATGCCGTCGCGGCGGGCGGGCCGGCCGACGGAGGCGGTTCCAGCGACGGCGGCCCGCCGCAGACGGGCACCGAACGGATCGACGTCGAGCGCGCGGACGGCCGCGTGCTGGCCGCACCAGTCGCGTCCGCTCGGAACGTTCCCCACTACCGGCGGGCCGCGATGGACGGTTACGCCGTCCGCGCCGCGGACACCTTCGGTGCCAGCGATCGCTCGCCCGAAGTGCTCCGGATCGCCGAGGGAACCGGCGGCGACGCCACCGTCGGACCCGACACCGCCGCCCGTGTCCACACCGGCAGCGCCCTGCCCGAGGGCGCCGACGCCGTCGTGATGATCGAGCGCGTGACGGCACTCGAGTCCGCGGGCGAACTCGAGGTCGAGGACGCCGTCGCGGAGGGGGAGAACGTCGCGCCGGTCGGCGAGGACGTCGCGGAGGGCCAACGGCTCTACGCTGCGGGTCATCGACTCCGACCGTCGGATATCGGGCTCCTGCGCTCTGCGGGCTACGCGAAGGTTCCGGTCGCGAAGCGGCCGACGGTCGGCGTCGTGCCGACGGGGGAGGAACTCGTCGCGGTCGATCCGGAGCCGGGCGAAGTCGTCGAGACGAACGGCCTCACCGTCTCCCGACTGGTCGAGCGCTGGGGCGGCCGTGCGACCTACCGAAACGTCGTCACTGACGACCCCGAATCGCTGCGCGTGGCGATCCAGCGGGATCTGACGAAGGACGTCGTCGTCACGACCGGTGGGTCCTCCGTCGGTCAGCGCGACCTCTTGCCCGAGGTGATCGACGACCTGGGCGAGGTGCTCGTCCACGGCGTCGGCCTCAAACCCGGCCACCCCGTCTGTCTGGGGATCGTCGAGGATACGCCCGTCCTCGCCTTACCCGGCTACCCCGTCGCCTGTATCGTCAACGCGGTCCAGTTCCTGCGCCCCGTGCTGCGGTGGCTCGAGGGCACCGAGCCCGACCCCCATCCCACGACGCTGGCCCGACTCGAGCGCAAGATCCCGAGCGAACCCGGGACGCGAACGTTCGCGCGGGTGCAACTCGAATCGCTGGAGGGAGACGCGAGCGAACTCGAGGCCGACGAGCCGCGATACGCCGCGACGCCGACCAGAGCGAGCGGGTCGGGCGTGCTCTCGAGCGTCGCGCTGGCCGACGGCTGGGTGGTCGTCGACGACGAGCGCGAGGGGATTCCGGCGGGTGAGACGGTTGCCGTCCAGGACTGGGAGCCGAACGGCTGATACGGTTTGCTGTACCGATTTGCCGGTGCAACCGCGATCATCCTGCGGTTGCACCGGAATCTGACTTACAGCAGACCGTATGAACGGCACAGTCGCGACCACCATGATTAATAGCACTGTCTGGCTACCCTGCACGTATGGAACTGAACGAATTCCTCGACGGGGAATCGCTCACCGGACGACAGGCGGCGATCATCTTCTTCGCCTTCCTGTTGTTGATTATCGCGGCGGGCATCCTGCTCGTGGCGCTCAGCGACGTCTTCTGGCTGCTCGTCTGAGCTCGCCGGATCCGCTGAGCTCGTGAGACCGACGACGAACTGACCTCCGAAAAATTGCGTGACGACGAACCGATCGGCGGCACGGGATCGTTCCGACACCCCTCGCGTCGCGACGGTCCGCTCGAGCGGACGGCCTACTCGAGCGCAAGTCGAACCGCGTCCGCGAGCGCGTTTACGCGAGCGACGTGCTCGTAGGAGCCGTCGCGAACCCCGTTCGTGACGTACGAGAAGCCGATATTCTCCTCGGGATCGGCCCAGCCGACACTGCTTCCCAGTCCGGCGTGACCGAACACTCGCTTCGGTGAGAGTGTTCCGTACGGCGCGACCGTCGTCCCCCCCTTCCAGAAGCCGAGGGCGAACCGGCCTTCGCGGCCGAGCGTGCCGTCCGCATCGGTTTCGGCTTCGAGGGCGGTCATTTTCTCGACTGTTTCGGCCGAGAGGAGCCGGGCGCCCTCGAGTTCGCCGTCGTTGGCGAGGCAGGCGTAGAACCGGGCCATATCGCTCGCGGTGCCGATTCCGTTTGCCGCCGGAATCACCGAGCGGTGGATCGCCTCGGTGTTGAACGGCGCGGCAACTGCCGTGTGGTCGCCGAGCCCCTCGCCCGGGTCGCGACAGCGGTCGAACGGCTCGAACCCCACCAGCGTCGCGACGTCGTCGTCTTCGTCCTCCCGAAGGCCGATACCGGTGTCGGCCATGCCGAGCGGGTCGAACACGCGCTCCGCGGCAGCATCTTCGATGGGCGTCCCCGACACCCGGCGGACGAGTTCGCCGACTAGCCAGCCGAACGTGAGCGCGTGGTAGGCCGGTTGCTCGCCCGGCGGGAAGTTCGGCTCCATCGACTCGAGGTGCTCGACGACGGCGTCCCAGTCTCCCCAGCGGTCGGGTCGGTCGTCGATTTCGCCGCGATTGAGCCCCGACGTGTGGCTGAGCACCTGCCGAACGGTGATTTCGGCCTTCTCGCTCTCGTCGTCGGCGAACTCGGGCCAGTGGTCGACGACCCGGTCGTCGTAGGCGAGTTCGCCGTCGTCAACGAGCGCATGGAGGGTCACCGCGGCGTACGGCTTCGTGCACGAAAAGAGAACGTGGCGCGTGTCCGTCGTCTCGTCGTCGCCGTCCGGACCCGTCACGCCGCCCGCGAGGTCGAGCACCTGCTCGCCGTCGACGTAGACGCTCAACTGGGCGCCGTGGTGGAGGCCAACCTCGAGGTGACGGTCGAACAACGCGGCGATCCGCTCGCGATCGGATTCGGCAAGTCGTGACATACCATCATCCTCCAGCGGCAGACTTGTAGGCATTGCTGTCCGTGCGGCTCAGTGAGGGACAATCGAGTCAGATCAGTCGAACCGCGCGGGTGGCGTGCGAGAGATCACTCGAGTCGGTGCCACTGACTCGCCGACTCGAGACGCGCCATCGCGGATTCGACGTCCCGTCTCGGAAGGCTGTAGAACCGCTCTCGGCCGACGGGCGTGCGGACGCAGACGACGGCAGTGTTGGCCAGCACCCGAAAGATCGACAGTCGCCACGTGCGTCCCGGTCGTGTCCATTCACCGCACAAGGAAACGTCGTTGCCGTCAACCACCTGCGACCCGAGTTCCCAGCTCAATCGCGACGACTGTGACTGATCGAACGGGACGGCCTCAGGAAGGGAGACGCCCGCGTCGGCATCCCGTTGGAAGCCATGTGTGGCCATACCACGACTCTCGACATTCGAGCGGAAAAAGCCACTCATCCGACGCGACTTATAACTAAACTGGGATTCCGTGGACGATCGAAACGGATTCGGACGAAACGCGACGACACTCACCCTCGCTCGAGCACTCAGTCACTCGGCTGTGAGTCGGGCCGGTAGGACCGACTGACGACCTTCCAGGTTCCCGTCTCGAACCGATAGTAGGTGACGACCGCGGGGACGAGCGTCTCGAGGACCAAGGCAGCGTACAGCGCCTCGATCCCGAGCGGGGTGACGGCCTCGAGACCCGGGACCGGAACCGCAACGGCACCGAGGAGGGCGACGGGAAGCGCGAAGACGTAGAGCCCGAGCAGTTGGCCGTAGAAGGGCCAGCGAGTGTCGCCGCTGGCGCGCAGCGGCCCGGTCGCGCCGCCGCTGACGCCCCGGAAGATCACGCTGACGCAGGCAACGGCGATGAACGTCGTCACGAGCGGGAGGATCGACGGATCGTCGACGAAGACGCGGCCGATCTGTTCGGCGAAGACGAAGACGACCGCCGCGCTGACGAGGTAGACGCCGACGCCGAACCAGAGGACTTGACGGCCGTAGCTGTCCGCTGCTCGTTCGTCACCGGTGCCGAGTTCCTGCCCGACGAGGCTGCTCGAGGCCAGCGAGAAGCCCCAGCCGGGCGTGTCCATCAGATCCCGGACCCGTCGAGCGACGACGTAGGCGGCGAGGACGTTCGGCCCGAAGAGCGCGACGATAGCGAGCATCGGGAACTGTGCGCCCCGCCGGGCGACGTTCGTGAACACCAGCGGCGTGCCGATGCTGAGGACGTCGCGGACGTCCTCGAGCGTCGTGCGGGGCCGGCCGAAGCTGAGCGTGACCGGAAACTCGCCGATCAGCGGCAGTCGGCCGACGGCGAAGCCGACGACGAACGCGGCCAGTACGACGACGTTCGCGACGACGGTTCCCATCGCCGCGCCGGCGACGCCCAGTCCGAGCGCGAAGATGAACACCGCGTTGAGCGCGACGTTGACGACGGCACCGCCCGCTCGGAGCATCATGGGCGTCCACGCGTCGTCGGCGCCGACGAGCGCTCGGCTCCCGATGAGGTTCAGCGCCGCAAACGGGACGCCGAGCGCGACGACCTGGAGGTACTCCGCGCCGTAGGCGATCGACGCGGCGTCGTTGCCGACGAGCGCGATCAGCTGGTGAGGAGCGATCCAGTAGAGGGCCGCGAGCGGGAGCATGATCGCCGCGACGACGAGTCCGCTCGTCGTCACCGCCAGCGAGACCTGCTCGGCGGTGCCACCGGTGTAGCGCTGGGAGACCAGCCCGATCGTCGCGCCGGCGATACCGCCGCCGATCCCGAACGCCAGTCCCCAGAACGGGGCCGCGAGTCCGATGCCAGCGATCGCTGCCGGCCCGAGGGCGATCCCGACCATCGCGATGTCCGCCGCGGATTTGGACATCCGGGCGAGTCCCGTGACGATCCGCGGCCACGCGAGGTCGGTCGTCCGCTCGACGCGTCGAGGCTCGATCACCCCGAATCGCGCGAGTAGCGAGCCGACCGAGAGCAGCAGCCACCGGAACGGATTCGGGAGGACACTCCATCGAAAAGACACGAACACGGGTTTGGGTTCTGGCGGTAAAGGGCTTGATATCGGAAGGTACACCGGCAGTCACTCTCATTTTCTCGAAATAGTACACCATTATCGTTCATCGAATACCCATCCGTTCGATACCGTGTGTGAGGATCGCACACCGCGGCCACGGTCGACCGACGTTTTTAGCCCCGGCCCGCCAACGGCGCGTATGGAACGCAAGGAGTTTCGCGACCTCGCCTCGCCCGCGGCGGCCCGCGAGGCGATCGACTCGCTCTCGCTCGAGGGCGGTATCGACCGCGTCTCGCTCGAGGACGCCCGCGGCCGGGTGCTCGTGGCACGACTCGACGCCGAACTCGACGTCCCCGGGTTCGACCGGGCGTCGCTGGACGGCTACGCCCTCCGGGCGCAGGATACGTTCGGCGCCGACGAGGCCGACCCGGCGCGACTCGAGGTCGTGGGCGCAGTCCACGCGGGAGAGAAGCCCGATGTCGAACTCGAGGACGGGCAGGCCGTCGAAATTTCGACTGGGGCGGTGATGCCCGACGGCGCGGACGCGATGGTTCCCGTCGAACGCACGGATATGGACGAAACCGACGGCGGTGGGGCGAACGACGTACTGATCCGCACCTCGGTTGCCCCCGGCGACAACGTCATGTTCGCGGGTGCCGACGTCGCGGCCGGCGAGCGGGCGCTCGGTCCCGGGACCCGAATCACGCCGCGGGATATCGGACTGCTCTCGGCGCTCGGGATCGACGAGGTGCCCGTCCGCGGACGGCCCACGGTCGGCATCGTCTCGACGGGTGACGAACTCGTTCGGCCGGGCGGGGATCTCGAGAGCGAGCGCGGCGAAATCTACGACGTCAACAGCTACACGATCGCCGCGGGAGTCGAGGACGCCGGCGGCGAGGCGGTGCTCTACCCCCACGCCGGCGACGAACAGGACGAAATGGAGCGCGTGCTCCGTGAGGCGGCAGACGACTGCGACCTCGTGCTCTCCTCGGGGTCGACCAGCGCGAGCGCGGTCGACGTCATCTACCGAGTGATCGAGGAACAAGGCGAACTGCTGCTCCACGGCGTGAGCGTCAAACCCGGAAAGCCGATGCTCGTCGGCCGGCTGCAGGGCTCCGCCTACATCGGCCTCCCCGGCTACCCCGTCTCCGCGATGATGGTCTTCCGGACGTTCGTCGCGCCCGCGATCCGCGCGGCCGCCGGACTGCCGGAGCCGAAGGCGGCGACCGTCTCGGGACGGATGGCCAGACAGGAACGCTACGGCGAAGGTCGGCTTCGGTTGATGCCCGTTGGACTGGTTCAGAACGCGGACGACGAGCCGCTCGTCTACCCCGTCGACAAGGGCTCCGGCGCGACGACCAGTCTCGCCGAAGCCGACGGCGTCGTCGAAGTCGGCCCCGAGACCGACTACCTCGAGGAGGGCGAACCCGTCACCGTCCAACTCTTCTCGCCGGACGTTCGGCCACCCACGCTGCTCGGCGTCGGCGAGGACGATCCGACGTTGAATCGGCTGCTCGACCGCCTCGAGAACCCGCGCTATCTGCCGGTCGGCTCCCGGCCGGGACTGCGCCGACTGCGCGAGGGCGTGCCGGACGTCGCGGTCGTCGCGGGACCGACCGATCGCAAACACGAGGCCGACGAACTCGGCGGCTGGAGCCGCGAGTGGGGGCTGATCGTCCGGCCCGGCAACCCGGACGATGTGGAGGGACTCGCCGATCTGGTCGAGCGCGATCTGCGGTTCGTCAACCGCACGACGGACTCGGGGCTGCGGTCGAGTCTCGAGGCCGCAGTTGACGACCTCGCGGAAGAGCGAGACGTCGCTTCCCACGACCTCCGCGAGTCGATCGACGGCTTCGATCTGGGGCTTCGTGCCCACGAGAGTCCCCCCCGGAAAGTCATCGCTGGCGACGCCGATGTCGCTCTCGGTTTGCGCGAGACCGCCGAGCGACTCGATCTCGCGTTCGTCTCCCTCGGCGAACAGCCCGTCCGTGTGCTCGCGAACCCCGATCGAACGGGCAAGGCGAGCGTCCGCGAACTCGAGACGGTGCTCGAGGACGAGACTCGAACCGAGACCGAACGCTGACCTCGGCAACCGGGTACAATGACGGATCGGCGGTGACCGCCGACCGATTCCGAACCGATATCAGCCCGCCAGACAGTCAGTACCGCCAGAACAGCGCTTTTTACGTCAGTGTGATGTACAGGTCTTGATGTCGACGATAGCCGAGTTCCGGCTACCTGCAGCGCAGACGACACTGGGAACGGCACTCGAATACGCACCCGAAGCCACGTTCGAGCTCGAGTCGTCGGTCTCGAAGACGTGCCCCTCGCTCTGGGTCTCCGACGTCGGCCGCGAGACGGCCGTGGCGGCCTTCGAGACGGATCCCTCCGTCGCGGAGTACGAACTGCTCGTCGAAACCCAGTCGCGGCTGCTGTTCGACGTAACGTTCGTGGAGGGGACGATGCGACTCCGGGACGAACTGCTCGCGAACGGCGGCTCCGTCCTCGAGATGTGGGGCACCGACGGCTGGTGGCAGGTCAGAGTCCGATTTCCCGATCGGGAGACGCTGGTCGAGGCGTACGACCGCCTCGAGGCGTCCGGAATCTCGGTCGATCTGCGCCGAGTGAGCGACGTCAGCGGCGTCACTGGTGAGGAGACGCGACTGACACCCCAGCAACAGGAGGCGCTCGAGGCGGCGCTCGAGCATGGCTACTTCGAGATTCCCCGCGGCATCTCGATGGAGGAGTTGGCCGAGGAGCTGGGAATCTCCCACCAGGCGCTTTCCGAGCGGTTCCGACGCGCCTACGAGACGCTGGTCGACGACGAGCTACAGCCCGCAAGCGAGCAGTCGAACGTTCGGTAAGTGCGAGCACCTAGTCGAGTCATCGAATGCGATCTCCAACTGAGTGTGCGCGGCCAACGGTTATGCCCGCCAGCGGCGACGATCCTCGTGGCATGCTCGAACTCTATCAGGCGGAAGGCTGTCCGCACAGCGCCGACGTTCGCGAGAAGCTGACCGATCTCGGCGTCTCGTACGTGATCCACAATCCGCGACAGCCCGGCAGCGAGGGCGGCGACGTGCTCAACGAACAGGCTCTCCGGGTGATGACCGAACTGGGCGGCGAGGACTCAATCCCGTTTCTCGTCGACACCGACCGCGAGGAGGCGCTCTACGAGAGCGAGGAGATCGTCGACTACCTCGAGAATCACTACGCGTGAGGTCGGTGCGGTACAGACGATCCGTCTACGCTGGACGTATTCGACAGTTCGCAGATCTGCTCGCTGCATGATCATTTTTATACGGTATCGGGATAGTCGGGTGATATGAATAGTACAGCGCTGCGACGGCGGGACCTCCTCGTCGCAGTGTCCGGCGGTTGCATTACGCTCGCGGGGTGTTCTGAAATCAGGACCGCCAACTCCGGCTACGGAACGGCCTACGGCTACGGCTACGGAACCGACTGAGCATGGCGGACGAAACGCCGCGGCTCGGACTGGGGACGTACGAACCGGGCGACGAGTGGGATCACACCGACACGGTCGAGGCGCTCGACGAGCACGCGATCGTCCGCGGCCCGATCGCCGACCGTCCGACGACGGGCGAGTACGACGACGAACTGTTCCACGCGACCGACCAGGGGATCACCTGGCGCTGGGACGACTCGAGCGAGGACTGGGTGTACTTCGGCGGCCGGGGCAGTGCCGATCAGCCGGTGCCGGGAACGAGTCACTTCGAGGAGACGCACGTCGGCGCGGCAACGATCGATGCAGCAACCGTCGACACGGCGAGCGTCGACGCAGCGACCCTCGTCCACGCACGGACGGCGGAGACTCCCGTCTGGAACGTCGAGGCACACGGCATCGCAGGCGACGGCACGACCGACGTCGGACAGGCCGTCCACGAACTCCTCGAGTCCGTCGCGGACGCCGGCGGCGGGATCGTCTATTTCCCGCCGGGCCGGTATCTCCTCGAGCGGACGCCGCTGGTAGGTGACGATACGCTCTTGCTGGGTGCCGGTCGGTCGACCGTCCTCGAGGGGCCGCGCCCCGACGGTGAGGAGGGACGGGCGCTCCTTTCCAACAGGGGGTACGACGCGACCGGCTACGAGGGGGCGTCGAACTGGGGCGTCTGCAACGTCCGCATCGACGCACCGGCGTCGAACGGAATCATGCCCGCGCACGCGGAAAACGTCCGGCTGGAGAATATCTACGGCGACGCGGTCTACTACCACCACATCGATATCGTTTCCTCGAAGAACGTCGTCGTCGACGGCTACTGGGCGACCCGCGGCGGCGAGGGGAGTTCGGACGCTCCGATTCAGTTCGACAACCAGAACGCGGGAACGGGCTGGAACAGCGTCTGGAACGGCAAAGATCACAGCCCCGCGACGGCCGACGACACGCCGACGAAACACTGCCGCCTGACGAACTTCGAGATCGATCCCGAGAACGACCCCGACTACGGCGTTCACATCCACCGCGACGGAAACGAGTCGATCACCGTCAGCGACGGCTACATCACCGGCTGCCGGCACTCGGCGATCAGGGCCGACACTGGCGACCTGATCGCGGACCTGACGATCGACCGGGTCTCGTGTATCGAAAACGCGAGGGGAATCTCGCTGGGCCACGTCGAGAGCGGTCGACGAGAGTTGACCATCGACAACGTCACGATCAGGACCGACGACAACGGGTTGGCCGCCGGATCGGGACTCTACGCGAGCGGGTTCGGCGGCGCGAAAATCTCGAACGTCATCGTCGACGGCGCGTTTACGAACGCGATGGTGTTCGACGACATGGACGACCTGAAACTGAGTACCGTCACCGCAACGGGAGCCAGACATCAAGCGTTCCGATTCCGAGAGAACGTCGATGCGACGCTCACGACCGCTCGCGCAGCGGAGTGTGGCACTGCGGGTATCTACTCGGGCCCCGGAAGCCGCGTCGCCTACGGCGGCGTCACGTTCGACGGCGTCGGCAGCGAGGTCGTCGTCGACGGCGAACTTCGGGAGTGGACATCGTCGTAATCGTCGTCGACAGCCTCGTCGGGATAGTCGCAAACCACCCTGTCGGCTCGAGGGCACGCGTCCCTACTACCACCGCAAAAAGCCGTGTCGGGTAGCGCGACCGACGAGCCGTCGATCAGTCGCCCGAGGGTGAGGGGAGCAGATCCCGGACGAACACCTCGTCGGGGAGGTCGGGAAGCTGTGGCGGGACGACCCCGTCGCTCGAGTCGATCGTGTGCCCCGTCTCGACGTAGTGCTCGATCGCCCGGCGCGAGCGAGCGCTGCTGGACGGCTCGTCGGTCTCGCTCGTGTGCCAGTCGCAGGTGAGGCAGTATTTCATTCGCGTCTCTGGTTCCAGCTTAGAGTCGCCTGATGAATCTTTTTTGGTATTGCATGACTCGAGAACCGACCCGATTCGAGACGTACGGGAGTCGATGGGCGACGTTAGAACAGCTCGTCGAACGACTGGACTCGGTAATCGCCGAGGACGCAGCGCCCGCGCCGGTCGTGGCCGACGCGCTCGACGTGAATGGCGTCGAGGCCGGCGTTCCAGGCCGCGCCGACGTCGTTGGCGCCGTCGCCCGCGAGGACGCCCTGATGGCCGTTGTTCGCAACTCCGAGGTCGTCCATTACGGACTGGACGGGCCCCGGGTCGGGCTTCCAGCCGGTCTGTTCGGTACAACACAGTCGCGCGTCGAACCAGTCGTGAATGTCGAGGTGATCGAGAACCGGATCACAGAGGAACTGCTGGCAGTGCGTGACGAGACCGACCGGCACGTCGAGATCGGTGACGAACTCGGCGTCCTCGTGAAGGTAGGTCTGTTCGGCCCGCACCAGCGGATCCTCCTCGTCGTGGAATGCCTCCCAGAACGCCTGCGGATCGAGGCCCCACTCGACGAGTTGGCGGTCTCGAGAGCCGGTCAGGCCGCTCCAAATGATGTCGGCTTCGCGGTCGGTGAACTCGTGGCCGACCCGGTCGCCGACCCGGTCGAACACGTCGCGGGTGTACGACCACTCGACGTCGACGAGCGTCCCGTCGAGGTCGAGCAGCCAGAAATCGTACGGATCGTCGTCGTCCATCTCGCCGTCCATCGGACCCCGATATACGTGCGTCTCAACTAAAGATGTATCGTCTGTCGACTCGTCGGTCACGGAATCACTCGTTCACTCCTTGTCGGTAACTCGGATACTCGAGCCCAGATACTTCGAGAGCACCTCCGAGACGTTCTCGGCGTTGAACGCCTCGAGGTCGGCCGCGATGGCGTCTTTCATGGCCGCGAAGTACTCCTGGTCGACCTGCAGTTCGCGAAACGAAACCGACTCGACGGGTTGCTCGAGCCACTCCTCGATGAGTCCGCGACCGTAGGCCGCGTCGCTCACCTCGCCGCGCCAGAGCGTATCCCGGAAGAACAGCCAGCCCTCGGTCTCCGGCTCGGGAGCCTCGTGAAAGACGGTGACCGTCGTCTCGGCCGTCGACGGGTCGAGCCGAACCGACGGCTGGTTGGGCTCGAGGCGGATCTCCGCGCGGAAGACGTATCGGGCTTCCATCGCTCACCGTGTCCGTATCTTTTTAGGCGTTTTTCTCGGACTCGATCAGCTCCGCCATCTCGGTGTCCTTGTCCGTAATTCCGCCTTCCTCGTGGGAGGTGAGCCGGATCTCGACTTCCTCGTAGCGGATGATGATCTCGGGGTGGTGAACCTGCGCCTCGGCGATTTCGCCGACCATCTGGGCGAAGTTGACGCCGCGGAGGTAGTCGCTGAACCCGTACTGTCGAACGATCTCGTCGCCCTCTTGGGTCCACTCGTCGGGAAGCTGGTCGTCGATTTCGTCGTCGGAAAGCAGATCAGCCATAGTCGGCCGAACGTAACCCAATTAAATAATGATTGTGCCGCGCGAGGTCGTCCGGCCGGAACACGGACCCACCCCACCGACAGGGACTTATCGACGAGCGGAGTACGTGCTGGCAGTGTAATGTGTGATCGGACAGGCGATTGTTCGAACGACGATACCTGCCAGCTCGTCCTCAGAAACGGGCACACCGGGATCGAGACCACCGAGTACTACTGCAAGGCACACCTCGTCGTCCGGATCTGGGAAGTCGAAGCCGACGACGACCTCGAGGTCGTCGACGCGACGAAGCTCTGGCACTGACGCCGCCGTTAGCACCGACTCGTCTGGAAGCGTCGTCAGAAACCGTCGTGATACCGTACTTTCCGTGCTCGTTCGAGCCGACTAATCGTCGTCCGTCGCCTCGAGGTGGGTCTCGGTGGCCGTCGCACCGCCGATGGGAAGTGGCGGTGCGATCGGGCCGTCGTCGCCGCCGAAGTCGGGATCGAACAACTGGAGTGCCGTGTTGATCGTACTCCAGTCGTCCTCCGCGGCCGCCTCCCGCAGACTCTTGGTCGGCGGGGCGAGCAACTGGTTGACCAGCGCGTCGGCCATCGACTCGACGACCTCGCGCTGTTCCGCGGAGAACTCCTCCCCCTCGAGCCGGGAGAGCGCGGTCTCGAGTTCTCGCTTCTTCATTCGCTCGGCGGATTCGTACATCGCGGCGATGACCTCGTCCGCTCTGGCGCGCTTGTACTGCTCGCAGAGCAGGTCGAACTCGCGGTCGATCATCGATTCGACCTCACGGGCCGCGTCGGCGCGCTGTTCGCGAGTTTCGGCCGTAATCGACTCGAGATCGTCCAGATCGTAGACGGTCACGGTCGGAAGCGAGGCTGCCGTCGGCGCGACGTCGCGTGGCTGGCCGAGATCGACGACGACTCGGTTGGAACCACCGTCGGTCCCGTCCACGTCTCCATCGCCGGGCTCGGCACCGCCGTCCGATTCGAAATCCTGCGCCTCGAGGATCGGGTCCTCGCTGCCGGTCGCCGTGACGACGACGTCGGCATCGCTCGCGAACTGGTCGAGTGCTGACAGCGGTGCCGCACTGGTGTCGGTCTCGAGTTCGCTCGCGAGGTGTTCGGCGTGGGCGACGGTTCGGTTCGCGACGACGACTTCCTCAACGCCGGCGTCGGCGAGGCTGCGGGCCGCGAGTCGGCCCATCTCGCCGGCGCCGACGACGAGCGAGGTCGCGTTCTCGAGCGGGATGCTCTCGGCAGCGAGTTTCGTCGCCGCCGAGCCCAGCGAGACGATGCCTTCGTTGATTTCGGTCTCGGTTCGGGCGCGTTCGCCGACGTGAATCGCCTTCGTGACGGCGGCCTCGAGCATCTCGCCGATGCCGCCGGCGCTTCGAGAATCCTCGTAGGCGGTCCGTACCTGTCCGAGGATCTGGTCCTCACCCAGGACGACCGACTCGAGGCCGCTCGCAACGGACAGGAGATGGCGTAGGCTTTCGTCGTGGTCGGTGACGACGACCGCGTCGTCGGCTACGTTCGCGAAAAACTCCTGGAGTGCGGCCCGGCCGACGGCGGCGTCGGTCGCGACGACATAGGCCTCGACTCGGTTACACGTCGAGAGGACGTACGCCTCCTCGACCGCCGGAACGGTGAGCAGGTCGGCGACGCCGGCCCGCTGGCTCTCGGGGCTCGCGTCGGCGAGATCGTCGACGCTCCCGCTTTCGTGCGTTACTCGTCCGGCAGTCACGACCCCTGCCGGAATCACGGTGGGTCACCCCCGGCAGGCAGTTCCTCGTCCAGCACGTCCTCGATCACTTGACCACAGTTGGAAGCACCCGTACGTAAAGCTGTCCAAACAGCCGGAGAATTGACGACATCGATGACGATCTCGCGTCGTCGGGCGGGATCGACGTCCCGCGATTTCAGCTCCGTCCGCAGTTCGCCACAGACACGTGCCATCTCGCCCGCCCCGGCGAGCGTCTCCTCCAGTTCCTGCCGGAGATGCTTGCTCAACGCGGGCGCCGTCCCGCCGGTCGAAATCGAGACGACGACGGGATCGTCGCGGACGGTTGCGGGCACGACGACGCTTCCCGGGTCGCGCTCGCCGGATCGATCCGCGCGATTGACGAGGATTCCGCGGTCTCGAGCGGCCGTCGCGACGGCCTCGTTGATCGCCTCGTCGCTCGTGGCGGCGACGACCAGCGCGGGGCCGGTTCGCTCGAGCCAATCGTCGATCTCGGCGGGGTCTGGGGCGGCTCGAATCAGCGCCGCGTCACCAAACTCTCGGTCCGCGAACTCGGGACTGACGACGAGCACTTCGGCTTCGGTGGCGAAGCGACGCGCTTTCCGCGCCCCGACCGGGCCGCCGCCGAAGACGAGCACCGTCGCACCCGTAAAATCGTGCAAGAGTGGAATCATCCTGTGAGTTGGATTTCGAACGCCGTTCGTTACCGCGATTCGGTGTTGGCTTCGGCGCGCTCCGCCATACGGATACCCGTTTTCTTCAATATTTGCGTCGAGAACAGCGAGTCCCAGTCGTCGTCGCCGACGTCCCAGTAGTCGGCCATCGTTTCGCGAACCTGCTCGATCCGGCGCTGGCTCTCTTCCTCGCTGCGGCCGTGGGTCATCGCGAAGAAGTTGTACGGCCAGACGCCCTCGTGGCGCGGCCGCCGGTAGCAGTGCGTGACGAACGACAGACCCGCGACTTCGGGACCGACCTCGCTCACGAGGTCGTCCGGGACGTTCCAGACCGTCATCCCGTTTTCCGTGTAGCCGAGCGCGTAGTGGTTCGGCACGACGCCGATGCGCCGAATTTTGCCCTCCTGCTCGAACCGCTTGATCGTCTCGAGGACCCACTCGAGGTCCTGCTCGATGGCCGCCGCGACGTCCGCGTAGGGCGTCTCGGTCAGCGGGAGGCCGTCCTGGATCTCGAGGACCAGATCCCGCTCGGCCGGCGTTAGCGTCGATTCGTCGGTTGGGGTGACGTCGGGGCCGAGATCGGTGCAGTCGACGCCGGCCCGCTTCGCTTCGTCACCGGTTCCGGAACCGTCGAGCGGGCCGTCGACGTAGAACTTCGCCTCGACGCGGAACTCCTGCTCTTTGGGGAGGTTGTACGTCTCCTGACCCGTCTCGGCCTCGATCTTGGCGAGCACCTCCTCCACACGGTCCTCGTCGGCCACGCTCACGACGAACCAGACGTTCAAGTGCGGATGCGCGCGCTCGTAGTTGTGTGCGACCTCGCGGTGGGCGTTGACGGCGTCGACGACCTCGTCGAAGCGGTCCTCGGGGGCGTGCATGGCGACTAACGTCGCCGCGCCGCCGATCTCTTGGGCGTTGACCAGCGGGCCGAAGCGCGAGAGGACGCCCCGCTCGTCCAAGTCGCGAATCGTCTCGAGTAGTTCGGTCGCGTCGATGTCGACCCCGCGGTCGCGCATGGCTTCGGCGGCGGGTTCGAAGGGGCGTTCGACGACGGGAAAGCCGCCCTGGAAGGCGTTGACGACCGCCCGTTCGCGTTCCGACAGGTCGACGTCCGTGTTCATACTAGCCGTTCGGGAGTCCCGTGGCATAAGCGAACCGGGACGGTCCGCTCGAGGGCCCGTTCGAACGTTCGACCGCCGAGAAGGATGGTCCGACGGAGGCGGGGTCGTCAGTCGCCCTCGACGCCCGTAACCTCGTAGCCGAGGTCGCGGACGTCCTCGAGGATCGCCTCGTGATCGGCGCTCGCCCGGTAGTAGATGACGATGTCGAAACTCCCCTGACGCAGCAGTTGCTGGCACTCCCAGACGAACGACTCGTCCTCGAGCGTCAGCCCCTGGTGCTGGTTCGAGGAGAAGTCGGGGTCGTCGTTGCCCGAGTAGACGTAGCAGTCCTCCGGCTCGTGTCCCGAGTGCTCGGCGATGATGTCGCCGACGTCGAGCGTGGCCTGCATCATCTGGACGTCCTCCTGTCCGTCGTGATCGGTGTGGACGATCGCGCCGTTGAGTTCGATCTCGCCCGGTTCGAGGAGCCGTTTGGTCCGCTGATAGAGGTCGTCGTCGATCGCGTCTGCCATTGGTCGAGTCGACGGCGTCCGAACGGATAGCCGTCACGATTTCCGGGAGACCGGCCGCACTCCACGTTCGCGGCGCGACACCCGGATTCTCATGGTGGTACACACCACACAAGACACATAGGGATAGGTGACCTTTTACCGAGCAATGAAGCGGTGGCTCCGGCAGCGCGTCGACGCGGTCTACGAGGAGGTGCTCTCGAGAGAGATATCCGGCGCACCGACGCACGTCGCGGTGATTCAGGACGGCAACCGACGATACGCTCGCCGCAAGGGAGGCGACGCGACCGACGGTCACCGCGAGGGGGCCCAGACGACCGAGCGCGTCCTCGAGTGGTGTCAGGACATCGGCGTCGAGGAGCTGACGCTGTACGCGTTCTCGACTGAAAACTTCGACCGCCCGGACGAAGAGAATCAGGCGCTGTTCGACCTCCTCTGTGAGAAGCTTCGAGAGTTCGCCGACGCCGAACGCGTCCACGAGAACGAGGTCCGCATCCGAGTGATCGGCGAGGTCGAGCGCCTCCCCGAACGAGTGCGCGACGTCGTCGGCTACGCCGAGCGTCGCACCCGCGGCTACGATCGGTTCGTCCTCAACATCGCGCTCGCCTACGGCGGACGTTCGCAACTGCTCGAGGCGGCACAGGGCGTCGCCGCCGACGTCGAAACGGGCACCCTCGAGCCGGACGCGATCGACGTCGAGACGATCGAGGACCGACTCTACGACCAGCCGGTTCGGGACGTCGACCTGATCATCCGAACCGGCGGCGACGAGCGGACGTCGAACTTCCTCCCGTGGCACGCCAACGGCAACGAGGCCGCCGTCTTCTTCTGTACGCCCTACTGGCCGGAGTTCTCGAAGACCGACTTCCTTCGAGGAATTCGAACGTACGAACACCGCGAGGAGTCCTGGCGACGAACCCGCGCCCGGCGGGCGATGGCCCTGCTCGGCGCCGTCAGCGATCCCGAACTCGTCGAAGCCAAGTCGATCGTCGAGCGATTCCGCGACTCGCTGCCATCGGCCGAACAGCCCGATCCCGACGACCTCGAGGGCGTCGACGCCGGACAGGTGGACGACCTCGACTCGAGCGGACGGGCCGCGGACTGAGCGCGACGACCAGCAGCGACGACGGGGTCGGCCGAACATGTTTATTCACCACAAGGATTTTATCGATCATTCCCGCACGTGTAGTTGGTATGCCACCACCTCGCATCCCTGTCGACGTCGATCGATTCACGCGAGTCGCCGAGGTCTCGACCGAGACAGCCTACGCGCTCCTCGCGAGTACCCGGACCCGAATCGTCTTGCACGTCCTCTCGGCGTCGGGACCACGCCCCTCCCTCGAGCGACTGGCGACGGCGGTCGCCCGATTGGACCCCGACGGCTCGCCGACGGCGGCCCGGATCTCGCTCGTCCACGTCGTCCTGCCGAAACTCGAGGCGAACGGCGTACTCGAGTACGAACTGAGAGAGGAGAGCGTGCATCTCGACGGCCCGATCGTCGGCCTCGAAGAGCCGATCGGAACGGCCCCGGAGGCGACGGCTGACGAGGGTCGTGGACCGGCGACAAGGAGCGGGAGTCGCACGCCGACGACTGGCAGCGACGGACCCGGATCGATCGACGCCTGCGACCCGAAAAAGTAGCCGTTCGGTCGTCCTGCTATCGGTGGCCGAGACGGGGGTTCGGATTCGTCGGGCGAGAGAACGGGGTGGGATCGTTCACTGGCCGTAGCGTCGCGATCGGTTACAGTACTCCCGGACGGCCCGCAGGAAGTCTCGTTTGCGGAAGTCCCGCCAGTTGACGTCCGTGAAGTAGAGTTCGGAGTAGACCGACTGCCAGATCATGAAGTCCGAGAGCCGTTCGGCGCCGGTCTTGATCACGAGGTCGGGTTCGGTCGGGAAGATGAGGTGTTCCTCGACCCGCTCGTCGTCGATCTCGTCGGGGTCGAGTTCACCGTCGTCGACGCGTTCCGCGAGCGTCCGGACGGCGCTAGTGAACTCGTGTTTGCCACCGAGTCCGATGCCGATTCGAATCGGCGCGTCCGCACGGGTCTGATCGTCCGGCCCTCGAACCGCCACCGCTCGCGGCGCGTCGATCGTCTCGAGTTCGCGTCGCAGCGCCGGAACCGCGGCGGCGTCGAGGACGCTCACGTAGACCGTCACCTGCGAGGCGTACTCGAACGCCCACGCGAAAAACTCGGTGAGCGTCTCGTAGGCGCCGCGCTCGAGGAGGTCGCGCTCGGTGATGACGAGCGCGACGTGGTCGGGCAGCGTGCCGTCGTGGCGGCGGATTCGCAACGCGAGGTACCGTTCGTACAGGCCCACAGCCTTGCGTTTCCGACGCGTTGGTATACCGGTTACGAAGCGTCGACGGGGTCGCCCCGCTTCGGTGGAACCGATGACGCTCGCGTTTCCTGCCGGTTACGGCGAGTGTATTCGGCCCGAGACAGTCGTCCAGACGGAGTTGATGGTCTCTCTCTGCAGTTACATGTTCTCCGGGTAGCGCCGTTGAAGACGGTGAGAACGGCCGCGGCGCGGTTCACGAACCTTCAAGTAAACGCCACAGAAAGGACTCGGTATCGTGACAGCACCCGTTCGGCGAGCAGGAGCGTTCGCGCTCCTCTGTACGCTCGTCCTCGCCGTGCCCCTCGGCGGCCCCTGGGTCGGAGCCGCGATCGCGGCCGTCGTGATCGGAGGGGCGTTCGCCGTGACCGACGGTCCGCTCTTCGACCTCCTCGCGTATCCGGGAGACTACGAGGACGGTCGCCTCTACGGACTCATCACGTTCGTCCTCGCAGCCGTCACGCTCGGTCTCATCGCGGTCACCGCCTCGATGTCGGTCGCCGTCTTCGTCGCCGCCGTGCTCCTCGTCGGCTACGGAAACGCCGCGGAGCAACTCGCCAGCCGTCGGACCGACCACGACGTCGTCCTCGTTGCCGTCTTCTGTCTGGTCGCGACCGTCGCGGCCGTCGGCGGGCAGGCGATCACGCAGTCGCTGACCGACGGCGCCGACTCGCTCGAGTCGATCGGAACCACCGTCCCGACGATGCTCTTTCTCGGCGCGAGCGCCGCCTTGCTCGCCGCCTTGCTCCGGGACGTCCTGCTGGCCCGCGACGACCCCATCGTCATGCTTTCGGTCGGCCTGCTGGGCTGGCTGCTCGCGGAACTCGAGCCGGCGCTGACGCTCGACGGCGTGGAGATCGTCGCCGCGCTGGGGATCACCATCGCCCTCGGCTACGCCTCGTACGCCCTCGAAACGGCCTCGATCGCGGGGATGCTCACCGGCATCCTGCTGGGGCTGTTGACCATCGTCCTCGGCGGCTACGGCTGGTTCGTCGTCCTCATCTCCTTTTTCGCCATCGGCGGGCTCTCCTCGAAGTTCCGCTACGAGGAGAAGGAGGAACTGGGCGTCGCCGAGGACAACAACGGCGCCCGCGGCAGCGGCAACGTACTCGGCAACGCCGCCGTCGCGATCGTCGCCGTGTTGGGCTATGCAGCGAGTTCGGCGACGATACTGCCCGGTAATCCCGAGCCGGGGCTCTTTCTGTTCGCCTTCGCCGGCTCCGTCTCGACCGCGATGAGCGATACGCTCTCGAGCGAGATCGGGAGCGTCTTCGACACCCCGCGGCTGATCACCACCTTAGAACCCGTCGAACCCGGCACCGACGGCGGCGTCACCTGGCAGGGGGAGATCGCCGGTATCGCGGGCGCCGCCGTCGTCGCCGGCATCTCCTACGTCCTCTTCCCGGAGGTCGGCGTCGTCGGCGCGGCGGTCATCGTCGCCGCCGGCATCGTCGGCATGACCGTCGACAGCCTGCTGGGCGCGACGCTCGAGGGCCACGTCCTCGGCAATCAGGGCGTAAACTTCCTCGCGACGCTGTCGGGCGCGCTGTTCTGTGCGCTCGTGGTGCTGTCGTTCACAATATTCGGTTAGCAAGCGTGTTGGGACCGAGCTGTGAGAGTATCACGGTCGGCGGTACGTACCGGGCAGGCGTTACGAAGTAGCCACCTAGCTCCTGGATAGGCGTCAGAAACGGCCTGCTGAATGCAGCGGATGGATGCAGCACGACGATTCAAATGGAATACAATCAGAGACAGCCCTTGCGTCGGGTGCAATTAAACCCATTGCGATGAATCAAGATTGGAGTGTCAATAGGGTCCCAAGGTTTGGTGTTGATAATAATCTTATAACCCACCCCCAGGACATCATACTATTGGTGAAAAAACGGGGTCACAGAGACGGTATCCGTTGATATTGAAGGATACGTTTGAGTGAGATATCCCAATACTGGACGTGCGTGTTACAGTTAACTCTGAATAATGAAACGACACTATCGTCTGCTGTTGACAGTTAATACGAATTTCGACGAACCGATGGTTGACTCACTGACCGTCATCAGGTGAAAACTCGTCACGACACAGAAGGACGACGCCACAGCCGACGAGATACAGGGTGGTGACACCGGCTAATTCACCCGCTGTTGAATATCCTGGGTTGGTTACTGTGGTTTCAGCGAAGCTAACGCCGATAAAAAGCAATCCTCCAATTAAGCCAAGTCGTTGTCTACGGTGTATGAGGACGTTCATTCCGAGTCCGAACAACACACCGAGCAAGTAAACCGCACCCAGAACGTCGCCTCGGAACGCAGTACTTCCCTGTGGGATCCAGCTAATGGCACTGAGGAACACAAAGGCCCAGAAAAAAATTGACGATCCAGTCGGTCGTCCGTGGGCTCCGAATCCGCAGTCGGTTCCACCCCTCCGACAAGCCGGACATCATTACTCAAAGGTAACAGGTCTACCCGGATAACCTTTTATCATAGCGCAAGCCGACCTCATGTTTGCAGCGGTCTCTCTCAAAATATCTCGTGGTTCTAGCTGCAACTTCGGTGTACCGTTCGCAATCGTCCCGTTCAGCCGTAGCTCATTTTGCAGGGTTCGGGAACTGTACTACCCGTACTGACCGTTCACCACCCTGAGGAAAGTGACCCTCGGCTCGTGCCACGTTCGCATCCTGAATTCAGCACGATTCTCAAGTGTTGCTGACAGTTGAGTGAATAGTAGAGCCATCAGTTCGCTCAACAAGTAACCGGACAACCCGCACCGACGATATTCAAAACGGTGACAAATGGCCGACTAATCGTCCGCGACCGCACCGGCGTCGTCCCGCCTCCCGTACGCCCGTCGATCGTCTCGAGCCCGCTCCGCCGACTCCGGTTGCTGAGAGTCGATACCGATCCGGCCTGGCGAATCGTCGGACGACGGATCCGCCGCGTCGTCGGACGACGGACCCGTCGAGTCGACAGCATCGTACCCGCGGGTCGCTCGCCACTGACTGTACGCCGCCGCGTTCGTCGCGGCGAACAACACGAGCACCCAGCCGGCGAGGAGGACGAGTGCTGCCATTGGAGGAGGTGACATCTCGAGCGGAACTCGAGGGGAGCCGATTATCAACATCTCGGTCCGAGCCGCGTTTGCGAGCGGAACGCACGCACGTCAATACGTAGTGCTGCTGAACCGCCTCCCCACAACTCGCAATCGGTCCGTCAGCCAGTCTCCGCTCAGCCCGAATCGGGGCGTTCCGCCGCCACGTCGTCGATTGCGTGAATCCGGACGTCCGTCGGCCGTTTGGTGAACTGGCCGAGCGAGCGCGCGACGATCCGATCGACGCCCCGGTCGGCCGCTAAATCGAGCAGTCGCTGGCTGAGGATCGCGTCTAAGACGACCGTCGTCGGTGCCGACTCGAGGTCCTCGAGCGCGTCGTAGGCGTCGTTCGCGTCGGTCTCGTCGATAGTGTCGCCATCGGCGTCGAGAAATCGAACGCGGTCGGTGCCGTCTCGGATGATCGCCGATGCGTGGCCGTAGACGGTCTCCGGGCCCGCGGGTTCGGCCGTCGTGTCGGCGTCCGCCGCTGGTGTCGACCCCGCGTCGGTGCTCGCGGCCGACTGCGCGCTCGAGGAACTGTCGGACGGACCGGCAACCTCCCTCTCGGCCGCCGCCTCGCCAGCGACCGTCGCGTCGGCGGCCGCGTTCGCCGTCCCCGTCGATCGGTCGGTCGAACCGGACGTCTCGTCGATCGACGTCGGGGATGCGGCTTCGGATCCGTGCGTGCGTCTGGCGTCTGGTGCCGGGGCGGGGGTCGAACTCCCGTCGGTCGCCGCGACGGCCTCTCGAGGCTTGTTCAATCCGGAGACGTTGTCGTAGGGGACCTTGTTGCGCAGCGACGCGAACAGCTGGTGGTGGTCGAGATCCTCGACGGAGGTGCCGGAGGGTGCGAACGCGACGTAGTCGATGTCGCCCACTTGCGAGAGCTCCTCGAAGATGAGGTCCCCGCCGCGGTCGCCGTCGAGAAAGGCCGTGACCGTGCGGTGTCGGGTCAGTTCCGCGACCGCGTCGGGGACGTTCGTCCCTTCGACCGCGATGGCGTTCTTGACGCCGTACTTCAGCAGGGTGAGCACGTCCGAGCGACCTTCGACGACGATGATCGCGTCGCTGTCGGTGACACGGGGGCCGGCCGGTAGCCCCTCGTACTCGGTGATATCCTCGACGCGGACGTGCTGGCGGACCTCGGCGAGGATCTCCTCGGAACTCATCACGCTGTCGTCGAACCCCGTCTGCAGGAGTTCTTTCGCTCGATTCACGACTTCCTTTCGCTTGGCCGCGCGGACGTCCTCGATCTCGGTGACCTCGAGGTCGGCCCGACACGGCCCGACGCGGTCGATGGTCTCGAGCGAGGCGGCGAGCGTCGCGGTCTCGACCTTGTCGAGGCTGGTCGCGATGGTGAGGTGGCCGTGTGACTGGCCGGCGGTGCTGGATATTTCGACGTCGATACGGCCGACTTTCTGCGACTGGCGGAGGTCGCGGAGGTCGAGTTCGTCGCCGAGCAGGCCTTCGGTCTGGCCGAAGATCGCGCCGACGACGTCGCTCCGCTCGACGACACCGTCAGCCGTAACGTTCGCGTGGATGAGGTATTTCGACGTGTCTTCCATGGGGAATCCCCTCGAGGGGCACCGCAGACGCGGTGCCGCGGTCGGTTATGTAGATTTTGGATCGTGACGGGGAAATAGCTGTTGACCTGTTGGGACCTCGTCTCTCGCCGGTACGCTGCTCGGTACCACGGCAACCGACTGGTGGTACGCCGTCAGTACGCCGGTCGGTACCAGTACCAGTAGAGGGTGACCGCGGTCAACACGAGCAGGCCACCGAGGAAAAAGAGGAGCCCCGGCGGAACGGTCTCGAACAGCGTTTGGGCGACCGCCGCAGTACTGTCGCCCGCGGGTTCGACAGCGCCGTCGCCCGCCGTCGGGTCGGCGTCGATGGTCTCGCCGGTTCCCTCCTCGTCGTACGCGACGTCGGCGTCGTCAGATTCCGCCTCGTCGGCCTCGTCAATCTCCTCGTCTTCCGCATCCGTCTGTTGTGCGCCGAAATCGTCGTCGGCTGCGTCGTCCGTCGAGTCGTCCGATTCGGTGTCTGCACCGTCCTCCGATTCGTCGGCGTCTCGACCGTCGGTATCATCCGTTTCTGCCCCCGCCGGGGCCGTCCCCGCCCCCGAGGAGTCCGTCGCCGACTCGGCCCACCGGGTGAGTCCGTGGTGGACTAACAGGCTCCCGCCGGCGAGCGCGCCGATCCCGCCGACGAACCGGGAGAGCGCCTCACGGATTCGGCTCGCTGCCGACTCGTCGCCCGTAACGATCAGGGGACCGTCCGTCGCCGCGTAGACGCTCATCTCGTTGCCACGTGAGGAGTACCACGTATCGACGACCGAGACGAGGCCGGCGTCCTCGAGTTTCTCCAAGTGATAGCGGACGTTCTGAATCGAGGAGTCGATCGCCTCGGCGACGTCGCTCGGCGTTCCGGGCTCCTCGTCCAGTCGGGCGTAGATCTGGCGCGCAGTCGTCGACGAGAGCGCGCTGAAGACGGCGTCGGCGTCCTCGCCCTCGAGGTCGACGATACGTGGCTGGCCCTCGTGTTCTGCGGGTTCGGAACGGAACGGGAACAGCCGGGCCATATCAGTTCGAGTTGCATTCGTCTGGCAGTACCTATACGTTTTCTCCTCCCTGAAAGAGCGATTTCACCTTGGAAAAGCGTGCGACTGAGCGGGGCTCGAGGGATCGATAACGGATTCTCTTCAATCGGGGCTGTTGAATGGAAACGAGTATCAGCGTCGATCCCAACCTCCGGATATGCGTCGGCTAGAACTCGTGGGCTGGATCGCGGTCGCGGTCGTCCTCAGCGCGCTCGCGATCCCGTGGTTCCTCTGGGGGGACGCGACGGTGGTCACCGGGCTGCCGGTGTGGCTCTGGTGGCATATCGGCTGGATGGGGCTCGCGTCGGTCGTCTTCTACCTGTTCACCCGGAGAGCGTGGGGGATCGGCATCGAAACCGGATCGGAGGGAGACTCGAGCGCGGGGGACTCGAACGATGGGGACGGGCGGAGCGGGCAGGGACGAAATGGGCAGGCAGGACGAAACGGGCAGGGCGAACGAAACGAACCATCGCGGTCGGCCGCCGGAGGTGACCGACCGTGAGCCTCGCCCTCCAACTCGGCATCATCGTCGGCTACCTGCTCCTGGCGCTGGCGGTCGGGCTGGTCGCCTACCGGCTGACCGACCGGACGGCGGAGGATTTCTACCTCGCCAGTCGGACGGTCGGAACGATCGTGCTGCTGTTTACGACCTTCGCGACGCTGCTTTCGGCGTTTACGTTCTTCGCCGGCCCGAACATCGCCTACGCGCAGGGACCGGAGTGGATCCTCGTCATGGGGCTGATGGACGGGATCATCTTCGCCGTCCTCTGGTACGTCATCGGCTACAAGCAGTGGTTGCTCGGCCAACGCTACGAGTACGTCACGCTCGGCGAGATGCTCGGCGACCGGTTCGCTTCGAAACGCCTCCGCGGGCTCGTCGCGGGCATCAGCCTGCTCTGGCTCTTTCCGTACGTCATGCTCCAGCAGGTCGGCGCCGGCACCGCCCTCGAGGCGCTGACCGAGGGCGCCGTTCCGTACGCCGCCGGTGCGGGGCTGATCACCGTGTTCATGATCCTCTACGTCGTCGTCGCCGGGTTTCGGGGAATCGCGTGGACCGACACCCTGCAGGGCGCGTTCATGCTCGTCGCGACCTGGGTCGCCCTGCTCTGGGTGCTCGCCGTCGTCGGCGGTCCCGGCGCCGCGACGGACGCGCTGGCGTCCAACGAGGCGACCGCGGAGTTCCTCTCGCTCGGCAGCGCCTACTACACGCCACAGTGGATGCTCTCGACGGCGATCACGATCGGCTTCGGCGTCGCGATGTTCCCGCAGGTGAACCAGCGCTTTTTCGCCGCGGGCTCGAGAACGGTGCTCAAGCGCTCGTTCGCGCTGTGGCCGATCCTCTGCGTGTTGCTGTTCGTCCCCTCGTTCATGCTCGGCGCGTGGGCTCGCGGGCTCGACGTGGCGATTCCGGAGGGCGAGAACGTGCTGCCGGTGATTCTCGCCGAGTACACGCCGGTCTGGTTCGCCGCGCTCGTCATCGCCGGCGCGATGGCCGCGATGATGTCCTCGTCGGACTCGATGCTCCTGTCAGGGTCGTCCTACTTCACGCGTGATCTGTACCGCCCGTTCGTCGACCGCGACGTCTCGGATCGCCGCGAGGACCTGCTGGCTCGAGTCGGCGTCGTGGGCTTTGCGACCGCCGCCTTCGTCGCCAGCCTCTGGAATCCCGCGACGCTGTTCGAACTCGGCGACGCGGCGTTCAGCGGTTTCGCCCAACTCGCCCTGCCCGTGCTCGTCGCGCTCTACTGGCGACGGACGACTCGAGCCGGCATCACCGCCGGCATCGTCGTCAGTCAGGCCTTTTACCTCTCGAGTCTCTTCTTCGCGACCGTCCCGAGCGCGTACGCCGGCTGGACGGCCGGACTCGTCGGGATGGGGCTCGGACTGCTCGTCACCGTCGGCGTCTCGCTCGTGACGACGCCGGCCGACGACGAACGCCGGACGATCTACTTCGACGGACTGGGCGCGGACTGATTGCTGAGTCCACCTCGGTCGACCCCCCCTCACGACCGCCTTGCCAGTGACATTGAGACTTAGTACCACGTCCGCGTGTACTCGAGCATGGATCTCGATCTCGACGGGAACGGCGCACTGGTAACGGCCTCCTCGAGCGGCCTCGGCTACGCGAGCGCCCAAGCGCTCGCCGAAGAGGGGGCGAACGTGATGCTCTGCGGTCGCGACGAGGGCCGACTCGAGGACGCCCGCGAGGCAATCAGCGAGACGGCTGCGGGGGAGGTCCGAGCGACTCCGACTGACATAACCGATCCGGACGATGTTTCCCATCTCGTGAGCGAGACGGTCGATGCCTTCGGCGGGCTCGACCACCTCGTCACGTCCGCCGGCGGCCCGCCGAGTACGACCTTCCTCGAGACCGACGAACGGGACTGGTACCAGGCCTACGATCTGCTGGTGATGAGCGCCGTCTGGACGATCGAGGAAGCCCACGAGCACCTCCTCGAGTCCGACTACGGCTCGATCACCTGCATCACGTCTCGAACGGTCCGCGAGGTCGCGGACGGTCTGTTGCTGTCGAACGCTGTTCGGCGGGGCGTGATCGGCCTCGTCAAGACGGTCTCGCGGGAGTTCGCTCCCGAAATTCGCGTCAACGCCGTCTTGCCGGGAACGATCGAGACGCCCCGTATCGAGGAACTCATCGAGGCGAACATCGAGCGCGGCGTCTACGACGACTACGAGGAGGGACTGACCGACCTCGCGAGCGAGATTCCGATGGACCGCATCGGCGAACCCCGGGAACTGGGCGATATCGTGACCGTGCTCTCGAGTCCGCGCTCGAGTTTCGTCAACGGTGTCGCCGTGCCCATCGACGGCGGACTGTTACGGAGCTAGCGACGGCTCAGACGAATCGGAAGAGGCTCGCGAGCACCACGATACTGATCAGCACGGGAACCACTCTGAGCACCACGTTACGCGTCGGAAGCAACCGCGCCTTGTGCGACCAGTTGACGAACGAGCAACCGATCTGCACGGGACCGAACAGGTCTCGCCGTCGTAACGGCTCGGACATCGCCACGATCTCGTCGACCCACTCGAGGAACGGCCGCAAGTCCGGGTGATCGCAGCTCTCTCTGGTCATCTCGAGACCCAGTTCGATGTTGTACTCGAAGGCGACCTGCGTGATGTTCGCCGAGCCGAGGATGCAGCGCGGGTTCGGACCGTCGCGGACGTAGAGTTTCGCGTGGAGTCCTCGAGGCTGTTTGTACAGCCGCACCTGCTCGTGGTCGTCGAGCGCCCAGAGGTCGTGGGCGATTCGGGCCGAAAACTGGTCGGAAGCCGGGCTGACGATTGCCACCAGTTCGTTCTCGCGAGCGCGTTCGAGAAACGAGACGATCTCGTCCCGTATCGCCAGATACCCCTGATAGGTGAAGTAGCCGCTGACGATGTATATCGTCCCGTTGCCGGCGAACAGATCGGCCAGCGCCTCCTGAACCCGCCGGTTGGAGTCGGTGGTTCCCAACAACGAAACGGCCGGTTCGGTCTGAAACTCGCTCATCGGTGGTTACACTATCGAGTCGCTATTGAATGGCGGGTACGTTGGGGGGTCCCTAGAACGGGCGGTTCGCGGCCCGGCTACCGGTTGATTTCCAGGACGACTGGGCGATGGTCGGAGAGCTGGACGTCGAGTACGTCACAACGTGCGACGTCGATCGTCGGCGAACAACAGAACAGGTCGAGGCTCCGCGAGTCGACGAACAGTTCGTCGAGCGGTCGCGACGGGACGGTCTCGCCGGGAACTCGCGGCTCGAGTCCCGCTCGATCGGTCAGTTCGGTTAATTCGTCCGTGCCGTCGAAGGTGTTGAAGTCGCCGGTCACGACGATGTCCCGTCCACGGGCCCGTTCGTCGATCAGCGCGGCGAGTTCCCGCAACTGCAGCGTCCTGCTTCGAGCGCGCAGCGAAAGGTGGACCACGAAGAGGACGATGTCGGACGCGAGCGACACCTCGAGGACGAGCCGTTTTCGTCCCGTCGACAGGTAGTGAGCGGTGGTCGGACGGCCCGAACGGGAGAGCACGGCGTTCCCGAGGTGGCCGTAGAACGGCAGCGAGTCGACGATCCCGCCGTTGCCGTACTTGTTGGCGACGTCGCCATCGTAGGCGAGCTTCCGGTCGCGAAGCGATTCGACGAGCGTGCGAAACTGGCCGTCGGTCTCCGTTCGGTGCGAGCCTCGATCGATCTCGACGAGCGAGACCACGTCGGGACGCTCGCGCTCGACGAGCGAGACGAGTTGGTCGAGCTTTCGTCGTTCCACGTCGGTGTCGCCGAACAGCGAGGTGATCGGCGGCGGAAGGTACCCCCAGAGGACGTTCTGGTATCCGAGCAGGTAGCCGGCGTTACAGGAGAGGATTTTCATAGGCGTCGAGGGTCGGACGTATCGACCGCTCGTTCGGTCGTACTCAGGGGGTATCCGATATAACTATTTCTCCGAGGATACTAGCGTCGGGTTCTCCGACGCTGGTCTCGAGTCGAACCGTAACCCTCTCAATTCACCTTCTCGTCTCTCGATTCGTGTACCGTCCGGCACAGCTTGCGGGCTACCTCGCGTTGCTTCTGACGGCCGGCGCGTTGCTCGTAGGGTCCGTACTCGCTCCGATCGAGATGCCGAGTGGAACGATCGGAATCCAGCTCGGAATCCTGTTTACCGCCGCCGTCGCCGGCGTGATAGAACACCGACGCGAACTCGAGGCGTTCGAACCGACCGCCTTCGGCCGAACTGACGCCGTCAACGCCGTCGCAGTCGTGATCGGTGCCGTCGTCACCTACGCGCTAAGCGTCCACGCTGGCGTTGGACCTGTGCTCGCCTCCGCGCTCGTCGGATTGGCCGCCGGGCTCGCCGTTCCGAAGGTCGGCGCGCCGGTCTACTGCGGGTCGTTCGTCGGCATGGCCTCGCCGGCGGTGTTCGGGTCGCTCGAGTCCGTCGCCCTCGCCGGCGTCGTCGCGGGACTCGGATTCGTCGCGACGACGGAGTCGTTCGGCGGCGTCGGCGGCAAGCTGGGGACGCTCGCCATGTTCGGCTGTCTCGCGACCGCGGCGCTGCTGGGGCTCGAGTTCGCCACTCCGGGCGCCCCACAGTGGGAACTCGCCCACCTCATCGTCCCGGTGGCCGTCGCCGGAGCCATCGCGACGGTCGTCCTGAGCGTTCGTCTCGAGTGGGGTGCCGTCGTCGGCTCCGGTGTCGTCGGCGTGATCGCGAGTGTCGTGTTCCCGCTCGCCGTTCCAGCGTTCGGGGCGACGCTGGCCGCAGTCGCCTTCTGTGCCTCCTTCGTCGGGATGTCGAGTACGGAACGGCTCTCCGGGCTGGTTCAGATCGGAGTCGCTGGCGGACTCTCCGGACTCGTCTTTCTGCTAGTCACCCCGGCGTTCGGCGGCTCCGGGGGAAAACTCGGGACGATCGCGTTCGTCTCCTGTATCGCACTCATCGGGGTAGTAGAGATATACGGGACCGTCTCGGATTGATCGACCATCCCTGGTCAGACGGTTTGCTGTACCGGTTTCTCGGTGCAATCGCAGGCCGGTCGTGATTGCGCCCGCAGTGACGTACAGCGGTCCATACTAGCGTCCATCTCCTCACGGCTGTGATCCACTGGTCCGGTCACTGGCGTCGTAGTTCCATCCCCATCCGCACGGCAAACGCCCGCTGATCCGCTGGCCTGGTCTCCGTTCCGATCACTGGCGTGTCGACGACGACGGATAGGCCGCCGGACGTACGAGTTGCTCGAAACTGCGTCGCATACAGAAGGCTGAACGGAACTGGGATACCCAGATCGACGACATCGCCGGGTGGCGGTGGCACCCGTGTGAAAAAGAAATTGGAAACGATCGTCGCGTTCTGCTTGAGCGTCCCGGCGAGCGTCTCGCCCTCTAAACGAAAATTCCACGCCTGAACGACCGCTGGGGCCGGATAATCCTGGGTCGAGAATATTCCACTCGACGTGATTACGAATTCCCCTTCCCCGCCAGGTAGGTCCGTGAGGCCAATAGCCTGGACATAAACCGGGTTCGTCTCGGTGTTTTCATCGGTCGAGAGCGGTGGTGTCACGCTTACGGTTGCTGGAACTGTTGCGGACTCTTCTGGGAGATAGCCGCTGATTTCGTCGGTTGCGTACTGCACTTCGTAGGTGGATACCGAAGCCGGACCCTCGTACGTTCCGTGCCACTGTTCGGAGCCTTCGGCCGACTTGGTGGTAGCAAACCCTGCGAGCGACGCCGTCGCTCCCGTGGCGATTCCCGTGAGGTACGTTCGGCGGTTCATAGTTGTCCACGTATCTTCCGATGCTTCTGTTCGAACTCTTCGTCGGTGAACACGCCGTGCTCATGAAGCGATGTCAGCCGCTCGAGTTGCCTGTCGATGTCGACGGTGTCGGCCAGCTCAGTTTTTGGCTCGAGGGGGGCTGGCTCTTCGCTATAGGTCTGCAGGTAGGCGTTGCGGTAGCGCCAGATCAGCATGCAGAGATAGGCGAGAGCGATGCCGTGCCACGAGAGTTGGAACGTCCACCAGACACCCAGTCCGAGCGGCGCAATAAAGACCGCGGCGAAATTGTGTGTCGCGTGAAAGAACGCGGCGATGAGCAGGCCTTTGACGATGATCGGACCAGCGTGTTCGGGATTGTACTTCGCGAGCCCAAGATAGTAGCCGGCGATTGCAGACCAAATGACGTGGCCAGGGCCTGAGAACGACCGGATGAGAGTAATCGTATCCGGGCCGATCAGCAGCGCGAAGTTGCCGATGTACGTAAAATTCTCGATGGTTGCAAACCCGAGACCGGCGACGGCACCGTATATCGCGCCGTCGACCACCGCAGAAAAGTTTGCCGTCCGGTAGGCGAACACCCGGACTGCTGCCAGTTTGACGAGCTCTTCGACCGGCGCGACGATGAGGTAATACAACAAGAACACACCGACGATTCCCAGCAGGTTCAGAAATACGAACACGCCGTTGGTCATCGCTGCCAACCCCGCGAGCAGCGCGCCAAGAACGAACGTCACCAGCAGGGGGACGATCGGCTCACGGAGCGTTCCGTCGCTGAACCAGATGAAGCCGACGATTAGCAGAGCGGGAACGATAGAGAGTCCAGTCAGATAGAGCACCGGCAGCAAGAACGGCCGGAGATCCGAGATGAGCAAAAACGGCAACAGGATACCCAGCATGGTCCCAACGGTGATCAACAACACCAGCGCCGCGATCGTCGCCTGGACGTTCGAGCAGAGCGTCTCGTAGACGGTCGCGGAGAGACGGTCGACCGCCGTTCGTTCTTCCCACGTTGAAATCCCGTAGAGGTCTCGTTCCGTCCCGGTCGCTCGAGCGACCGGGTCGGTCGTTTCTGAGGTGTCGTCGGTCGGCTCGAACCAATCAGTTGAACGCGTGTCGTCGGCCATCTGTTATCCCTGTATGGTCAGCGACGCGGCGATCCGTTCGGCAATAGCGTCGAACTCGTCGGTATAGGCGTCGGCGAGCATGATGTTCTCATTGCTGTAGCCAATCGACCCTGCGTTCGTAATAACGGCTCTCGCCCGAACTGACAGGCCCTCAAAGGTGGCGCTCCAATCGACGAGCGCTGCGGCTTGCCCGCTGGGGAGTGTGATCTGTTGCTGATTGAGAACCTCCGCGTCGGGTGCGAGCTCGCGTTTCGCCTGAATATGCCTGTTGATGAGTTCTTCCAACGATTCGGACTGGCTCTCGAACACGCTTGCGATCTGGAATCCAATGTCGGTGTCGGGAACGAAAGTCACCGCGGCAGGGTCTTGTTCGTCTACGACCCATGTCTCGGGGTAGAGAACGGTATACTGGTACTGCGCGTTGCTATACTGAGCGAGATCGCTACCGGCGACACCCGGCCCATCCGGGTTCTGCGGTGGATCATCGATTAGTGGGTCGCCCTCATCGCCACCAGGGGGTTGGGTCACGGGTGGTTCAGGCGGTTCCGGTGGTACTTCTTCACCCGGCCCGCCGTCTCCGTCGGGCCACGCGACACAACCCGACAGGAGTCCGATCGTCGAAGCGCCTGCCAGCAAAACCGATCGTCGTCGCATTTGCGGTGGATCCATAGGGGTATTACGACTCGAGGGAATATAATACAATCCATAAAGGACATAATTCTATGAAAATACTGATTGTATGGATAGGTATTAGATTCGATGCGGCTGGCACCGCGAGAGCGACGGACAAACGCAGACGAGTTGAGATAGTGGGGCTGATCCGAATCACTGAACCGCCAGTATGAACGAACGTGAACGAGTTACCGCCGGTTCGAGAGTTCGTACAACTCGGTATCACTGATGACGCCGCGTTCGTGCAACGCGACCAGTTCCTCGAGGTAGTCGTGGATGCGGTCGACGACGATGCCATCGCCAGTAGTTGTCTCGGCCGTCTGGCGCTGGTCGGTTGCCTTGGCGTATGCGGCACTGTACACTGACAGTTTCCGGTAGAGCATGACCAGCAGTGCGACCGCAAACGCGGTGGTAAGGATCGTTTGCGGGGTCATCGACCCGGCCACCTCGGGATCGGGATACATCGCGCCAACTGTTAAATAATTTAACACTCGGACGCTGAACTCATAGCTTCCTATCAGTAACACGATGAGAACGAACCCCTTGATCGCGATTGGGCCCTGATACTCGGGGTTGAACTTCGCGAGACCGAGATAGTACCCCCCAAACGATGCGATACCGACGACGCATATCGCCAGAACGAGACGGAACGCGAAGTCGCTCTGGGGGAGCGAGTCACCAATATACCACGTGAAATTCGTCATCGCGACAACACCGAGTCCAGCAATCGCTCCGTAGACCGCGCCGTCGATCACTGCACTCATGTCGTGGCTCCGATAGGCGTAGATGGCGACCGCGGCCATCGAGGCAAGCAAATGCGCCGGTGATAAAAACAGGAATGTGTACAGAAAGGTACCAACGACTCCTGAATTCGCGAGGGCCCCGAGAGGTGCGTCGATGCTGATGATTTCGCTGACACCGGCGGAGAACGCGGCTCCAAGAATAAAGGTGATGAGGATGGATTTGAACGATGATCCCGGGGTGGCGTATCTGTACCAGATGTAGCCGGTGAGTAGCGCAGCCGGGAGGATTGACACGAAGAACATACGATCGAATCCGTACACGATCGCCGACTGATACCAGCCTGCCAGCATGATGAGTAACGCGACTACGAGGTATGCGGAAACCAGCAGCAAGGACTGCTTTCGGACGCCCTCGTAAGTGCGGAGGACGAACCGATCGAACCGCGTCCGAGCCTCCCAGACGGCGACTTCGTGGAGGTTTGTTGTTGGGTCCCCTCCGAAGACATCCGCCACGGGGTCCGTTTGGGGTTCGTCAGGCGTCAGTATCGGTACCGCTGGCCGTTCGTGTTCGGTCGCGCCTTCGTCGGTCGGTTCCCGCCAGATGAGCCCGATCACGTGGTGGATCGCCAGGAGAAAATAGAAGGCGATTGGACCAATGACGGCGAGTGCGGAGACACCGAAGAGGTCGACGGTGACCTGAATACTAACCAGCATGAACGCGAGCAGCGTGATCAGTACGACGACACCACGCAGATACTTCCGACTCATCAACACCGGCCGCTCGGTTGCGTTTAACCCCTTCGAGACGCGGCCATGTTTAACGAACCCGCCGATGATCGCTGGATAGACAGAGAGGAGGATGACCGCGCCCAGCGCATACACATACGACTGCGAGAATGTCAAGCTTAATAGATGGGAGATGGCACTGCTCATTACGCCCCCGATGGTATTGGAGAGGAACGCGAACGGGGCCAGCAAACAGAAAACGGCGATGACGGCCCCTTTCGAGCCGACGATCCACAGTTTCTTCCACTCGGCTCGGTTCTGACGGTCTGGAAAGTCCCCCAGTACGTCATCGCCGGTCGCCGACCGTTGCACGACGTAGACGAGATAGCCGATCGCGGGAAGGGAGAGACCAGCGAGCAAGAACAGCGCAAGTGCGGGTACCATCACGACGGCGCTGCCAACGCGTTGCTCGAGCATGCCGGTATGGGAGACAGGGCTGATCAGCAGATAGATCGCGATGACGAACGGGAGGAGTAGGGAGCCACCCAGAAAGACGGTTTTCAGCGGATTCTGGTTCGTGAGCGGATAGCGTAATCCGACGCCGAGCAACTGGGTGTAACGCTGGTCTAGAACGCGGCCCAGCGCGTCTTCGACCGTGCTTACGGTGATTAGCTTGTGCAGCTCCGCGTCCGACTGGTCCGAGGCGGTCCGGGTCGTCGCTGCGTTGGTGGTGCGACCCCGCTCACCTACGTTTTGAGAAGTATCTTTCATACCTGGTTCACCGGGACGGCGCTTCCAGAGACCCGAATCAATACGTCGACTGTCGTCGCCGAGTTGTCCCAGGTAATATACGTCATCAACTGCCTTAAATCAATCCGGCAGTCATCAAGTGTGATGTGGATTATCGTATCAACTACTCTCTCCGGCGATAACGACCTGCCGGCTACCAGATATATGCAGATCGATCGATTGTATTCCCGAGAGCGGAACGGTTCAGTCAGCCGAAATCTCGCAGCTACCCTCGTAGCTCACGTCTTCGACGGATTCGATATCCGGCTCGTCGCCACAGACCGGACAGGACGGGTTCGACAGGACGTCGACCGTCTCGAAGGTCATGTCCATCGCGTCGTACATGAGGAGCCGCCCCTCGAGCAGTTCGCCCTTTCCGAGGACGTACTTGACGACCTCCGTGGCCTGAATGCAGCCGACGGTGCCGGGCAGGACGCCGAGGACGCCCGTCGTCGCGCAGTCGGGGACGGTTCCGGGCTCGGGCGCTTCGGGGAAGATACAGCGGTAGCACGGCGAATCAGTATCGGATTCCGTGCCGCGTTCGTTCGTGAACGTCGTCACCTGCCCCTCGAAGCGGTAGATCGCGCCGTGGGAGAGCGGCGTCCCGGTGAGCACGCAGTGGTCGTTGAGCAGGTAGCGGGTCCCGAAGTTGTCGCTGGCGTCGAGGACGACGTCGTAGTCGTCGACCAGCGCCGCGACGTTATCCGCCGTGAGGCGAGTCTCGTGTGGCTCAACGTCGATGTCGGGGTTGAGCGCCGCGACGTAGTCCGCCGCGCTCTCGACTTTTGGCCGGCCAACGTCGTCGTCGCCGTGGACGATCTGTCGTTGCAGGTTCGACCGTTCGACGACGTCGTCGTCGACGATCCCGAGACGGCCGATCCCGGCCGCCGCGAGGTACTGGATCGCCGGCGAGCCGAGTCCGCCCGCGCCGACGACCAGCACCGAACTCTCGAGCAGCCGTTGCTGGCCCTCGGGCCCGATTTCGTCCATAATCACGTGTCTCGAGTAGCGATCGAGCTGGGTCGCATCGAGGCGCAGGTCGCTCATGGGTAGCTATTCGGCCGAGACCGAGAAAAGTCCGCTGGTCGGCACAGCGACGCTGGTATCGAGCGGGCAGTCGTGGGGGAAAGCGCCCCGGTGAGCTGCGTCGATCGGGTCGAGGCAGAAATATGGGGCGACCACACAGTTTAATAGTGTGGGTGGTATTGACACACCTATGGCAACCTCACCCACTGACGCCGGTGACGACGTCATCGACCAATTCCTCACGGACCGCGGTCACACGGTAGAACGGGTCGGGTGGGACCAAGAGTATAACAAGAAGCAGTGTCCCGACTGTGGCGGCCTCCACGATACGTCCGCCAGCACCTGCACCGTCTGCGGCTGGGAGCCCACGGTCTGAACGACCGCAGCTCGTTTTCACGCAGTATCAAGCGCACTCGAGCCCAAGAGCGAACGCCGTCGCTCGGTCTACGAGACCGCGGCCTCGAAAACAGTCTCGTCGACGCCACCGTGGTATCAGTATGCCGGCGATCATCGGCTGTCCCGTACTATTTTCCTTATCGAACGTACGATAGAATTATAATGTGCGGCTTCCCAACAGTTCAGTGAGAACCACTATGCCGGAATGCCAAAACTGCGACGCGTTCGTCACCGACGCGTACGCTCGCGTGTTCACCCCACGCGGTGTCGAGAACCCGCGAGTCTGTCCGGACTGCCAGGACAAGATTCGCGACGGTGCCGAGGTACGAACCGCCCGCTCTCCGCGAAACCCCTGAAACGGTTAGCTTCGGTCGCTCGCAGGCGAAATCGGTGCCTGCATCGGCATTTTTGCCGACGATAATCCACGTGACTTATGGGTATTGCGCCCTTGAACAGCTACAATGGCTACCACGGAGACGAAGGTGACCCGGTTGTTCGGTGGTCCGGGCAGCGGCAAGACGACTGCCCTGCTCGACCACGTCGAAGAGATCCTCGAACAGGATGACGTGACGTTCCGGGATATCCTCGTCGTCTCGTACACGCGAGCGGCTGCACAGGAGGTTCGCGAACGATTGGCCGAGCGACTCGACGAGAGTCCGCGCGCGCTGCAGGGCAACGTCTGTACGATGCACGCGAAGGCCTACGAGCTGCTCGATCTCTCTCGAAGCGACGTCATCGGCGAGTCCGACAAGGAGGAGTTCTGCGACGAGTTCGGTATCGAGTACGAAGACGAGTACAGCGGCGCCGGCCGGCGGACGGCCCGGTCGACCACGATCGGGAACAAGGTTATCGCGACGAGTCAGTGGCTCCAGCGGACCAGTCGCGACGTCGCCGACTGGTACGACGTCCCCTTCCAGTGGGACGAAGAGGAGGTTCGACTCCCACCCGAAATCGATCCGAACGCCCAGGAGGGCAACAAGTACACCCCGACGTGGCCCTCCGACGACGACCGTATCGACGTCCCCGAAGCGATTCGCGCCTGGCGCGCCTACAAGGGCGAGAACGGGAAGATCGGCTTCGCGGACATGCTCGAGCGCGTGAAACAGCGTTCACTGCTCCCGAGCGTCGACTACCTCGTGATCGACGAGTTTCAGGACATCACGACGCTGCAGTACGACGTATACGAGGAGTGGAAACCGCACATGAGGCAGGTCCTGATCGCCGGCGACGACGATCAGGTCGTCTACTCCTGGCAGGGCGCCGACCCCGCGCTCTTGCTCGACGAGGAGGTCGACGACGACGTGATTCTGCCGAACTCCTACCGGCTCCCCTCGAACGTGCTCAACGCGGTCAACAAGGAGATCCGTCACATCGACAAGCGCCAGGACAAGGACCTCAAACCGCGCACGGAAGGCGGGGCCGTCGAGGCTCGACGTAACGCCTCCATGCTCGACGTCGTGCGCCTGGTTCGGCGATCCATCGTCGAAGAGGGAACCGTCATGGTGCTCTTCCGAGCGCGCTACCAGATGTTCCAGTTCATCGACGAGTTCATCACCGAAGGGATGCCGTTTACGTCCCTGACCGACCAGCGAATGTGGACCGACCGACTCACCCAGTACGTCCGAGCCATCGAGGCGATCGACGCGGGCGAGGACGTCACCGGCCTGCAGGCCCGACGCCTCGCCGATATGCTCCAGGAGTCGGCCTTCGGCACCAACGACCGCGACGCGCTCTTCGACGAGATCGACGAGCGCCAGGAGGAGTCCGGAATCGAGGATCTCGAGGACCTCATGATCCCCGCCGAGGTCATCCAGGATCACGTCCCGTTCATGCCCGGTCCAGCATCCGCTTCGGACATGCTCCGAAAGGTCACCAACTTCCAAAAGAAGAGCGTCAAATCCTACTTCGCCATCGGCGAGTACTCGAAGATGGAGACCGACCGCGTCCGCGTCGGCACCATCCACTCCGCGAAGGGACGTGAGGCCGACCACGTCATCGTCGGCACGGACCTCACCGAGAAGGTCGTCGAGCAGATGGTCGCGACCGTCGACGACCCGACGGCCATCCCCGGCTGCGAGGAGTTTACCAAGACGACCTCGCCGGTTCCCGTCCTCACGGACAACGAACGCCGCGTCTTCTACGTCGGCATGTCCCGGGCTCGTGAACGACTCGTCCTGCTCGAGAACCTCGTCGACGGCGCACCGACGCTTCCGATCGACGTCCTGCTCCACAACGAACGCCTCGAGACGCCGCTCGAGGACCTGATCGAGGAGGCCCAGCAGCCGGTCGACACCGACGCCGACGGCGAGGAGATCGAAGCCGAAGCGCCGTGACTGACGCGGAACTATCTGCAGACGGTTTCGAGAGCGAGACTGTCGGTTCGCACCTCGAGTCGACGGTTCGCGACACGCTCGAGCGCCGAGACGCGGGTGCGTTCGTTCACGTCGGGACCCGCGACGATGCGTCCATTCGGTACTGCCGGTCGGCCCTCGAAGGCGGTTCGACGGTCGACCGCGCCGCGGCCGGTCCCACGTTCGCTATCGCGTTCGACGGGGACGAGTGGCTCGTCGACTCGAGTCGGGACGCGGCGACCCACCCCGCGAAAGCGCTCGCGACTCGACTGGCCGAACGGCTCGAATCGGGCACGATACTCACGCCCGCACGAGTGCCACACGACGCCGCGCTCTACCTCGAACAGGCCGGCTTCGATCTCGCCTCGACGGACGTCCTCGAGCGCGCTCGAGCGAGGAAAACGGACGCCGAGCGCGACCGCATAGCGGATGCACAGGCCGCCGCGAGCGCTGGAATCCGACGGGCCGCGTCGCTGCTCGCGAGCGCGGTGATCGACGACGGTCGACTCTTGGCCGATGGCAAGCCGGTAACGCCGAGTCGGCTCCGAACGACCGTCGACGAGGCCATCGTCTCAGCGGGTTCGTTTCCCGCGGGCAACACGGTCGTCAACCCCGATCCGGGGCACACCCCCTCGACTCCGGATACGGAACACGAACCCCTTCGAGCGGGCGAACCGATCGTCCTCGAGACGGCCCCTCGCGGCCCCGACGGCTATCACGCCGGGCTCGCCCGCACGCTCGTCGTCGACGGCGACGGCGGCAGCGAGCGCCGCGCCCACGTCGGCGCGACGCAGTCGTTTCGCTCCGCGGCCGCGATGCTGACCGCGGACACGGAGTCGGTCACCGCCGTCGAAGCCGATCTCGAGGCCGAAGTCCGCGCGTTCGGCTTCGGTGAGGGTGACGACGTCCGGACGCGAGCGTTCGGCGTCGGTCTCGAGCCCTGCGAACGCCCGCTCGAGGGCGGCGAGACGGTCGAACCCGGGAGCGTCGTCCGACTCGAGTCGGCCGTTCGCGTCGGCGACGGGGCGTGGCTTCGGATCGCTGACCTGCTGGTCAAAGCCGAGGACGGCGAGCGGGCGACGTATCTCGAGGCGCCGTCGCGGTCGCTCGAGCCGTCGGCGGTGCTCGAGGACTGACGTGGAGCGGGACCGTGTCGGGACCGAAACAGCGGTTTACCTGATCGGCTCGGACTCGTCTGTGTCTTCGTCTCCGTTCTCGTCTTCGGCCCCATCCGAACCCGTAAACCGACCGTAGACGCTGACGAGACCGTCGATTACTACTTCACCCCACTTTGAGAATACCGATGATGACGTCTGCCACGAGTCTCTCCTTCCGTCAGTTCTTTCACGCATACCAACATAAATCAATCCACTAAAATGCTACGAGCGGTCGTCTCGAGTCTCGGACGGAACCTCCTGGGAGTCGTCCTGCTCGGCGTCCGAATCGCTCGTGACCGATCCTGCGACTCGTTTAGCGACGAGACCGGGGATATCGGACGGGAGCGTCACGCGCTGCTGGACGATCACGAGCGTGACGGCGAGGACGAGCAGAATCGCCCCGGTCGCGGTCTCTCCGCGAACGAGCAGGAACTCGAGGCCGGCGAGCGCGGCGGGAATCGCGAGCACGAGCGTTCCCGCGAGTTTGATCGTGTCGATGATACCGGTCATTGCGCGGTGATAGCGCGGGTGCGGACAAAAGGACGGCGACTGGATTCGTCCATCAGTACTCGAGAAGACCTCATCTCAGAATTGGAACGCATGACGGGTTCAGAACGCCTTTATCCATCGGCTGGTACGTCAACGTATGTTCACGGGAATCGTCGAAGAGACCGGCGAGATCGTCGCGCGCGAGCGCACCGAAGACGGCCTTCGGCTTCGAATCGGGGCCGACGAGGTCGCGGCGGGACTCGAGCACGGCCAGAGCATCAGCGTTAGCGGCGTCTGTCTCACCGTCGAGCGCTTCGAGGAGCGAGCGTGGTTCGAGGTCTTCCTCGCCACCGAGACGGTCGAACGAACCTATCTGGGTGATCTCGAGGAGGGCGACGGAGTCAACCTCGAGCGCGCGATGCCGGCCGACGGCCGGTTCGACGGCCACGTCGTGCAGGGCCACGTCGACGCAGTCGCGACGGTCTCGAACGTTGAATCCGTCGAAGAGGATTGGTTCTTCGAGTTCGAACTTCCCGAGGGGTACGGCCGCTACGTCGTCGAGAAGGGATCGATCACGCTCGACGGAATCAGTCTGACCGTCGCCAACCTAGACGAGAAGACCGGTCGGGTCACCGTCGCGATCATCCCAACGACGTACGACCTCACGACGCTCGCCGACAAGGATATCGGCGATCCGGTCCACCTCGAGGTCGACGTGCTCGCGAAGTACGTCGAACGGCTGCTCGAGGCACGGTTCGACTGAGAAACGGGTCTACGTGCCCGGAACGCCGAACGCACCGACGCCGAGGCCGAAGACGCCGTTGAGCACGAAGAGGATCACCAGGGCGGAGATCCAGGCCGCGAGCCCGATGAGGGCGGCGTCGATCCAGCCGCCGGGGTACCGCCAGTTGATGACCCAGATCCAGGCGAGCAGCGCGAACAGCGGCCCGAACAGCGGAATCCAGGCCGTTAACGCCCACGCGATCGCACCGACGAGTGCGGTCACAACGGCGTAGGAGTAGTCGTCGACGTCAGCGATAATCGATGCTCCCGCGTAAATTGCCAATCCACCGACGAGCAGTGCGACGACGAACGCGACGACCGATCCAATAATTGCGACCATCACGAAAGCGTACACTTCGTACCGGGATATATACTGCGCAACGGGCCCCCGCGGCCGATCGTCTCCGTCGCGTTCGGCGTTCGACCGGCCGTCGCCGTCCTACCGGTCCGTCTGCGCGCTGTCCGTCTCGATCGAGTCCCGACAGGCCTCGAGCAGGTTCGCCTGTTGCTCGAGCAGTTCCGCAACCTGCTCGTTCTCCCGTTCGACTTCGTCGCCGAACTGCTCCTGCAGCGATCGGAGCTCCTCGAGGTGGTCCACGAGCTGCTGGGCGAGGTCCTCGTCGGGGAGCCCCCCGTGGGCCGCCTCGAGTTCGTCGATCGCCTCGCTCAGCGACTGCTGTTCGCCGGAGTCACCGGATTCCGCGTCCATCAGCCCGGAAACGGCGTCGAAGTAGCGCTGCGTAGCCGTCTGGGCGTTCTCGACTCCCTGACGCTGGGCGAGCAGCGGCGCCTCAATCGCGGCTCGAGCGGCTCGCTGCTGGGCGGTGAGGCCCTGCTTGACCAGTTCCTGGCCACCCGTCATCGTCGCCCGCTGTGCGGCGAGCATGGCCGCGAGTGGAGCACTCGATCGGGACCGATCTCGATCGCGGCTCTCCGCGTCGGTCGCTGTAGCCGTTTCGTCGTCGTCCACTCGCTCTCGTGCGGCCCGATCTGCGGGCGTATCCGAGTCGACCTCGTCTTCGGAGACTCGCTGTCGAGTGACTTCGTCGGCTGCCGATTCGTCATCGGCGTCTCGACCGACGAGCGCGTCTGGGTCGATGTCGGCCGTCGGCTGGTCGTCCGGTTCCACGGCCGATTCGATATCGACTCTCGGGACGATTTCGCTGGCCGCCTCCTCGCGTTCCTCGATCGCTGCCGTCTCGCCGACAGCGGGGTCCATCGACTCGTCGCTCGCAGCCGATTCCGACGACTCGAGTGCGGTTTCCGGCCGCGGGTCCGCCTCGCTCGAGGCGTGGTCGTCGACGTCGGGATCGAGTTCCGTCTCCGGCCGCCCGTCCGCACTCGATTCCGCTCTCGGGCTCGCTCCACCGGAGTCCGACTCCGATACCGACTCGAGATCGGTGCCGGTGTCGAGTTCGTCGGCCAGATTCATCTCGTCGGTTTCGCTCCCTCCGCCAACGGACTCGAGGTCGTCAGCATCGTCCAACTCGGCGGCCGCCGCCAGATCGACGCCCGGATCCATCTCGTCGGTCTCGTCCTCTCCGCCAACGGACTCGAGATCGTCGGTATCGTCCAGCTCCGCGGCCGCCGCCAGATCGACGCCCGGATCCATCTCGTCGGCCACGTCATCCGTTTCCCTCGGACCGCCCATCTCGCCGTCGTCTGGTCCATCGGACTCGTCGCTGTCCAGTCCGTCCGAATCGTCGGCGTCTGCGACCGACTCGAGGTCGGTGCCGGCGTCCAGTTCGTCGGTTAGATCGGACTCGTCGGTCGAATCCGTCTCGTCGGTCGAATCAGTCCCTGGGGTTTCGGATTCGGTCTCTGCGGTCTCGATTTGACCGTCGGTATTCGCGTCGTCAGCGTCCACGTCGTCGGCGGTCTCGAAATCTGCGGCCCGTTCCGTACTTGGACCCCCGTCAGCGCTGTCGGCACCGTCGGTAGTGTCGGTAGCGTCGGTAGCGTCGGCGTTCGAATCCTCGCTCGGTGCCATATCGTCGAGTAACTCCTCCTCGTCGATCGGTTCCGGGGTTTCGCCCGCCGGTTCGTCCTGGACGCCAGCGCGGTCCATCTCGCCGGGCGGCTCGGTCGATCGAGTGTCGCTCATCGCGTCCGGCGAGAACCGTTCGTCCGGTTCGGCCGATCCGGTCTCCGGTTCAGCGTCGCCCCAGTCGCCTGCTCCGGCCGACGATTCCGCTTCGGTTCCTCCAGCCGTTTCGTCGAGCGCGTCGCTCGTGTCGTCGCTGCCGTCCTCCCCCGTCATTCCGCTCGTCGGAATCTCCTCGGGATCCTTGAACGCGTCAGTTGGATCTTCCTGATACGGATCGTCGGACGTCTCCGTTTCCTCGAGTTCGTCCGGCGTCTCGGCTGCCGCTTCTTCGTCGAGGGCGGGCTGATCCATCTCCTCGACCGGGACCGTCCGGTCGGCTTCCGCAGATCGATCGGTCGCGTCGTGGGTCGGCGGGTCGTCGAGTTCCTCCGTCGTATCCCGCTCGGCAGCCGTGTCCTGTTCGCCAACAGGATCCTGTGCTTCGGACTGGCCCGTCTCGCTGTCGATTTCGATCGATCCGTCCTCGAGATCCGTCATCGACTCCGACTCGAGTCGGATCACCTCGCTCGAGATCTCGTCGACCGAATCCTCGTGGACCTCGAGGGTCTCCTCGTGGCTCTCGCTCCAGCCGAGTGCGGCTCTGATCGAGTTGACGAGGCCGGCACGGGGTTCGACGCGGGCGGTATCCGCTTCGATCTCCCTCACGGTCCCGATCACCTCGCCGTTGGCGTTCTCGACGGACTTCTCGAGATCGTCGTCTGTAAAGGTCGCGCTCATACCAGACAGTGCGCCACTGCGAGACAAGCCGGTGCTGCCTGCACCAGCGGGCAACGAGCGCGGCAGACAATATCGCGGCCGAAATCGGCCGTCAGCGGCGTGGTGGGTCGAACTCGGTCAGTTCCGGATTCGGGGGTGCACCCGTGTCCTCCCTGACCGCGCGGTAGGTCCGGCGATAGCGCGCGATCTTCCGGTAGAGATAGTAGCCGACGACGAGGTCAAACAGGATAACGTAGCCGACGAACGCGAGTTCGAAGGAGACGGCGTAGGTCTCCGCGACGAGGCCGGGAACGATGCCGACCGTGGTGTTGTACGTCGCGTGGACGAACGCGGCGATCAGGAGCCCCTTCGCGACGAGCGGACCGGCGTGTTCCGGGTTGAACTTCGCGAGTCCGAGATAGTAGCCCGCGATAGCGGAGTAGATGACGTGACCGGGACCGACGAGCGCCCGAACAGTCGCGATGCCGGTCGCGGCGGTGATCGTCCCGACCTCCGCCGTCGCGACCGTGCTGGCGATGTAGATGGCGTTCTCGATCGCGGCGAAGCCGAGTCCGGCGATCGCGCCGTACACCGCCCCGTCGATGACCGCGTCGAACGTGTCGCTGCGGTAGGCGAAGACGCGAACCGCGAGGAGCTTCACCGCCTCCTCGACCGGGCCGACGATCAGGTAGAAAAAGAGGACGGTGCCGATCACCGGTATCGCCTGCAGAACCGGTCCCACGGTGGAGTTCACGACCGCCGCGAACGTCGCGAAGAGCACGGCGAGGACGAACGTCGCGACCAGCAGCGACAGCGGTTCGCTCGAGGTGATGTCCGTGTACCAGATGAATCCCGCGAGCAACGCTGCCGGGACCACCGAGAGCCCGAAGAAGAGCGAAAGCGACGGATCCTCGAGGACGAGGACTGCCGGCTGAACGAGCAAGAGGAGGGTGATCCCCAGCGCGACGGCGAGCACGATCGTCTGTAACCCGTAGTTGATCGCGTCGTAGATCACGCACGCGAGTCGATCAACTACCGTTCGCGGTTCCCACGTCGAGACCTCCTGGAGGTCCCGCGACTGCTCGTCAGCCCGTTCGACCAAGTCCCGTCGCTGATCCATGCCCGCCACTACAACGTCGGCTCCGGTAAGCGTTCGGCGGGGAAACGCACCTAGTATGATATTCACTGTCAAGATCCATATAAGGATCGTGCTTATCAGTGTCCGATTGCGATACTCGACCGACAACCATGTACAATTCGAGCCGAGGGATCCTCTACACCGCGCCGCCGGGACCGGACGAGACGGATGAGAATCGATCCGAGGGCGACGCCACAGCCACGAACACCAGCACGGACCCCGAAGACGCCGTGCTGTCCGCCGAGAGCACCGAGAGTCTCGCGGCCGACGACTGAGCCGATTACCGAACTCGAGCAACGTATTTCTGTCACCCGGAGCCGAACTCCCGCCGAGCCGTCGCGCCGGCGCGGACTCGGAATCCACAAAGGCCTCCCCGCCCAACCGACGGCTATGCACTTCGATCAGCGAACGCAGCAGGCGCTCCGGGACGTCGGCCTCGAGACCGACGATCTTCGGGCCGCCTCGGAGGCGGTCGTCGAAGCGGTCGAAACCGATGCAGCGGCGCTCGAGGAGTTCTTCGACGCCCACGACACCGTCTACTCGGATATGGACATGGCCCACTCGGCCTCGGAGTACCCCGAACACGCGGTCGACTACCTCGATCTCACGACGCACGCGGACGAGATGCGCGGCTGGCTCCGATTCGACACGTGGGGCGTCTCCGTCGAGGACGGCCGAGTGCTGCCGGATGAAACGGTCGAACTGACGCTGGGTCCGACGATCAACGCTCGAGTGCGGTTCGCACCCGACCGCGAGACGCTGGAGTGATCGCCGTGTCTGCACGTGAGGAACCTTTCGACACACCGCGCGGAGGGGCCCGATGACGACCGTCCGAGTCCGCGGCATCTACACCACCGCGATCACGCGACTGCTCGGCGAGAACGGGGCCGAGGTCGTACAGGCTTCCGAGCCGATTCGGGAGCGATTCGACGACTCGTTCGACACCGCGCCGGCGGACGTGACGATCGAGACGACGCGAGACAGACAGGGCGTCGAGGTGTCGGGCGAGTCCGACGCCGTCGATGCGGTCGCGAACGAACTCGAGGGGCTCGCAATTGACGCCTTTCGCTGGCCGGACGCCGTCTCGCGCGGCGCGGTCTTCGATTGCGAGGTGCTCGACGCCGGGGGCGGAGGCGGCGCGACGGTCGACCTCGGAAACGGTCGACGCGGCTACCTCCACTACGACGACGTCGACGGCTACGTGGATGCGGGGAACTGCTACCGCGTGCAGGTCCGCGAGCCCACGCCCCCGTGGAGCGACGACGATCCGCGAGTCGTCCCGACGCTCGAGGTGCAGGGCGGACTCTGTACGCTCTCGCGCGATCGGACCGGCGTTTCTGCGGCACTCCGGGGTGAGCGAGCCGACGAACTCGTCGGCATGACCGACCTGCTCTCGGTCGATATCCCCGACGGCTGGGGCCTGCGCTGGCAGCACGCGGCCGCCGACGCCGACCTCGAGGCGATGACAACCGCGCTCGAGCAGGCGGTCGAACGGGTGCAGGCGCTCGAGGACACGCTCGCAGAGACGCCCGAAGAGCCGGACGAGCCCGGAGAGCTCGCTACACCGCGGACGACGATGTGGTGCTGGTTCGGCCGGGAAACGCGCTTTGCACTGGACGCCGTTCGCCGCGAGGTGGAGACGACGATGCCGGGCCACCACCGAACCAAAGCTGCCGATCGAGCCGCGAGCGCGGCGGTCGACTTCGCGGAGGCCGTCTGTGGCTCCACCGGTTCGGAGACGGATCTCGCCGACGGCGAGTTCCCGTTCGCTGCCGTCGCCGAACAGTTCGGCCCGGTAGCGGGCGATCGGATCGGGATCGGCCACGGGAAGCCCGACGGCCGACTGATCTCGCTGGGTCGCGGCGAGGTGACCAATTGGGACGGCGACGGCTCAGTGACCCTCGAGCGCTCGATGCGCGGCGGCGGCACGTACGACGCGCTCGGCGTCCCTAAAGAGGACGGCGACGTCGCCGTCACGAAGTTCAGAGAGGGCCGGTGGTGGTATCCGACGACGTACAAAGACGAGCAAGGTACCGCGAAGGGGACCTACGTCAACGTCTGTACGCCGGTCGAACTCTTCCCCGATACGGCGCGGTACGTCGACCTCTACATCGACGTCGTCCGGACCCCCGACGGGACGGTCGAGATCGTCGACGCGGACGAACTCGAGGCCGCGGTAGTGGACGGGCAGGTCTCGGAGCAACTGGCCGAGAAGGCAAAGGGCGTCGCCGAAGCCGTCGAGCGCGCGCTCTCGAAGTGACGGAGAACGGGCAAACGAAAGACAGAACGACCTCAGTCGGAGACCGTCGCAACGTCGTTGGCCGGCGTCACGTTCGGCAGCAGGTGGACGTAGTCGTCGAGGTCGAGCGCGAACTCCCGGGCGGTCGTCGGTTGGACCCAGTGGAGATCGAACTCGGCCCCGTGTTCCTCACCGCCGTCGGTCACCGTGTGGGTCCACTGATCTCGAGGTTCGTGAACCGTCGAGTGAAAGAAATGGCGGACGTAGCGCTTCGGCGGCGACTCGCGGCGCGTCCAGACGTCAGTCGTCAGATGGCTCGTCGAACTCAGCGTTCCGAGACCGCTCTCCTCGATTACCTCCCGAAACAGCGCCTCACGCGGCGATTCGCCGGGCTCGAGCGTTCCCTTCGGAATCTGTAACCCGTCGTGGCCCGGTCCGTCGAAGACCAGTAGTTCGCCCGTCTGGCGCGTGATGTACGCACACGCTTTCTGGACGTACGTAACGTTATTCATGACGTAGAGATACACATCGAGGCCATATAAAAAGCCACTCCCAAAAGGTGTTAAATGGGACTAAGGGTCTTTCCGCTCCGGTTCGATCGGCCCGTGATTCCCCCAATACGCTGTGAGGAGTCGAACGCGTCGGGGGTCACGTTCCGAAGTGAACGTCGGCCACCGACCGACCACAGATCGGGCACCCGCTCGACAGCGTCGCCTCGCGCATCGGGCCGGTCACGGGAATCGCTCGCTGGCAGTCCGGACAGGTAAACTCGTAGGTTTGGGTGGACATGGGTCTCGCTCCTGTTACAACGTACGCACTTGGTCAGGATAGGGGAGGTACCCAGATATAGAGGGACGTATATACGGTGTGATCGGATCACCGCCGGAAACGGCTCGAGACAGCCCTCAATACCGTGGAGTGTTACCGCCGGAAAATCCGGTATTTGGGACTCACTTAACTGAGGTCCCCGCCCGCCAACGAGAACGTTGTGCCTGGGCGGGTACCGGTCTCTCCCCGTCACCGTTTCGGGCCGCGTGTTTCGCGCGTGTCACCCTTCGCCCGACATAACTTCACGAACGAATCCGTCAACACAGATTTGAACGGGAGGGTCGAAATGTCACACAGAATGACTCATAGGACTCTCCTCACCGGCGCGACCGGAACGCTCGGCAGCGCCCTTCGGTCCCGACTGCTCGATGCGGGACGCAAGGTTCGCGCGGCGAGTCGATCCCCACCGGAGGACACCGACGACGAAGCGGCGTGGGTCGCGACGAACCTCGCAGACGGAACGGGGGTTCGGACAGCCCTCGCGGACGTCGACGTGGTCGTCCACGCGGCAACCGCTCCCCGCGGCGACAGTGAGAGCGTCGATCTCCGCGGCACCGAGCGCCTCCTCGAGGCGGCTGCCCACGCCGGCGTCACAAACTTCGTCTACGTCTCGATCGTCGGGGTCGACGAGATTCCGTACACGTACTACGAGCACAAGCTGGCAGCCGAACGGGCCGTCGAAGCGAGCGCCGTTCCGTCGACGGTCGTCCGCGCGACGCAGTTTCACTCGTTCGTCTTCGAGTTGCTCGAGACGATCTCCTGGCTCCCGATCTGGCCGGTTCCGGCCGAGGTCCCACTCCAACCGATCGACGTCGGTGAGGTCGCAGACGCGATCGTGGACTACGCGACGCTCGAGGCGTCCGGTCGCGTCCCTGACATCGGCGGTCCCGAGAGCCGAACCGTCGGGAACTTAGCTCGAGCGTACCGCGACGCTCGAGGGAGTCGCCGTCCCGTCGTCCGGGTTCCGATTCTGGGTGCGGTCGCCTCCGGGTTTCGGGCGGGCGAAGCGACCTGTCCCGACCGAGCTGTCGGAACGATAACGTGGGAGGAGTGGCTGGCGACGCAGCGGGGCTAACCGACGGCCGCCGCCCTCGAACGGCCTCAAGCGTATGAATGCGGTACGTGGGCAAGGGACACGGTTAAGCGCGACTAGCAGCTACCTCCGCCGATGACGACGTTAAACGAGGAGATGGCGACCGTCCGCTCGGAGGTCGAAGACGTCCGCGAACAGCTCAGAGCAGAGGTGCCGACACTCTTCGAGTTCGACGTGACGGTGGGCAACATCTCCTACAACACGAACAGCGACAGCGTCTCCGTTACTATCGAGCCGAGCTCTCGAGCGCGCGAACAGATCTCGGAGCAACTCGGCGGCGTGAACGTGAAGACGAGCGGTCAGCTCGAGTTCGAGTTCAGAGTGACGACGACCGACGCGGAGTGAGTCGTCGATAAAAGAGTCGCGTCCGTCGAGCGGCCGCCGGACGCGAAGAACGGGGACGACGATCCGTCAGTCGGCCGCGAGCTTGTCGAGCCCCGCCGACTCGATGTCCTCGCCGCCGATCGACGAGCGCAGCGAGTCCATGCCGTCGTCGCGGTCGATGTCGAAGTCGTTCTCGTACAGCTCCTCGACGCGAGCCAGCTCCTCGCCGGAGAGTTTCGGCACGTCGCTCGCGGCCGCCCACTCGTCGATGTCGCCTTTCGTGCGGAACGTCGGCGTGACGGACGCGACCGGCTCGTGGGAGAGGAGCCACGCGATGGACGCCTGGCCCATGGTTCGCTCGCCATCGCGCTCTCGCGGGCTCTGCCCGCTCGAGTCGTTCGCGGACCGTGGCTCCGCGCGTTCCAGAAACCGCAACGCCTCGAGTTTCTCCCAGCCGGTCTCGTACCACGCGTCGGGTCGGAAGCCGCGGTGGTCGCCCTCGCCGAGTTCGGTCTCGGGCGTCACCTGCTCGTTGAGGATGCCCGAGGAGTGGGGGACGCGGGGGATCAGGCTGGTCGACGAGCCCGTCCGCTCGATCGTCTCGAGGAAGTGGTTGCCGACCTCCTGTTCGAGGACGTTCCAGACGAGTTGGAGGGAGTCAAACTCCTCTTCGATCGCGAGATCGCCCTCCGCGAGCCAGCCGATCGAAGGACCGAGTGCGAGCCCACGGGCACGAATCTTCCCTTCTTCCTCGAGTTCGTCGAGCAACTCGAGCACGTCGGGGGTGATCTCCTCGACGTTGGCGTTGTGAAGCTGAAGCACGTCGATCTGCTCGACGCCGAGGCGCTCGAGGCTCTGTTCGACGGCGTCCCGGAGGTAGTCGGGGTCCATCTCTTTGGGCAACTCGCCGTGGCCGGCCTGGGGGTTGTTGTAGAAGTCGTAGCCGACCTTGGTGGCGAGCGTCACGTCGTCGCGAACGTCCGCGATTGCCTCACCGATGAGCTCTTCGCTGCGGCCGTGGCCGTAGACGTCGCCCGTGTCGATGTACGTCACTCCCTGATCGATAGCGTACCGGACCATCTCGAGGGCGTCGTCTTCCGAGCGGTCGCCCCACCAGTCGGTGCCGACGACCCACGCGCCGAAGCCGACTTCGCTGACCTCGACGCCGGAGTCGCCGAGTTCCTGATAGTGCATGTCCGGCCCTTGGAAGCGAGGGGACTTATTGCGTGCGGAACGCGTCGCAGGCCGGACGGGAACGTGTTCGGTATCGGGTCCAAGAACCGGGATCGCGGCGCGGATTCGGTCCGCGAGGCGAATGACTCATGGCCGGTCGCTGACGAGCCATCGTATGGACGACCAGTCTCGTCGGCTCGAGTCTCCACTCCCGTTGCTCGTGATCGCCGTCGTCGCCCTCGCGAGCGTCGCCGCTCTCGGTGCCCTCACGTACCTCGAGTTCGATCCCCCGACGTCGCTGACCCTGAGTCCGCGCCACGTTACCGTCGGGACGATCGTCGCCGGCACGCTGCTCGTGGTCGGTGCCATCGCGCTGCCCGCATACGTGCTCTCGGGCTGGCAGTCGGCCCAAGAGGAGGCGGGCCGAGAGCGGCGCCCGTAGCTCGGACTAACGAACCGCTCGAGAGGCTCGAGCCTCGCGAACGATCGCGTGTCGCTCTCGAAAAGCCGGTGTGTCGTCGGAGCGGTACCGGGGTTACCGGTCGTCGTCTTCGTCGTCCTCGTCGCCCGTCGAATCGGCGTCCTCGTCCGGTTCGACTTTCATGTCCGAGGCGTCCTCCTCGGGTGTCTCTTCGGGTTCGGTCGCGTCGGTCTGGGACGGCTCTGCCTGCTCGGGGTCGGGGCCGGTCGCTTCGGCCACTTCTTCGGCCATCGCCGTATCGGAGACGTCGACCTCGACTGGCTCGTCATCGTCGTCGGTATTACGACGAGGGTCCGCTTCATCTCCCGCGCGCTCCGGTTTCGTTCGCGGCTCGTCCTGCTCCCCGTCGTCGGTGAACTCGATCCGCGAGCCCGTCTCCCCCTCCTCGCCGAGTTGTGCCGAGTCGTCGATGTTACCCTCCGCATCGATCTGTGACGCTCGCCCGGAGTCGGTGCGCTCGGCGGCGGCGCTGGCCTCGTCCGAGGTCTCCTTCCCGTCGGTTCCCTCCTCGATCTCGACCGTGCTCGTCTCGAACGTGGGGGACTCGCTCGAGCGCTGGTTTCGGAGGCCGTAGCTCAGCAGTCCGGCACCGACGGCTCCCTTGGGGATCGCGCGGAACTGCCCTCGTTTGAGCGACCGCAGAGCAGAGAGAAGCAACGCACCGCCGCCGAGCAACGGCAGCAACACGCGCTGTGGGTTGTCGACGATCGACGTGGCCGTCTCGACCGGTTTTTCGACGTCGTACTCCTCGAGTTTCTCCGTCGGAATGTTCGCCGCCAGGTCGGAGTCGTGTTCCTCAGACATGAGTTGGTCCGTCGCGCACGCTGCGCTCGGTGGAGCTACACGGGCCGGACGGTTGAAGGTTGGACCGGCACCTGAACGCTCGTTCAAAACGGGGCGGAACGCGCACAGAACGGTTGTGTCCGTTACCACTCGAATCGGTCCGGTTCGCGCGCCGCGAGCGCCGTCCGGATTGCAGCGACGTTCTCCGGCACGTCGTGAACGCGAACGATGTCCGCGCCGCGGTCGGCCGCGAGCGCGCTCGCCGCGACCGTCGCCGGACCACGGTCGCCGGCCGCCGAGCCGACGTGATCGAACATCGACTTGTGGGAGTGGCCGAACAGGACCGGACAGCCGAGCGCGCGAAACTCGTCGAGCCGACCGAGGATCTCGAAGCTCTCGCGGGCGGATTTGGCGAACCCGATACCGGGGTCGACGACGATATCGTCGCGATCGATCCCGGCCTTCTCGGCGAGCAGCACGCGCTCCGAGAGTTGGTCGATCACGTCCTCGACAACGTCGTCGTACTCGATGTCCCGACCCGGAACGACCGGCGCATCGATGCTGTGCATCACCACGAGCCCCGCGTCGTGGTCGGCTACGACGAAGCGCATCTCGGGATCCTCGAGCCCCGAGACGTCGTTGACGATGTCGGCACCGGCCTCGAGTGCCGGCTCCGCGACGGCGGCCTTGCGCGTGTCGACGGAGATCCGGACGTCGAGATCCGCGATCCGTTCGATCACGGGGACGACGCGGTCGATCTCCGCTTCGACCGAGACGGGGTCGGCACCCGGACGGGTCGACTCGCCGCCGACGTCGATCACGTCGACGCCGGCTTCGATCATCGCCTCGGCTCGGGCGAGGGCCTCCTCGAGCGCGTCGTACTCCCCGCCATCGTGGAAGCTGTCCGGCGTGACGTTCAGGATGCCCATCACGGCGGTGCGGTCGTGCCAGGGGTAGCGGTCGTCGCTGCGTTCCGTAGTCGAGTCGGAGACCTGTGCGTTTGGCCCCTTCGAGTCCGAATCGTCCGATGCCGCCTCGTTCGCCGCTGCAGTAGCCGCGTCGAGTTCGAGGATCTCTCGAATCTCTCGAGCGACGTCGCCCAGCCCGCTCGACTGCCCGTCCGCGTCCGACTCGAGGGTCGCGACGAGCGCCTCGAACTGCCTGACGGTGCCCATCAGGACGGTCTCGACCGCCTCGGTGTGTTGCTGGAGACCGGAGAGTGCACACTCGCCGCCGAGGCGGACCAGTTCGGTTTTCAACGCGGTCGCCTGACCGGAGTCGACCGTCAGCTTAACAACGCGATGAACGGCGTCGGCCCGTGATCGATCGCTCTCGGCTTCGGGGACGTTTGCCGTCGCAAGCGCGTCGCGGGCGTCCGCGAGGTTCCGAATCCGCTTCGGCACGCCGGCAGCAGTCCAGCGCGAGCGGGCCTCCGCGACGGCGAACAGCGAGCCGGTGACGACCACGCAGTCATCGGGCTCAGCGTCGGCGAGTGCGGTCTCGAGTGCACCCTGTACCGTCGTGCTCGTCCGGACGTCGTCGACACCGGCATCGGAAAACACCGTCGCGAGGACGTCTCGATCCTCGGCCCGGTCGAGCGATGGCTCGGCGACGAGTACCGAATCCGGCGTCGGGAGCGTCGCGGCCATCTCGCGGTGGTCCTTGTCGTGCATCGCGCCGAAGACGAGGTGGAGGTCGTCGTAGGCGTACGTCGAAAGCGTCTCCCCGAGTTGCTCGCAGGCGCCGGGGTTGTGCGCGCCGTCCAGAATCACCAGCGGCGCCGTGTCGATCACCTCGAAGCGGCCCGGCCAGTGGGCGCTTCGCAGCCCCCGTGCGAGGTCGTCGTCCGCGATGTCGGTTACCTGCCTCGCGAGGGCAGCGGCGATACCGGCGTTTTCGGCTTGGTGCGTGCCGAGAAGGGGAATATTGGTCTCGAGAGTCCACCCGTCGCGCTCGACGGCGACGGCGGCTTCGGTGTGGTTCGCTCGTCCCCCGTACGCGACGGTGACGTCGGGGTCGGCCTCGCCGTCCCGCGCGGCAGACGCGCTCCCGACGGTCACCACCTCGCCCGCGACGTCGCGAATCGCCTCGAGTGCATCCCCTGAAACGCCTGTCACCAGCGGCGCGTCGGCCGGGGCGACGTGTGCCTTGTCGCGGGCGATCGCTTCCTCGGTGTCGCCCAGGATGCCCGTGTGCTCGAGCGTGACGCTCGTCACGGCGCTCGCGATCGGATCGACGACGCTCGTGGCGTCGTACTTGCCGCCGATGCCGACCTCGAGGACGGCCACGTCGACGTCCTCGCGGCCGAAGTGCCAGATGGCCATCGCGGTCATCGTCTCGAAGAACGTCGGCGATTCGCCGTCGGCCCCGCGCTCGGTGATGTACTCGCGGACGACCTCGACGTAGTCACGGACCGCCGACCGCGGGATCTTACGGCCGTCGACGCGGACGCGTTCGCGCAGATCCTCGAGGTGTGGCGAGGTGTAGAGGCCGACCGAAAGCCCGGCCTCGCGAAGGCTCCGTTCGACCATCCGCGCCGTACTCCCCTTCCCGTTGGAGCCGGCGATCTGGACGAACTCGACGCCTTCGTGGGGGTTCTCGAGGTGGGCGAGCAGCCGCGCCGTCGATTCCGTCCCCGGTTTCGGGCGGAACCGCCGCAGATCGAATAAAAAGTCCGCCGCCTCGTAATACTCCATACCCGAATCACAGAGTCCGCGCGCTTAGGAATGTCGGACTCGACGCTACGCGTCGGAACGCTCCGTCCGCTTTCCGGTCACTTGTCAACGGCCGGTTTCGGTTTCGGTTCCACTCGGTCACAGAATGCGAATATAAACGTATGTACTGCAGAGGGATACGCATGTCAGAGAAGCTAGCGGCGAACTCGGATTCCGCGAGGCCGTCGGGGTTACCTGCCACGCCAGACGGGTACGCCGAACCGTACGAGTTCACGTATCCGATGGGAGTGCTCCTGATCGGATCGGGACTGCTTGGTCTCCTTTCGGCCGTCGTCGTCGTGGGGCTGCTATCGCAAATTCACGGGCTGGAACTGTTCACGTTCTACGAAGTAACGGTCGAGGGCGAGACGACGACGTGGACGATGGATTTGACTGCAATCGCCGTCCCGTTCCTCGTGGCGCTGATCGTAACGACCGTCGTTCACGAATTGATTCACGGCCTCGTGTTCCGATGGTACGGCCACACCCCAGAGTATGGCGCCGTTCCAGCGCTGGGTGCGTTCTACGCCGCAGTCTTCGGCGAGTTTCAAAACCGGGACGACCTCCTTCGCGTCGCCCTCGCACCGCTTCTCGTCATTACGGCCGTCTGTGTCCCCTTGCTCGCCGTTCCGGTACCGATTATCGCGATCACGGCGGGCTTCGTGCTGATTCTCAACACGGCGGGCGCTGTCGGAGATCTCTATGCACTCTGGCGAGTCGGGCGGATGCCCCGCGGAACGCTCATGTACGACGTAGATATCCGCCACTCGTACGTCTACGAACCGCGCTCTCGATGAGCGCTATCGGGGGTTGTGCAAGCGACGAGTGACGGCCGGACACCGGTCGATTCGCTCGGCTTGGATACGGTCGTCACTCTATCGACGCTTCGGCCGACCGGCCCGTCGCCTCCTCGCCGTGTTCCTGCGTGACCTCGAGGAAGGCATCCTCGAGACTGCGGGCTTCGCCGGTCTCGGCGCGCGACTTCAGGGTCTCGGGATCCCCCTGTGCGACCAGTTTGCCGTCGTGAAGCACCCCGATCTCGTCGGCCAGTTCGTCGACGACGGGGAGGATGTGCGTCGAGAGGAAGATGGTCATCTCTCGGTCCGCGAGGTCGGCGATGGTCTCGCGCATGGTCCGGGCCGCGCGAGGGTCCAAGCCGCTCGTCGGCTCGTCGAGGAAGGCGACCGTAGGTTCGTGGAGGACGGCCTGAATGACGCCGACCTTCTGGCGCATCCCTTTCGAGTAGCCCTCGATCCGTCTGTCGGCGTCGTCGAGCAGGTCGAACCGCTCGAGCAGCGACTCGATGCGCTCGGTGGCGTCGGCGTCGGGAAGGTCCCGGAGGCCGGCGGCGTACTCGAGCTGTTCGCGCCCCGTCAGCTCGTCGTAGATCGGCGGCTCCTCGGGGAGGTAGCCGATGTGAGGCGTGACGGCCTCGCGGTCGGTGATCGAGTGGCCGGCGACTCGGGCCGTCCCCGAGGTCGGTTTCGTCAGCGTCGTCAGCATCCGCATCGTCGTCGTCTTCCCCGCGCCGTTGGGCCCGAGGAAGCCGTAGACCGTCCCCGGCTCGACGGTCATCGTCAGCCCGGCGACGGCGGTCGTCTCGCCGTACCGTTTCGTGAGGGCCTCGGTTTCGATCGCGGGGGCGTCGGCGGGGCTCATACGTCTCGTTTCGTCGCCCTCGATGTAAATGTGTGACATATTCGACGGTGCTCGAGGTGCCGACGAGTTACCACACGCTCGTCGAACGATGTCGACCTCACGAATGACAGGATCCAAATGATTTACTGGATGGATGACGCGCTATCGAGTATGGCTCCCGAACTGCCGCGTCCCTCCCCGCTGATGTGCAGTCGTCACCGCTGCGGTGGTGCCCGTTGATGTCGCGCGTTCCCCTCCTCGTCGCCACGATGGAGTTCCGGCGCACGGTTCGAGCGGTGTCGAACGAACGCTCGAAGCTGTTCATGATGGGGCTGCTCGCGGCGGTCATGTTCGGCTCGATCATCGTCGCCGGCGGCTACCTCTTGCCGATGCTCGGCGAGCAGTTCGCGGAGGGAATCACCCAGTCCCAGGCGACGACGGCGACCGAACTCGTCACGGGCGGCGTCGCCGTCGCCTGGCTATTTCTGGTGTTTATGGCGGGAATTCGGGCGTTTACGGCGGCCGCGACCGTCGACAAACCGGCCTTTCTGCTCACCTCGACGCCGCTGCGGAACGTCGTCATCGGCGTCGTCGGTGCCGAGATACTCCTGTTCGGAAGTTGGCTCCTTCCGCCGGCTGTCGTCCTTTCGATCGCGTTCGCCTCCGGAGCGGGGACACTACTTCCCGTGGTGCTCGTGCCGCTCGTCGTCGTCCTCGCCCTCTGTACCGCCGTTCCCGTCGGCTTCGTGGTCGGCGTCTGGGTCCGCCACCTGGTCACCGTCTACGAACCGATCGCCCGGTACCGAATGGTGATCTTCATCGCGTTCTGGGTGCTCTACTTCGGCGCCATCGCCACGGGGCGGTTCAATCTGGTCATCGATCAACTGTTTTACGCGCTCCAGGACAGCCCTCTCGGCTGGCCCGGCCACCTCCTGTTGCTCGGCGTCCCGAACGTCGCCGCCTCGAGTCCCACCGCTTTCGGGGCACTGCTCGGCGCAGCGGGGCTCGGCGCGGTCGCCGTCGCTGTCGGCATCGCCTCCGCGCGACGACACTGGTTCGCCGATCCGGCGCGGTTCGAGGAGCCCGAGGAGTCGGTGACGGACTCGTCGGACCGACTCGCGAGACTGCTGTCGTACGGTCTCTCGCGTCCAGTTCGGACGGTTGCGACGACCGCGATTCGCCGAACGAAACGGGCACCGATCCGACTCGTGTACGTCGGCTATCCGTTGCTGGGATCGATCGCGTTCGTCCAGGAGATCGCCCGAACCGGAGCCGTGCCGACCCACGTCGCCGTGATCCTCTCGCTGTACGTCGTCTGGGCTGCCGGCGCGCTGTTCACCCTCAACCCGCTCGGCGACCTCGGGCGCGCGCTGCCCGCCGTGGTCGCCTCGCCCCTCGCCGGCCGGCAGGCGATCACGGGACTGGTCGTCGCCGGCGCCCTCGTCGCCGGGCCAGTCGCCCTCCTCGGCTCGCTCACCCTCGGCCTGCTCAGTCCGCTCTCGCTCGAGCACACCGCTGTCCTGGTCGTCGCCACCACCGTCGGCGCGGTCGCGACGCCGGCGCTCGCGACCGGCGTCGGCGCCGCCTTCCCCCGATACGGGAGCGTCAAGGTGACGAACAACCGCGAGGCGGTGATGCCGAGCAAGACCGCGTTCATCGTCTACTCGGCCGCGATCATCCTGACCGCGATCGCCGCTACCGTCCTCTACGTCGACGCGCCCGGCCTGATCGCCGACCTGTTTACGGCAGTTACGGCGTGGACGCCCGGACCCGAACTGGCGGTCTCCGCTCGCGGCATCACCATCTCCGCGTGGACCCTCCTCGTCGTCGGGCTCCTCGCACCCCCCGTCTCGTATCTGTTCGCGATCGAGGAGTTCGACTGGTACACGCTCGAGTGAGCGTCGAGCAGGAGACCCCTGTCCGATGGAGGTTCCAGCCGTTCGTGACAGTATTTTAAGCCGGTCGACGACCTATTCTCCTCGTTCCTCGTGGAATAGTGAAAGAGAATGACAACCACAGAAGTCGGTAGTGAACTCTCGCGTCGAACCGTGCTCAAAGCGGCGGGTGTACTCGGTCTCGGCGGCGTCGGTATCGCGGGTCGAACACGCGCACAGGAATCGGCCATCCCGACGGAGCCGACGCTGTACCAGATCCGTATGGTCGGAGAGACGTCGTTCGAGGCGTTCGACCGGGACGGGCAGTTTTTCGTCACCCCGCCCGTCGGAGAGACCTCAGCCGGGCCGAGAGACGTCGCCCTTATCTCCGGAAATCCGCAGGGAGCACCGGAGAGCGGGGCGATCGCGTTTTACACCAACACGGCGCTTCGAACCGCATTGAACACCGGGGGCGACCCGACGCTCAACGATGCGGCGGTACCGATCGGCTCCGTGCAGACGGACGACGCGTCGGGGCTGCTCCGAGCCGAACACATCGCCGATCTAGGCGTCGACCTCCCGCCGGGCGTCTCCGCTGGGTTGCAGGTCAACATCTTCACGCCTCGAGGCGGAATCGTCGCGCCGCTCTACGAAATTGGAAGCGGCGTCGTCGACGTACAGTTCCACGGCGGCACTCAGATCGAGGGGGCGATGGAGTTCGTCGGCACGTCGCTAGGCGGTGCCGCCGATCAGGGATCGATGGTCGCCCAGTTCGCCGGGACCGCGTGATCGATCCGACCGAAAGCTCGGCGTCCACCGATGGCCAACTCAGTCCGAACGGCCCCACTCGCCGGAGCGTTTGGGACGGTCGGTGATCGACTGGACGTCGATCGGTTCGGCCTTGGCCTCGAGCGCCTCGAGCGCGGCCGACGCGCTGGCGGGCGTCGAGAAGTAGGTAATCTCCTCCTCGACGGCGACCTCGAGCAGATTGCGGTCGCGGGAGACGATGAGATCGACCTTGCCCTCGCGAACGGCCTGTGGGAGGTCGACCTCCTCGCAGAGGTCGAAGTGGTCGGTGAAGCCGTCGACGAGCGCGTCGCCCGCCTCGGTGTCCGGATCGGGGAACTTGTCCGCCGAGAGGTCGACGATGGCGATCCCCGACTCGGGGATCGGCTTGTTAGTCGCGTCCTGTGCTTTGTCGTAGGCCTTGCCGAAGCTGTCGGCGCTACCCATGACCTCGCCGGTGGACTTCATCTCCGGGCCGAGACGCGGGTCCGAGCCCGGCAGGCGGTCGAACGGTAGGACGACCTCCTTGATGGAGGTCTGCTCGGGGATCTGCTCGTCGATCTCGAGGTCGGCGAGCGAGGTTCCGGCCATGACCTTCGCGGCGATCTTGGCGATCGGCACGCCCGTCGCCTTCGAGATGAACGGAACGGTACGGGAAGAGCGCGGGTTCGCCTCGAGGACGTACACCTCGCCGTCACGCACCGCCAACTGGACGTTCAGCAGGCCAACCGTGTCGAGCGCGTCGGCGATCTCTTCGGTGACTTCGCGGACGCGAGCCAGCGTGTCGTCGTCGAGCGAGCGCGGCGGGATCATACACGCGGAGTCGCCGGAGTGGACCCCGGCGGCCTCGACGTGTTCCATGATGCCGCCGATCAGGACGTCCTCGCCGTCGGAAACGGCGTCGACGTCGAGTTCGACCGCATCCTCGAGGAAGTCGTCGACGAGGATCGGTTTCTCCGGGCTCACGCGGACGGCTTCCTCGATGTACTTCTCGAGTTCCTCGTCGTCGTAGACGACCTCCATCGCGCGGCCGCCCAGCACGTAGGAGGGACGGACGAGGACGGGGTAGCCGATGTCGTGGGCGAGTTCGAGCGCCTCCGTCTTGGAGAATGCGGTGCCGCCCTCCGGCTGGGCGATCCCCAGCTCGTCCATCAGGGCGTTGAAGCGGTCGCGGTCCTCCGCCAAGTCCATCGCTTCGACGCTGGTTCCCATGACCGAGCACTTGAGGCCACGGCGGTCGATCTCGTCCTGTAGCGGTTCGCCGATATTCACGGAGGTCTGGCCGCCGAACTGGACCATCACGCCGTCGGCGCCGGTCGCCTCGGCCACGTCGGCGACCTCCTCGGCGGTAATCGGCTCGAAGAACAGCCCGTCGGAGGTGTCGTAGTCCGTCGAGACCGTCTCGGGGTTGTTGTTGACGACGTGGGCGTCGATCCCCATCTCGCGCAGGGCTTGCACGGCGTGGACCGAACAGTAATCGAACTCGACGCCCTGCCCGATGCGGATCGGGCCGCCGCCGACGACGATCACGCTCTCTAAGTCCAAATCGACCTCGAGTTCGCCCGATGCGGCGTCGCCCACCAGCGGACCGGACTCGAACTCGTTCTTGCGCGAGGAGTAGTAGTACGGCGTCTCGGCTTCGAACTCGCCGGCGCAGGTGTCGACCTGCTTGTACGTGCGGCCGGGAACCGCCTGCTCGACGGTATCGACGTCGACATCGCCGCCCGCCGCCGCAGCGATCGTGGCGTTCGTGTGGCCGGCGATGGCGGCTTCGGTGAAGTCGCCCTCCTGTGCGGCCAGCGTCGAGTCCGCGATGCGCTTGAAGCGCTCGGTGTACCACTCGAAGATGCCCGTCAGTTCGACGACCTCGTCGACCGTGTAGCCGCGTTCGAAGGCTTCGAACAGCGCGTAGGGACGATCGGGCGAGGGGCGCTCGAGGTAGCGTTCCTCGAGTTCCTCGTCCGAGACCTCGGCCCAATCGACGTCGGGTTCGTACTCGGAAGAGCGGAGGGCCTTCAGCAGGCTCTCCTCGAACGTGCGGCCGATGGCCATCGCCTCGCCGGTCGACTTCATGGCAGTCGTCAGTTCGAAGTCGACGTCGTCGAACTTGTCCTTGGGCCAACGCGGGACCTTCGTCACGACGTAGTCGATCGCGGGCTCGAAGGCAGCGGTCGTCTCGCCGGTGATCTCGTTCGTGATCTCGTGGAGGCGCTTGCCAAGGGCGACCTTCGCGGTGACGCGGGCGATCGGGTAGCCGGTCGCCTTGGAGGCGAGCGCCGAGGAGCGGGAGACGCGCGGGTTGACCTCGACGACGCGGTACTCGCCGCCGGGCGTGCCGTCGTCGCGCCAGGCGAACTGGATGTTACAACCGCCCTGAATCCCGAGTTCGCGGATGACGTCGAGCGCCGCGGTTCGCATCTCCTGGTGGCCCTCGTCGGGGACGATCTGTGAGGGGGTGACGACCGTCGACTCCCCGGTGTGGATCCCCATCGGGTCGATGTTCTCCATGTTACAGATGATGATACAGGAGTCGTCGGCGTCGCGCATGACCTCGTACTCGTACTCGACCCAGCCCGCGATGGACTCGGTGATGAGGACCTCGCTGTTACGCGAGAGGCGCAGTCCCTTGCGGACGCGGGCCAGCAGTTCGTCCATCTCGTGGACGACGCCCGATCCCGACCCGCCGAGCGTGTAGGTCGTGCGGGCGATGACCGGCAGTCCGCCGACCTCGTCGACGGCGGCCTCGACGCGCTCTTTCAGGTCCTCCTCGGTCAGTTCCGAGACCTCTTCGCCCTCCTCGAGCGAGATGGTCGTCGACCGGGGCACGGGCTGGCCGATCTTCTCCATGCGCTGGCGGAAGAGGTCGCGGTCCTCCGTCGCGTAGATGGTGTCCAGCGGCGTCCCCATGATCTCGACGTCGTACTCCTCTAAGACGCCCTCCTCGGCCAGTTCGGCCGTGACGTTGAGCCCGGTCTGGCCGCCGAGTCCGGCGATGACGCCGTCGGGGCGTTCCTTGCGGATGATCTCGGCGATGGCCTCGGTGGTGATCGGCTCGATGTAAACCTCGTCCGCCATCTCCGGGTCGGTCATGATCGTCGCGGGGTTCGAGTTGACGAGCACGACGCGGGCACCCTCCTCCCGGAGCGCTCGGCAGGCCTGCGCACCGGAGTAGTCGAACTCGGCTGCCTGTCCGATCTGGATCGGTCCGCTCCCGATCAACAGGATCGTGCGTCCGTCCCCTGTGTCGCCCTCGCCCTGATGGTCCGTGCTCATTTTGCTTGTCGAATCGGAGTTCGTACATCGTAATAAGCCCCACGATACAGTACGAATCTCGAAATCGATTTTCGAAATTCGAACTGGCGGCGCGATCCGTCGGCGCGAAAACCGGAACCGTCGCGAGACCGCACACACGCCGCGGAACGACTCCACTGAGTCGCTCGCTTCGACGCTCGGGCGACTACAGACGCGTTTCGAAAACGGCCGAACATCTTATCAGGTTACCGTTACTGATGGAAGACGACGAAATGCCAGAGTCCGGGAGTTGCGGTGACGCGGCATTGGGCCCCGTTCTGTACCTCGATCCGGATGCCACCGATCGAACGCAGACGGTGAGGGCGCTCGAGGCGGACGAGGACGCGCCCACGGTCGAAGCAGTGGCGACGACGACGGCCCTTCGCGATGCGCTCGCAGACGAGGCGAGCGAGTACGCGTGTGTCGTCACGGAGTACCACCTCGAGGAAACCGACGCGTTCTCGCTGTACGACTCGCTCCGAGCGGCCGGTCTCGCAACCGCCCCAGTCGTGCTCTACACCGCCGACGGCGACGAGACGCTCGCGAGCGACGCGATCACGGCCGGACTCTCGGGGTACGTCCCGAAAGGGCGGACCGACTCGAGCGACCTGCTCGCCGAGCAGTTGCGAGCGATTCTGCGGGCCGACAACGAGGCCCTCCCGACGACCCACACCGACGACTTCGGGCTCGGTCTCGAGGAGACCCGCGACGCCGTCCGCGCGCTCGAGTCCTGTTCGTCGATCGAGGAGACGTACCGACTGGCGATCGACGCCGTCGACCGGCTGCTCGAGACCGACGCGACGGCGATGTTCGTCGAACGGGACGACCCCGACACGAGCCGGATCAGCGCCGATTTCGCCCCCGTTTCGGTCACCGGCGGCGACGATGCGACGGCGGCCTTTCGAGAACCGACCTGCGAGGGTCTGGTCGAGCAAGCGCTTCGAACCGATACGACAGGGGTGATCGATCCGACGACGTACTCTGGCGGCGAGCCGACCGCAGCCGACGTTCGCTCGGTCGTGAGCGTTCCCGTCAACGCCGACAGCGTCTTACAGACGATTTCGACGGCGCCGAACGCGTTCGACGGCCGCGCGGTCAGCATCGTCAAACTCGTCGCCGCGACCGTCGCCTCGACGGTCTCGCGAATTCAGTCGGAACGAGAGCGCCGAAACGAGCGCGACCGCTTCGCCGCGCTGTTCGAGAGCGTCCCCGACGCGGTCTTAGTGCTGGACCGTACCGACGGCGTCCGCGTCGTCGCGGTCAATCCGTCGTTCGAGGAACTGTTCGGGTACGGTCACGAGACGCTCACCGAGTACGGTATCGACGAACTGCTCGTCCCGGCGGGAAGCGAGGAGATCGACGTCTACGAGTCGGTCGGTCTCGAGTCCGTCGTCACGGCCGAGGTCGAGCGCTGTACGACCGACGGTCCACGGGACTTCCTCTTTCGCGGCTTTGCGACCGAAATCGACGGCGAGATCCACGAGTACGCGATCTACACGGATACGAGCGAGCAGAAACGTCGCGAGCGCAAACTCGAGCGGTACCGAACGCTCGTCGAGACCGTCAGCGACTCGATGTACGTCCTCGATTCGACGGGACACGTCGAGATCGTCAACGAGGCGATGGCCGACTACTTGGGCGAACCGCGCGACGAGATCGTCGGCGAGCACGTCACCGAGTTCATCACCGAGGCCGAACTCGCGGAGCGGTGGACGCTCATCGAGGAGATTCAGGCGAGCGACGACCGACGGAGTGCCACCATCGAAACGACCGTCGAATCACCGAACGGATCGACACACCACATTGAGGACAACATCGCGCCGGTGCTCGACGACGAGGGCCAGTTACTCGGTAGCGTCGGTGCGATACGCGACATTACGGCCCGGAAAGAACACGAGCGCCGTATCCGACAGTTGCACGACGGAACGCGACGACTGATGGCAGCGACGGGAAGCAGCGAGATCGCCCGTATCATGACCACCATCGCCAGCGAGGCGCTCGATCTCGACCTCAACTCGGTGTTTCTCTACGAACCGGAGATCACGACACGGTCGGCCGCAGCGTCGCGGAGCGGCCGGTCGGACGGCGGATCGACTCCCGACACCGAAACGGCGTCCGTCGACGAGGCGAACGACGGACTCGTTCCCGCGGCGATGAGCGACCGAGCCGTCGAGCTGTTCGGGAACATCGGCTACATCGAATCCGGCGGCGGTATCGCCTGGGACGCCTACGAAGCCGGCGAGGCGATCGTCCACGGCGACGTCCGTCGCGCGGCGAACGTTCGCAACCCCGAGACGCCGGTTCGAAGCGAGGCCCACGTTCCCCTCGGCGAGCACGGAATCTTCATCGTGAGCTCGCTCGCGGTCAACGACCTGGACCCCGAGGCGCTCACGCTCGCCAGAATCCTCGCCGCGAACGCCGAGGCGGCCCTCGACCGCGCCGCCCGCGAGTCCGAACTCGCCGATCGAAGCCGCGAACTCGAGCGCCAGAACGATCGCCTCGAGGCGTTCGCGAGCACGGTCTCTCATGACCTCCGGAACCCGCTCACGCTCGCGGCGGGCCAGCTCGAAAACGTCGCGGAACACGTCGACGAAGACGGAAAACGACACCTCGAGGAGATTGGGTGGGCGCTCGACCGGATGGACGAACTCGTCGAGAACGTGCTCGAACTCGCCCGGAGCGGCCAGCGGCTGACCGAGACGGCCGCGGTGGACCTCGACGCCGTTCTCGATCAGGCTCACCGCGCGGTCGATCCCACGCTCGAGGTGGTCCAAGAGGGCTCGCTGCCGACGGTCGACGGCGACGAGAGTCGACTCCGTGCGCTCTTCGAAAACGTCCTGCGTAACGCCCGCGAACACGTCGGCGACGACGTGACAGTGACGGTGACCGCGACCGGAGACGGGTTCGCGATCGAGGACGACGGGCCAGGAATCCCGGCCGACGAGCGCGACGCTGCCCTCGAGTGGGGATACAGCACGGCGGCCGAGGGAACCGGGTTCGGACTGGCGATCGTTTCCGAAGTTGTCGAGGCTCACGGTTGGTCGATCGCGCTCGAGGAGAGCGCGAGCGGCGGGTTGCGGATAGCGGTCTCGGTCGAAACGCCGTAGCCGTGATCCAACCGGTTCGTCAGCGCGGATTCAAGCGAGCGATACAGTAGTTTCCCAGCCGATTCGTTCGGCTCCGTTCCAGTTGATTCAGTCGCCAGAGACAGTATCGCAACGCGGTCTGTCCGTGAGAGCGGACCCAATCTATTTCTCCGTACTGGCAAAAGGGGGGTCATGAGACCGACCGGTGACTCACCACGCGCGGACGACCGGCCGGAGCGAATCCGCGTTTTACATGTGGACGACGACCCGGAGTTTGCGACACAGCTCGCAGCGGGACTCGAGCGGGAAGACGACCGGTTCGAGACGACCACCGTGACGACCGCACGAGAGGGGCTTGCGCGGTTCGAGACCGATCGAATCGACTGCCTCGTCTCGGAGTACGATCTGGCCGATACGGACGGACTCGCGTTGCTGGAACGCGTTCGCGATCAGGACGAGCGCGTGCCGTTCGTGCTGTGTACCGACTCCGGGTCCGAAGCGCTCGCCAGCGACGCGATCGCGGCGGGTGTCACGGACTACGTGCGGAAGGAGACCGCAAGCGACGAGTATCCGGTGCTCGCAAACCGGCTCGTCAACGCGGTCGAGACGGCGCGGAGCCAGCGCCACCACGAACGTCAGCGTCGGGCGATCGAAACCGCACGGGAGGGGATCAGTCTGCTCGATCCGGACGGAACGTTCGTCTACGTGAACCGGGCGTACGCGGAGTGTTTCGGCTACGAGCCGGCGGCGCTGATCGGCGAGCACTGGGAACTCCTGTACACCGACGAGGACGCCGCAACCGTACGCGAGGAGGTGCTCCCGACGGTGCGTGCGGAGGGCTATTGGCACGACGAGTCGACCGGCGTTCGAGCGGACGGCAGCCGGATCGTCGTCGATCACACGCTCTCGACGACCGATCGGAACGGACTCATCTGTACCCTTCGAGACGTCACGGATCACCGGGATCGCGAACGTGATCTGGAACGCTACGAGACGATCGTCGAAGCGCTCGGCGATCCGGTCTACACGATCGATTCGGACGGGCGCTACGCGTTCGTCAACGACGCCTACGCCGAGATAACCGGCTACGCGAAGCGCGACATCATCGGGCAACCCGTCTCGTTTCTGCTCGACGAACCGTCCGTCGAGCGCGGGACGGACGTCGTTCGAGAGCTCCTGTCCAGCGGGTCCGAGCGCACCCAACAGACCTACGAGATCACGGTCGAAACGAGCGACGGGACGCGGATTCAGTGCGAGGACAACGTCTCTTTGCTCCCGCTCGAGGACGGCCAGTATCGCGGTGCCGCCGGCGTCGTTCGCGACATCACCGTTCGGACGGAACGCAAGCGGGAACTCGAGCAGTACGAGACGATTCTGAAGGCGATCCCCGACGAAGTGTACGTACTGGACGCCGACGGTCGGTTCACGAACGTGATTCCGCCGGTCGACGCCGATCTGACCACGGTGGGCTACAGCCCCGGCGAACAGATCGGCGAACACGTCTCGCTCGTCATCGACGACGACGATATCAGGACTGGCGAAGCGATAATCGCAGAGCTGTTGGCCAACGACGACCGCGAGCGGGACTCCTACGAGATCACGCTCCACACGAAAGACGGCGACCGAGTTCCGACCGAAAATCACCTCGCGCTCCTCCCGACGGAAGACGACGACGAGTTTCGAGGGACCGTCGGCGTCCTCCGCGATATCACCGAACGCAAAGAACGCGAGCGAACGCTGGAACGACAGAACGAGCGCCTCGAGTCGTTCGCCAACGTCGTCTCTCACGATCTTCGCAACCCGTTGAACGTCGCCCAGGGACAGCTCTCGCTGGTGCGGGAGGGACGCGGCGACGACCGCCTCGAAACCGTCGCCGAGGCGCACGACCGGATGCAGGGACTGATCGACGGCATTCTGACGCTCGCACGCGAGGAAAAACCGATTACGGACTACGAGCCGGTCGAACTCGCGGTGTTCGCCAGACGGTGCTGGCGACACGTCGAAACGGGATCCGCCGCCCTCGAGACGCCGACGGACGCCGTTGTTCGGGTCGACGAGCGCCGGTTCGAACGGCTGCTGGAGAACCTGATTCGAAATGCGATCGAGCACGGCGTGGTGCGTGCCGACCGACGGGGACAACCCACTGCTAACGGTGGCGACCCCATCGACGTCGGCGTAACCGTCACGATCGGCGACCTCCCTGACGGGGAGGGGTTTTTCGTCGAGGATGACGGCCGCGGAATCCCGAGCGACCACCGCGAGCGCGTACTCGAGAGCGGCTACTCGACCGCGGCCGACGGGACCGGCTTCGGACTCGCGATCGTCGACCGGATCGCCACGTCCCACGGCTGGAGCGTTGCGGTTACCGATAGCGACGTCGGTGGCGCACGATTCGAGTTCCGCGGCGCCGAAACTCGCCGCTGACGGTTATCGGTTCGGACTGCAAACCAGTTCCCGCAAGCGAGACCGCCGTCGGCTCGACCGCTCACAACGCGCGGTCGTGTTCGCTCTCGAAGTCGCGCTGGCGACGGTACTGTTCGACGAATTCGCTGACGTCGAACTCGAGCATTTGGGACTCGAAGTCGGTGACGGCGTTGTCATCTTCGGCGTGGCTGATCGCGTGGTCCATGAGTTCGACGACGAGTTCGACGACGATCTCGTGGAGGCGACGGGAGTCGAAGTCGGTCACCCACAGCATCGCGTAGCCGACGGCGCCGTCGTCGCTCGCGTCGTAGGTGACGACCTTTTCGGGGAACTCCTCCATGACCACGCCCAGTAGGTGGGGCGTGCCGAACTCCTCGAACTCGTCGGCGGGTTCGATCGTCTCCTGGAGAATCTCGACGAGCGATTCGGGGAAGAATCGAGAGGGGGGATGGACGTCGGTGACGACGGCGTGGGTGTCGCCACAGCTACAAGAGTACTCGCGCATGCCGAGGTCGATCTGGTGTGGATCGAGGGACTTCCCGCAGGGAAGTTCGAGCGTTCGATCGCCGCCGGAACCCGGGACGCGGGGCTCTGCCATTGGCCGCCTTTCGGCCGGCCCGGGCATAAGCGCGACGACTCGAGAAAACCCGACGCCGCTTGCGTCTCAGAGGTCGGCCGCGTCGAATCGATAGTAGCCAACGGCGAGCGGGACGACGAGCCACAGGGCGAGAACGAGGAGGCCAACCTCGGGGGTCGCGTAGAACGGTTCGGCCTCGGTCGCGCTCACCTCGACGCCGGCTCCGGCTCCGGACGGGTCGGCACCGACCGTCTCTGCGAGGTCTGGCAACAGGGCGACGACCGTCGTGAAGTACGCCGACGAGGGCGAGACCTGCATCACGGGATACACCCAGTCGGGAATCGTCGCCGGGAGCGAAAAGCCCTCGACGACGTAGAGGATCCCCATCGGAACCACGTCCCAGAGCAGTTCGAAGACGACGAAGAAGCCGAGGGCCAGCGTCGTCGCGCGCGAGGTCGATCCCGTCGTCGCCGAGATCCCGACGACGATCGTCGCGTAGATCGCCGCGAACGAAAGCGTGACGAGGACGAACACCAGCACGGCGAGGGCGTCGAACTCGCCCAGCAGGACGGAGCCGAAACCGATACCGACCACGAGACCGACGCTGAGCCCGAACGCGAGAACGGCGGCTCGGCCGATCACCTTTCCGACGAAGACCTGGCCGCGAGTCGTCGGCAGGGAGAGCAAGAGCTTGATGCCCCCGAGTTCGCGCTCGCCCGCGAGGGATTTGTAACAGACGACGATCGCCGCCAGCGGAACGAACAGCCCAGTGAGCCCGATCGTGAAGAAGATCAGGCCGCCGAACGTCGCCCCCGCCTGCGATCCCAACAACGCCGGCGCTTCGACGTACGCGTACGTGGAGACGATCGAGAGGACGACGAAGACGCCGACGAGCGACCACAGCGCTCGCGACTGGACGGCGTCGCGGAAGTCCTTCTTCGCGACGGTGAGCCACGTCACGCTTCGGCCTCCTGGCCCGCGTTCGTGTAGCGGACGAACAGGTCCTCGAGCGAGGATTCCACGACCGAGAAGTCCTGAACGGCGGCAACTTCGTCGATCGCGTGCAGGACGGCGAACTTCGAGACGCCGTCGACGGATACCCGCAAGCGGCCGTCGTCGATCGACGCGCTACCGACGCCCTCGAGGGCCCGTATGGACTCGAGAACGCGCTCGTCGAGGTCCGTGACGTAGACGTACAGCGTCTCGCCGGTTTCCGTCGAATCACGGAGCCCGTCGATCGTGTCGACGGCGACCAGCTGGCCACGGTTGATGATCGCCACGCGGTCACAGACCGCCTCGACCTGCTCCATGATGTGACTCGAGAAGAAGACGGTCGTCCCGCGTTCGTTCTCCTCGCGGATGATTTCGCGCATCTCGCGGGCCCCATTGGGGTCTAACCCCGTCGAGGGCTCGTCGAGCACGAGCAGGTCGGGATCGCCCACGAGCGCCATCGCGAGAACCATCCGCTGGCGCATCCCTTTCGAGTAGCCGCCGGCTTTCCGGTCCGCCGCGTCGGCGACCCGGACCCGTTCGAGCAGCGCCTCAGCGTCGTCGTCGGCGCCTTTCATCTCGATGGCGAACTCGACGTGTTGGCGGCCGGTGAGTCGGTCGTAGACGTGATAGGCGTCGGGCAGGACGCCGATTCGATCCCGGACGGCGAGCCCGTCCGACTGGGCGTCGTGGCCGAGGACGGTCACGGTGCCGCTAGTTGGACGCAGAAAGTCCAGCAAGATGTCGATCGTCGTCGACTTGCCGGCGCCGTTCGGCCCCAAAAATCCGAAGATTTCGCCCTCTTCGATGGTGAGATCGAGGTCGTCAACGGCGACGACGTCACCGAAGCGTTTCGTCAACCCGTCGAGTTCAATCGCTGCCATACTCGAGCCTCCGGAGCGCCGCCGTGGTATCGGTCGGTAGATCGGAACGCATACACACTCATGCGAACCAACCGCGATAAATATTGTTGTTAAGCTTACATATTGTCAGTCGGATAACTCAAAGACATTTGAGAAACCGCCAGTGAGAGTCGAACTCAGTCACCGCTGCTCGGCTCAGGAGTGGCGGTCAAGGAGTCGTCAATTTCGAGGCGGAGAGTCTCGTCCTCGAGCGTAATGTCGACGATCGCCTCGAGCGGGTCGACGCTGTCGACCTGCGTCGAAACCGTCTCGTTTACCATGTACTCGAAGAACTCCCAGAGCGGACACTCCAGCAGGGAAATACCGTGCTCCCAGAAGAAGCCGACGGCGGCGGGGTGGAACGCTGCGGTCACCTCGATCGGCATGTGGATCGCGAGCCAGCACTCCCGGCACGTGTGCGAGAGCGCGTAGAACGACCGCCCGTCGTACTCACCCGTATCCGGTTCGTGGGTGTCGACGGCGGTGTCGATCGGTCCGTAACACTCCGGACAGACGCCACCCCTGACCAGCGTGTACGTACTCCAGATTCGGGTGCCGACGCTGTCGACGATGGCTGCCGTCGAGCGGTGTCTGGTCTGGCTCCGGGGAAGCATATCGTTCAACAGGGTCGTCTCACAGGCGCCACACCGAACGACGAACCGTTCCGTATCCATCGTCGCGACGAGCGCCAACGTCTCACAGAACACGCAGATTCCGTCCACCTCGACGTCGTCGAAGGAGCGAGTACTCTCGTAGGCTCCCGAGAGGATCGTCCGAACGAGTTTGTCGCCGCCGTAGGTCAACCGGTACCCACCGGACGTCTCGACGACGAACGTATCGGTCAGTCGATCGAGATGATAGGAGAACTGGGACGTGCTCTCGAGGTCGACAGCCTCGTACAGCTCGGTAAACGACATCGTCGCCCACTGCTCCAGACACTCGTCTTCTTTCTTGACGAGCGCGAACAGAATCTCGAGGCGGGTGCGGTTGCCGAGCGATCCGATCGCGTCGACGATATCGTCATCGACGTGGGACTCGAGTGCAGAGCTCATTGGTCGATATGCACCGAACGCCGTGAAAGACGATAATCGTTCAGATACGGGCTCCTCGAGCGACCGAAAACCGAAACCGATGGTCGACAGGTTCGAAATCGCCGCTATCGGCGATCTACGGCCAGTCGTCGCGGACCGGTTCGGCGTCGTCCGCGTCGTCGTCGACGCTCGAGGCGACGATCCAGTCGGCGGCCTCGGCGGCGTCTTCGACGTCGAGATACTCCCAGCCGACCTCCTCGGCGAGCTGTTCGTCTTCCTCGCTCGAGGCGATCAGGACGTAGCGGTCGGTGTCGAACTGATCTTTGACGCCCTCCAGGCTCTCGGCTTTGCCGCGCGGGCCGGAGAAGAAGTCCTGTCGGATGCGGTTCTTGCGCGTGAAGTTCGTCACCACGTAGGTGGGCTTCTCGGAGACGACGCCGATGTACTCGGTCCAGCCCCTCGCGTCTTCGAAGACGCTCTCGGGCGACGCGAGCTCTTTCAGCGCCTCGAGTTCGAACGCCAGGGTCATGTCGCTACCGCCGTTCATACCAGAGCGAAGACGCGCACGGGGGAAAACGGCTTCGATACTTCCGACTAGCTGGGGGACGGTGACCGATCGACACGACGACAGCTATAGATTGGGCAAACGTCACCGAAGCGCTTCGAACGGTGGGCCGAAACTGATCACTCGCCCTGCTCGAGATGGGTATCGAATACCGGTTTTACCCGTAGCGGTAAGTACAGGCTGAGGAAACAACGCGGCTCACACAATCCCAATGTGCATTTATTGTCGCCTTCCGTATACTACCTGTGAATGATAGAACACGTTTCTCCGCGATTATCGCGGGGGGAGCCGGCGCAGGGATTCTATTAGGTGTCTTGCTTGGTCTGTTTGAAATTACCGTGTTTGGTGCCTTTGTGGGCATCGTCACCGCCTTCCTGCTAGCGAATATAATAGGGGGCGAAACCGATGGTCTCACTGACACAGGTCGTTGACTTTCCAACTGTATCGAGGAACCCAAACAACGGTTGCACGCTTCTTTTTCGAGTAGCGCAGAGTAGATTGAGCGGAATAAAACGGGCCGTCGTGTTGCATACAGACGAAGGCGGTACCGCTGCAGTCAGAGGGTAAGCGAAGCACCCGCGACCGAGCGAAGCGAGTGAGCAGCCGTTTTGGCGTAGATTGTTGCGCCAGCCGAGGACTTTGCGTCCCTCGAGCCGTGCGAGCGGGCCGTTGGCCCGCGAGCAGAGAGGGGTTCCTCACTTCGTGAGGAACTCCGAGGCGAAAAAAGGTACCTCTGCTTCTGTAGTGTACGGAAAGTCCACTAAACTGGCTATCTGACGAAGTGGGTCCGACGAATTCGCCGTCTCAGTAGTTCGTCCGTATCAGGCGCGAGCGACGCGGTAGTAGTCGGTGAAGACGATCACCTCGCCGGGCTCGAGGTCGACGTCGGCCTCCGAAACCGGCCGGTCGGCCGTCAGTGCGCTATAAAATGCGTCCAGCGTCTCCGTATCGAGTTGATCGACGTGACGGACGGTCGTATCCGCCGTCACTGATTCGACTCGCTCGAGGTGTCGCGATCGCCGGAGGATTTCACTGGTGGCCATGTTCATTGTTACCAAATGCCTTATCCCTATTTAACCGTTGTGGACGACCCGAAGCATGCAGGGGATCGACTCGGTGAGCGAACGCTCTGCAGGCGGTACCAATCGATAAGTGGCGAGAAAATTGGTGAAAACCGTCAGTGTCGATCGACCGCTCGTAGCGAGACTACTGTTCCTGTTCCGGCGCGAGGTTGTCGAGATCGACCTGCTTCTCGAGGAGTACCTCTGCCTGGTCGGAGACGACACGCTGGTTGCGCATCAGCTTTTTAAACTTGCTCTGTGGCGAAAGATCGCCGATGAGGACGCCGCCGACGATCTTGCCGTCCTTGAACGCGACGCGACGCCACTCGGTGTCGCTGTACTTGCGCTCGGCGTGCTCGTCGCCGAGGGTGGGATGGCCAAACGAGAGGAACGGGAAGTCGAAGTGGGTGATCGAGTAGGATGAGACCCACTGGAACACCTCTTCCTCGGCGTCGGCCGCCATGTTCACCGCAGCGACGCGCCCCTGTTCCTTGGCCGAGCCCCACGAGCCGTTCTGGGCCTGCTCGCCAAGCAACACGTCGTAGAAGCGCGTGATGTCGCCGGCCGCGTAGATGTCGTCGACGTTGGTCTGCATGTACTCGTCGACAAGGATACCGTTGTCCTGCTCGAGACCTGCTCCGCGGAGGAACTCGGTGTTGAACGTCAGTCCGATGGCGACGCCGGCGAAGTCACAGTCGTACCGGTCGCCGTTCGGATCGACGGCCGCGGTCACGGCACCGTCGTCGTCGGTTTCGAAGTGGTCGACGCCGCTGTCGAAGACGGGTTCGACGCCGACCTCGCGCATGCCCTCGTGCATGATCTCCGCGCCCTCAGCCGAGAGCGCGTAGCGCCACCAGCGGTCGCCGCGCATCAGATACTTGCCGTCGACACCCTGTGCACCACAGACGGCGGCGAAGTCGATGCCGAGGAGACCGGCACCGACGACGACGGCGTTGTCGGCCGCTTCAGCGCTCTCGCGGATCCCGCGTGCGTCCTGGAAGGTCCAGAAGTGGTGGATCCCGTCTGCATCGCTGTTGTCGACAGGCAACTGGGTCGGCGTCCCGCCGGTCGCGACCAGCAGCTTGTCGTAGGGGATGTCACCGCTATCGTGGGTGTGGACGATGTTTTCGTCGGTATCAACGCTCGTCACGTGCGTGTCGAGCGAGAGGTCGATGTCGCGTTCCTCGTACCACTCTTCCTCGTGGATCGAGATGGGGGCTTCGGGGAGTTTTCCTTTCGCGTGTTCCTTGATGAGAATCCGATTGTACAGTGGCTCCCCCTCATCGGTGATGACGGTAATCTTCGCGTCCGGGTCTTCTTCCCGGAGGGTCTCGGCAGCCGAACTGCCCGAGATCCCGTCACCGATGATCACGTACTGGGTCATATCCGGAACGTTCGTAATGCGGGTTAAAGTGGGTTGCTATCTCGTCTATTTCGTCCAGCTACCAGATCGAAGACAACGATCGTGATATATCGGCCAAATATTGTAACGATCGGTAGCGAAACCACGCTGCCTTCGTTCCAATTCTGAATATTGCAAGGTTTGCTGTTATCTCTGACAGTTTCGACCCGAGCGGGTGTCGTCCGCCGATCGCCCGACCGAGGTACGTCGTTAGCCAAACCGTTATTGACCTCCCCCTGCGTAAACCGGCACATGAAACTTCGTCAAAACGCCCGTCACTTCGCCTCTCGAAAGGCACTCGAGACGCCGGTCGTTCGATCGGTCGCGGTCTCGGGGCTGGTTCGAATGCACACCAAGATCTTCCTCGGGAAAGCCGACCCCGAGCGCGCGGACGAACGCAAAGACCACCTCGACGGGCTCTTCGAGGCGACGATGGACAGCTATCTGAAGGCGCTCCAGGAGGGCTACACGGAGGCCGAAGCCCGCGAAATCACCCACATTCAGGCTAACTTCGACTTCTACAACCACGGCTGGACTGAGATGATGGAGATTCCCGTAGACGAACTCGAGGCCCACCACGAGCGCTACGGTGAGTTCTTCGGACGCTGGGATATCACGATCGACGACCCGCTCGGCCAGTTCGCGCCGCCGGAGGGGCTCCCCGAGGCACCGTCGACGCCCGAACGACTCGAGGACCCCGAACACCCTCACGCGGAGGGCGGGTTCGCGGACGACGTCTACGTCGAAACCGAAGACGGCGAGCTCGTCGTCGGTGGACAAACGGAGCCCGACGACGCCGACGTCTCGAAGGCCGTCGGGGTCGGCGACGACGACCTCGAGGACTGAGCCGTCCCGCGTAACGGCTGTAGACCGCCATTCGGCCGGCCGTTCGGCGAGTGAAACGGTCGCCGAGCAAGCGTTTAGATTTTGATTTCTTTCCGGAGAGGGACAGTAACGCCTCCGTAACAATAGTGGTAGCTGACCTGTTTCCTCGTCAATGAACCGACGAACGTACCTCGCGGTCGCGACGTCAGCAGCGGCGGGTCTCGCCGGCTGCACCGACGCCACGTTTCTCGACTCGAATTCGGGGAACGGCGACGACACCGGATCGACCTCGACCGGAAACGGTGACGAGTCGCGAGACTACCCCGACGCCGCAGGAACCGACGACGACTTCGAAGACCTCGACCGCTGGGACGCCTCCGGCGGCACGCTGACGGCCGACGAGAACCGAGCGCTCGTCGGCTCGCAGAGCGCTCGATTCGAGGTGACATCGGGGAGTGCCAGACTCGCGAAGACGTTCTCGGAATCGCGCGAGTTGACGGACGTCGTTCCCGGCGTCGCGGTCGCGTCGGACGACCTCGTCGTCCCGTGGCTTCGACTGGTCGATAGCGAACGCAACTCGATCGAGTACCGGCGCGGGATCACCGCCGACCTGCCCCTCGAGCGGTACAACTTCGGCGTGACCGACGTCGACGACGGGTTCGACGCGGGGAGCGTCGACGAGGTGCACCTCCAGATAAGTACGGGTGAGGGCCAGGAGCGGACGATCTGGTTCGACGACCTCCACTTCACCCCTCGTCCGGAGACGGGGAAGGTGATGATCCAGTTCGACGACGCGCACAAGACGGACTACACGAAGGCGCTGCCGATCTTAGAGGAGTACGGCTATCCGGCGGTAACGTTCATCAACCCCAACTACGTCGAACGCGGCGAAGCCGGCGGGGATCCGCGGGTGACGACCGACGAACTCCACGAACTCCACGACGCCGGCTGGTGCGTCGCGAATCACACCATGAGCCACCCCCAGTTGCCCGAACTCAGCGCGGCGGAGCAGGAAGCCGAGATCCGCGACGGGAAGGAATGGCTCATCGACCAGGGGTTCGAAGACGACGCCGAGTACTTCGCGTACCCGTTCGGCCAGTACGACGAGACGACGATCGAACTCGTCGACGAGTATCACTCGATCGGCTTCGCCGGCGGCCCGCCCGTCCAGGGATACAACACGAACACGCGGCTGGCGTCCCGCATCGGCGAACCCGACGTCGAGCGCGTCGAGCGAGCGCTCGAGCGGACGGCCGAGATGGGCGGCATTACGTCGATGTTCTACCACCGTCTCGAGGACGAGGATCTCGAGGCGTTCGAGACGCTGGTCGAGACGGTCCACAGGTACGAGTCGAACGGTGACATCGAGATTATTCTCCCGCAGGATTTAGAGGAACGCTACCTGTTCTGACGCGGAGTTCGTTGCCGCTCGCGCTCCGCATCGCGGTCTTTTCGCACCGACTGCACCGACAGTCCGTGTCGCGTCGCTGTGCTTGCAGTTTGCTCCGATTCGGCCGTCGCTCGCGTTCGTCGTCACGAAACCGACGGCAGTCCGTCGACGGCCAGCCGATTCAGGGCCATAGTTAGTTCGGCGTCGCAGCCGGTTTAGCGTCGCAGTCTGTCGCGACGGTTACTCGAGCCACGGCGGCGTGACGTAGTCGGCGGTGGCCTGTTCCTCGGGCCAGACGACCTCCTGGACACCCTCGCCGTCGTCGTTTTCTTGCCACTGGAAGTAAAGGGTATCCTCCCGTTGATAGATGAGGTCGTGTGCGAACTCGTGGCTCGGGTCGTGGAACTCGGCGGTGCCGGCCGCACCGGTAAACGAGATATCCTCGACAGCCTCGACGAGGTCGTCGGCATCGAGCGTCCCCGATTCCTCGACCACGTGGGCGAACAGCATGACGGCGTCGTAGGTGTGATAGCCCGTGTAGACCGGGTTCGCACCGTCGAAGGCGTCCTGATAGGCCGTGACGAACGGCTGGGTCTTGTCGGTGATCGTACTGGTCGCCGTCGCGCTCGTCTGACCGACGCCGTACCGACAGGCACCGCCGACCATGTCGTAGTACGCCGGCAACTGCATCGGAACGTGGATCCCGCCGAACGCGAACGGTCGCGGCTGGGGTTGGGGGTCGGGTCGATTCGGGTACGACCAGTCCAGGAGCGCCTCGTTCCCGGTGTGGGCCGTCGTGATGAAGACCGCGTCGGCTCCCTCCGCCTCGGCCTCGTCGTAGAGATCCGAGAAATCGCTCGTCGCCGGAGAGTATCGCTCTTCCATGGCGATTTCGACGCCCGTACTCGCCAGCTGCTCCTGGTACACCTCCCACGGCTTTTCGGTCCACTGGTAGTCCTCCGCAAGGAGCGCGACGGACTCCCAGCCGAGGTCCGGGCCCATGTCGTCGATGAAGTCGATCTGCATCTGCCCGAGGTCCGAGTCGTTGTTCGGCCCGACGCGGAAGTGGTACTTGTACCGGTCGTACTCGTCGTGAACGAGTCCGCTGGCCGCCGTCGTCGCCGCACCGGAGGTGAGATGGATCGTCTCCTGCTCGGCGATGTCGTCCATAATGTTCATGAGCGCCTCGCTCGCGAAGACGCCGACCGTTACGTCGGCCCCTTCCTCGAGAATGAGCCGCTGGTACTGGCGTCGGGCCTCGAGCGGACTCCCGTTCGTATCGCCGACGACCATATCGACGTCCTGACCGTCGATCCCGCCGTTCTCGTTGAGTTCGTCGACGGCGACCTCCGCGGCTCGGACGATCGACCGGCCGATGTAGTCGCTGTCCGGATCCGGGGCCAACACCCCGATGGTCACCGACTCCTCTTCGGCGCTGCTCCCGACTACAGTCTCGTAGGAGCTAAGACAGCCTGCGAGGGAGACGCCGGCGATGGTGCCCCCTGTCGTTCTCAGAAGCGTCCGCCGATTCAATCGTCGCCGTCCGCCTCTCGTACTCGAGTGCGTCCGTCCCGTCGTATCGTGGCCCTCGGCCCCGGTCATACTGCACCCCGTTCACAGACACCTATGATAATAGTTGGCAAGCGACTATCAGAACTGATTTTTTGAGCGTCGCCACTGGAAAACGAGTCTCGAGGGCGACGACCGATACCGCCGTCGACGGACTCACAGGGGTGACGGAGACGGAAGCGGCGAAGCGATCGTCAGCCGTCCGCGAGCCACGGTGGCGTCACGTACTCGCTGGTTGCGTACGATTCGGGCCAGATGACCTCTCTGACGCCCTCGCCGTCGTCGTTTTCCTGCCACTGGAAGTAGATACCGACCGTCGAGTCGTCGTCCACGTCGTACACTCGATCGTGTGCGTGAGCGTGATCCGTATCGTAGAATTTGACGGTCCCGGTCGCACCGGTGTACTCGATCCCCTCGAGTTCCGAGATCAGTTCGTCGGTCTCCGTCGTCCCGGTTCGCTCGACGGCCTCGGCGAACAGCGCGACCGAATCGTACGTGTAGTAGCCCATATCCTGCGGGTAGGAGTCGAACGCGTCGTGATAGCGATCGACGAACTGCGGTGTCACCTCGGTGATTTCGCTCTCCTCCGTCGCGGCCGAGTAGCCCAGCCCGTACCGACACGCTCCGTTCGTGTCCTCGTAGTACGTCGGAATCTGCATCGGGACGTGGATCCCGCCGAACGCGAACGGTTGCGGCTGGGGTTGGGAATCGGGTCGGTTCGGATACGACCAGTCGAGGAGTGCGTCGGTGCCCGTGTGCGCCGTCGAGATGAACACCGCGTCGGCGCCCGCCTCGGCGACGTCGTCGTACATCTCCGAGAAATCGTTCGTTGCCGGGGGATAGCGCTCGTCCATCACGACGTCGACGGGAGTATCAGCGAGCTGGTCCTGATAGATGCGCCACGGTTCGTCAGCCCAGGGATAGTCCTCCGCGAGCACCGCGATCGACTCCCAGCCGATATCGGTCGCGATATCGTTCATGAAGTTGATCTGTGCCCGACCGAGGTCGACGTCGTTCGTCGGCCCGACCCTGAAGTGATACTTGTAGCGATCGTACTCCTCGTGCACCCGTCGACTCGCGATCTGGGTCGCCGCGCCGGCGGTGAGATGGATCGTCTCCTGCTCGGCGATGTCGTCCATGATGTTCACGAGCGCCTCGCTCGCGAACATGCCGATCGTCACGTCGGCCCCTTCCTCGAGAATGAGCCGCTGGTACTGGCGTCGGGCCTCGAGCGGACTCCCGTTCGTATCGCCGACGGCCAGTTCGACCTCCGTGCCGTCGATCCCGCCGTTCTCGTTGAGTTCGTCGACGGCGACCGCGGCTGCCTGGGCCATCGATCGGCCGACGAAGTCGCTTTCGGGCTCGGGGGCCAGCATCCCGATCGTGATCGTCTCCTCGTCGTCGCTGGCTCCGGTGATGGACTCGTAGGAACTGAGACAGCCCGCGAGAGAGATTCCCGCTGTCCCGCCGGCAGTCATTTTGAGCAGCGACCGCCGGTCTAGCGACCCGGATTGCGCGTTCGAACCGAGGTCGCTCGCTCCACTGCACCCACGTTTATTCATACCATACTGTTGTTATCTCCTCAGTTCCTTAATGTTTGTGGGCAAATGATACAGGCCGAGTGAATACGGAACGATCGATGGAGATTCGACGAGAGTTACCGCGGTAGTGGAAATGTTCGTTTGGTTTATTTCCGTTTAGATAGATTATTTCCGATTGCGAAGAAGAGTGACGAAACCGCACCGAACTGACGATACCGATCGAACCGAAACGGAGCCAGATCGATTCGTCGCACCGACTCGAGCGGGCGTCGCTCGCCTACAACCAGCTGGGGTCGACGTAGTCGGCCGTCGCCTGGCCGTGAGGCCAGATCGTCTCCTGAACACCCTCCCCGCCGTCCTCTCGCCACTGGAAGAAGACCGGGTGGACGTTGTCTTCGCCGTACACGACGTCGTGAGCGTGCGGATGATCCCGATCGTAGAACTCGATCGTCCCGGTCGTCCCGGTGTGTTCGGTGGCCTCGAGTTCGTCGACGAGGACGTCGCTGTCGAGGGAGTCGGCCCGCTCGACGGCCTCGGCGAACAGGTTCACCGCGTCGTAGGCGATGTAGCCGGTGTACACCGGTGTGCTCCCGTCGTGGAACGCCTCGTAGTCGCTGACGAACGGCTGGGTGTGCTCGGTCAGCTCGCTCGTCGCCGTCGCGCTGGCGTACCCGACCCCGTACCGACAGGCGCCGCCGACCATGCCGTAGTACTCCGGAAGCTGCATCGGGACGTGGATCCCACCGAAGGCGAACTCTCGCTGGTCCGTCGCCCAGTCCAGTATCGCGTCCGTTCCGGTGTGTGCGGTCGAGATGTACGCGGCGTCCGCACCCGACTCCGCGACGGCGTCGTAGATGTCGGTGAAGTCGTTGGTCGCTGGCGAGTACCGGTCCCACATCGTCACGTCGGTCGTGTCGGTCGGCAGGTTCTCCTCGAACGTCTCCCACACGCCGTCGTTCCAGGCGTAGTCTTCGGCCAGCATCGCGACCGAGTCCCACCCGATCTCGGGACCCATCTCGTCCAAGAAGTCGAGTTGCACCTCGCCCAGCGTGACGTCGTTGACCGGTCCGGCACGGAAATGATACTTGTAGTCGTCGTACTGTTCGTGGACGAGCCGGCTCACGGACGACGTCGCGGAGCCCGCCGTGATGTGGATCGTCTCCTGTTCGGCGATCTTGTCGATAATCCCCTGCAGCGCTTCGGTCGCGAACATACCGATCGTGACGTCTGCCCCTTCTTCGAGGACGAGGCGATCGTACTGGCGGCGGGCCTCGAGCGGACTACCGTTCGTGTCGCCGACGACGGTCTCGATCTCTCGACCGAGCACGCCGTCCTCGTCGTTGAGCTGGTCGACGGCGAGTTCGACTCCCTGTTCGATCGATCGACCGATGAAGTCGCTGTTCGGATCCGGCGTCAGTATCCCGATCGTGATCGGTTCCTCGTCGTCGCTCGAACCGGCGACGGTTTCGTACGCATCGAGACATCCTGCTACCGAGACACCGGCCGCCCCACCCGCTGCCGCTTTGAGGAGTGTACGGCGCTCCAGTGTAGAAGACGCGGTCGGCAAAGTACGTGCATCCCTGCACCTCTCTTCGGTCATACTAACTCGAGATTTCGACCTCCGTTTCTTAACAGTTGTGGAGAGTGTCTCACGACGGTCGAACGGCGTGAGCACAGCTTTGACGAATCGTACGGATTGGAAGATGTTCCCGGATACGACGCCTCAGAATAAATTTCACCACAGCAGGAGCGTTTTTCGACCGAACGGTGAGCTATCTTTCCGTTCGGTGAAAATACCACTTCCATAACCGATTATCAGCACCGATAACGGCGGCTGACAATTTATGTAGGGACACTCTCACCCCTACTGTATCTATGGACGTCTTTCGACGATTGGTGCCATCAGCTATCCGCCGTCGATACGCGGTCAAGTTCGGGATCGTGCTATTGATACTCGGTCTGGGGGTTGGGCTGGTCGGGTTCGGTGCGACCGCTGGAATCACGAATCAGGTAGAGGATCGTGTGCAGGACGACCACACGTCGTTCGCCAGTCAGGAAGCACAGAACCTGCAGATGTGGAACGAACAAAACGAACACACCATCGGGGTGATCGCCTGGTCGGACGTCGTCGCCAGTGACGAGCCGGACGCGATCGAAGAGCGGTTCCTCGACTGGGAGGAACACCTCGATGCGGACACGCACGCGATAAGTTACGTCGACACCGACGAGGGGACCGTCCTCGCGAGTACGGACCTCGATACCGGCGGAGCGGAGCCGGCAACGATCGACGATATCGAAGCCGTCCCCGCCCAAGCCTACGACGAAGCCGCCGGAACGGAGGGTGTGCCGTGGGTCTCCGACGCCTACACCGTCGACCGCGAACTCGGCGACGAGCAGGTGACCGTGATGACCTACGTGCTGTCCGTCCCGAACGCAGAGGACAGAGCGATCGTCTACACGGCCGAACTCGAGGCACACGCGAACCGCCTCGCCGACGACGACGGGATCACGACGATGGTCGTCGACGGGAACAACGACGTCATGGCCGACAACGAGGGCTACGGCGAAGACCACGAAACGCTCGGCCTCGCCTACGGCGATCAGAACGCCGACACAATCGTCGAGCCGGCACGAACCGAGGGCGCCGGGACGAATCAGGTCCCCGGCTCCGCGCTGAGCTTCGACACCGCAGCCTACGACTTCAGCGACGACGAGGACTACGTCGTCAGTTCGGCACGCGTACTGGGGACCGACTGGGTGGTCGTGACCCACGAACCCGAGAGCCAGGCGTACGGGTTCGTCAACACGGTCAACGACTGGGGGATCTACGCGACACTCGCCGGCGTGCTCATGATCGGGCTGATCGGCGCCGTGCTCGGTCGGAACACCGCCGTCTCGATCGATCGGCTCACCGGCAAGGCGAGCAAGATGGAGGAGGGAGACCTCGACGTCGACTTGGAGACCAAGCGGGTCGACAACATCGGCCGACTCTACAACGGGTTCGACTCGATGCGCGACGCCCTCCGCGAACAGATCGAGGAGGCCGAAGCTGCCCGCGAGGACGCCGAACGCGAACGCAAGCGGGTCGAAGAGATCAACGGCCACTTAGAGGAGAAAGCCGACGAGTACAGCGACGTCATGGAGGCGGCCGCCGACGGTAATCTGACCGCTCGGATGGATGCCGAAAGCGACAACGAGGCGATGGCGGAGATCGCCGACGAGTTCAACCAGATGCTCGAGGAGATCGAGCAGACGGTGGCCGAACTCAACCGGTTCGCGACCGACGTCGCGACCGCCTCCGAACAGGTGACCGCCTCGAGCGAGGAGGTCCGATCCGCCTCCCAGCAGGTCACCGAATCGATCCAGGAGATTTCCGACGGTGCGGAGCGACAGAACGAGTCGCTCCAGTCGGTCAACCAGGAGATGAGCGGCCTCTCGACGACGACCGAAGAGATCGCCGCCTCTTCGAACGAGGTTGCAGACATCGCGGAACGGACGGTCGACACCGGCCAAGAGGGTCAGCAGGCGGCCCAAGAGGCCATCGCCGCGATGAACGAGATCGAGACGGAAGCGGGCGGTGCGGTCGACGAGATCCGCCGGCTCGAGGAGGAGGTCCAGCAGATCGACGAGCTGATCGCGACGATTTCCGAGATCGCTCGTCAGACGAACATGCTGGCACTGAACGCCAACATCGAGGCCTCTCGCTCCGCGGCGGGCGGACAGGACGACGAAGGCTTCTCCGTCGTCGCGAAGGAGGTCAAGGCCCTCTCCGAGGACGTCGCGGAAGCGGCCGACGAGGCGGAAGACCGCCTCGAGGCGATCCGCGAGCGGACCGAACGGTCCGCCGACGAAGTCGCAGGAACCAGCGAGAACATCGAAGACGCCGGCGAACAGGTCGAAGAAGCCGTGAAGGCACTCGAGGAGATCGCCGATCTCGCCCAGGAGACCAACATCGGTGTCCAGGAGATCTCCGCGGCGACCGAAGAGCAGGCCGCCTCGACGCAGGAAGTCGTCGCGATGGTCGACGACGCCGCGACGGTCTCCGAGGAAACGACCTCCGAAGCCGAGAACGTCGCCGCAGCGGCCGAAGAGCAGACCACCGCACTGACCGAAGTGACGAAGTCCGCTTCGAACCTCTCCGGGCAGGCCGCAGAGCTCTCCGAGGCGCTCGACCGGTTCGATACCGACGCCGACCGCGCGGATCTCGAACTGGACTTCGACGAGGACGACGATCCGGACCTGCCGGGACCCGAGACCGACGACGAAGCGTCCGAACCGCAGACGGACGCAACGACGGCGGAACGGAGCCAGGGCCAGGGGATCACGCTCGAGTCGAGCCAGTCCGAGGCCAGTGCCTCCGTCGAATCAACCGATTCGGATTCGGAGCAGTCGACCGAAACGTTCCAGGCCGAGTCGACCGAAACAGCGGCCCCATCAGGAATCGGCGACGAGACGTCGGCCGGCACGGCATCGGCCACCGACGCGCTCGAGTCGGAGCCTGCCGACACCGAAACGGCATCCACACCGACGTTCGATTCGGATCCTGCCCCAGCATCGGAGGATACGGAGCCGGTGGCCGCACCGGAACCCGACGCCGAACCGATGGCAGCAGCCGATACCGAGCAGGAGACACCGGCGGGTGACGCGACCGAACTCGGTGCCGAGGAGATTCTCGGGATCGACGAGGAGACCGACGCGGACCACGTAGCCGGCGAACCGGCATCCGAGTCGGAGACCGACCCAGCCGCTGACGACGGAGCGGATCCGCTCGGAGACAGCGGTGCAGCACCGCTCGGTGACGAAACCGCAGAGCCGCTCGAACCAGTCGAGGAGACCGAAACCGAGACCGACGCAGGGTCCGAAGCGACCGACGCCGAGAACACTGGCAGTCAGGACGAGGTCGAGAACACCAGCAGCCCGGACGACGCGGACGATAGCGTCGAAAACGACGACGACGTGTTCACGTTCGGGAACACGGACGACAAGTAACGGTCCGCTCTCGAGTCGAATCGAACCGCGTTACCCGATCACCTTCGGTGGGGTTCACCGTCGGCGATCCGTCGAATGCGTCCGAAATCCGTGGTCGCTGTTTTCGCGATCAGTTGTCGAGTAGAGACCGCCTCGAGCACCGTTACAGAGCGTCGGCGGCGGCTGTTCTGCAGGTCGAGTCCATCTCGAGCAGCGGACGGGAGAACGCGTCGTCGTTCGGTTCGTGCGTTCGCCGTTCGACTGGATCGTCGCCCCGCCGGTGGATCGATCACCCACCGGGCCGTCGCGGTCCGCTACCTTTTTGCCTGCAGTCTCGGAAGCAATCGGCATGCTCACCGTGCGGGCACCGGCGACGAGTGCGAACCTCGGGAGTGGCTTCGACGTCTTCGGCGTCGCCCTCGAGACGCCCGCCGACGTGGTTCGGGTCGAACGCGCGCCGGAAACGCGCATCTCGATCACCGGCGCCGGCAGCCAGTACATTCCGGAGGATCCGAACCAGAACACCGTCGGCGCGGTCGCCGACGCGCTCGACGCACCGGCCCACATCAAGATCGACAAAGGCGTCCGCCCCTCCTCGGGGCTCGGCTCGTCCGCCGCGAGCGCGGCCGCAGCGGCCGTCGCGCTCAACGCGCTCTACGATCGCGGCCTCTCGCGGGAAGAACTCGTCCCGATCGCCGCCGAAGGGGAGGCCCTCGTCTCCGGCGAGGCCCACGCCGACAACGTCGCCCCCTCGCTGCTGGGCGGTTTTACCGTCGTCACCGACGACAACGTCACCCAGGTCGACGCGCAGATCCCCGTCGTGGCTTGTCTCCCGGAACAGTCCGTGTCGACACGCGACGCGCGCGGGGTCGTCCCCGACTCCGCTACACTCGAGGACGTCGTCGACACCGTCGGCAACGCGTCCACGCTCACCGTCGGCATGACCCGAAACGACCCCGAACTCGTCGGCCGCGGGATGAACGACGCCATCGTCACGCCCCGGCGCACCGCGCTGATCGACGGCTACGACGACGTCCGCGAGGCCGCCCTCGAGGCGGGCGCGACCGGCGTCACGGTCAGCGGGGCCGGCCCGGGAATCCTCGCCGTCTGTCACCAGCAAGATCAACGCGAGATCGCCGGCGCGATGGTCGACGCCTTCGAGGCGAGCGGTATCGATTGCCGCGCCTACCAGACTCACGTCGGCGAGGGTGCGCGGCTCTACCGGGACTGATCGTCACCATCACCTCGAGTAGCCACCGATGGGAGCCCGAACCGACGCCGCACTCACGATACTCGTTCTCGCTGCCGTCGGCATCGCCGTCGTTCTGGTCGACGCGTCGCTGTCGCCGCTCGCGCTCGCCCTCGGCGGACTCGGTACGATTGCGTTCGAACTCGTCGCCGCTCGAGACGTCGAAACCGTTCGAGAGTACTGGGAGCGGCCGGCGGTACAGGCAGTATCCGTCGTCCTCGCGTTGCTCGTCGTGGCCGTCGGCGCTTGGATCGCGCCAACCGTGGTGCTATCGCTGTTCTGTGGCGGAGCGATAACGTACCTCGCGTTTCTCGGACTGGTCGGTACGGGGCTCGTTCCACCACCGCGGACGTGGTGGTGAGGCCCGCTGGTCGCGTCGGCTCACCGCTTCGAGCCGCGGGCCGTCTTCCAGCGCCGGCCGTAGATCCGCGGGAGTGCATCGACCTTCGCCCCGCGAACGTTGCTCGGGACGGTCGACACGCGCGTGGAGACGCTGGCTGGCAGCGGACCCGCGGGAACCAACGATACCGTCGTCGGATTGTTCGAGACCGGTCGTCGGCCGGCGTAGCCGGAGCCGCGCTGTTTCGACTCGTACAGGTCTTCGAACGTCGAGTGGCCCTCGAGAACCCCCTTCCGAGCCGCCTTCGACGCCTTTTTCGCCTGCTGCTGGAGCGCTGCATCCGGCGCATCGGCTTTCACGTCGTCGACGAACGACTCGACGTCGGCAGCCGCTTCGGAGTCGCCGGAGGAGTCGAGCAGATCCGGGCCGACGACGTCCTCGAGTTCGGCTTTGAGCTGTCGCAGTTCTTTCTGAAAATCGACGAGGTCGACGGTGTTCCAGAGCTCTCGGAGGTGGATAACGTGCCGGATCGTGCTGAGATCCAACGCTACGGCCGGATCCCGCTCGCGAATCGCCTCCGGGAGTTCGTCCAGGTCGAGGAGATCCGGCAGCGCCGACACCTCGACGACGTCGGGTAACTTCTCGAGGTCGATCGTCCCGAAGAGGTCTTCGACTTCCTCGACGACGTCCCAGAGTTCGGCCGCCGTCGTCGACAGCGTCTCGTCCGACCCGTCGGTGGTGGTTTCCTCGAGTAGCCGGATGGCACCCATTTTGAGGTTCTCGGACAGTTGCTCGAACGTGGACGAAGACGGTGCCTGGCTCATACGGACCGTAGGCGACGTACGGAGAAAACGGAGGTGCTTGCCGAACGGTCGCGAGTCGGAGGTAACAGAGAAGCGATTTTCGCCCGCGAGCGATTAGACGCCCCGACCCTGCAGCTTCTCCTCCTCGGCGAGATCCGCGTTCGCGTCGCCTTTCATCCCCTTGCCGAGGTGCTTCGAGATTTCGGCGAGCGTCTCGGGGTCGTCCCAGTTGTTCGTCGCCTCGACGATCGCTTCGGCCATCTCCGGCGGGTTCTCGGCGCCGAAGATGCCGCTGCCGACGAAGATGCCGTCGCACTCGTGGTGCATCATGAGCGCCGCGTCCGCGGGCGTCGCGATGCCGCCAGCCGCGAAGTTGACGACGGGGAGTCGACCCATTTCGGCGGTCTCGTGGACCAGTTCCGCGGGCGCCTCGATCTCGCGGGCGTAGGCCTCACGCTCTTCGTGTTTCATGCCCTCGAGTTCGCGGATCGCGCCCTTGATGGTGCGCTGGTGGTGGACGGCCTGATTGACGTCGCCGGTGCCGGCTTCGCCCTTCGTTCGGATCATCGCCGCGCCCTCGTCGATCCGTCGGAGGGCCTCGCCGAGGTTCCGAGCGCCGCAGACGAACGGCGCCGTGAAGTCTCGCTTGTCGATGTGGTAGGCGTCGTCGGCGGGGGTGAGCACCTCCGACTCGTCGATCATATCGACGCCGACGGCCTCGAGAATCTGAGCTTCCTTCGTGTGACCGATGCGGGACTTGCCCATCACCGGAATCGAGACTTCGTCGACGATCTCCTCGACGTCCGCGGGGTCCGCCATCCGGGCAACGCCGCCCCGCTTGCGGATATCCGCGGGGACGGCCTCGAGCGACATGACGGCGACGGCGCCGGCGTCCTCGGCGATTCGGGCCTGCTCTTTGTTCACGACGTCCATGATGACGCCGCCTTTCTGCATCCGGGCGAATCCGCGCTTGACGAGGTCGGTTCCGCGTCGGAGCTCCTCGAGATCGGTCTCAGTCTCGGTCATACTGCGCCGTTAGGAGCCACCACACTTACGCGTATCCGTTCCGGATACGACTGGTTGACGAACCGAAACGCTGCGAGGTTGATCAGCAGAATCGCTCTCGCAATACTAACTGAAGACTCACAATGCATCGACCGGAGCGCCGGCGTGAAGCCGAGCACGAGCCCGGGAGCCGTACAAACGCGCGATCGGACGATTCCAACAGCCGAGCGTCGCCTGTAGCTCGGAGTCGATCTCGAGTCCCGTCCCGACCGGCGAGCCGAGCGCAATCTCGCCGCGGATTTCGGCCCGCGACCGCAGCAGGTCGGCGTTCAACGTCGTATAACTCCACATCGTCCAGTCGCGCTCGCGGGTGGCGACTCGCGTTCGCGGGCGCGGGACCTCGAGGCGAACGGCTGACGTCCCGGTCTCGCCATCACCGACGACGGCGCGCAGCCCCTGCGGCCCGTCCGTCACCGTGATCTCGGCCCGCTCCTTCGGGTAGCCCCAGATCTCGCGCCCCAGCGCGACCGACGCGTCGGTCGTCACCGGCAGCCAGTGGACATAGCCGCCGACCTCGCCGTCGGCCAGCTGGGCGAACGGAAGCGCCGTCCGACTCCCGCGAACGGCCGGGACGATGACCGCGAACTCGTCGTAGGGCTCAAGGCCGGTTTCGTCGTCGTTCGCACCCTCGCCCTCGTTTCGTCCGCCGCCGACGCGGTGATACTGAATCCCGACGAACGTCACGCAACCGACCCCGGGTGCGATCGCGAGCGCGGAGAGACCGGACGGCAACAGCGCCTCGAGTCGATCACGCCGAGCTGGGACCGTAACGCCGCCGAACGCGAACTCGAGGTCGAGCGGCAGGGCGATCTCGTGGCCGGTCGAGAGGGTCACTCGAGTCGGACCGTCGGTTTCGGGGTTCATACGGGACGTGACGACGCGATAGTGGATAGTGGCTCGGGTGGAGCGATCGACCGGTCGCGACGGTATCGAGACGTATTCGGTGTTCAGTAGAGGCGGAGAAGCTATCATGATATCAATCTATTTTGGGTGTATGAGTTCGTATCACATATCCGCCCTCAGTAGACTGGAATTTTATTCTGCGATTGCTATTGGTGGAACAATAGGCCGCCTTTGTGCGTATCAGCTCGATTTTGAAGTGATAAATTCGTTTCTGACAGCTCTCTTCTGTACTGCGGCTGGAGCGGCCATACTGGTCGGCGTTTTGTCACTCCGTGAAGATATTTGATGATTACATCCGTTCACTACGCCAAACGAGTGAACAGCAGTCGCGCGAGAGACACTTGTCGAACGGGAAACGACTGAAGACGGGACTCGAGTCCCACCGACGGATCGATACTCGACGGTCGAGAGCCGTCAACCGCTACTGTTTTGCGGGTGTCGACCCTCACGACAGGTGAAACGATGTCCGCGACGACCCGGCTGCCCGACCGTGACCCGTTGCCGACGTATCTCGCACCCGTTCCGAAGCGACTCGAGGATCTCGGCCTTCGGTTCGCCTGGCTCGTCGTGGCGATCAACCTCGCGGGGACGGCCTTCGGGTTCTGGTACTACTCGGGACAGTTCGCCGAGACGCCGGCGGTAATGTGGCCGTGGGTGCCCGACAGCCCGATGGCGACGCTGTTCATCGCGCTCGCGATCGCCGCGTGGAAACTCGGCTACGAGCAGCCGTGGCTGACGTCGCTGGCCTTCTTCGGGAACATCATCCTCGGGCTCTGGACGCCGTACACGCTGCTCGCGTTTTCCGACGCCTACGGCTACTTGCATCCGCTGATGTTCCAGTTCCTCTTCTGGAGCCACCTCGCGATGGTCGTCCAGGCGTTCGTCCTCCACCGGATCACCGACTTCCCCGTCTGGGCGGTCGCCGTCGCGCTCGTCTGGTATGCGAGCAACCTGATCGTCGACTACTTCGTCCCGGTCGTCGGCGACCCGCATCACACCTCGATCCCCGTCGATCGAGACGAACCGATGTCTCTCGGTGCCGACGCGCTCGGCGTCGTCGCCGCCGGGGAAGTGACGTTTACGCTGCTCGCGCTGTTTCTCGCGCTCGCGACCTGCGTGAAAAAGGTCCAATCGTCGCGTACGTCCTGAATCCCCAAGCGACACTAGGCCGACCGTGGCTGTCGTCCGTCCTCGAGCGAGGCCAGTTCGAGGTACGGATCGAGGATTCGAGCCGCATCGCGACGTTCGATCGTCTCGGTCGCCGAATCGTATCTGACGACGGCTGCGTCGATCAGTTTCGGCAGGTGGGCGTGGTAGAATCGAGTCGAGACCGCCTCGAGTCGTTCCGGTGTCAGGTCGCCGTTGCGGTGGGCGATCCCTTCGATGAGTTCGTCGACTGACACTGCCCCAACTTTCTGTGAGAGGTACGACAACGCGTCCCGTCGCTGTTCTTCGAGTAGAATGTCGAAGACAGCGTTCGTGGAGAGGGATGCGGTGCTGTTCGAAGATTTCACGTTCGAGGTTTCTGTCTTCATAGTGCTCTGTACTCGGCTTACACGGCTGCTCACGACCTGTCGTCGAACGACAACTTCAGCAGAGCACACCTCACGAATGGGTGAACTGTACCATAAACGTTCTGTTACTACCGTACTAATTTCCAGAATGTTTTGAGTAATGAGGCATGATTTCCAAAGATTCAATGACAATCAGCTGTTTTGATCTACACGAATAGCTGAGTGTACAATATTCGAGCGTCCGCGCAGTCAGCGCTTTTGGACGTAGATATGACAGAGCGGAGAACGGTAACGAGCCGTAGCGTTACTCGAGGACGACGACCGCCGACTCGGTTTCGATCATCTCGCCGGCACCCGAGTATGTGCGCTCGAGTTCGACCTCGAACAGATCGTCCTCGAGTTCTTCGCCGGCGACCCGGAGCACACCGGCGTCGTCGATCTCGTACTCGCCACTGTCGATCCCGGCGTCGATCTCGCCGACCTTCGAGCCGAATTTTGGGCCGAGCGTCGAGTAGTCGAGGTCGATCTTCGCGACCTCGGTCGTCACCTCGGGTTCGTCCTCGAGGACGGTCAACTCCTGAACGTGCATCACGTTCTGGATCGCGTCCTCGAAGCCCTCGATGGGACCGTAGACCGACACCGACTCGAGATCGGCGTTCAGCGGCAACTGGTTCTGACTCTTGTAGCGTCGCAGCGCCGAGATGACCTCCATCGCGGTCTCGCCGGCCTCGAGGTCGGCCTCGTACCCCCGTGGTGCGGGCCAGTCGCGCGTGTGGATGCTGGTCTCGGCGAGGCTCCCCTCGGTACCACTGTACACCGCCTGCCAGATCTCTTCCGTGACGTGTGGCAGGAACGGCGCCCACAGCTCGAGGAACGTGCGGTGGGCGGTTCGAAGCGCGTACTGCGTCGACGGGTTGTCCTCGCGGCCCTTCGCGATCTCGAGGTAGTCGTCACAGAACGTGTTCCAGAAGAACGTTCGCAGCCGGTCGCGGGCCTTCGCGAACTCGTAGTTCTCGAGGTGGTCGGTCAGCGTCTCGACGGCGTCGTCCAGTTCCGCGAGCAGCCAGCGATCGATCGCCTCGAGTTCGGCCGGCTCCTCGGGTTCGGCGGGAGCGAGGGTGTCGACGAGCTTCGAGGCGTTCCAGAGCTTGCGCAGGAGCTTCTCGCCGGCGGTCAGGTCCTTCTCCTGGTAGGGGAAGTCGTCGCCGACGGCGGCGCTGGCGGCCCAGAAGCGAACCGCGTCGACGGGGTACTCCGACAGCACCGCGTCGGGTTCGACGACGTTGCCCCGCGATTTGGACATCTTCTCGCGGTTCTCGTCCAGCACGTGGCCGTTGATCAGCGTCGCGTCGAACGGCACCTCGCCCGTGTGCTCGTAGCACTTGACGATCGTGTGGAACAGCCAGAAGGAGATGATGTCGTGGCCCTGCGGTCGCAGGTCGAAGGGGTAGAGTTCGGGGTTGTCCATCCGGAACGCTTCGGCCTCGGCGTCCCAGTCCCAGCCCGCGTTGATCAGCGGCGTCAGCGAGGAGGTCGCCCACGTGTCGAAGACGTCCTCCTCCGGGACGAACTCGTCGTGACCGCACTCGGGACAGGCGTCGACCGGCGGCTCGTCCGAAAGCGGGTCGACTGGCAGCTCCTCGCGCTCGGCCATGATCTCGTTGTCACACGCCTCGCAGTACCAGACCGGGAACGGGATTCCCGAGTCGCGCTGGCGGGAGATCAGCCAGTCCCACTCGAGGCCCTCGATCCAGTGCTGATAGCGGGTGAACATCTTCTCCGGGTACCAGTCCATCTCCCGGCCGGCCTCGAGGTACTCCTCCTTGTGATCCAGAATTTCGACGTACCACTGCTTGGAGACGCGGTACTCGACGGGCGTGTCACAGCGCTCGTGGACGCCGACGGCGTGGGTGATCTCCCAGCGGTCGCGGAGGTAGCCCTCCTCCTCGAGGTCCTCGACGATCTCTTCGCGGGCCTCCTCCGTGGAGAGCCCCTCGTAGGGGCCGGCGAGGTCGGTCATCGTCGCGGACTCGTCGATCGCGACGCGCAGCGGGAGGTCGTGGGCCTGGTACCACTCGATGTCGTTCTGGTCGCCGAACGTACAGCACATGACGACGCCGCTGCCTTTCTCCATGTCGACGCGCTCGTCTGCGATGATCGGCACCTCGTGGCCGAAGAGCGGAATGCGAGCGGTCTCGCCGACGAGATCCTGATTTGCCTCGTCGTCGGGGTGGACGAAGACGGAGACGCAGGCCGGAATCAGTTCGGGCCGGGTCGTCGAGATGACGAACTCGTCTCGAGGTGGATTTTCGCCGACGAGTTCGAACGCGATGTCGTTGAAGTGCGAGTGACGTTCGTCGTCTTCGGTCTCGACCTGCGAGATGGCAGTCTCGCACTCGGGACACCAGATCGCGGGGGCCTTCTTTCGGTACTCGCGGTCTTTCTCGTAGAGATCGAGGAAGGAGAGCTGCGAGATGCGCTGGACGCGCGGCTCGATCGTCTTGTAGGTGTTGTTCCAGTCGATCGAAGTCCCGAGGGACTGCATCTTCTCCGTGAACTCGGCCTCGTACTCCGCACAGACCTCCCGACAGAGTTCCTGGAACTCGCGTCGCTCGTAGTCCTGGTGGCGGATGTCGAGTTCCTCCTCGGTCAGCCGTTCCGAGGCAATTCCGTTGTCGTCGTAGCCAAAGGGAAAAAGGACATCGCCGTCGGCCATTCGCTGGAAACGGGCCGCGAAGTCCTGCAGCGTGGAGCCGTAGAGATGACCCATGTGCAGGCTGCCCGAGACCGTCGGCGGCGGCGTGTCGATCGCGTAGGTCGTGTTCGGATCCTGACCCGGATCGCCGTCGTACGCGTAGACGTCCGCGTCGATCCAGCGGCGTTGCCAGCGCGACTCGACTGCTGCGGGGTCGTAGCCGCCCTCGAGGCTCGGCTCGCCGTCTCGGGCGTCATCACCCTCCTGCTCCGGCGCGTCCGTGCTCATGCTCTCACCGCCCGTCTCGGGCGTCGGCCGTGCGTCGTCGTGTCGTCGAAACTGTGGTCGTTCATTGGAGATACCGGTCGTTGCTCGGTGAATGCTGGTCGCCGACAATACATCCGTCGAAACGGGGTGGGTGGTGTGGGGCTAGGCCGCCCCTACGAAAACGGCGTCGGACGGGCCGTCGAGCGTGTCGGCCGTACTCGCGACGGTGTCGGACATACCTGGCTGTACTGCGGGGAACGGTGTTAGGTGTTTCGTCGCGAACGTGGCCACTCCGGAGTAATCGAACCGGCGTCCCAATTCTCGTATAAAAATGTAGGGGTCCGGTTGGGCCGCCGACAGTCGACCGATCGGGTTAACGTGGTATCACGTTCTGAATGGAACTATGAGCGCGCAGCCGTCGAGACGAACGCTGCTCGGGGCCGCAGGGGCGAGCCTGCTGTCGGCATTCGCGGGCTGTAGCGGGATGACGCCGCTGGTCGGTCGGCAGGTCGAGGAGCACGAAACGCTCTCGTCGGCGGACGCGGACCGACTCGCCGTCTACGGCAACGTGGGCGAAATCACGGTCGTCGGTACCGATCGCGACGACATCGACCTCGATATCGAGAAGCAGGCGAGTTCGATCCGAACCGACCTCGAGGAGCTCGAACTCCGAACCGAAACCGACGGTGACACCCTCGAGATCCGCTCGGAGTGGACGGGAAGCGTCGGCTGGTTCGAGAGCCAACCCACGATGAACCTCGATCTCGAGATCCCCGAGGCGCTGGCGGTCGAGCGAATCGAAGCGAGCGTCGGCCGCGTCAGGCTCACGGACGTGACGGGCGATCCCACGATCGAGGCGACGACGGGAGAGATCGACGTCTCGAACGTCGACGGAACGGTCGGCGCGCGGTCGAGTACCGGCGAGGTCGAGATCCGCGACGTCGAGGGGGTCGCGGACGTCCACACGACCACTGGCCGGGTCGCAACCGACGTGCCCGCGATCGACGGCGATACGACGATCAGCACGACGACCGGCAGCGTCTCCGCCGCCGTCGATCCCGATCTCGACGCCGAACTCCACGCGAGTACCAGTACGGGCGGAGTCGACGTCACCGGGCTCGAGTTGACCGACGAAACGCGCGAGGACGACCTCGTGACGGGAACGCTGGGCGACGGCGGACCGACGCTGCGACTCGAGACGACGACGGGTGGGGTCGACGTGTCGCCGCTGTCCTGATCGGGAGAGGAACGGCGGGGTCGCGGTGCGTTCGATCCCGTTCCGTCAGATGGCGAACGTTTATTTTTTCGCGTGGAGCACTCACGACCGAATGGCGCGTACCGCGACGACACTCACCGACGGCCACCTCGGACGAGCGGCGGCGGGGCTCAAGCGATTCGTCGCGGTGCCGTTCCAGCGCCGGACGTACCTGAATCTGGCCTATCTGTTGCTCGCCTTTCCGCTGGGCATCGCCTACTTCGTGTTCGTCGTGACGGGAGTTTCACTCGGCATCGGACTCTCGATCATCCTCGTCGGGATTCCGCTGCTGGCCGCCGTGGTCGTCGCCGCGCTCGCCGTCGCCGGCTTCGATCGCTGGCTGACGGCCGCACTGTTGGACGTCGATATCGAACCGCGGACGAGCCCCGACGGAGACACGCACACCGAGCAGATTCGGTCGCTCGCGACTCATCGAAAGACGTGGACATCGGTGCTGTATCTTCCCGTGAAATTCGCGCTCGGCGTCGTCTCGTTCGTGCTCGTCGGTACCGGCTTTTCGACCGCGGTAGCCATGCTCACGGTCCCGCTCTACTACGACCAGCCGGGACTGTACGTCGGCACGGTGTCGGATCGAGCCCCCGAGATCCACCAGACGCTGCATCTCGGCTGGGACTACCTGCTCGTCAGCGTCGACGCCGTGTTCACCGTCGGCTACTGGGAGATTACGACGCTCCCGCAGGCGCTCGCGGTCGCGATACTCGGCGTCGGGCTGCTGTTCGGTACGTTCCACGCACTCAACGCGCTCGCTCGCGGCTGGGGCCGGTTCGCGCGACTCGCACTCGAGGACGGCTACGACCCCTTCGCGGTCGTCGTCCGCCGGCTCGGCTCTCCGGCGGAAGCCACAGACGACCCTATTCGCCCAAACGAATAACCGCGATCCCGTCCGAAACGCGCTCGAGGTCGCCGTCGAGGTACGTCGCCAGTCGCTCGAGCGACGGTCCGCTGTCGTCGCCGTCGACGCTGACCACGCGAATGCGGTCGTGCCGGGTCGCGTCGTACGTCCCCTGCATGACGATCGAAAACAGCTCTCGCGGCGTTACCGGGTCGCCCGCGTCCAGCCGCTCGGTGATTCCCTCGAGCGACGATTCAACCGTCGTCTCGACGTCGAAGGTCACGTCGACGGAGACGGTTTCGTCCCGGTCGGTCGCGGCGAGATACTCCTCGGAACTCCTGACAGCGGGTGTGAGGATCTCTTCGAAGTCGACACCGTATCGCTCGGTGCCGAGGTAGACGAAGGCGAACATCGCCCGAAGGCCGTCCAGAAACGCCGCGTCGGTCGTGGTCTGTTCGAACACCTGCTTCCGGTCCTTCTCGGGCAACGTGTGGAGGAGGAGGTCGAAATCGACCGTGGAAGCGTGAATCCGGCGTCGGATCCGCGCCTCGGCGTTTCGCTTCGACTGCTCGTGGCCCATCTCCCGATCGCCCAGCAGATAGGCTCGGTCGGCCGGGCTGAGCACGCCGCGTTCGCGGTCGGTATCCGTGTTCATAATCGGTATCGGATTATACAACATCGGTTTCGATCCGAACCCCTATGGCTCTCCCGGTTCGAATACGGTTCAATGAACGTGAGTCCGTGGGCCGTCGTTCCACGCCGTCACCGAGTCGCGCGGCGTGGCGAAAGGGGAGGGGCGGAGAGTCGATGAGCGGAGGATTGGGGAGGCGGTACGCGGATTTCGTCGTCTCGCACAGTCGCCTCGTCGTCGTGCTGGTCCTGTTGCTCACCGCCGTCGTCGCGGCCGGCGCGGCGATCGGTGAGAGCGAGGACGGCGAGATCGGCCAGTTCGACGTCGACTCCGAGGAAACTGAAGCCCTAGAGGAGATCGAACGGACCTACGGCACCGACGACAGGGTCGTCGCCCAACTCGTCGTTCGCGACGAAGGCGGCGATGTGCTGACGCGCGACTCGCTGCTCGAGGGACTCTACCTCCAGCAGGAGGTTCGCGAAGACGACGACCTGAACGCGACGCTCGACGAGCAGGGATTCGTCGGGTTCGAGAACATCGTCGCGACGGGCGCGGTGTTCGAAGATCGCGCCGCGGCGGCGAACGGCCCGCCGGACACGAGCCAGCCGACGCTCGAGGAGGGGATCGACGCGCTCGAGTCCCGTTCGGACGCGGAGGTCGAAGAGCTACTCGCAGACGTGCTCGATCCAGACAGCGATCAAGGCGGTGAGGACGCCTACGAGTTCCTTCCGACCAGCTACGAGCCGGGCGAGACCGAGGCCGAGTCGCGGATCACCTTCATTTTTCAGGTCGACGACAGCGGCCCTAACGAGGTTCCACAGGCCGCCTACGACGCGCAGGTCCAGATCGGCAACCTGGTCGACGAGCGCTTCGAGGATGCGTTCCTCTTCGGCCAGGGGATTACGGACGCGGCCTCCTCGAGTGCCGTCGGCGACAGTTTCGCGATCATCACGCCCGTCGCGCTCGTGCTCGTCCTCGGCGTCCTCGCGGTCACCTACCGCGACGTCGTCGACGTCCTCATCGGGCTCTTCGGCATCGCCGTCGTCATGGCCTGGCTCGCGGGTATTCAGGGCTGGCTCGAGATCCCCTCGAGTCAACTGCTGATCGCCGTCCCCTTCCTGCTAATCGGTCTGAGTATCGACTACGCGCTCCACGTCGTGATGCGGTATCGGGAGGCCAGAGCCGGCGAGCTCGAGGAGACGCAGTCACCGGGTGATAGGGAAGCGACAGTCGACGCGTCGGGGAAGACTGACGGCGGCGTGATCGGGACGCGGGCCGGAATGACACTCGGCCTGTCGGGGGTCGTCCTCGCGCTCGGAGCTGCAACGGTCTCGACCGGCGTCGGCTTCCTCTCGAACGTGGTCAGCCCGCTCCCGGCGATTCAGGACTTCGCGATCCTGAGCGCCGGCGGCATTCTCGCCACGTTCGTCGCGTTCGCCGTCCTCGTTCCGGCGCTCAAAGTCGAGGTCGACGACGTGCTCGAGAACCGGTTCGGACGAAACCGGGCGAAACAGCCGTTCGGAACGGGAACGAGCGTCGTCAACCGCGTCCTCTCGCGATTCGTGACGCTCGCTCGACGGACGCCGCTCGCGGTCGTACTGGTCGCATTCTTGCTCGCGACCGGCGGCGCCTACGGCGCGACGACGATCGATACGGAGTTCAATCAAGCCGATTTCCTCCCTGAAGATGCCCCCGAGTGGGCCAAGTTCCTCCCCGGGCCGCTGGCGCCGGACACGTACACGATCAGCGACGACGCCGCCTATCTCGGCGCGAACTTCGCCGAACGCGGAGAGGGGAGTCAAACACAGATACTGATACGTGGCGACGTGACCGATCCCGACGCGCTCGTCGCGATGGACGACGCGATCAGCGGGGTCGGCGACGACAGTACGATCATCGTTCGACCGGGCGGCGCTGCAGCGATCGAGGGGCCGCCATCGGTCATCCGCGAACTCGCCGCCGAGAACGAGACCGTCGCGGCCGCCCTCGAGGAGCGCGATACGACCGGCGACGACCTGCCAAACGAGGACGTCGACGGCTTCTACGACGTGTTATTCGACGTCGATTCGGACCGTGCCTCCGAGGTAATCTACCGGACCGACGACGGGAGCTACGAGACGTCCCGGCTGCTGGTCAGCGTCCAGGGTGACGCGGCCGCACAGACCGTCGCCGACGACACTCGTGACCTCGCGGCCGCGATCCAGAGCAACGGGCCAGTCACCGCAGTCGCGGCTGGCGGCCCCGTGACGACCGCCGTCGTCCAAGACGCCCTCCTCGAGACGCTCGTCCAGGCCTTTGCGATCACACTGGTCGTTATCCTGACGTTCCTGACGGTCCTCTACTGGGTTCGCCACCGTGCGCTCTCGCTGGGCGCGGTCACGCTCGCTCCCGTGGTCGCCGCCCTCGCGTGGCTGCTCGGCGCGATGGCACTGCTCGGTCTGCCGTTCAACAGCGAGACGGCCGTCATCACCAGCCTCGCGATCGGTCTCGGAGTCGACTACAGCATTCACGTCGGCGAGCGGTTTATCGCCGAAAAGGAAGAACGGGAGTCGCTCGAGGAGGCCCTCGCCGCAACGATCACGGGCACCGGCGGCGCGCTCCTCGGGAGCGCGGCGACGACGGCGGCCGGCTTCGGCGTCCTCGCGCTCGCGCTCTCACCGCCGCTGCAGCGATTCGGGCTGGTGACGGGAATGAGTATCATCTTCGCGTTCGTCGCCTGTCTTACCGTCCTGCCGTGTCTGCTCGTGCTTCGGGAGCGGCTGCTCGCTCGAGCGAACTAACGAGAGCGGCGGATCGTCTTCGCCCCAGTTCGGCGGCTCGACCACTCTAGCGGCGGCCCGTCGACGGTGACCGACCGTTCGGGTGTCGTCCACACCGTCGACCGCGCGCTCGAGTGGCGCAGACTCGTGCGGCGGTACGAGACGATAAAATGATATGTTCGGGTCGCTGACGGTCAAAAGCGGTGATTTCGGTCACAAACCTATTTACCTCGATGCGGTGTGCATAGAGTGTGAGTTTCTAACACGAGGGTTGGAAACAATACTCGGGACGGAGCCGACCGAACGCTCCGGGAGTAATAATGTCAGAACACAATATTTCTGTAACAGTCAACGGCACACACCACGAACTGACGGTCGAACCACGAACGCTGCTCGTCTCGGCGCTCCGAGAGGAACTCGGCTACACCGGGGCGAACGTCGGCTGTGAGACCGGGCGATGCGGCGCCTGTACCGTCAGAGTCGACGGCGAGACGATCAAATCCTGTACGCGGTTTGCCGTCCAGTCCGACGGTGCGGAGATCGAGACGGTCGAAGGACTCGCCGACGACGGCGAACTGTCGACCCTGCAGGAGCAGTTTCAGGAGAATCACGGGCTCCAGTGTGGCTACTGCACGCCTGGGATGCTCATGTCAGCCGACACGTTCCTGCGGGAGAACGAGGACCCGTCGCGCGAGGAGATTCGGGACGCCATCGAGGGGAACCTCTGTCGATGCACCGGCTACCAGAACATCGTCGACGCGATCGAGGCCACGGCGGACCAGTTGGGTGAGCAGCGATGAGCGACGCGGACACGGGAGGAGCGTCCGACGGCGACGGTAGCGGCGCGTTCGGCGCCGCGATCGAACGCGGCGAGGACGTTCCGCTGCTGACCGGATCCAGGGAGTACACCGACGACATCTCCCTCCGCGGAACGACCCATCTGGCGATTCGGCGCTCCGACCACGCTCACGCACGAATCGAGAGTATAGACACGAGCGACGCGGAAGCGATGGAGGGCGTGCTCGCAGTGTTCACCGGCGAGGACGTCGTCGAAAGCGGCGTTCCAAACACGATTCCGACCGCGTGGGACCTCCCCGGGCTCGTCCAGCCCCAGTACCGCATGCTCGCCACAGATAAGGTCCGCCACGAGGGAACCCCCGTCGCCGCCGTCGTCGCGGAAACTCGACACGCGGCTCACGACGCCCTCGAGCACATTTCGGTCGAGTACGAGGAACTCGAGCACGTCACCGATCCGGTCGACGCCGTCGAGCGCGACGTCCCGCCGGTCCACGACGAGGCTGAGGACAACGTCGCCTTCGACTTCGAACTCGGGGACGCCGACGCGACCGACGAGGCGTTCGCCGACGCCGACCGCGTTGCGAGCGTCGACCTCCGACAGCCCCGCATCATTCCGAACGCGATGGAGCCGCGAGCGGCCCTCGCGGACTGGGAGGAGGCAACGGGGAAGCTCCGCCTCTGGATGACGAGCCAGAACCCCCACCTGCATCGAATGCTGCTCTCGGCGGGGACGCTCGGGCTCCCGGAGAACAAGATTCAGGTGATCGCCCCCGAGGTCGGCGGCGGCTTCGGGAGCAAAATCTACCACTACCCCGACGAGGCCGTGACGGCCTGGTGTTCGATGCAACTCGGCCGGCCGGTGAAGTGGCAGGCGACGCGCTCGGAGAGCTACCTGACCGACTGCCACGGTCGGGACCACGTGACGACCGGCGAAATCGCGCTCGACGACGACGGGACGATCCGCGGCGTTCGAGTGGAGACCCACGCCGGACTCGGCGCGCAGCTCTCGCAGTTCGGGACGGCGACGCCGTCGTACCTCTATGCGACCGTCCTCTCCGGCCAGTACACGATTCCGGCCATCCACTGCCGCGTTATCGGCGCGTTCACCAACACGACGCCCGTCGACGCCTACCGCGGCGCGGGGCGGGCCGAGGGGATCTATGTGATCGAACGGCTCGTGGACGTCGCCGCGCGAGAACTCGAGATGGACCCGGCCGAACTGCGCCGGCGAAACCTCGTCCCGCCCGACGAGTTCCCCTACGAGTCGGCGGCCGCGCTGGTCTACGACAGCGGCGAGTACGAGCGCGCGATGGATCTGGCCCTCGAGCACGTTGACTACGAGAAGTTGCGCGAGCGCCAGCGCGAGCTTCGGGACGAGGGCCGATATATCGGCATCGGGATCGGCAGCTTCATCGAATCGGCCGGGCTCTCGCCCTCGGGACTCGCGGGCGACCTCGGCGCGCAGGCCGGCGGCTGGGAGAGTTCGATCGTCCGCTTCGACTCGACGGGATCGGTGACGGTCCTCGCGGGAACGGCCGACCAGGGACAGGGCCACCGAACGACCTACGCGCAGGTCGCGGCCGAGGAGCTCGGCGTCTCCGTCGATGACGTCACGGTCGTCGAGGGTGACACGGATCGAATTCCACAGGGGATGGGGACCTACGGCAGCCGCAGCGCCTCGGTCGGCGGCGGCTCCATCGCCCGCGGCGCACGCGAGGTCAGAGAGAAGGCCCGTCGAATCGCGGCCCACCAACTCGAGACCAGCGTCGACGACATCGAGTTCGACGACGGCGAGTTCCACGTCGCCGGCGCGCCGGATCGCTCGCTGCACATCCAGACCATCGCCCACGAGGCCTATCTCGGCCACGACCTGCCCGAGGGGATGGATCCGGGGCTCGAGGAGACGAACTTCTACGACCCGGAGAACTTCACCTACCCCTTCGGCACGCACGTCGCGGTCGTCGAGGTCGAACCGGAGACAGGCGAGATCGAGATCGAGCGCTACGTCGCGGTCGACGACTGCGGCGAGATCATCAACCCGATGATCGTCGAGGGACAGGTCCACGGCGGGATCGCACAGGGGATCGGCGCGGCGCTCTACGAGGGCGCAGCGTACGACGACGACGGCCACCTCAGAACCCGCCGGATGGACGAGTACGTCGTCCCGCACGCGACGCAGTTGCCCGACTTCGAGACGGATAACACGGTGACGCCGAGTCCCCACAACCCCATCGGGGTGAAAGGCGTCGGCGAGTCGGCGACCATCGCGGCGGCGCCAACGATCGTCTCGGCCGTCGCGGACGCGCTCGAGCCGTTCGGCGTCGACCACCTCGACATGCCGATCACGCCGGAGTCGGTCTGGCGGGCCACGGGAGGTGACAACTGATGTACACCAACGACTTCGACTACCACCGCGCCGACAGCGTCGAGGAGGCGGTCGAACTGCTCGGCGACCACGACGGCGCCGAGCTGGTCGCCGGCGCGCACGGATTGCTGCCGCGGATGAAGACCGGCGACGAGTCGCCCCCGGCGCTCATCGACATCGGGCAGTTGAGCGGGCTCGACGCGATCGAAGAACTGGACGGCGAGAACGGCATCTCGGTGGGGGCACTCGCCACCCACGCCGAAATCGCCGACTCCGAAATCGTTCGCGAACACGCGACCGCGCTCGCCGACGCCGCCTCCGAGTTGGGCGATCCGCCGGTCCGAAACGGCGGCACGATCGGCGGCAACCTCGCCCACGGCGACCCGCGCTCGGATCCGCCGGCCGCCCTGCTCGCGCTCGAGGGCACCCTCGAGGTCCGCGGCTCGAACGGCGAGCGAACGATCGACGCCACCGAACTCTTCGAGGGACACTTCGAAACGGCGGTCGCCGACGACGAGGTCGTCACTGCGATTCGAATTCCGACTGACGCTGATGCCGTGAGCGGCTACCGCAAACGACGGGATCCGCTCTCCGGCTACGCGATGGTCGGCGTCGGCGTCTGGCTCCGCACCGACGGCGAGACGATTCAGTCGGCTCGAGTCGCCGTCACCGGTGCGACGACGACCCCCGCGAGACTGTCGGCGGTTGAGGACGAACTCGAGGGGAGCGCGGTGAGCGAGGAGACGATCACCGCAGCGGCAGCCGAGGCGGGCACCGCGCTGGACGCCGACGCGTTCGTCTCGGACGTACAGGCCAGCGCAGAGTACCGAGAGCACCTGCTGACGATCGACACCGAGCGCGCGCTATCCGATGCGCTCGACGTCGGTCAGTGACCGATCGTCGTCACTTTCGCTCGAGAAAGAAGGGAAAGAACTGTTCCGGCGCTACCGCTCGCCCAGTATCACCTCCGGAGCAAGTACGGAGAGGGCGACGAGTGTGACGAGAAGACAGAGAGCGAGTATCCGCAAAACACCGGAAAAAATTCGGCGATCCTTCGGGAGCGATTCGGCGAACCCGACAAGGCCGAACGCAACCGCGACGATGAGTGTACTCGCGGACCCGCCGCGTAGCGGGCGTCCAAAGGAAACGTACAGACCGACGAAGACGAGCGAGAAGACGAAGAACAGCAGCGCCTCGGACCTCCCGTCCGACTCGCGGAATAGGTACCGTTTGATTCGGGTGAACACAGCTCTAGAGACGGTGAACAGTCTATAAAAATAGCATGAGTCGACGGCGAGACGGTGACCGAACGCGATCGAACTGGCCGTCAGTTGGTCTCGAGAACCAGCAGATCGTCACCGGCGTCGACTTCCTGTTCGTTCTCGGCGACGAACTCGGTAATTGTGCCGTCCGCCGGAGCGGTGATGTCGTGGAAGTTCTTCATGACGCCGACCAGTCCGACGACGTCTCCCTCCGAAACCTCGTCGCCTTCGTCGACGAAGGTCGCTTCGTCGGGATCGGGACGCGTGTAGTAGACGCCGGGCATCGGTGATTGGATACGTTCTGTCGTCATTTATGAAATCTTACTATTTCATAGGGTCTCCGAGCATATAGGTTTTGACAAACCTATACCTCCTCGAACATCACCGTAAACACAGTATCAACCATAGTTTACGAAAACATGTAATTGTTTTAGTACGTGATCCGGCTGACTCTAGTCGGCACCTATACAGTGGTAACCGTTCTCTTTGAACGTAGGATGAGCGAGCAAACCATCACGAGACAGGAGCTACCGTCACCGCGGTACGAGTACGGCGGGGACGACTGGGTGTTCGTCGAACTCGACGAGGCGATGAGCTTCGACGCGAACTTCAAGGCACAGGCGATCACGCAGGAGATCCGCCAGAACAGCCTCGAGGGACTCGTCGAAGTCGCGCCGTCGAACGCCTCCTATCTGATCCAGTTCGATCCGGCCGTGTTGCACCCCGACGAACTGATCGAGGAGCTGAAATCGCTCGAGGACGAGATCGACGTCTCCGACTACCAGTGGGAGGCCCGCGTGTTCGACATCCCCGTCTTTTACGACGATCCGTGGACCCACGACACGTTGATGGACTTCCGGGAGCGCCACCAGGATCCGGACGCGACGGACCTCGAGTACTCCGCGGAGCTCAACGGCTTCGACTCCGTCGAGGCGTTTATCGACCACCACTCGGGCGCGCCGCACATGGTGACGATGATCGGCTTCGTCCCCGGACTCCCGTTCTGTTTCCAGATGGTGCCCCGCAACGAGCAGATCGAGGTGCCGAAGTACGAACAGCCGCGGACGGCGACGCCGAGCCGAGCGATCGGCTTCGGCGGCGCATTTACGGCTATCTACCCCGTCCCCGGGGCCGGCGGCTACCAGCTCTACGGTCGAACGCCGGTCGAAGTGCTCGATGTCGACCAAGAGCTGTCGGCGTTCGAAGAGTCGATGGTGCTCCCCAACCCGGGCGACATCCTCAACTTCCGCCAGATCGATCGCGAGGAGTACGACGCGATCCGCGCGGACGTGGAGGACGGCAGCTACGAGTACAACTACGATCGAGTCGACTTCGAGCCCCAGGCGTTCTTCGAGGATCCAGACGGCTACAACGAGCGGCTCCTGGAGGTGCTCGAGTAATGCGGATTCTCGACGGCGGACTCGTCACGACGGTCCAAGACACCGGCCGCCACGGCCACTACCACATCGGCATGCCGCCCTCCGGCGCGATGGATCAGTTCGCCCACAAGGTCGGCAACTGGCTCGTCGGCAACGACGAGTCCGATGCGACCCTCGAGATGACCTACATGGGCGCGGACGTCGAGTTCGAGGACGACGCCGTCTTCGCCGTTACGGGCGCGGATATGGAGCCAACACTCGAGGACGAACCGGTCCCGACGTGGACGGCCGTGCGAGCCGAAGCGGGCGACACGCTCAGCCTCGAGTTCGCGATGGAAGGCGCGCGAACGTACCTCGCCGTCGCCGGCGGCGTCGACATCGAACCGGTGATGGGGAGTCGGTCGACGTACACCCTGATCGGCATCGGTGGTCACGAGGGTCGCTCGCTCGAGGCGGGCGACGAACTGCCGATCGGCGAGCCGTCGGCGGACGTCGACGACGTGATCGGGAACTCGATCGACGAGGCGGACCGACCGGATTACTCGACGAACGAGATCAACGTCGTGATGGGGCTCTGTGACTATCGGCTCACCGACGAGGGCCGACAGCGTTTCCTCGACGCCGACTGGAAGGTCTCCGACGAGGCCGACCGCGTCGGCTACCGGTTCGAGGGGCCCGATATCAGGGATATGTTCGAGGAGCGCGAGCAGCCGTTCGGCGCCGGGACGGACGTCACTAACGTCGTCGACCTCGGCTACCCCGTCGGCTCTATCCAGATGGCCGGCCAGCCGATCATCCTGATGCGAGACGCCGTCACCGGCGGCGGCTACACCACCGTCGGAACGATCGTCAGCCCCGACCGCGGCGCGCTCTCGCAGTGTCGAACGCACAGCACCGTCGACTTCAACGCGGTCGACGTGGAGGAGGCACTCGAGATCCGTCGCGAGCGAGACGAACTACTTACGAACATTCAGGAGTCGCTGTAGTGCGAATTCACCAATAGATGATCAACAAAGTACTCGTTGCGAACCGCGGCGAAATCGCGGTCCGCGTGATGCAAGCGGCGACCGAACTCGGAATCGATACCGTCGCCGTCTACAGCGACGCCGACGAAACGGCCAAACACGTCCGGCGCGCGGACGAAGCCGCCCACGTCGGCTCCTCCGTCGCCGGCAAGAGCTATCTCGACCAGGAGTCGCTGCTCGAGGCGGCGAGCGAGACCGGCGCCGACGCGATCCACCCGGGCTACGGCTTCCTCGCGGAGAACGAGTCGTTCGCCCGGCGCGTCGAAGATTCGGAGTTCATCTGGATCGGGCCGCCGGCGGACGCGATGGCCGACTTCGGCGAGAAGACGAAGGCCCGCGCCATCATGGCCGACGCCGGCGTCCCGATCGTTCCCGGAACCGACGAACCGATCGACGACCCGGAACGGGTGAAAGCCTTCGGCGACGAACACGGCTACCCGGTCGCCATCAAGGCCGATGGCGGCGGTGGCGGTCGCGGGTTGAAAGTCGTCGATACTCCCGAAGAGGCCGAAGAGGCCTTCAAAAATGCGAAACGCGAGGGAGAAGCCTACTTCGACAACGACGCGGTCTACGTCGAACGCTTCCTCGAGAACCCGCGCCACATCGAGGTGCAGGTCATCGGCGACGAACACGGGAACGTCCGCCACCTCTACGAACGCGACTGTTCGGTGCAGCGCCGTCAGCAGAAGCTCATCGAGGAGACGCCCTCGCCGGTGCTCGACGACGAAACGCGAGAAGAGCTCTGTGAGTCCGCCCGATCCGGCGTCGCCGAAGCCGGCTACAGCAACGCCGGCACCGTCGAGTTCCTCTACGAGGACGGCGACTTCTACTTCCTCGAGGTCAACGCCCGGATTCAGGTCGAACACACGGTCACCGAGGCGGTAACGGGGATCGATATCGTCAAAGAACAGTTCCGCGTCGCCGCGGGCGAAGAAATCTCGTTCGAGCAGGACGAGGTGGAGACCCGCGGAGCGGCGATGGAGTTCCGAATCAACGCCGAGGACCCGTACAACGACTTTTCGCCGACGCCGGGCACCCTCGAGACGTACCGACCGCCCACGGGAATGGGCGTCCGCGTCGACGACGGTGTCAACGAGGGCGACCGAATCAGTCCGTTCTACGACTCGCTCGTCGGGAAGTTCATCGTCACTGCACAGGATCGAACGGAAGTCCTCGAACGGAGTAAACGGGTTCTCGAGGAGACCGATATCGAGGGCATCTCGACGACGATTCCGTTCCACCTCGCGGTGCTCGAAGACGACGCGTTCGTCGACAGCGAGCACACGACGAAGTACCTCGACGAACAGTTCGAGGGGCTGGACGAGGCCTGAACCACCGGGGTGTCGCCACGCCTCCGGCTCACACCAGTTCGTCGAGGCGAGCCAGTTCGATTCCTTCCGCCTCGAGTCGCTCGTGGATCGACTCGAGCAGTTCGACCGCGTTCGGGCCGTCGCCGTGGATACAGATCGACGACGCGGGGACGTCGATCGTCGTGCCGTCGACGGCTTCGACTTCGCCGCGGGTCGCGATGGAGACGACGCGATCCGCGACCAGCTCCGGGTCCTTCGGCTCGACCGATTTCTCGACGATCAGCGTGCGGTCGGGGTTGTAGTCGAGGTCGACGTAGCCCTCGAAGACGGCGTCCAGTTCGTCGTACTCCTTGGCAACCTCGTAGATATTCATATCGGTTGCCAGGTAGATGAGATCGGGATCGACCTCGAGGATGCCCTCCATGACGGCCCGACAGTGCGCTTCGCTCTCGGAGAGCATCGAGTACATCGCGCCGTGGGGTTTGACGTGCTGGACCGTCGCCCCGTGGCGTTTCGCGAACGCCAATAGCGCGCCCAACTGGTAGACGACGTAGTCGCGCACCTCCTCGGGCGTCGCGTCCATCGTCCGGCGACCGAATCCCATCTTATCTGGCAGGCCAGGGTGGATACCGATCCCCACGTCGTGTTCCGCCGCGAGTTCGACGGTCTCGCGCATGACGTGGGGATCGCCCGCGTGGTAGCCGCCGGCGATGTTCGCGGAGGTGATATAGGGCATCACCTCGTCGTCGCGTCCCATCGTCCAGTTGCCGAAACTCTCGCCCATGTCGCAGTTGATGTCGATTGCTGTCATCGGTGGATTGGTCCCGTATCACGTCTTTCGTCGCCAATATACTTGAGGTATCGTGGCCGAACCGGGTTGGGGACCCGCTCGTCCGCGACGGCAATCGACACTTACCAGCGCTCGAGAACGGTCGCGAAAACGCCCGACTTCGCGCAGTACTACGACTCCGAACCGCTGTCGGAGTGCGCTCGCACCCACAGCTCGCCGATCCTGGAGAGTCTGGTGCGGTAGGACTTCCCGTGTTCCTCGCGCTCGATGTAGCCCTTCCCGCCGGGACCTAATCGGTCGACGTTGTAGATCACCTTCGAGCGGAAGCTATCGGTGTACTCCTCGTTGAGTTCGCGGGCCAGCGCTTCGGCCAGTTCCGAGACCGAGTCGAACTCGCCGTCCTCGCCGAGTTTGTAGAGGATGAGCTCCTCGAATGGTTTGACGTTCGAGAAGGAGGCGACCGGCAGCTCGACGATATGTTTGCCGTCGATCTCCTTCGCCCCGATAGTCGTCCCGCGCTCGTCGAACTCCGAGAGGAGGTCGCGGGCGCTCTCCAAGCGAGCGTCGATCCGATCGCCGTCGATAGCCGCTTCCTGCGCCCCTAGATCCTCGAGAATAGCGATCTGCTCGCGAAGCTCTTCGGCGAGCTCGGTCTCGAGATACTTCTCTGGGGCCGTGTAGTAGGTGTGGATCCCCTCGCGGTCCTCCTGGCGTTCGACCATCAGCGAGTGGGCGGCGTTGGCGAACGCGAAGCTCACGGTTCGGGGCATCGCGGCGACGTTCACCCAGACCTCGTTCCCGGCGTCGAGCTCGCCCGTGATGAGTTCGTAGGCCTGCTCGAAGGCCGCGTCGTAGTCGTAGACGTCCTCGAGGACGAATCGCTCCGTGCTCGCCCCGAGCAGATTCCGGAAGTCGGTCTCGAGCTTTTCCGAGAGATGCCGGGAGTACTCGACGTTGGCCTCGCTCCCGACGGCGCCCTCGAGCAAGATGACGCTGTCGACGTCGATCTGATCGCGCACCAGCGGCGCGATCAGCCGGTCGTAGTCGAAACCGACCGGGACGATGTGGGTTTGCATGTGTGGGACGTGGTAGTGGTAGTTATAAAAACTACCAGACTTCGGACCACACAATTGTAGATCGTCATTGTTGCCCCTTCCCCCGGTCTTGGATTTTCGATATTGGCTAGTTGAGCCAGTTTGAGAGTTGAACGATCGGTGGACTATACTGATCGAAACCTCATTGAAAAGTAGTTCCATACCCCCACAACTCGTCTCAACCGCTTTCATAACTCGTAGGTAGGCAGTCTGTCAAGTGCACGCAAATGGATGAACCGTTTGTGTATTACTATATTCATCAGAAATCACACCAATCTCTCAACAGAAGAACACCAGCTTAGGTGATGTGAAACTCTAGTAGCCACTGAAAATTAATCCACACCTGATTGCAAGACGGCTGTGCGATCAGTGTGTGAATCGTTTCAGTTGTTACTATAGACAGAGCCCTCCGCCCCATTTTTAGCGTAGAGGACCTACGCTTGAAGTAGGCCGTACAGCAAAATAACACTCCAAAACAGTAGTGTCAGAGCAGGCAACGGAGAATCAATCGGGACCTCTTTTCCGAGAATATGGTAGTGTAATACCAGATCTGAATGAATTTCGTTCGCGTCACTGCTGAGTTCATAGATCCACATGATTATATTCTCATAAGACCTCATATTTATTGTGAGCCATGATATAGAAAATAGCACTCCAAACAGGCCAAATATAATGTAGAGGACGGGTGTTTGCTCCCCCAACGACAAGGACGTCCCTAACAGGCCATGGAACAAGAAAAAATAACCATTTCTTGTCCAATATAATTCTCGTTGCTTGTGGAGTAATTCAAGAAGTTTATCCTGCGGAATTCGATCCATGATACTGTGACCACAACGGTCGTATAATAGAAGGTAGGTACCCTTCAGTGTAGAACAGTGTCTGTCGGGTAGTACGTCGAACTTCCATCGGCACTGTTTAGTTTAGCATCTCCTCGGCTTCGGCCATTCAGCACCTGATTCGGTCGATCAAGGTTGTAGTGGTATTTGAAGTGTCTGAACTACTGGCGGGCGCTGGCTGGACTACCCCGCAAGAACGAGTGAAAGCAGTCATTTCGCATTGAGACGGTCTGAAACCACTTTTAGACATGGTTTCGCTCGCTGTAGTTGATCCGACCGCTCAATCCATGGTGAGCAAGGGTAGACAGATAGCTGCCAGTATCAAGGAGAAACTCTGTTTCGTCGAGATCGTGTTTCTCGGTGAGTCAGTGTAGGAACGCCGCCGCAGGGCCGGTCCCGCGCCGTTGACGAGACGCACAGCGTCTCGTTCGGACACTAGAACGCAAAGCGTTCTGGGGACGGCTGAAGACGTCGATGTCCAGCAATAACTTCGATTCTGTGTCGATTGCGGCATACAGCCGCTTTTTTCGCCGTCCATGCCACGGTCTCGACGCTCAACGATCGCCAGCCGACTGCTCCCCCGCTGTCTCCGCGTCGTCGAGGATCATCGAGATGAGTTTGTGCTGGGCCGCCCGGAGGTGCTCGTGGAACGTGGCGGCCGTCACGTCCATCGAGTCGGCGACCTCCTCACCCGAACTGTCGCGAGGCCACTCGAAGTAGCCGCCGTAGTAGGCCATCTCGAGGGCGGTTCGCTGTCGGTCCGTCAGCGCCTCCGCGAGCCGGTGGTGGAGCTGGTCCAGCGACTCGCTCGAGGGGGAGATTCGGCGCCGAGCGACGGTTCGAATGCTCGAATAGACGTCCGTTAGCTCGTCCATGACGGCACGAACGTCCGTCCCGGTTGGGAAGTGGACCGTCGTGGTGTACTTGCCGTCGTGGATCGCCGCCGCCTCGACGTAGCCGCCGTAGGCGTCGATGACCCCGAACATCGGCGGAGACGTAATCGATAACTCGAACTTCACGTCGCCGGCTGTTCGCTGAAGCACCGACACCTCGTTCCAGTGGGGAACGCACTCGACGATCTCCTCGAGCAGCGGAAACGTCTCGGCTGCCGTCCTCCCGTACTCGAGGAACTGCTCGTCGCCGGTTCGGACGACCCGATCGAACCAGACCGAGTGGCCGGTCATGTCGGGCCCGTCGAACATCGCGACGGCGTCGTCGATGACGAGTTCGAGTTCGATCAGCTCGTCGCCGAGCAGGACCCGTTTGCGCTCGAGGGCGGCGATGGCGTGGCCCAGAATCTCGCCGAGTTGGGCGACGACGTCGCGTTCCTCGTCGGTAAACGCGTTTCGACGTGCGCTCGTGATTCCGAGGATACCGTACAGCACGCTGTCGTACGTGATCGGGATCGCAGCGGCCGACTCGTAGCCGTGTTCGCGGGCGTCCTCGCGCCAGGGTTCGAAATCCGGGTCCGCGAAGACGTCGTTCGACACCTGCATCTCCCTGGTTCGAATCGCTTTTCCGGCCGGACCGCGACCGGCGGGATCGTCGGACGCGGTCGAAAGGGAAATCGACTGGATGTAGCCGTCGATCCCCGCTTCGACGCGGTGGGTGATCGACTTCGATCTGACGTCGACGTCCGCGATGAACGCGAACTCGTAGGACGGCGAGTCGGCCAACGACTCGCAGGTGACGCGCTCGAGGTGGGCCCGCGTGGATCCGGTGACGATGGCGTCGTTGATCTCGCGAACGACGCCGTTGACGTGATCGAGCGCCGCCAGCCGCTCGCGCTGGCGCTCGAGTTCCGTTTCGCGCCGTCGGGCCTCGGTAACGTCCCGGAGAACCGAGAGGTGCGTTCCGGGCAACACGTTCGCGACGGAGTTGTACTCGACGATCCGTTCCGTCCCGTCGGGTCGAACCAGCGAGAACGAACCGCGGAGCCGCCCCCGCTCGAGAAACGTCTCCCAGGCCGAACTGACGTCGTGATCGGCGTGGATAAACTCCTTGAGCGAACGGCCGGCGATTTCCGACCGATCGATCCCTAACAGGTCGCTCGCGGCCGGGTTGGCCGCGACGATCTCGTTCTCGTCGCCGACGAGGATCGCGTCGTGTGCGTCCTCGAAGATCGATCGGAGCCGCCGGTTACCCTCCTCGAGTTGCCGCTCGCGCCGCTTGCGTTCGGTCACGTCGGCGACGAGAACGGTCACGCCGGACTCGTCGGGATGACACCGCGCTTCGAACCAGCGGTCGGTCCGTTCGTCGTGTGCGTCGACGGTGATCTGTCGCTGGCGATCGAACGCGCGTTGGTGTGCATCGCCGAACAGCGACTCGAGGCGGCCGGTCACGGGCCCAACACCCACGCCGTCCTCGGCCTCATCTGTGTCCGCGGGTTCGTCGACTGTGGCGGCCACGGACCGGTCGAAGAGGGATCTGGCTCGCTCGTTGACGAGCGTATACCGCAGGTCGGCATCCAGCGTGTAGACGGCGTCGGAGATGCGGGCGAACGCGTCCTCGAGTTCGCTCCGCTCGTCCGGGATCACCTCGAATTCGGTCTCGACCGCTCGCCACTCGTCGCCCATGTTCGCCACTGTGAGCCCCACTCAATAAGCGTAGCGGGTAATATTACTTTTCTGAATAGCGGTATCATTCAACACGGTAACAGTTAGTGAATCAGTCGTCGAATCACCCGGCCGAGTCGGGAAACACGTGGTTACGGTGGGCGCCTCATCTCAGCCGGCGGGCTCGATCGTCCGAATCAGGTCCGCGACCGTCTCTCGGTCGGATTCCGGATCGACCTCGAGCTCGGCCGGCAGTTCGCCCCCGTCGATCGCATCAGCTCCGTCGACGACGTCACTTCCGTCCTCGAGCGGCAACATTCCGCCCGCCATTCCGAAACTCGCCTCGGTCGGCCAGACGGCGATGTGGGCCTCCGCGTCGAGCCACTCGTTCTCGCCCGCCGTCAGGTCGGGGGAGACGGGGTAGTCCGCGTCGAGGACGAACCAACTCCCTTCGGCGCCGTTCGTCGCCTCGAACTCGAGGGTGTTTCGCGTCCCGTCGACGCGCAGCCCCTCGTCCTCGAGGGTCGTGACGAACTGCGACTTCGCCTTCGGTGCGGCCTTCTCGAAGGCCGATTTTGGCGCCATGCCGAGATCCGAGAGCGACGGGGAGAACGTCACCTCGACGGTGAACAGCGAGCGGACCGGAATCTCGCTCGCGCCCAGCGCCGCCAGTCGGTCGGCCGCGTCGGTCGGTTCGTACACCGTCGTCTCGGCGGTGACCGACGCGAGAAGCACGCTCGATTCGCCAGTCCGGGTTCCCAGCGCTCGCCACGAGTCGGCCAGCGACGCCGGCAGGTCGATCGTCATCGCTCCCACGTACGCGGCCATCGCCTTTCGCTCTGGCGGTCGTCTCGAATCGAGAGAATCACCACACGGTAAGCGATTCGGGTGCACTCGAGAGACTCAGCCCGTTCGCGTCGATCGCTGTCGGAGAGTGACGCCGGTCACTGCTGGTGGCGCACGCGAACCGTGCCGTCCGCGGTAACGCCGACGATCAGCGGCGTCGCGATCTCGCGGCCCGACACCGCGGCGCCCGCGGCGTCGCTGACGACCTTCATCAGGTCCGGCGCGGTGTGGTCGACCTTGACACCCTTCTCGTCGCAGGCCTCGTAAACGAGCTGTGGCACGTCGTAGAGGTCGGTCCCCTCTGGGACGCGAACGCGAACCGGTGCTCGCAACGCCTCGGCGAAGGCAACCGTCTCGCGAGCCTTCTCGAGGTTCTCGCGGCCGCTCGACTCGATCGAGGAGACGTTCGCCCGCGACGTTCCGAGCGCGTCGGCGATATCTGCCTGCGAGGTGCCGCGCTCGCGAAGCGCGAGCACCTGCGCCTGTCGGCGTGTCAACACGCTCGTCTCGGCGTCGAACCCGATCTCCTCGAGTAGCTCCTCGACCTCGTCGATCACGGCGACCACCGTGTCCGTTCGACCAACCGCAGACCCCCGAGTTCGGTTTCGCGTGCACTCATACGATACACTAAGCCGGCGGCGGGATCAAAGCTTTCCCGATCCGACGGATCAGGTGCCGTCGGTCGCGGTCGCCCGCGCCCGCTCGTGGTACCAGCCGCCGAACGCCCCGAGCGGGACGATCAACCAGCCGGCAAACACCGCGCTGAACAGGAGTGCCGAGACCGAGACGACGACGGTGAACACGAGCGAGACGCCGAGGGACCCGCCGACCATCCCGGTGGCCGCCGTACACGCACCGAGCAGTGCGCCGAGAGTCGGATTCGGTGCATCCGTGTCAACGGTGCGCCAGCAGAGCGTTCCGACGACGAACGACGTCACCACGCCGAACGGGGCGAAGAGGAGCCCGAACGCGGCGGCGAACTCGAGGTCACCCCCGCCGGTGAGCGCGGGGACAGCGTCGGTCACGAGCAACAGGCCGGTGGCGACGAACCAGATGGCGATCGCGAGCACCCCCGTGGCCGCCATCGCGATCCCGGCGCCGACGTCGCGTCTGGACGCGTACGGCAGTCGGCCGGGACCGAAGCGCCGGCAGATCGAATCGGACATCGAGTAGACGGTACGGGCGAAACGAGTTAACAGTACGTCATTTTTCGATGGCTGAGAGGGGAGAGGCGACCCAGTCGACGGCAGATGAACCGGCCGAACACAAATACCAGTTGCACGACTGCCAGCAGTCGTACCGGTTTCGAGGCCGCCAACACCTGCGAGGACGTGCGCCAGCCGAGTTGTTCGGGATCGCTAGAACGGACGTTCGGACCCCGCTCGAGTCGCCGGCGTCGGCGGGAGCTGCCGTTTGTGCCGCATGCTGGCGTACCAGTCGGCGATCCGTTCGACCGCCGCAGCGTCGACACCGACCCGTTCGGCGACGGCCGCGACGTCCACTCCCTCGTCGACCGATAATCGGAGGACGCGGTCCACGGTTTTCGGCTCGATCTCGAGTTCATCACCCGCGGACTGACCTGCGCCAACACCAGGGGACGCGGACGGTGCGACGAGATCCGTGGGAATCTCGAGCGCGTCGGCGAGCACTCGAACCTCGGTCGCGTACAGGTCACCCAGCGGGAGGCAGTCGACCCCTGTATCGGCGTGTTTCGTCAGCGTCCCGAGGAAGCGATCGGTTCGCGTCGCCGTCCCGACGACCAGCGCGTTCGTCGTGTTCGCGACGTAGTACGAACAGGCCATCCGCAGTCGGGCTGCGACGTTCTCCATCGCCACGAGATCGTCGGCCGGCTGAGCGGTCGCGCCGACGACCTCCTGAAACGCGGCGAGCAACGGCTGGAGCGGCACGCGGCTGTACTCGATACCCAGTACCGAGGCGATGGCCTCCGCGTCCCGCGCCGCCGCCTCCTGATTCATGTAGGCCGGCAGGACGAGACCGGTAACGCGGTCCGAGCCGAGCGCATCGACGGCGAGCGTAGCGGTGACCGTCGACGCGAGTTCGCCGTCGAGGGCGATCACGACGCCGTCGGCCCCCGCGTCGTCGACCTGTTCCTCGATAAACGCCGGGACGACCTCCTGTAGTCGCGCCAGCGCGTCGGAACCGATCGCGAGTCCGTCGTCGTCCCGCGGGAGCCCGTCGGCTCGAGTGCGACCAACCGCAGCGGCGTCGTCCGTCATCGCTGAGCGGCCCGCGGTGTTTGCGACGGTTGCTCGACCTCGTAGCGGTCGGCAGATCGTTGCGAGCGACTCGAAGAGGGATCACGGACGAACCGATGACCGTACCCCCGTGGGACTGTCGAAGAGATGCTCATTCACTTCGAACACCGTTCCCCAAACCACATAGGCATTTCCTAGCCACATCATTCCACAATTGGACAGTGTTTCCATACTTAGTATGATATTCATACACCTGGATGACGGCGAGGTCGCACGGCTGGAGAGGCGGCGAAGCGGGACGATAAGAGTCGAAACGGGACGATAAGGGTCGAAACGGGACGATAGGGGGCGAAGCCGGGGCCGAAAACGGGACGGAAGAAGACGGGTGTCAGTACTCGAGCGTCCAGCGCTCCTCGTCCTTCGCGGCGAGTACCTCGCTCACGCCGTCGGCCAGCCGGTACTCGTCCCCCTCGCGAACGACGGTTCCTGCGCGCTCGAGATGCTCGAGGTGGGCATAGGACTCGCCGGGTCCGTGGAGGATGTGGATGCTCTCGAGTTCGCCGAACAGGTCCGCGCTGACGGTCCACGTGTCGCAGGGTCCCTTGCGATCCAGCGCGTCGAGCACCCGAAACGAGCGCTCCTCGTGGTGGTCGATGATGTACTGGGCCCGGCCCGCGGGGTCGTCGATCGGGTCGCGGTGGCCCGGCCATGCCCGGTCGTAGTCGGCGTCAACGATCCCCTGTAGCGCCTGCAGGTACTTCTCGAGCGGTTGGTCGACCCGGACATCCGCGCCGCCGACGTTCGGCGTGTACACTGGCAACAGTGCGTCACCAGAGACGACCTCCCGGCGGCCCTCGAGCGTCGTCTCGAACATCGAGAGGCCGGCCGCGTGGCCGGAGGTGTGGACGGCCTCGAGGTCGTGGTCGTAGCCCTCGAGCGAGAACCGGTCGCCGTCTTCGAACGACGTCACGGTCGGCGACTCGTTCGTACCGCCGGCGGACGCCATCCGCTCCTGGAGCACCGCCTGTTTCTCCTCCGGCATACCCCACTCGTCGAAGTATCGGTTTTGCAGGTCGTGCATCGACTCCCAGGCGTCCTCGTCGCCTTCGATCAGCGGCGCGTCGGCCTCGTGCGCGTAGACTTCGGCCCCGCTCTCGGCCTGAATCACGCCCGCCAGCCCGGTGTGGTCGCCGTGCCAGTGCGTGAGGAAGATTCGATCGACGTCCGCGAACGCGAGTCCGCGCTCGTCGAAGGCGGCCTCGAGTTGCTCGCGCGTCGTCTCCATCCAGTCCCCGGTATCGATCAGCACCGTTTCCCGCCCGTCCGCGAAGAGATACGCGTTGTTGTCACCTTCGAACGCCGAATTCGACAACGAAATCCGATCCATGAGATAGTATCGCACGAGTGATGAGAAAACTGTTGTGACCGCGGCGGTTCACGAACGGCGAAAACGGCGAAAACGGCGACTGCTCGATGACTGTCCACTCATCGAAACGCACAGCGGCTTACGAGCCCCAGAAGTTCTCGCGGCTGCCGAGGCGTTCGCGTTTCTCCGCCGCGGACTCCCTCGAGTCGTCTCCTCCCTCCATCGACGCGTCTCCGTCCTCATCGTCGTCGGAATCGTCGCTCTCCTCGACGTCTTCGGTCTCCTCGCCCTCTGCATCCGGGTCCATCGGGAGGAGTTCGAGTTCCTCCGCGCGGGCGTGATTGCTGTGTACGCGCGTGATTTCGACGCGAGCGCGAGCCTCCGGCAGGACGCCGTCGACCATGACGATGAACCCGTCCTCGGTTCGACCGACGCCGGCACCGCTTTCGTGCATGTCGACGACGTCGACGACGACTTCCTCGCCCGCTTTGACGGGCTGGGTCTTCAGGTCCTGGATCGGCTGGCCGTAGTGATTGCACCACTCCTTGCCACCCCGATCACCGTAGTGGCTACACCCCATTCCCGAGATCCGCTCGGAGAAGCTCGGACAGTCGTCGGCAAGTGGACAGTCTGCCATAGCGCGTACTACCAGTGGCGTCGTTAAACCGTTTCCGTCTCGCAGATCGACGTTCGTTTCACCGATCGAAGAGTTCGCTGTAGAAAACGCTGGTAACGTCTCCCCAGCTGTTCGTCGGGGAGCGTAATACGTAACGGGTGACTCGTCGATGACTGGAAAATGAACGGCTCCCATCTGAAAGCGCGTTTCGAAAAGATTTACGGTACGGACGTTGCAGTGATTGATGATGAAAATCCTCGTTACGGTCAAAGAAGTCGCGACCGTCGAAGACGAGTTCGAGATCGAGGGTACTGAGATCGCCGATCAGTACCTCGGTGCCGACCTCAACGAGTGGGACGATTACGCCATCGAAGAGGCCGTCCAGCTCCAGGAGGCCGGCGTCGCCGACGAAGTCGTCACGGTTACCATCGGTCCGGAAGACTGCGAACAAACGATCCGTCAGGCGCTCGCGAAGGGTGCCGACCGCGCCGTCCGCGTCTGGGACGATGCACTCGAGGGCGTCGACCTGCTCGACGTCAACGCGAAGACCCAGATCCTGAGCGCCGTCGTCGAGGAAGAGGATCCCGACCTCGTCCTGACGGGCGTCCAGGCCGGCGACGACAGCTTCGCCGCGACCGGCGTCTCCGTCGCCGAAGAGATCGGCGCCCAGTGGGGCGCCGTCGTCAACCATCTCGAGCACGAGTTCGACGATGGTGTCGCCTCCGTCCGACGCGAACTCGAGGGCGGCGTCGAGGAGCTCACCGACATCGAGCTTCCGGCCGTGTTGACGATCCAGACGGGTATCAACGAGCCGCGCTACGCGAGCCTGCGCGGCATCCGCCAGGCCCAGCGCAAGGAACTCGACGTGCAGGGGCTCGCAGACCTCGGCGTCGACGAGGGTGAGATCGAAGGCGACCTCACGCTCACGGACATGTACGAACCCGAAAGCGAGAGCGACGCGACGATCTGGGAGGGGAGCCCCGAAGAGACCGCCGCCGAGTTAGGTGAGATGCTCCGCAACAAGGGGGTGGCGCCATGACGGACGTCCTCGCAGTCACGGAACACCGCCGCGGCGAACTCCGCGACGTCAGCTACGAGATCATTACCGCGGGCCGCCAACTGGCCGACGAGACCGGCGGCGACCTGCACCTCGCCGTCATCAGCGGCACCGTCGACGACTTTGCGGAGAAACTCAACCGCGAAGGCGTCGACGCCATCCACACCGTCTCCGACGGTGAGGAGTTCAACCACGACGTCTACACGCAGGCGATCACCCAACTGTACGACGACCTGGCGCCGCAGTACGTCCTGACGCCCAACAGCGTCAACGGCCTCGACTACGCGCCCGCCATCGCCAACGCGCTCGATCTCCCCGTCGTCACCGACACCATCGGCCTCGAGACCGACGGTGAGACGCTGATCGCCACCCGCGAGATGTACGGTGGCAAAGTCGAGACGACCAACGAACTCGAGGGTCCCGCAGTCGCGACGATCCGGGGCGCCGAGTGGCCCGCTGCGGAGGGCACCGGCGACGCCTCGGTCGAGGCGTTTGACGCCGAGATCGATGAAGACGCCGTCGGTTCGACCGTCAACGGCTTCGAGGAAGTCGGTGGCGGCGACGTCGACATCAGCGAGGCCGACGTCCTCGTCAGCGTCGGTCGCGGGATCGAAGAGGAAGAGAACATTCCGCTCATCGAAGAACTCGCCGACGCACTCGACGCGACGGTGTCGTCCTCGCGTCCGATCGTCGACAACGGCTGGCTGCCAAAGAACCGCCAGGTCGGCCAGTCCGGGAAGGTCGTCACGCCGGACGTCTACATCGCGATCGGTATTTCGGGGGCAGTCCAGCACGTCGCCGGGATGAAAGGCTCCGATACGATCGTTGCGATCAACACGGACCCGAACGCGCCGATCATGGACATCGCGGACTACGCGATCCACGACGACCTCTTCGACGTCGTCCCCGCGCTCACCGAAGAGTTCGGCGGATAGACGCTAGACTACAGGGTTCCGTTTTATCGACAGCGCTTCACGTCTCGCCAAGAGCGGTGCGCTCGAGAAACGTCACAACCCACGCGGAAAGAAAGAGAGAGAGATAATCCAACACCGAACTCACCGCTGCGAAATCGACGCCGAACGGATTGCCAAGATCTGCCATAGCCGATACGTCGCTCGAACCCGGCTATCGTTGCTGCCGTCTATCGCAATCAGCAGCGGCGGACACCGAGCGCGACGTCGATCGTAGTAGCCAGCCGCACCCAAGCAACGGGTCACCGGAAGAACGTGGCGTGTTATTGTATCACAGTTGATGATTGCCCGACATAGCTATGTATCAGTGATTAAATACGGTTTGTATGTCAGTCCGACTGAAACGCCGGAAGCTCCTGTCGGCCGCGGGTGTCGCTGGACTCAGCGGCCTCGCTGGCTGTCTCGGTAGTTTCTCCGGGTTCGACGTTCGCGACGACGACGACGGAGATGGAGGCGGTACTGATCGAACGATCAAACTCGGCGTAATGCTACCGCTCAGCGGTAATCTCGGCTCCGTGGGAGAGCCGATTCGGGACGCCGCGTTGCTTCCGATTACGCAGGTCGAAGACGAGATCGATCTCGAGATCGAGTACGAGGTTGTCGACACGGAGACCTCACCGTCCGCGGGCGTTCAGGGAGCTGCTCGCCTCGTCAACGACGGCTATCCGATGGTCAACGGGCCGGCGGCCTCCGACGTGACGCTCCAGGCGACCCAACAGGTGCTCATTCCACACCGGGTCGTCAGCTGTTCACCGGCGTCGACGACGCCGACCATCACGGCCCTGAACGACGCCGGACTCGTCTTCCGGACGGCGCTATCCGACTCCTTACAGGCGGCTATTCTCGCGGAGCAAGCGGTGACGGATCTCGGTCACGAGACGGCGGCGACGCTGTACGTGAACAACGACTACGGCTGGCAGCTAACCCAGGCGTTTACGCAAGCGTACCAGACGACCCACGGCGGGACGGTATCGGCGCAGGTTCCGGTGGACGAGGAGAGCGGCTCCTACGCTGATGCGATCGAGCAAGCCAGAACGGACGACCCCGAACTGTTGATCGTCATCGGCTACCCCGAGACGGGCGCACAACTGTTTTCGGATCTGGGCGACGACCTCGACGAGATCGACGTGCTCGTCACGGACGGACTCCGAGACGGCGGCCTTCACGACGAGGTCGACCATTCCATCGACGGCATTCGCGGCACGGCGCCGCTGGTCGGCGGTCCCGGCGAGGCGTTCTTCGCCGGCGGATTCGAAGACGCCTACGACGCCGAACCGGGGATTTTCACGGCCCACGCCTACGATTCGACGGCCGTGCTCTTGCTCGCCAACGCGTACGCCGGGCAGAACGACGGGACGGCGATCAGAAACGCCATGCAGACGGTGACGAACGACCCCGGGGAGGTAATCGAACCGGAGACGCTCGCCGAGGGGCTCCAACTCGCGGCACAGGGCGAACCGGTCGAGTATCAGGGCGCCTCGAGCGCGCTGTCGTTCGACCAGAACGGCGACGTGACGGACGCGACGTTCGAGTACTGGGAGTTCGATCGGGAGGCGGATGGCGGTATCGCCGAAATAGACCGGGTGACGACCTAATGTCGGTCCGTGAGAAACTGGTCCCGTCGTTCATCAGGCGGCGATACCTCGCGAAGTTCGTGATCTCGATTCTGGTGGTCGTCCTGGTCATCGGCTCGGTCGGCGCCGTCAGCTACGCCGCCATCGACGACACCGTCAGAGACGATTCGAACGAGCAACTCGAGTCGACCGCGGAGTTGCAGGCGGACGGAATCGGCGAGTGGGTCGAGTCGATGCGCGTTCAGACGCGGACGGCGTCGGCCTCGCCGGTGTTACAGGACGGCGATCCACAGGAAGTACAGGGTGAGATCGTCGAGGGCCAAGCGCGGATGTCCGTCGACGTGCGGGCGATCCACTACGTCGACACCGAGAGCGACGAGGTCGTCACGAGCACGGACGCGGAACTCCGCAGCCAGTCGCTCGCAGATGTCGACGATCCGTGGGCGACAACCGACTTCCAAGGTGAACTCGCCTTCGACGACGCGGTGTGGAACTCCGAGCAGGCCTACACGTCGTCGTCGCTCGACGACCAGGTGATGGCCTTTGCCAGTCCGGTTTCCGAACGCGACGACCGCGTCGTCGTCGTCATCGGGACGCTCGAGTACCGCGTCCAGCAGCTTCAGCAGGAAGGCGCGTCGTCGTCGACGGCTATCGTCGACGCCGACGGAACGCCGGTCCTGCAGTCCGAGAACGCGTCGATCGACGAGGCGTCGGTCGACGACGAGGCGCTCGAGGCCGCACTCGGCGGTCGACTGACGCGCGTCGACGACGGCGAGTTCGTCCGGGCGTACACGCCGGTCGGCGACACGCAGTGGGTTGCCGTCACGAGCGTCCCGACCGAACAGGCCTACGGCGTTGCGGCTGACGTCGGCACCAACGTCATCGCGATGGTGCTGGTGAGCCTGATCGCGCTCGGCGTCGTCGGCGTCGTGCTGGGTCGCCAGACCGTCGTCCCGCTCGCCGAGTTGCGCGATCGGACGAAGGAGATGGAGGAAGGGAACTTAGACGTCGATCTCGAGACGTCCCGGGCCGACGAGATCGGGCGGCTCTACGAGGGCTTCGACAGCATGCGCACCTCGCTGCGGAATCAGATCGAAGAGGCCGAGAAAGCCCGGCGGGATGCAGAGCAGGCGCGCACCGAGACCGAGACGATCAACCGCCACCTCGAGACGAAAGCGGACGAGTACCGCGACGTGATGGCCCAGTGTGCCGGCGGAGACCTGACCCAGCGGCTCGATCCCGAGAGCGAGAGCGAGGCGATGGCCGACATCGCCCGCTCGTTCAACTCGATGGTCGACGAACTCGAGGAGACGACGGCTCACGTCAAGACGTTCGCCACGGAGGTCGCGACGGCGAGCGAAGAGGTGACGACGAGCGCCGAGGAGGTTCGATCGGCATCCGAGCAGGTGACGGTGTCCGTCCAGGAGATTTCCGACGGCGCGGACGAACAGAACCAGCATCTACAGGCCGTCGCAACCGAAATGAGCGGCCTTTCGACGACGACCGAGGAGATCGCCGCCTCCTCGAACGAGGTCGCCGACATCGCCGAGCGGACGGCCGAAACGGGCCGTCACGGCCGCAAAGCGGCACAGGAGGCGATCGACGGGATGCACGAGATCGAATCCGAGTCGGCCGAGGCCGTCGAAGCGATCCAGGCGCTCGAGGCGGAGATGGAACAGATCGACGAACTGGTCGAGTTCATCTCCGAGGTCGCCGAGCAGACGAACATGCTCGCGTTGAACGCCAACATCGAGGCCTCGCGCGGAGCCAACGACGACAGTAGCGGGTTCGCCGTCGTCGCTTCGCAGGTCAAAGAGCTGGCCGAGGATACGAGAGAGACCGCCGAGGACATCGAGAAGCGACTCGAGCGGATCAACGAGCGAACCGACCACACGGCGACGGAGGTCGAAAAGACCGCCGATCGGATCTCGACGCACGTCGACTCCGTCGAGAACGCGGCGGCGGCGCTCGACGAGATCGCGGACTACGCGAGCCAGACTAACGACGGCGTCCAGGAGATCTCCGCGGCGTCCGAAGAGCAGGCGGCCTCGACGCAGGAAGTCGTTGCGATGACGTCCGCCGCGACCGACATCTCCGAGACGACGGTGCAGGAGGCCCAACACGTCGCGGCCGCGGCGGAAGAACAGACGTCGGCACTCGCCGAGGTGTCCGAGAACGCGAACTCGCTGGCCGGACAGGCGGCACACCTCAGCGAGGCGCTCGACCGCTTCGATACCGACCGAAGCTCGCAGTCCTGGTCGACCGACGCCGACCCCGAACTGACTGACGAAGCCGACGAAGCGGCCGAGACGGGAACTGAACTGACATTCGAGGCGGGCGAACAGACCGAGACGGACGGTGAACAGATTGACGGCAAACCGACCGAGACGGATGCTGAACAGACCGATACTGAAGATTCCGCAACGGCGGAGCCGGAAGCGAACACGTCGGAGCCGGAACCAACGGACCAGCCGTTCTCGTTCGATGGCGTCGACGAGTCCTGAGTTCGGCTGATCCGTCACCTACTTTGTACCCCCGTCCTAAGCGCTGGCAATGGAACGTCTGGAGCGTCGTCGGGCGCTGATCGAGGAGCGCCTCGTCGAGGTGATCGACGCCCTCGAGCCGGACTCGCTCAGAGAGGAGATCCGCCACACGGCGCTCTCGGGCGGCAAACGCGTCCGGCCGATGGTCGCACTGCTAGCCTGTGAAACCGTCGGCGGGTCGGCCGAGGACGCGGTGGACTTCGGCGTCGGGATCGAACTCGTCCACAGCGCGTCGCTCGTCATCGACGACATCATCGACCGCTCCGAACTGCGCCGCGGGACGACCAGCGCGTGGGCCGAGTTCGGTTACGGGCCAGCCATCGTCTCGAGCGACGGCCTGCTCGGGGAGGCCTTTGCCCTCTTCTCCGCGGATCCGAAGGCGACGCAGGTCGTCGCCGAGGGATGGTCGAACTCGGTATCGGCGAGGCCACGGAGCTGTCGGCCGAGCCGGAGACGGAGGAGGAGTACATGACGCTGGCGCGCCGAAAGACCGGGGCGCTCTTTCGGGCCGCCGCCGAGCTGGGGGCCATCGCGGCCGACTCGGACCCCGTCACCGTCGAAGCGCTCGGCGAGTACGCCGAACGCGTCGGCGTCGCCTTCCAGATCAGAGACGACGTACTGGACGCAGTCGCCGACCCCGAGGAACTGGGGAAACCGACCGGCCACGACGCCGCCCTCGAGCGGCCGTCGGTCGTACAGGTCACCGATCTCACCCCCGAGGAGGCCAACGCGCGCGCTCGAGCCGAGTCGGACCGCGCGATCGACGCGCTCGACCGGGTCGAGGTCGCCGATCCGGCGGCCAGAGACTACCTGCTCGAACTGGCGGAGTTCGTGGTCGAGCGGGAACGATGACTCGAGTCGAAACCGCACGGTGACGATCCTTGTTTTCTACTCATCCTCCCGCGGGCGCTGTCGCTATACTCGCTGTCTCGTCCCCTCTTCCGGCTCGCGGTCTCCCTCCTCGTCCGAAAATCGCGACTCGAGGACGGCGAACGTGAGCGTGCTCACGATGCCCAGCAGCGTCCCGACCGTCAGCGCAGTCGCGAGGTAGTTGATCTCGACCTCGTTCAGGAAGTACGCGCTCACCGCGTGGAGGACGATAGCGATCGAGAGGACGTAGAAGGGGGCGTTGAGATATCGCCACTCGAGCCGACCCGCAATGTACTCGTCGGTGATCTGGCCGAGGCTGGTGGTGAGTCCAGCGGCGGCGATCCATTGGATCGAGCCGTAGGCGAACGCGGCGAGCATGACCGGCGCGCCGATATCGTCCGCGGTGGCCCCCTGGACCTCCTCTAAGGTGTTCATTCCGCTGACGCCGCCGAGGACGAACAGGGCCGCGGCGACGACGTAGGCGAGCAGGGTCGTCCGGCCGGCGTACAGCGACCGTCGGCCGCGTTCGACGGCGGCGTCGAGTCGATCGCCGAGCCCGAGCCCGCGGGAGATGAGGTAGAACCCGAGGAGCGCGGAGGTCGTCCCGAGCACGATACCGGGCATATCCAGCACGCTTCCGATCAGCGCGAGCGGGTAGATGAGCAGGAGGATTCCCAGCGGAATCAGCACCGTCCCTCGCGTCTCGGGGTCGTTCAACACCTGTTTGATCGTGTAGTACATCGACTCCAAGTTCTGAGCCTGTCGGACGACGACGCGGCGAACGCCGTCGATCGGAACCCGCGACCGAATAATGGGGATGACGGACTCGTCCTGTGCGCCGTCGGTGACCACGAGCGCGGTCACGTCCTCCGCGGTCGAGAGGCTCGCGAGGACCGTATCGACCTCGTCGCCGACCTCTCGATTTGCCTTAACGTCGCCTTCGTCGTTGCCGGTGACGACGGCGACTTCGACGCTCTCGTCGCGCCCGTCGAGATCGTCGTAGATGTGTAACCCCTGAAAGATGACGTTGACGTCGGAGTCCTCCGGGTCCGCGGTCGCGAGGGCGACGGCCGCTTCCTCGACCGGATTCCGACCGATGACCGGCGTCGAAAAGCCCGTTTTCCGGCCGAGGTCGTCGTCGAGGTCGACACAGAGGACCAGCAGCATCTGCACGAACGTTCGGGCGCGGGGTATTTCCATCTTCTGGGGACGACAGAATGTAGACGACGGCTCGAGGGAGAGGCAGACGACGACCGCGCTCGAGGCGAGACGCCGGTCGGGGCGGTTCCGAAACGGGCTCGCGGATATAGCGTGTCTCTACTCCGCCTCGGCGGACGCGTCCTCGAGCAGCGAGACTTCCCGGAGTTCGAAGCGCGCGCCGCCGCAGTCGCCCTCGCAGGCCGAGACCGTCCAGCCGTGGGCGTCGGCGATACCGTCGACGATCGCCAGTCCCAGACCGGTTCCGTCGTCGGCGGTCGTGTGGCCGTACTCGAATATCTCGTCGAGGTCCCCCTCGAGGCCGGCGCCGTCGTCCGCGACGTAGAATCCGCTCGTCGAGCCGTCCTCGAGACGTCCCACGGTGACGGTCACGACCCGTGCGTCGTGCGCTCCGGCGTTCTCGTGAGTGTGCGACCGAGAGCCCGTAGAACCGTGCTCCACGGCGTCCTCGGGAGTTTGCGACCGAGGGCTTGTCGAACCGTGTTCGACAGCGTCCTGCTGAGGTTCCGAAGCAGGGCTCGTTGAGCCGTGCTCTACGGCGTTTCGGAAGAGATTCTCGAACAGCGCTCGCAGTCGGCTCTCGTCGGCGGCGATCGTGATCTCGGTCGAACACTCGAGCGACGCGCCGGCGGTATCGACGGCCTCCCAGGCCTCGCGGACGAGTCGCCCGAGGTCGACGGGTTCGGGGTCGCCGACCGTCCGACCGTGGCGGGCGAGCGACAGGAGATCCTCGATCAGGTCGTCCATCCGCTCGAGCGACCAGCGGACCCGTTCGATCGACTCCGTCTCACCATCGGTCTCGATCGGACACTCCTCCGCGTGGAGTTCCAGACTCCCCTGAGCGACGTTCAGCGGGTTCCTGAGATCGTGACTGACGACGCCGGCGAACTCCTCGAGTCGATCGTTCTGGCGCTCCAGTTCGCGCTGGTATCGGCGTCGTCGCGTGATATCGCGAATCGCGTGAATCGTGCCGGTGAACGCGCCGTCCTCGAGCGGAAGGAGATTAGTGTGGACGTCGTGGATACGTTCCTCCCCTGCTGCGTTCCGAAACTGCACCTGGTACTTCGCTCGCTCGCGGTCGACCGACGAGGAGAGGAGCGCGCGTACCTCGTCGGTGTACTTGTCGATCACACCCTCGTCGTAGTAGCCGCGTTCGACGAGTGCCGGAAACCGCGTGCCGAGCAGTTCGTCGACGTCTTCGGCGTACGCCTCGGCGAACTCGTCGTTACACCAGACGATCGTCGCCTCCGCGTCGAGAATGAACAGGGCGATCGGCGCGAGTTCGATGATCCGTTCGTACTTCGAGAGTTCGCGTTCGCGTCGCTTTCGGTCGGTAATATCCCGGATCACGGCGGTCGATCCGGTTCGTTCGCCTCGTTCGCCGGTCAGCGCGGTCACGTTCGCTTCGCCGATCCGTTCCTCGCCGTCGTCACCCCCGACGGAGACTTCGAACCGACCGGACTCGTGACCGTTCTCGTGTAGTCGACGAACCGTCTTGACGCCGCGCTCGAGCGACGGTCTGCTGATAAACGCCGAAATGTGGGCCCCGAGAACGCGCTCTCGGTCGGCACCGACTAATTCGCAAAACGCCTCGTTCGCGACGGTACACCGCCCCGTCTCGTCGAGGACGTACATCGGATCGCTCATCGACTCCACGAGCGTCCGATAGCGCTCGAGTTCACGTTCGCTCTCCCGGCGCGCCCGATCCGTCCGTCGGCGGTCGACGGCGTTTTCGATTCGGTTCGCGAGGACCGCGTAGCGATCCAGCCCGGACCCTTTCTGTAGGTAGTCGGTCACGCCAGCCGAGATCGCCTCGCTGGCGATCTCTTCGGACCCCTTTCCGGTGAACAGGATGAACGGGAGGTCGGAATCCTCCATCCGTACCGCCTCGAGCAACTCGAGACCGTTCAGTTCGGGCATGTCGTAGTCGCTGACGATGCAGTCGGGATCGTCACCGTTCGCCACTCGGTCGAGCGCCTCGTGGCTCCCGCTCGCCGTCGCGACGTCCAGTTCGTCGTTCGTTCGCTCGAGTGCGGTCGCCGTCAGTGACCGGACGTCCGGGTCGTCGTCGACACAGAGGACGCTGATCCCGGGAGACATTAGCTAGCCTCCGTTGGGAGGCCACCGTATAATAGTATGCGGCCGAGAGAGTGCTCGGAACGCGACCGGGAGATGACCGACGCTCGAAGGTGGCGTGAGCCGTCGACTCACGGCGCGCTCGTTTCGCACGGCTTTTGTGGGCGCGCCCAGTACGTTTCCTCGAATGATCTCGAAGGGCTGTGAGCAGTGCGCGAAAGGCGGCAAGATGGTGCTGTTCGTGTACGGTTACTGCGACCAGCGTGACTGCTTTTACTGCCCGCTCGGCGAGAACCGCAAGAACGTCACCGACGTCTACGCGAACGAACGACTCGTCGAGAGCGACGAAGACGTCCTCACGGAGGCCCACCGGATGGACGCGCTGGGCACGTCGATCACCGGCGGCGAACCGCAGGAAGCCCTCGATCGTACCTGTCACTACCTCGAACTGCTGAAAGACGAGTTCGGCGAGGACCATCACACCCACCTCTATACGGGTATTCCGGGCGGCCGCGAGAACATGCGTCGGCTCTCCGAGGCCGGACTCGACGAGATTCGGTTCCACCCGCCGCTGGAGCTGTGGGGCGAGATGCACGGCACCGAGTGGGAGGAAATCCTCTACATCGCCCGCGAGGAGGGGCTCACCCCGGCCTTCGAAATCCCCGGCATCCGCCCTGAGCCGGAGTTCCTCGACTTTCTCGACGAGGGAGCGGCCGATTTCTGTAACGTCAACGAGTTCGAGATGAGCGACGGGAACTACCGCCGGATGCAGGAGGAGGGCTTCGAACTCAAAGAGGACCACATGAGCGCCGTCGAGGGCTCCCGCGAGGAGATCCTCGAGGTGATGGGCGACCACGAGAAAGTCTACTTCTGCACCTCCGTCTTCAAGGACGCCGCCCAGCACCGCCGTCGCCTGAAGCGCATGGCCCGAAACATTCGCCGGGAGTTCGACGACATCACCGACGACGGCACGCTCGTCTACGGCAAGACCCGCGCCGAACCCGAACGTTTCGAAGCGCTTGGCGTCCCCGAGGAGTTCTACACCGTCAAAACGGATCACGTCGAGATCGCCTGGTGGCTCCTCGAGGAGATGATCGACGAGGGTGATCTCGAGGACGGCGAAATCGTGGAACAGTATCCGACGTACGACGGCCAGGTCGTCGAGCGGACGCCGTTGGTGTGAGTACCGCGAACGACTGGAAGGAGTGAGCGGCTTTTTGGTGGAGATTTTTGGAGGAGGGTGAGCGGAGCGAACCCGACGAGAAAAAGGTCCACGTGGCAGGTCGTCGAGCGGACGCCGTTGGTGTGAGTACCGCGAACGACTGGAAGGAGTGAGCGGCTTTTTGGTGGAGATTTTTGGAGTGAAGCGGGACCGGCAGTCCCGCTAACCGTGCGAACGGACGCAAAGCGTCCGTGAGCAGCGACGGTGAGCGGAGCGAACCCGACGAGAAAGCGGTCGTCGTCAATCCAGTTCGGTCGGATCGACTTCGGGGAGCGTGATGAGGTTCTCCCGACCGATCCGGAGCTTCTCGATCTCCTCGTCGTCGTCCATCTGCGAGAGGAGTTGGGAAACCTTGGCGTTCGACCAGCCGGTCTCTTTGACGATCGAGGCCTGTTTCATCCGCCCGCCGTTTCGCGTGAGCATCCGGAGGACGCGCTCCTCGTCGCTCAGCAGTTCGAGATCGATCTCGTCGTCGGACTCCTCCTCGTACTCGAGTCGTGTCCCGGTCGCACCAGACCGTCGGTCGGCGCCGTCAGCGTCACTAGCGGTCCCGGGAGCTGACTGAACCGTGCTGCCATTGGTATCGGTTGTAGCCGGCTGCTGCTGCTCCCGTCCGAGTTGAGCGCGGACGCGTGATCGAAGTTGAGCGACGTGAGCAGCGATTCCGAGCGCGGCGGCTCGGTCGGGAATGCGATCGACTGGTGCGGGGAGGTCGGTTTCTGGGCCTCGGCGCGCAAAGAGATAGCTTCCCGCCCCGACGAGGAAGAGGAGTACAACAATACCACCGATCATCCAGCCCGACACCACAGAGCCAGCGACGGAGGTGGAGTCACCCCCGCTACGGACGAAGATGATCTGAAGTTCGTCTTCTCCGAACTGGTAGGGGCCGGTCCACTCGAGTTGCGTTGGCGTCTCGAGGGCGTAATCGGGAGGTGATTCGATCTCGAGGTGCTGGCCGTCCCACAGTGCGGGGAACCAGGGGTTGTCCGTCTGGAACGCGTCACCGAAGTAGATCCGGTTATCATCGACGGTCGCGAAGTTCGTCCAGGTGACGGAGTAGGAAATGATGCCGACGTGAGCGGTTTCTTCGTCGTCGATCTCATCCGGCGAGATATCGTCGTCCTCGAGTTCCTCGATACGTGGCTCGTCCCAGCCGGCGTTCTCGATCGACATGCTGCGGTCGGTAGCCGCCTCAGCGTCGGTAGCCTGTCGCTCAAACCACTGGCGGTCGTATGCGACATCGCGTTCGCCTGCTGTAACGGCTGTGGCAAACTCGTTGAAGCTCTCTACATCATCACCGTCGGTCAACAGGAACCGACTTTCGATCGTCCATCGAGCATCGCCATTGTCTCGAACGTCGATCCGTATCACTTGCTTCGGATCGTTCGCGGATGGCTCAGATTGTGCCGAAAGAGCCGATAATTGAGATTGTTGCTCCTGAATCGTGGAGGAAGCTGGTTCGGACGGGTACCGATCGTTGACTGACGGCGTGGGCTCGGGCAGAGGCGCCGTAATGGCGACTGCCCCCACCGTAGACGTCACGAGGAGGATTGTGAGGGCGAATGTAACGGCGGTAAATAACCGCATGCGTACCAACGGGTGGTTTCCCGGGGGAAAAAACCCTTTCCATCCGAAAATAAAACGTTACTAGTGGAATGGAGCAACCGTCGCAGATATGAGTTCATCGATATTGAACGTCTCCGTTACGACCATCTTTTATATCCGGAGCGTATATAGTGGGCCGATGAATAACGCGATCCCTTTTCTCCTCGTGTTGCTGGTGGTCTCTTCGCTTTTTGCGGTTCCCGCCCTCGCTGCGGGATTTGAAGGTGATGTCCCAGTAGCAGACGACGACGGAGCCCTCCAACAGAATGCCCTCCAGCAGAATATGCTCCTGCCACACGATGAACCATTAACAGAAGTCGATGAGACGACGAACCGTCTCGAGCTTACCAGCGAAGTCCGAAGCGAATACACCGAGTACGGCTCCGATCTCGGAATGGCACTCGCGGCAACTGACAATGAGCTCAGAATCGACTACGAACAGTACGCCATCGTCGACAGCGAGTTCGAGGATGCCTCCAACGAGGAACGAGAGCAGATCGTCAGAAACGGATTCCAACAGGTCGAAGAGCGGATTTTGGCCCTCGAGGAGCGGGAAGAACGGGCGGTTGTCGCTCATTCGAACGGCGAACTCTCGGGAACCGAGCTTCTGCAAACGTTGCTCCAGAATCATCACGAAGCAGCGGTACTCTCCGAGACACTCGAGTCACTTGAAAAGCGCACTGAGCGAATTTCTGGATGGGGACTGTCCGTCGACGACAAACAGAATGCACTCGAAATGCATCGGACACCCATTCGGTCGACGCTCGATACCGTCGCAAGCGATCACGAAATGACGCAAATCGTCGCAATTCAGACATCTGAAAACGGATACAGTCTCTCGACTGTCGGTGAAAATTACGTCCGTGAGACGACACGCTTCGACAATCGGGCGGACGACCAGACGAGCGAACTTGACGACGTCAGCGAAGCGTTCGACTACACGAAAGAAGAGCTCTACCCGTGGGCGTTCGAGCACTCCTCGAGTCCGTCAGCAGAAGAGTTCACAACGCTACAGCTGTTCCGCGTCGAAACGGCACACGATCATGGTGACCTCGAGATCTATCTCGATGGGCGAAGCGGTGACGTCTACCGCGAAGTCCAGGAGCTATCGCTTGCGACACAGCCAGTGACCGAAAGAGAAACTGTATCTGACGACGGCCTTGAAGTGGCATTCAACGAGACGCCGTCGAACGGACCGGTCGAAATAACAGTGACTGACGCTGAAACCGGCGAGCCCGAGACGGCGACGGTTTCGGTCGATGCGTTCGAGATTGGTGCAACCGATACTGACGGCATCATCTGGCTCGTTCCACCCGCAGGATCGTACGATCTGACGGTCGAGACGGGAACGAACACGCTCGAGACGACGGTGCCGAACGACTGATACGGTCTGCTGTAACGGTTTACCGGTACAACCGCAGAACGGTCGTGGTTGCACCGGAAATGACGTACAGCGATCCGTATGACACATCGAGGGAGGATGAACTGTTACCGGTACTGAATTCTCCGGTAAAATACACGAAAGAACGAGCGACCAAATGTGTGGGACGCGCCGATACCATCGTGTACAGATAAGCTGATTCCACGCAAAGGGAATGATCTGAGCCACTCGTCAGCTGTTTCCGCGTATGCATTACTAAAACAGTTTGAGAACGAAGAGGTTCGTTGTTATACTTCTCGAAAGACACGTTCGACGCTGTTTCGATTTCCGTCGCATTCGTATCTGAAATCGAGGTCATGTCGTTGGCAGGCGTAATTCAGTGCTTTGTCGCCGTCGACGAGAAACACAGCGTCGTCGAGATCGTGTTTCTCGCGCAGTTCTGCAATGAACGAACTTGCTATCACTTTGGTTCTGGTCGGTTCGAGCTGTGTATGGTGTAATGCGTTTGATTCGGGATTAACCGCAGCATACAGCCAGTACTGCCCGTTGTTGAGTCGGATCACTGTTTGATCAACCGCAACCTGATCCGGATTCCGACCAAAATCTGGCTGTAGATCAGCTTTGTGAACCAGTTATGGACGGTGGTTCAAATCCGTTCAACACCGAACATATGGAGAATTCGAACAGTATTCGAGAGCGGGAGTCCCGCGAGATGAAACTGAATACTGAGCTTCATCAATAGTCGCGATGTTGCCTCTCGCTCCACAAACCCAAGTCAATCTGACTGACACTAGAACTGAGACGTGCATTTTCGGGATGAATCATTTTGAAAACGCCACGCCTCGCTCCTTCAACCTTATTTGAACACCACCCTTCGGATCGGACGAACGTTTATTTCGGAAGGGGCGGCCAGAACAATACGTGAACGACGACCCGATCGTAGCGTCTCTGACCGCACGTGAGAGCAGAATACGCCGAGTTAGACGAGGTGTAAGCCCGGTAGTCGGTGTCGCTGCACTGCTCGCGCTCACCGTCTGTCTGGCGGCCGTTCTCGCGATCGGCATCGGGGCATGGTCGCTCGAGTCGGGTGGCCCTGGCCCAGCCGCGACATTCGAGCTCTCGGTCGATGGCGAGGAGTCAACAATTACGATCGAGCACATCGCGGGTGATTCGATCGATGTCGAGGCGCTATCGGTAACGGTCGCTGTAGACGGTGAGGAATTAACGGATCAGCCGCCTGTTCCGTTCGTCGGTGCAAGTGGATTCGATGGAGCTCCTGACGGACCGTTTAACGCCGCAACAGACCCCGAATGGCGGGCTGGAGAGCGTGTGGGTGTCGCCGTCGCCGACACAAATGACCCCGAAATCGAGCCCGGTGATTCAATTCGCGTCACCCTTGTAGTAGATGGGCATCGGGTGGCTGCACTCGAGTCGACTGCAAAATAGCTCTTGGCGAACTATTCCGGAGCGCGACCGATCGTTGTGATCGCGACGTCCGGATCGTAGGACGGCCCCTGGAACAGGTGTTTGACGTCCTCGAAACCGGCCCGTTTGAACATCCGGTCGGCCTCGTACTCATCGTAGAAGAGCATGATCGAGTCGGCGAGTTTCTGTGCGACGACGCTGTCGGGGTAGTTCGGCCCGACGACGAGCACCTGACCGCCGGGTTTCAGGACGCGGCGGAACTCCCGGAGCGCGAGGATCGGATTCGGCCAGTACTCGATCGAACCGGACGACCAGACGACGTCGAACGTATCCGTCGCGAACGGCAGCCGTTCGGCGTCGCCGCGGTGGAAGTGAACCGGCGGAGCGCGTTTTCCGAGTTTCGCGTAGGCCTGCTCGAGCTGGTGTTCGCTCTGATCGAGCGCGTACACCTCGTCGACGTGCTCGAGCAGTCCTTCGGTCGCGAACCCGGTGCCACAGCCGACGTCGAGGACGGTCGTGTCGGCCTCGAGATCGAGCAGTTCGAGGGCGTCGGCGCGCATCTCCTCGTTCCAGATGAAGGGATTAACCTGGTCGTACACCTTCGAGAGGTACTTGTAGAACAGTCGGGCTCTGGCCTTGTTCTCGAGGATTCCCATTGTGGGTGGATTTCAGCCGGATCGGGATATGTCTGCTGTTCCCGTCGGTCACGAAACGTGATTAATCGGCACAGACCGATGCCGCTGTGTGCAAAATTGCTGGGTGACTTTCGCAACTACCATATACGCGCCCTTGTAAACGTCCACCCGCTTAGAGTATGCCGAGGCCAGAGGTTCTCGAACGAATACAGTCGGCGGAAGAGGAAGCCGACGAGATCGTCGCATTGGCACAGAACGACCGCGACGAGCGAATAGCCGAGGCCCGGAAACGTGCCGAGGAGATTCGCACGGAAGCGGAACAAGAAGCGCGGGATCTCAAGGAGCGCCAGCTAGAGGCGGCGCGCGAAGAGATCGACGAGGAGTGCGAACGCGTCCTCGAGGAAGGAGAACAGGAGCGTGCGGCGCTAGCCGAACGTGCCCAGGATCGGGTCGACGAAGTGACGAACCACGTCGTCGAACTGTTCCAGGAGGACGTCCATGCTCAGACCTGAACGGATGAGCAAGGTCTCGGTGACCGGTTCCAAGGGCGTTATGCCCGCGGTCATCGAGACGATCCACGGACTGAATCTGGTTCACCTCTCGGACTACGACGGCTCCTGGGAGGGGTTCGACAACGGGAACCCCATCGAAGGAGCCGACGACGCTTCCGAGAAGCTGGTGACAGTCCGCGCCCTCGAGAGTACCCTGAAGCTGTCGGCCGACGAGGCCGAACCGGGGGCCCTCGAGGAGAACTGGGAGTCACGCATCGAGGAGATCCGAACGCGGGTCAACGAGCTCGACGACCAGCGCAGCGAGACCCGCGAGGAGCTTCGACAGGTCGAAGAGAAGATCGGCCGCGTTGCTCCCTTCGCAGAGCTCGGAATCGACCTCGACCTCCTGTCGGGGTACGACACGGTCGACGTCGTCGTCGGCGAAGGGCCGCGCGCCCAAGTCGAAGACGCCGTCGCCGCCTCCGACGAGATTCGAGCCTACGAGACGTTCACCGGTGGCGACGTCGTGGCTATCGTGGCCGCACCCACCGCAGACGCCGGTTCGAGTCCGATCGATGACGCCCTGGTCGGCGTCGAATTCACCCGGCACCCGGTGCCGGAGACCGACCAGACGCCGAGTGCGTACGTCGACGAGCTGTCGGAACGCAAACGCGAGCTCGAGTACGAGATCGAAGATATCGACGCCGAACTCGAGCAGATCAAGGCGAACGAGGCCGGCTTTCTGCTGGCCGTCGAGGAAGAGCTGACCGTCGAGGTCCAGCAAGCCGACGCGCCGCTGCAGTTCGCAACGACGGGTCGGGCGTTCATCGCAGAGGGATGGATCCCGAGCGACGAGTACGACGATCTCGTCGCGTCGCTGAACGACGCCGTCGGCGAGAGCGTCGAGATCGAAGAGCTCGAGCGAGCGAGCTACGACCGTCACGGGAAAACCCACACGGAGGATATCCAGCAGGGTACCCAGGCGGCGAAAGACGACGAAGATGCGGCTGCGGAAGAAGATGGCCAGCAGCAGAAGGCCATGACGGACGGTGGCTCGGCCGTGACGATGAGCGACGAGCCGCCGACGATTCAGAAGAATCCGTCGGCAGCCAAGCCGTTCGAAACGCTGGTACAGGCGGTCAATCGACCGAAGTACAACGAACTCGATCCCACGATCTTCCTGTTCCTGACGTTCCCGCTGTTCTTCGGGTTCATGATCAGTGACGTCGGGTACGGACTCTTGTACGTGCTGACCGGATTCTACATGTATCAGAGCTTCGATAGCCCGGGGATCACGAGTCTCGGTGGTGTCGCCATGTGGTGTGGCGCGTTCACCATCGTCTTCGGGATCCTGTTCGGGGAGTTCTTCGGACTCCACGAACTCGGCTACATGATCTTCGGCGACGGCGGTGCGCCGATGGGAGACAAGGGACTCTCGCCAGCGACGGCAGAGTTCGTCAACGCCTGGCTGATCGTCGCCGTCGCACTCGGAGTGCTTCACCTGAACATCGGCTGGATCCTCGACTTCGTCGAGAACATCCAGCACGGTCACGGTCTCTGGGGTGCGATCACCCACAGCGGCTCGTGGCTCCTGATGCTCAACGGACTCTGGGTGTGGGTGTTCACGGAGCAGGCAGCGCACGTCAAGCCCGACTTCATCTACACCGCGTTCGACGGCGAGCCGTTCGCGTTCGGATTCAGCGGCTTCCCGATGATGGATCTGTTCGCGATCGGCGGCGTCGAGATTACACTGCCGCTTCTGGCAGTCATCCTCGGCGTCGTGCTCCTGGCAGTCGGCGACCCGGTCGAACTGGCCGAGTTCGCCATGCCGTTCGCACACGTCGTCTCCTACGCACGAATGACCGCCGTCTTGCTCGCAAAGGGTGGGATGGCGTTCGTCGTCAACCTGCTGACCTTCGGAGCCGTCCAGACGCCTGAGGGGGCACGCCCCTTCATGGCGCCTTGGACCGGCTACGGACCCGAGGACGGACAGGTCATGTTCGATGGCCTGTTCTACATCGGCGACGGAGCAGTCGCGATCGCCGCCTTCGCACTCGGCGTTCTCGTGCTGGTACTCGGACACATTCTGGTCTTGTTACTTGGTATCACAAGTGCCGGATTACAGGGTATCAGGCTTGAGTACGTCGAGTTCTTTGGGAAGTTTTATGAAGGCGGTGGAAAGAACTACGAACCGTTCGGACACGATCGAAATCACAGTGAGGACTAACTACAATGGCACTTGAACTCGGACCTGAACTGGCGGATGTTGCACTGCAAGCAGAAGAAGTGAGCGGCCCAACCCTCGAGAACGAAGGTGCAGCGGCACTGGCAGTCGGTCTCGCGGCACTCGCAGCCGGATATGCGGAACGAGGTATCGGCGCCGCAGCAGTCGGCGCAATGGCTGAGGACGACGATATGTTCGTTCCAGGCCTGATCATGACCGTCCTTCCGGAGACGCTCGTGATCCTGGCACTGGTTGTCGTCTTCATCGTCTAAAACAACCCCCCCTTCTCTCACCAATGAGTTTGGATACAGTCGTAGAAGACATTCGAGAAGAGGCCCACGCGCGTGCGGAGGACATCCGCGCCGAGGGCGAAGCGCGCGCCGACGAGATCGAATCGGCCGCCGAGGAGGACGCCGAGGAGATCCTCAGCGATGCGGAGCAGGCGGTCGAGCGCGAGATCGAGCAGCTTCGCGAACAGCGACTCTCCAGTGCGAAACTGGAGGCGAAACAGAAGCGCCTGGAGGCCCGCCGTGACGTCCTCGGCGACGTTCGCGAGCAGGTCGAAGACGAGCTCGCCGCCCTCGAGGGAGACACTCGCGAGGAACTGACGCGAACGCTCCTCGATGGGGCAAGCGAGGAGTTCGACGAGGGCGACGACGTCAACGTCTACGGTCGCGAGAGCGACGAGGAACTGATCACGTCGATCCTCGACGACTACGAGGGCTACGAGTACGCCGGCGAGTACGATTGCCTCGGCGGCGTCGTCGTCGAGAGCGACCAGTCTCGAGTCCGAGTCAACAACACGTTCGACTCGCTGCTCGAGGACGTCTGGGAAGACAACCTCCGGGAGATCAGCAACAGACTCTTCGAACAATGAGCGTAGGCGCCTCGAATCCGGAATACGTGAACGCTCGCGTTCGGTCACGCCGAGCCTCGCTGTTCGCGGACGAAGACTATCGGAAGCTGATCCGGATGGGGCCGAGCGGGATCGCACGGTTCATGGAAGAATCGGAGTACGAACGCGAGATCAACGAACTCGGTGCACGCTTCTCGGGTGTCGACCTGATCGAGTACGCGCTGAACCGGAACCTCGCGAAACACTTCCAGGACTTGCTCGACTGGTCGGACGGTCGACTGTACGACCTCATCGCCCGCTACCTCCGGAAGTTCGACGTCTGGAACCTGAAGACGATCATCCGCGGGATCTACACCGAAACCGATCCCGAGGAGATCAGGACGGACCTGATCATGGCCGGTGAACTCGATGAGGCGATGATCGATCGACTGCTCGAGGTCGACGAGATCGAGGACGCGATCGAAGTCCTCAACCGAACGATCTACTACGATCCCCTCACGGAAGCGTACGAGGAGTTCGAAGAGACCGGCGCGCTCGTCCCCCTCGAGAACGCGCTCGACCGGGAGTTCTACGAGCACCTGCTCGACGACCTCTCCCGCGGACCGATTGCCGAGCCCCAGGAGGGGCCGGAAGCGAAGTACGTCGAGTTCCTGCAGGCCGAGATCGACTTCCGGAACGCCCGGAACGCCCTGCGACTCGCTCGCAGCGGTGCCGACCTCGATCCCGCGTCCTACTATATCGAGGGCGGCGTCCTGTTCGACCAGTCGGAGCTGAGCCGGCTCGTCAACGATTACGACGCGCTCGTCGATCACATCGGCGAGAACAAACGCTACGGCAAGCGCCTCTCGGGGGCGATGGATCGGCTGCGGAACGCTGACAGCCTTATCCAGTTCGAGCACGCACTAGACGCTGCGCTGCTCGAGTACGCGGATACGCTCTCGAGCATCTACCCGGCCTCGATCTCGGCCGTGCTGTCGTACATCCTCGCCAAGGAGCGCGAGGTCGAGAACATCCGTGCGATCGCTCGCGGACGCGAGGTCGGACTCGAGGAGAGCGAGATCGAAGAGGAGCTGGTGATCCTATGAGTCAGGAAATCGCAGTCGTCGGCAGTCCGGAGTTCACGACCGGCTTCCGCCTCGCGGGAGTCCGTCGCTTCGAGAACGTCCCGGACGACGAGAAGGAAAGCGACCTCGACGACGCCGTCACGGACGTCCTCGAGGACGACGGCGTCGGGATCGTCGTCATGCACGACGACGATCTGGAGTTCCTCTCGCGGAACGTGCGCCAGACCGTCGAGACGAGCGTCGAGCCGGTCGTCGTCACGATCGGAAGCGGAACCGGCGGCGGCGGACTGCGCGACCAGATCAAGCGTGCGATCGGTATCGACCTGATGGACGAAGACGAACAATAAACTATGAGCCAGGCAGAAGACACCCAGACCGTCGACGAAGACGGTGTAATCGAAAGCGTGAGCGGTCCGGTCGTGACCGCCGCGGACCTCGACGCCCGGATGAACGACGTCGTCTACGTCGGTGACGAAGGGCTGATGGGCGAGGTCATCGAGATCGAAGGGAACCTGACCACGATTCAGGTGTACGAAGAAACCTCCGGCGTCGGCCCGGGCGAACCCGTCGAGAACACGGGCGAACCGCTCTCCGTCGACCTCGGACCCGGTGTGCTGGACGCCATCTACGACGGTGTCCAGCGCCCGCTCGACGTCCTCGAGGAGAAGATGGGGACGGCGTTCTTGGACCGCGGGGTCGACGCCCCCGGGATCGACTTCGAGACGGAGTGGGAGTTCACTCCGACCGTCGAGGTCGGTGACGCAGTCGAAGCCGGCGACGTCGTCGGTGAAGTGCCCGAGACCGAGAGCATCACGCACCGCGTGATGGTCCCGCCAGACTACGAGGGTGGCGAAGTGACGGCGACCGAGAGCGGTGAGTTCACGGTCGACGAAACCGTCGTCGAACTCGACTCCGGCGAGGAGATCACGATGCACCAGGAGTGGCCCGTTCGTGAGGCTCGCCCCGCAGAGACGAAGGAGACGCCGACGATCCCCCTCGTGTCGGGGCAGCGAATTCTCGACGGCCTCTTCCCGATCGCGAAAGGTGGGACGGCCGCGATTCCCGGTCCGTTCGGCTCCGGGAAGACGGTCACCCAGCACCAACTCGCCAAGTGGGCCGACGCGGACATCGTCGTCTACGTCGGTTGTGGCGAACGCGGCAACGAGATGACCGAGGTCATCGAGGACTTCCCCGAACTGGAAGACCCGCAGACGGGCAAGCCGCTCATGTCCCGGACGTGTCTCATCGCGAACACGTCCAACATGCCGGTCGCAGCCCGAGAGTCCTGTATCTACACGGGGATCACCATCGCGGAGTACTTCCGCGACATGGGCTACGACGTCGCGCTGATGGCCGACTCCACCTCCCGGTGGGCCGAGGCCATGCGCGAGATTTCGAGCCGACTCGAGGAGATGCCCGGCGAAGAGGGGTATCCCGCATATCTGGCCGCCTCGCTCTCGGAGTTCTACGAGCGCGCCGGCAAGTTCCAACTGCTCAACGGCGACGAGGGATCGGTGACGGCGATCGGTGCCGTCTCGCCGCCCGGCGGCGACTTCTCGGAACCCGTCACGCAGAACACCCTGCGTATCGTCAAGACGTTCTGGGCGCTGGACGCCGACCTCGCGGAGCGTCGGCACTTCCCCTCGATCAACTGGAACGAGTCGTACTCGCTGTATCGACAGCAGCTCGACCCCTGGTTCCGAGAGAACGTCGCCGAAGACTGGCCGGAGGTTCGCCAGTGGGCGGTCGACGTGCTCGACGAGGAGGCCGAACTGCAGGAGATCGTCCAGCTCGTCGGCAAGGACGCCCTGCCGGAAGACCAGCAGCTGACCCTCGAGGTCGCACGCTACCTGCGTGAAGCCTGGCTCCAGCAGAACGCGTTCCACGACGTCGACACCTACTGCGACCCGAAGAAGACCTACCGGATGCTCCAGGCGATCCGGACGTTCAACGACGAGGCCTTCGAGGCGCTCGACGCTGGCGTTCCGGCCGAGGAGATTCAGGACGCCGACGCCCTCCCGCGGCTCAACCGGATGGCGACGGCGGAGGAGTGGAACGAGTACATCGACGAACTCGAATCCGATATCGAATCGCAGATCAGAGCACTGTACTAACGATGAAAGAGTACCAAACAATCACGGAAATCAGCGGCCCGCTGGTGTTCGCCGAGGTCGACGAACCCGTCGGTTACGACGAGATCGTCGAGATCGAAACCGACGACGGCCGAACGCTGCGCGGACAGGTGCTGGAATCGAGCGAGGGCGTCGTCTCGATCCAGGTGTTCGAGGGAACGGGCGGTATCGACCGCAACGCTTCCGTTCGATTCCTGGGCGAGACGATGAAGATGCCCGTCACCGAGGATCTCCTCGGACGGGTGCTCGACGGCTCCGGCAACCCGATCGACGGCGGTCCGGAGATCGTCCCCGACGATCGCATCGATATCGTCGGCAAGGCGATCAACCCCTACTCCCGCGAGTACCCAGAGGAGTTTATCCAGACCGGCGTCTCCGGTATCGACGGCATGAACACGCTCGTTCGCGGCCAGAAGCTCCCGATCTTCTCGGGCTCCGGCCTCCCCCACAACGACCTCGCGCTCCAGATCGCCCGGCAGGCGTCGGTGCCCGAGGAAGAGGAAGGCGACGACGAGGGGTCGGAGTTCGCAGTCATCTTCGGTGCGATGGGAATTACCGCCGAGGAAGCAAACGAGTTCATGGACGACTTCGAACGCACCGGCGCACTCGAGCGCTCGGTCGTCTTCATGAACCTCGCGGACGACCCCGCAGTCGAGCGGACGGTCACGCCGCGACTCGCCCTGACGACGGCGGAGTACCTCGCCTTCGAGAAAGGCTACCACGTACTGGTCATCCTCACCGACATCACGAACTACTGTGAGGCGCTTCGTGAGATCGGTGCCGCGCGTGAGGAGGTTCCGGGTCGGCGTGGCTACCCCGGATACATGTACACCGACCTGGCACAGCTCTACGAGCGCGCCGGTCGAATCGAGGGCAAAGAGGGGTCGGTGACGCAGATTCCGATCCTGACGATGCCCGGCGACGACGACACCCACCCGATTCCGGACCTGACCGGCTACATTACGGAGGGCCAGATCGTGATGGATCGAGACCTGAACAGTCAGGGGATCGAGCCGCCGATCAACGTCCTGCCGTCGCTGTCCCGACTGATGGACGACGGTATCGGCGAGGGGCTGACCCGCGGCGACCACGCCGACGTCTCCGACCAGATGTACGCCGCGTACGCGGAGGGTGAAGACCTGCGCGACCTCGTGAACATCGTCGGTCGCGAGGCGCTCTCCGAACTGGACAACAAGTATCTCGACTTCGCCGACCGGTTCGAGGAGGAGTTCATCCAGCAGGGGTACGACAACAACCGCTCGATCGACGACACGATCGAACTCGGCTGGGACCTTCTGTCGGAGCTCCCGAAGGAGTCCCTCAACCGGATCGACGAGGACCTCATCGCAGAGCACTACCGCGAAGACGAGACGGAAGCCGCCGAAGTCTCGGCCGACTGATCGGCACGGTTTCGCTATTCCATTTCTCCCGGTTCGATCTCACCGATAGTCGATCGGCCAGCCCGAGCGGCGCCCGAACGCTGACGGTCTGGAAGTAATGACAATAGTTATTTCATTCCAACCAACATGATTGTGTATGGGCGATCGAATTTCGCGGCGACGGCTGCTCTCCACAGCGGCGGCTGGCAGTCTGACGGTCGGCGTCGCCGGCTGTCTCGACGAGTTTCGTAGCGAATCGAGTGATGATGACGATGACGACACGACAGCCGACGCCGGGAGCGGGCCCGAAAACGGTGACGACGATCCCGCCGACGAAGACGAGACGTACGCGACCGCCTGCGAGGCTGGCACCGGGTTCCTCGAGACGACCTTCGAGGGTGAGTTCGAGGGGGCCGGAGAGTACTACCCTCACGAGTATCTCGGAGAGTACGACCGGGAGTTCTTCGTCGACTACCTCGAGGATCGGTTTGCCGACGCCGCCGAGGACTACGATCTCACGGACGCGAACTGTGTCGAGTCGACGGACGACCACGACGTGATCGAGGCGGCCCGCGACGAACTGGACACCGAGGTGACGGCGGGCGAATGGCTCACCTACGAACTCGACCTCGAGGCCGATGAGGAGGTAGTATCGGAGTTGATGGACGTCCTTGCGATCGAGATCGAGGGGACGTGGTACGCCGGCGTCGTCGACGTCTCCGGTCAGGACGTCGAGTCCGTGATCCAAACGACGGTCGAGATTGTGGACAAAGACCAGCACATCGACGCGGGCGCGACCGGAAAAACCGCGGAAGTCGTCGTCTCGGTCATCGACGAGGACGGTAACAACGTCTCGGATGCGACGGTGATCGCTACCGCCGGATCAGCACAACTCGAGGGCGTTGTCCACGCCGAGACGGGTACCGTCCCCGACGAACTCGAGGGAACCTACGACGACCTCGAGGACCACCAGGCGGTGTTGAATTTCGACGGTCGGCAGTCGCTTCGCGACGATCAAGATACGGGGACGATCGAACTGGACATCGTTCCGCCGTCCGACAGCAACTACGTCGACGAGCATCCGAACGCGCAGATTCGCGTCGTCAGAAACTGACCTCGAATTCAGTGACGATTAGGTCGTTTCCGACCCGTCCGGCATCTGGAATTCATCACGCGCTTGAGCCGGAGGATACCGAACTGCGAGCGACCGAAACTTCTGTACGTCTCGTCAGTGAAGGACCGAACGTGTGGTATTAATGCACAAGCCACTGCTCACAACGGACTTTCTTGACCGGGCACGGACGCACTACGGCGACGACGAAGCGGTCGTCGCCACGACGGATGAACGGTTCACCTACGGCGAACTGGGGGAGCGCGCCGACCGGTTCTCGGCGGCGTTACAGGAACGCGGCATCGAGAAGGGCGATCGGGTCGCCGTCCTGGATCCGAACACGCACTACCACCTCGAGGCGGCCTACGGGACGATGCAGACCGGGGCGATCCATATGCCGCTGAACTACCGGCTGACGCCGGACGATTTCTCCTACATGCTCGAGGACGCGGAGGTCGACGCCGTCTACGCCGACTACGACTTCGCGGATAAGATCGAGCCAATTCGGGAGGAGGTGCCGGTGGAGACGTTCATCACGAACGATGCTGAAAGTGTCGACGGTGAATGGGAGAAGTTCGACGATATCCTCGAGGAGGCGGGCACCGAGTACGACCGCCCCGAAATGCACGAAGACGAGATTATCACCATCAACTACACCTCTGGGACTACTGGCGACCCGAAAGGCGTCTGTCGAACCCATCGCGCGGAGACGCTCCACGCGTACCTGATCAGCATCCACCAGGAGATTCGCGACGACGACAGCTACCTCTGGACGTTGCCGATGTTCCACGTCAACGGTTGGGGCCACATCTACGCGATCACCGGCATGGGCGCGAAACACGTCTGTACCCGCGGTGTCGACGCCGGGGACATCTTCGAGGCGGTCCGAAAGGAGGATATCTCCTACATGTGTTGTGCGCCGACGGTGCTGAACATGCTAAGTGACTACTACGACGAAAACGACCCCACAACGACGGGCGAGAACGACATCCGAATTGCGACCGCCGGATCAGCGCCGCCGGAGGCAACCATCCGCACCGTCGAGGACGAGTTCGGCTGGTACCTGAAACACGTCTACGGCGCGACCGAAACCGGACCGCTGATTACGACCTCCGACGCTCGACGGACGTTCGACGACGACAGCGGTGATCGGTTCGCGATCAAGAAACGGCAGGGAATCGGCTTCCTCGGCACGGAAATCCGCGTCGTCGACGAGGACGGTACCGACGTGGCCCGCGACGACGCCTCGATCGGTGAGATCGTCGTCAGGGGCAATCAAGTCATGGAGAAGTACTGGAACAAGCCCGAGGAGACCGAGGAGGCCTTTACCGATCGCGTCGAGGGCTACTACCACATGGGCGACCTCGCGACCGTCGACGAGAACGGGATGGTCTCGATCCAGGACCGCAAGAAGGACATCATCATCTCCGGCGGCGAGAACATCTCGAGCATCGAACTCGAGGACACGCTGTTCGACCACCCCGAAATATCTGACGTGGCGGTCATCCCGGCCCCCAGCGACCAGTGGGGTGAGACGCCGAAGGCGTTCGTCGTGCCCGAGAGCGGCGATCCGGACGACCCCGGCGTAACTGTCGACGAACTCGTCGACTTTACGCGAGACAACCTCGCGGGGTACAAGGTGGTTCGGGAGATCGAGTTCGTCGACGAACTGCCGACGACCGCGACCGGCAAGGTCCAGAAGTACGAACTCCGTCAGGAGGAGTGGGAGGACGAAGACCGCATGGTCGGACAGGGGTAGCTATCGACACCGGTCGTCTCGGTCAGCGTCTTCCGTTCGCGTTTCCCACCCGAGTTCCGATTCGTGATCGTCAGCCTCCGTTCCGAGTGTGGTACCGTCCGCGTTCGACCGCGATTCAGGTCGTCCGCCGCGTTCTCTGGCGAGTCGCTCTGCCTCCGTCCGGTCGACGACCGTCGGGTTCGACGTCTCGTCGGCGATCGCCAGCCACAGTACGAGTGGAATCAGCAGGGAGAACAGCAGAACGAAGAGGACGAATGCGCCGGACATGAGTCTGGTACGTTGCCGGTCGAACTCCAGACACAAAGAATTTATCGGGTGACATGAATCGGGAGATATGAAAGACGGCGACCGCGGCTGTCCGAAGTGCCAGCACACGGAGACCGAAATCGACGAGATTTCGACGACCGGAACCGGGTTGTCGAAGTTTTTTGACATCCAGAATCGGAAATTTATGGTGATCAGTTGTACCAACTGCGGCTACTCCGAACTGTATCGAGGCCAGTCGTCTGGGAACATGGTCGATCTCTTCCTCGGATGAGTTCGCGCTCGAGGGCCGTCCCACGGCCACAGCGGCCAGGGAAACTGTAAACAGTTATCCGACTGGGGGCGCAATCCTCCCACAAGATGGCCAAGGACGTCAAGCCCACCCGCAAGAACCTGATGGAGATCGAGGATCGCATCGAACTCTCCGAGCGGGGGCACGGGACGCTCGAGAAGAAACGGGACGGGCTGATCATGGAGTTCATGGACATCCTGGACAAGGCCCAGGACGTCCGCGGAGACCTCGCACAGGACTACCAGGACGCCCAGAAGAAGATCAACATGGCCCGGGCCATGGAGGGCGACGTCGCGGTCCGCGGGGCCGCCGCCGCGCTGCAGGAACACCCCGAGATCACCACCGAATCGAAGAACATCATGGGCGTCGTCGTCCCACAGATCGAGTCCTCGCGCGTCTCGAAGAGCCTCGATCAGCGCGGCTACGGGATCATGGGCACCTCCGCCCGCATCGACGAGGCTGCCGAGGCCTACGAGGACTTACTGGAGAGCATCATCCTCGCCGCCGAGGTCGAGACCGCGATGAAGAAGATGCTCCGCGAAATCGAGACGACGAAACGGCGCGTCAACGCCCTCGAGTTCAAACTCCTACCAGACCTCTACGACAACCAGGAGTACATCGAGCAGAAACTCGAGGAACAGGAACGCGAGGAGACCTTCCGCCTGAAGAAGATCAAGGAGAAGAAAGAACAGCAGGAGAAAGAAGAGCGCCAGGCCGAAGCAGAGGCAGAAGCGGCGGACGAAGCAGCGGACACGAACACGGCCGAACCAGACATGGAGCAGTCGACTGCGGGCGGCGTTCCGGGCGGCGACTGATCGTCTTCTACTCTTTCAGATGGCCTGTTCAGTCTGTGATTCCCCGACGGTTGCGTTTACGATTCCCGAACCGTACCGCGAGCACGCACCGGAGCGGTCGTCGGCCGCGACGTGCTGTACGCGCTGTCTCGCCGTCGGATCGGCTGCCGACGAGGTGCTCGATGAGCCCGACTTCACACGCGTGAGCAACGCCTTCCCGACGGGCGAGGCGGCGATTCCGCTCGCACTCGCGCTGGGGCTGTGCTCGTCGCTCGCGACGAATCGAGCGGCAATCGAGGAGTTGCTCGAGGCGGTCGAACGCGCCGGAACGGACCCGCTGTTGGTTCTGGCTCGGCTCGTCGACGACCCCGAACTCGAACCGGCGATCGATCTCGAGCGGCGACGACACCAACTCGAGCAGTTGTTGTACTGACTGTATCGCTACGCTCGGTCGTCGAACCCGTCCCCGAAATATGGTCGCGGAGTATCCGTTCAGTACGGCCAGAGCCGTTACCGTCCTCTGTTCGACCATCCAACGTGCGGTGGCGCACGCTTGCGACTGCTCGAGCGGCAGCGAGAGCAGTCGCTGAAACCGTGCGAGGTCTTCGTGAGGGTCGCGAACGAAGTCAGTCGAGACGGCGTTGCCGTCTCGCGATCGAAAAATCTTCGATTTTTCAGCAGCTTGGAAGACGCTTTGCGTCTTCCGCTGGATGAGCGAACGACCCCAGGAGTGAGCGAATCGGCTGGGGAGGACGTGGCGATTCCCTGTTGCCACGATAGCAGAACACTCGGTATCGTCCTGCTCTCGTTCAGTTACACCGTACAGTGAGCGTGTCCGGTGAACGCACTCGAAACGCAACAGAACCGCGACTACTTCCCGGTCGGCGTTACGTTGTTGCTGACCGCCTGTTTCACCTGTAGCGCCGCGCTGGCGGCCAGCCCCCGAGCCACCTCGCTGCGCTCGTCGGCGGTGATGACTTCCTCGCCGGCTGCGACGTCCTCGAGGTCCGGGGTAAATCCGGCGCTGACCGCGTGACCCACCGGCGGCCGGACGGCAACGGTGACCTGTGGACCGGTCATCCCGCTCGAGACGTCGGAGTCGACGACGTACTCGCTGGGAAGGAACTCGCGAGTGCGGGCGGCGATTCGCGAGACGTCGCGGTGAAGCAGTCGTTTTTGATCCCTCGAGAGGTTCGGAACGTCCGCCGCGGCACGCTGACCAGCACCCGTTTCTCCCGGCAGCCCTGCGTACGGCGTATTTCCGTTCATAAGATGTGTGTGCCGGTCACAATGCGCTGCCGGGTCAAAAGGATTCGCCTTCGGACAATCCGAACAGGGACACACACGGCTTCGCCAACTCCCGATCACCCGTCTCCCAGTTCGTATGCACGGATCGAGTTCCCGCCGCTCTGGAGAAAGGCGACGTCGCCGGCAACGGCGGGTGGCGACGTGACGGTTCCGACATCCCAGCGGGATTCGGCGTCGACGGACTCCGTATCGGCATCGAGAACGTGGACGTGCTCGTCGAATCCGAGCACGTAGAGCCAGTTATCCGTCGCGTTGATCTCGTAGTTGAAAACCTCGCCGTTCCAGCTGTCACTGCCCGTATCGGTGTCCCACGTCCAGACGGCATCGCCACCCACGGTGACCGCGTGGACGACGCCGTCGCGGTCGAGGACGTGAACGCGGTCGTTGACGGTGGTCGGAGTGGAGACGATCGCCTCGCTCTCCGTGTCGTACTGCCAGCGCTCGTCGCCGGTGGCTCGATCCAGCGCGACGAGCGTCCCGCCGCGGGTCGAAATCAGAACGAGGTCCGCGTACTGGGCGTGTGCAACTGGCCCTCGCTCGAGGACCCGTTCCCAGAGACCGTTGCCACCGTGGTCGACGAACTCGGCGGATCCCCCCGAAATACCGGAAACGCCGGCGTCGCTGACGGCGAGCTGGGCGGTCGATCCCGCGAGTTCGTACTCCCAGCGGTCGTCGCCGGATTCCGCGTCGAATCGGACGATTCTCCCCGTGCGGGTTTCGGCGACGTACACCGACTCGTCGTACAGCTTCGGTGCGGTCAGGGCACCGATATCGGCGGCCCACCGTCTCTCACCGGTTTCGCTGTCGCGGGCGACGAACGGCGCCTCAGTAGCGATCGCGTGATTGTACACGTGCTGCTCGTCGACCGCGATGGGATAGAACGCGTTCCCGTCGGGTACCGACCACAGTTCCGCGCCGGTTCGAAGATTCAGCGCGACGAGTTCCCGCTCGCGATCGACGTAGAACAACCGCTCTTCCGTGAATACCGGTTCCGTGTAGACGCCGATATCTGAGTGCGACCAGACGAGATCGACCGGCTCTGCGCTGCTCTCCGTCGCTACGTGCCCCGAGTTCCGTCGATCGACACGCCCCATTCGCCGCTCGTGATCGACGGCGTCGAGTGATCCCGAGCGGTCCTCGTCGGGAAGGGAAAGGGAATCGCCGTCGCTCGTGAGCGTACAGCCCGCGATGCCGACTGCACCGATGGAGGCGATGAGTCCGCGACGCGACGTTCGCCCGATCATATGACAATTCCAACCCCTTCCGCTAAAAATATCGTGAGTGACGCGCCGGTCCGAGTGGTTCACCTATCGGCTCAACAGATCGGCTCGCTCTCGCCGTAGACGGCGAGGACGAGCGCCGTCGTGTGCGTGCCAGAGTCGGCCCGCGTGCTCTCGACGGCGACGCGCGGTTCGGTGAACTCCCAGTCTCGAAGCTCCTGGCCCGCGTCCAGCCCCTCGCGAACGCGTCGTTCGACGTCCGCGCGGTCGGTCTCGCCCGCCGTCTCGTAGAACAGCCCCGGTCCGTCGTCGACCGACTGGGACCACGCGAGCGCCGCGCTGGCTCGGCCGGGGCCGGCGACGGTGGCTCGAGCCTCGACGACGGTCAGCCGTTCGCCGACGGGTCCGAGATCGGGGGCCGTACCGACGGCTTCGACGTCGGTATCCGCCGGAATCACGGAGGAGACCGAGACGAGGTTGTAGTTCTCGACGCCGGCGTCCGCGAGCGCGGCGTCGTAGGACGACATCGCCGTGGGACCGGAGGCGGTCCCCCAGACGACTCGAATCGTGCTCATACTCGCGTTCGGAGACCGAGGGCGTAAGGCGTTGCGATTCCGAGGCCGGACCCGCCGAACGGCGCGTCGTCTCGCGACTCTCCTCGCCGAAATCTACCGGCGAACGAGCGCGACGGTCGTCGCGACGACGAACGCGGCTATTCCGGCGGCGAGCCCGTACCGAGCCGCCTCCGGGGGCGACTGACCGGCGATCAGGATCGAGCTGACGGCCCAACTCGAACCGATGGAACACGCGAGAACGAGACTGTGAACGAACGGGTGGGCCTCGAGCCACTGCTCGACCTGTCGGTACCGACGAAACACGGATTCGAGGCTCATACGTCGCTGTACGCATCGGTAGTGTCACACATATAATAAGTCGATCGAAGCGAATCGGGGAAGAAACCGCTTACTGGTAGAAGTAGCCCGCCGAGGAGATGACCTCGCTCGAGTCGTCCTTCTCGATCTTCTCCAGCGCCTCGACGAAGTCCTGGTGGTTTACCTGCTCGCGGTCGTTGCGGATCGCGAACATGCCGGCTTCGGTGGTGAGGCTCTCGATCTCGGCGCCGGAGTAGCCGTCGGTGTCGTCGGCTAAGTCGGCGAAGTCGACCCCGTCCGCGACGTTCATGTTCCGGGTGTGGATCTCGAGGATCTGCTCGCGGCCGTCGCGGTCGGCCTCGGGCACCTCAATGAGGCGGTCGAACCGGCCGGGACGGAGAATGGCGCGGTCGAGCATGTCGAAGCGATTGGTCGCGGCGATGATACGGATCTCGCCGCGAGCCTCGAAGCCGTCCATCTCGGAGAGCAGTTGCATCATCGTTCGCTGGACCTCGGCGTCGCCGGAGGTCTTCGACTCCGTACGAGTCGTGGCGATGGCGTCGATTTCGTCGATAAAGATAATTGCCGGTTCGCGCTCGCGGGCCATCTCGAAGAGGTCCCGGACGAGTCGGGAGCCCTCGCCGATAAATTTGCGGACGAGTTCCGAGCCGGCCATCTTGATGAAGGTGGCGTCGGTCTCGTTGGCGACGGCTTTCGCGAGCATCGTCTTGCCCGTGCCCGGCGGCCCGTAGAGGAGGACGCCGCTCGGGGGCTCGATGCCGACCTCGTGGAACAGTTCGGGTTCGGCGAGCGGCTGTTCGACGGCCTCGCGAACCTCGCGAACCTGCTCGTCGATCCCGCCGATGTCGGCGTAGGTGACTTCCGGCTTCTCCGTGATCTCCATCGACTGGGCGCGCGCGTCGGTCTCGGCGTTGAGCACCGTCTGAATCGCAAAGGAGTCGTTGACCGCGACGCGGTCGCCGGGATCGACCTCCTCGACGATGCGCGGGGAGACGTCCGTGAGCACCTCCTGGTTGTTGCCGTGCTGTTTGACGATCACTTCGTCGTTCTCGAGGACGTCCTCGACGGTGGCGATGTACAGCGAGGAGCTCTTGAGCGTCTCGTTTTCGCGCTCGACGCGCTCGACGCGCTCGCGCAGGTCTTGGCGACGCTGTTCGGCCTCCTCGAGCTGTTCGGAGAGCTGTTCGTTTACCTCCGCGAGATCCGCAAAGTGCCCGCGGAGCGCCTCGAGCCGCTCATCGTCGGGGAGATCTGGATCGATATCGCGGTGAGGTCGGTCTGGGATAGACGGGCTTCGAGACATCCTGACGTACGCTGGTAAGTCCCCGATGATAAATGTGCCTTTGGGTCCCGGTTGGATTTCTCGAGGACCGATCCTGATCGGTCGTGCAGTTGCTGGCATGCGACATTGGCACCATACATTTCGCAATCTTGCGCCCGCAGGCCCCTGATCGTAACAGTTCGTCGACTTCGGCCCAGTCACCCATTGACCGGTGACGTCCGACGAGAACGGGACTTGGGACGAGTAGGCGAGCGCGTTGCGGGTAGTTACGCCTCGATACCGTCCACGGAATGCTCGAAGAGTCGCTCGTCGGGCACGTCCCGAGGAACAGCCAGAGACTGTTGAGAAGCTGTCTTTTCGTTTCGAGAGGGACGGCTACCACTCGTCGTCGCGAGCGGCCTGCGACAGCCACTTGCCGGCGACGATCCGTCGCACTTGAGTACCCGTGCGCCGTCGTAGCGTTCGATCTCGAAGGCACGTCTGCAGCGGATTCGTCGGCGGTCGCATCGTCCTCATCAATTGTGTCGATCGCCCCGAACCATGTGTTCTCGAACGCCTTGATCAGACAGAGATCGTCAACATCCGTACACGGGTCCAAGGACGCCGGTCTCAGTGAAATACGTCTCGGGCTCAATCAGTCCTATCTCCTCGTCTACTGTCTGTTCGATTTCGCTCTGGTGGTCATCTGTCGTCGATGGGTTGATGGATGGGGACTCGTTGGCTGCCAGACATCAGTCACAGTCGCGGTCGAGCTCTGCATGTTGACCGAACGGAACTCAGTCTGGATCGCCGTCTTCGGCTCTTTTCGAACAGTCGGAGCACCGATGGTGGAAGACAGCGTTTCGTCAACGTGGGTGTCCCGGGTATAAGATAGCCATGTAGGTAGATCAGCACCGCCGAGACTCTGACGCGGTGATCACCGCGACAAGTTTTGATTTGCGTGCGACTATCGAACCGAGAGCGGCTATGATAGCGAGGTTGTGAATTGTACATACCCGCTAGTACTATAAATCATCTTCTCGAGCACAACAATTATGCATCCCCAGAAAGCTACTCTAAGTATGGATCGTCGCCTGTTTCTCCAAGGAGTCGCAAGTGGGTGTGCTTTGGTGACCGCTGGATGTGCACAATTGCTTTCGACTACCAATAGTCGATCTGAACCAGAGGAGGTATTCAAGGACTATACCTACGAAGGAACAGAGTTGATCGTCGAATTCCAAAACGAGGTAGACATTCAAAAAGCAGTCCTCTTCGATCGAGAAAAAGAGTATGAAATCGTCGAAAATCTATCAAATATTGCTAGTTTTCCTATCGCTTTTCCAGACAGATTGGAGACGCATCTTTCTCGGCGGCCTCCACTCCGCGTCAAAGCTAAGGTAGAGGATAATTGGGTGGAGCAGTCAGTTTGGGAGCCAGTCCATGGTGCGGTAAGGGATATCAGTATTTTGAGTGATGGTGCTGCTCAGTTTACTATTAAAAATCTGGGCGACGCTTCGCTTCTCGTCCAGTTCGTGGGCATGTACGGTGATGTTCCGAACCCAACGATCAACCCGCAACGCGACGCGTTCGATCCAGAACATCCTGATATCGACCCGAATGTCGTCGGTATTCGAGGGAATCGCGCCGAACCCACGTCTAGAACGGATCTCGTAGTGTCACCGGGCGAATCAGCGCCGTTCGAGACAATAAATGCACCGTTTGCGATTTCCGATGACTCTAATGCCGACAAATGGGATGGATCCGATCAAAACGCTCAAATCGCGATTGCTCACGCTTCCGGTGGAACTGCAGCATACACCGTTTCGTTCCGATTCGACGGCGAACAATTCGAGATTGCCGACCCACATTAATAATGTGAATTTGAGCTTTCCGCTCTCGGAATGATGGATTGGACGAGCTACCAATCTGCACCATATTTGATTGACTATAACCAACCGAAAATTATGGAGTGTGGATAAGTTGCTTATTTTTATGGCCCCGTAGAAAGACTCCATCCCCACTCCAGACCAGTACCACATCCGCCGTCAAAGTTAATTTTGCAGGACGTAGCGATATCCGCAAAGGCGATAATATCGACTAGGTCTTCTTCGCCCTCCCAAGAGACTTCGTATTTGCCGCCTGGACCGGGGGTCCAAGAATCCGCACCAAATACCCCATCGTCAACTCTGACTACGTCTTCTGAGCCGTACGATACGCCGCCGGCCGAATACGAATAACTAACGGTGATGCGCTCGTCATCGATCGTTTCTTTGGAAGACGGATCACGTCCATGAAAGGTTGTGTTATTGCTGTTGGAATTGAGTTCCCAATCCAATTCGGACCAGTATACTGTCGGACAATTCCAGCTAGTATTACTTTCTTCCTCAAGCTGCGACCAAAGTTCAATCACGTATCGATAATCCCCGTTGGAATCAGTTACGTGCTCGCTTGTATCTGGGTCGACAACTTTGAAAGCTGTGAGCACATGCTCAGTTTCACCTTCAAAATCGCTTCCGGGAGTACAACTCCTGGTAGGTTCAGTCTCACTTTTCCAGTGATCCTCGTATTCCAGATTCTCAAGGTCGGGATCAGACCCTGCAACGGTCTGGCTAGTCACATCATCGGTATCGGAATACTCTGGACGACCCTCTAGTCGATTAGTCACCATCTCTTCCCAATCCTCCTTCTCTCCCGGTTCATCCTCGTCAATGCTGATCGAACCCTCGTACTCGGATTGATCGTTCGCATTGTCATTAAGATCGTTGCTTTGGTTATTACTTCGGGATGCCTTGACAGAGCCAATGCCGGTTAGGGCAAGACCGCCGGTTGCTGCTAATATGCTTCTCCTCTTCATTCTCTCTTCTTTGTCTCTCGTGCATTTAGAATAATATTGCAGACTTGTAAAAGCTTTATGGTTTTATTGATTCAATGAAGTCCCCCTTACCGTTTTACTATCCAATAATGGACCTCATTTATCGCGGTTGATGAATATTACTTCCATCAGTGGAATGCTAGAGTCCGTATTGAAAAATCCACCATCGCCTGCGGCGAGGACTCGTCGGAATTACGACCAAATCATTGTTTCGAATGGAAGAGTACAACAAGCGGCCCAAACGAACCCTGTCTTGGATGGTTAAATCCGTCGTCTGACACAGCTACGGTGAATAAAGTGTGTCGGTTTATTCAAGCAGCGCGTCCATCTCCTCGAGTCGCTGGCCGTAGCTCTCGAGTGCCCGATCGATCGGCTCCGAACTGCTCATGTCGACGCCGGCGATCCGGAGGAGTTCGAGCGGGTACTCCCGGGAGCCCCGTTGGAGGAACTCGAGGTAATCCTCGGCGGCGTCGCGGTTCGGTTCGCCGCCAGCGCCGTTCGGGAGGACGTCGTCGACGATTGCCAGCGCGGCCGAAATCCCGGTCGCGTACTGGTAGACGTAGAACGCGCGGTAGAAGTGGGGGATGCGCATCCACTCGCGGGCGATGCGGTCGTCGACGACCGCGGGCTCGTAGTAGTCCTCCTTGAGCCCGCGGTAGAGGTCGTCCAGTCGATCCGCGGTGAGCGGTTCGCCCTCTTCCTCTAAGCGGTGGGCCTCGTGCTCGAACTCCGCGAAGAGCGTCTGGCGGTAGAGCGTCGAGCGCACGCGTTCGAGGAATTCGTTTAAGACGTGCTTGCGGAACTCGGGGTCGTCGACGGTCTCGAGCAAGTGGTTCGTCAGCAGGGCCTCGTTGACCGTACTGGCGACCTCGGCCACGAAAATTTCGTAGTTCGAGTAGACAAACGGCTGTTCGTCTTTCGTCAGTTCGGAGTGCATCGAGTGGCCGAGTTCGTGGGCCAGCGTGTACATCGAGGAGATATCGTCCTGGTAGTTCATCAGGATGAACGGCTGGGTGTCGTACGTGCCGCCCGAGTAGGCGCCGGACTGCTTGCCCTCGTTCTCGTAGACGTCGACCCAGCGCGAGTCGAGGCCCTCGGCGACGCGGGACTGGTATTCTTCACCCAGCGGCGCGAGGGATTCGACGACCCACTCCGCGGCTTGATCGTACTCGACGTCGGGACCCTCGTCGCCGGTCAGGGGCATGTAGACGTCCCACATCTGGAGCTCCTCGACCTCGAGGGCCTGTCGCTTGAGTTCGGCGTGGTGGTGAAGCTTGTCGATGTTCTCGTGGACGCTGTCGACGAGCGTGTCGTAGACGTCGACGGGAACGTTGGGACCGTCGAGAGCGGCCTCACGGGCCGTCTCGTAGTTGCGCGCCCGGGCCGTCTTGACGTCGGCCTTGACGCTGTTCTTGTAGGCCGAGGCGACCGTGTTTCGGAGGGTTTCCCACTCGTCGTAGTACTCCTCGTGGACCGTCCGGCGGAAGTCACGATTCGGGCGTTTGAGCAGGTTGACGAAGTTGCTCTGGGTGATTTCGACGGCCTCTCCGTCGGCGTCCTCCACGGTTGGAAACGACATGTCCGCGTTCGCGAGCATGTTGTACACTTCGCCCGTCGCTCCCGTGACTTCGCCCAGTTCGGCGAGCAACTCCTCGACTTCGGCCGAGCGCGTGTGCGGTTTCATTCGCAGGACGTCGTCGACGTAGTGGTCGTACGTCTCGAGGGCTGGTTCCGCGTCGACCATCTCGTCGAACGCCTCGCGCGTCAGCTCCTGCAGTTCGGGATCGATGAACGAGGCCGCGGAGTGGGCGTCGGAGGCGAGCGACTGCGCCCGCGCCGTCAGGGCCTGATACTGCTGATTCGTCGTGTCCTCGTCGCGACGCATTCGGGCGTAGGAGGCGACCATCGACACCTCGCGCATGATCTCGTCGCGCAACTCGAGCGTCTCGAGGAGCGTGTCGGCGTCGTCGGTAACCTGTCCGTCGTAGGCGGCGAGTTCGTCGACGCGCTCGGCGACCGTCTCGTAGGCGCTCTCCCAGTCGTCGTCGGACGCGTAGATGCTCTCGAGATCCCAGGTATAGTCCTCGTCGACCTCGGAGCGTTCGGGAACGGAACTCATAGCACGCGTTTCGGAACGTAGGTGGTAAAGGGTATCGAAGGGGGATCGGTCACACCGCACACGACAGAACCGTCGGGACATCGTCGAGCGGTCGGTTTGGTCGCCGAGACGGTTGTCGAGCGGTCTCCGCCTCGCGCGACCAACCTCGGCCGAATTCGACCAGCAAAATATGCCGCTCGAGCACGAATAGCCGGCTATGGACGACGAGGCAATCATCGACGAGCGACTCGAGCGCGCGCTCGGTCGTGCCTGGAGCGACGATCGGGGCTGGGAACTGCTGACGCGATTGACCGAACTCCCTCACCGGATGGGGGGGTCGCCGGGCGAACGCCGCGCTGCAGAGATCGTTCGCGAGGAGCTGACCGACGCCGGACTCGAGGACGTCGAGTTCCAGGAGTTTTCGATGCAGTACTGGGAGCGAGGCTCAACCGAGTTCGCCGTGCTCGGAAGCGAAACGACGACCGGCGGGAGCGGGGGCTCGGGAACCGACTCGGACCCGCAGCGTGACAGCCCCGAGTCGGGATCCACGGGCGTCGACCGCTCGTTCGAGGCGATCGCACTCCCGTACGCCCCGGCGGGCGACGTCGAGGGACCGCTGGTCGACGTCGGCTACGGGACGCCGTCCGAACTCGAGGACGTCGATCTCCAGGGAGCGATCGCCGTCGCGAGCACCACGACGCCGTCAGGCCAGCGGTTCGTCCACCGGATGGAGAAGTTCGGCCACGCGGTCGCGGCGGGCGCGAAGGCCTTCGTCTTCGCGAATCACGTCCCCGGCCAGTTGCCGCCGACGGGGGCGCTGAAGTTCGACAGCGAGGCCGCGGTCCCCGGCGTCGGCGTCAGCGCCGAGACCCACGACTGGCTCACGGAGTACGCCGAGCGCGGGGCTCGAGGGCGGCTTCGCGTCGACGCCTCGACCCAGGACGGCTCGAGTCAGAACGTACACGGGACGCTCGGCCCCGACACGGACGAGGAGGTCCTCGTCGTCGCCCACTACGACGCCCACGACATCACCGAGGGCGCGCTGGACAACGGCTGCGGTATCTCGACCGTCGCCGCCGCGACGTCGGTTCTGTCGGCGATCGAGGACGACCTCGACTGTCGGGTTCGGATCGCCGGCGTCGGCTGCGAGGAGATCGGATTGCTGGGTGCCGAGGCGATGGCCGACGAACTCGACCTCGAGTCGATCCACGCAGTCCTCAACGTCGACGGCGCGGGCCGGTTTCGGAACCTGACGGCGTACTCCCACGGCTCCGAGCCGATCGCTGAACTGGCCGAGGCGGTGACGGACGCGGCGGGCCAACCGGTCGTCAACGAGTCGGATCCGCACCCGTTCAGCGATCACTGGCCGTTCCTGCGGGCGGGAGTGCCCGCGCTCCAACTGCACAGCGAGCCGCCGGAAGGCGCCGAACGGGGCCGCGGCTGGGGGCACACGAGCGCGGACACGCGAGACAAGGTCGATCCGCGGAACCTCCGCGAGCACGCCATGCTGACGGCGCTGTTGGTTCGCGAGCTGACGCGAACGGACGTGCCGCGAGTCGAGACCAGCGAGTTACGCGAACAACTGCGAGAACAGGAGTACGAGCCGGGGATGCGGGCCGCGGAGGTCTGGCCGGACAGGTGGGAGTGACCGGGCTGGCCGAGTCATTCAGAACGGCACGTCGTCCGAAATGTCCCGAGACGTCCCCTCACTCAGCCCGTCGAAGCCGGTGGTCACCGAGACGTAGTCGATCGCATCGATCTCGCTCGGGAGCCGTCGCTGGATCGCCTGCGTCGTCATCGGACTGACGCCACAGCCGCTGCAGGCCCCGCTCAGGTTGATCTCGACGTGGCCCTCCTCGAGATCGACGTCGGTGATCGAGGAGTCGCCGCCGTGGGCCTGAATCTGGGGGAAGTTTCGCTGGAGGAACAGCGACACCGCTTCTCGAACCTCGTCTTCGGGGGACTGGACGGACTCGCTCATGCCCGACTCGAGGATCCGGATGGATAAATCTCTGTTCACCGCTCGAGTCGATCGACTCGTCTCATCCCCGCATCTCGGCGTCGACGGCGGTCCGAACGGTCCGAGCGACGCCGAGCATCGCGATGAAGCAGCCGGCGACGACGAGCGCGACGAACAGGAAGATTCCGATGCCGACCGCGCCGACGTTGGAGTAAGCGAGCAGCGGCGAGGCGACCTGGTAGCCCAGATAGACGAGCACGATGCCCGCCGCGACGTGGAGCGACGCGCGCCAGTACGCGCCGTACTCCTCCGGTGAGAGTTCCATGTTCCGAGGTGTCTGCCTTGGCACAAAAAGGCTCGTCAACGAACTGGGCGCCGTCAGCCGTCGACTCATCGGACACCGTCGGCGATCTGGCCGGCCACGCGCGAACCCGTCCGGCGGTCGATCCGTCGCCGCTCGAAGATCGCTCGAGCGCTTGCGGCCGCATCGTCGTCGACCGCGAACTCGAGGTCGGGGTAGTCGACCGCGGCCAGCACGAGCGGTTCGGGGGGTGCGGGCGCGATTCCCTCGTGGCCCGGCAGTGGGTCGGAACCGAACGTCCGGTCGATCTTCGCCAGCGGTTCTGCTCCGGTACCGACGTCGCGGGCCAGCGAGACGAGCCGCCGGACGAGTTCGCGGGCGAAGCCGCTCGCGGTGACCGTCACGGTGAGATAGTCGCCGGTTCGGACGGCCTCGAGCGTCGGCGCGCGCTCGGTGTTGTGGTCGTCCGGCGTGAGGTTGTGGAAATCGTGACTCCCCGAGAGCGCCTCGCAGGCGGCGCGGAACCGGGCGTCGTCGACGGCCCGTTCGTGTTCGTCCGCGATTCCGGCCGTGTCGCCGGCGTCGGCTAGATTCGGCGGCGCGTACAGGTGGTACGTGTACGTCCGACTGGCCGCATCGTGGGTCGCGTGAAAGTCGTCGGCGGCGTTGGCGGCCGCCCACGCCCGAATATCGGCGGGGAGTTCGGCGTTGAACGCCCGCGGCGTGAGCCACTCCGGAACCTCGAGCGCCACCGTCTGAGCGAGCGCGGAGACCCCAGCGTCGGTCCGGCCCGCCGCCGCGTAGCCGTCGGGTTTGTCGGCGTCCGGCTCGAGGACGTCGAGGCCGCGCAGGGCGTCGAATATCGCGTCCTCCACGGTGGGAACGTCGGGCTGGCGCTGAAAGCCGTAGTAGCCGGTGCCGTCGTAGGCGACCCGGAAGGCGCGCGTCGGCATCGGTTCGACCGAACCGCGCCAGCGTGTTATACTGATCGCTCGAGTGATCGCGTGATTCTCTCTGGCGGAAATAGTTCGAACCGAAATGTTTTCACCTATTTGTTATCTATGGCCCATATGAAACACCGCCCGGGTGCCTCCAGACGCCGGTTCTTGGCCGGCACGACCGGCGTCAGCGTCTCCCTTCTCGCCGGGTGCTCGAGCGTCATCGGCGTGCTTCCCGACCGAGTCGTCTACGCGCGAGCGCGACGACGATCGGTTCCCGAGGTCGAGACCGCGGTCGAGACGACCGACGCGCACCTTCGGACGACCGCGGAGGAGATCGCCAGTTACGCGACTGACGGTCTCGAGGCGTGGAATCGACTGGACGAACCGAGCGATCGACAGTCCGTGTCTCGGCACCGAAGATACCGCATCGACCTCGAGCGAGCGGCCGAGTTCGCTGACGACCTCCCGACGGAGCCGCCGGTCATCGACACCGTCGAGGCCGCAGGATACCGCCTCTCGAGGGCCGCCGCCGGGTTCGCGTACGCGCAAGCGAAGAACGCCGACTTCGATCGCGATCCGAGCGAAAAGGCGACGGTGTTACTCGACGAGGTGGACGCAGCGACCGATCGATTCTCCTACGAGACCGGCGACCCGGAGACGTTCCTCGCGTACGGACACCGGATCGAGTACTGTCTCAACCAGGCGGGTCAGGCGCTGCGGTGGCGTGCGGACGACGACGTCGAACACTGGAAGCAACCGGACGACGCCGAGGAGATCGCCGACAGCTACGCCGGCGTTCGGCGAAGCGAGCTTCGACTCGCCGAGGCGTCGGCGTACCGCGAGGCGCTTCGCGAGCGCGACGGCGGCGGCGACTCGGTCCACGAGACGATCGCCGAGAGTCAGCGGGTCCTCCGTGAGCGCGTCGACGACCTGCGCGACGATCGAGCGCGATGGTTCGACCGGATCGACGAGTTCGACGGGGAGCGCCGCTCCGTTCACGACGCGCTCTACTCGCGATCAAACCGCAGCGGGACCGGCGTCCGGTACGTCGACCGCGGCTTCGAGGTGTACGGCACCGTCGAACTCGCGAAGACGTGGCTCCTGTTCGAGACGGCGCGCGCGGAACGCGACCGCCTCGAGGACGGCGAGGCGGCTGAACTCGACGCGGCGTCGATCGACGCTGCCAAGCGAGACGCCGTTGATCTGCTCGAGGACGCGCTCGCCTCGTCCCCAGGTCCATCGACCGAATACTTCCTCGCGGAGGCTCGGGGGCGGGTTTCGGCCGGCGACTCGGGGATAGAACGGCGCAGTCGCGATGACGACGAGGACCGAGAATGGAGCCGAGCCAACGGCTACGCTCGCTACCTGCTCGGGAAGGGGATGGTCGAACGGACGCCGGACGCGATCGGCCTGCTCACGGGTGCCGAAGACACACTCGAGTGACCAGCGAGACCAACAGACGCGAACACCCGGCGATTTATGACGGACGGGACCCGACGGTTCGCGTATGAGTCGCCCCGTGCTGATCGATACGGACCCCGGCTGTGACGACGCCGTGGCTATTCTAACCGCCCTCGAGCGCGCCGACCTCGAGGTCGTCGGACTGACCACCGTCCACGGCAACGCGCCGGTTTCGGAGACGACCGAGAACGCCAGGTCGATCCTCGAACTCGTCGGTCGCACGGACGTGTCCATCGCGAAGGGTGCCGATCGACCGCTGACCGTCCCGCTCCGGACGGCCGAGCACATCCACGGCGAGGGCGGCATCCGGGGCGAACTACCGACGCCGACGGCTGCGAGCCGGCCCGTCGACGTCCACGCCGCGCAGTTCATCGTCGAGCAGGCTCGAGCGCACGCAGGCGAGTTGACGCTCGCCGCGATCGGGCCGCTAACGAACGTGGCCCTCGCGCACGCGATGGAACCCGACCTGCCCGACCTGCTCGACGAACTCGTCATCATGGGCGGGGCCGCGTTCAGTTCGGGCAACGTGACGCCGCTGGCCGAGGCCAACTTCCACACCGATCCCCACGCTGCCCATCGGATCGTGCGGGACTGTTCGCCCACGCTCGTCGGCCTCGACGTCACGGCCGACGCCGCGGTTCCGCCGGCGGAAATCGAGTCGCTCCCGCGAGACGACTCGCTGGGACGGGCCGTCCGCGAGTGGCTCACCTACTACGGCGACGAGCAACTCGAGCAGTACGGGATCGAGTCGGCCGCGATTCACGACGCGCTCGTGATTGCGGCCATCGTCGATGGCAGTGTACTGGAGACCGAGCGCTATCCGATGGAGGTCGGAATCGATTCCGACATCGCTCGCGGGGCGTTGGTCTGCGATAGGAACGACGTGAAGGGTGAGCAGCCGAACGGCTCGGTCGCCCTCGAGGCCGACTACGAGCGGTTTCGGGAGATCGTGAGCGAGTCGCTCGAGCGATCTCTCGACGGACCCGAGGCAAAAGCGAGCGAAGACTCCGTCGCGTGAGAGAACGGGGCGCCGTCGGTTACGCCGATGGTGACGGTCAACCGTTCCTGGCCCTACTTTCGAGGACCGTCTCGACCATCTCGCGGTCTGGAATCGCGTGCTGGACGCCTTCGGTCTCGGTCGCCAGCGAGCCGGCGACGGTCGCAGCCTCGAGCGCTCGCTCGAGCTCTGCTCCCGCACCCACCAGCGCTGCGAGGTAGCCACAGAAGGCGTCGCCCGCACCGGTCGTGTCGACCGGTTCGACGACGGGCGGCGTGACCTGATATTCGACGGCACCGGTCGCGACGACATCGTCGGCACCCTGCGTTCGGACGACCGTCCCGTCGAACGCCGCGAGTTCCTCCTCGAGCGCCGCGTGCTCGGTTTCGTTGACCACGACGATATCGACGGCCGAACGCGAACAGAGCGGGCCGGCCCTCTCGGCCGGAGCCGGGTTGAAGACCACCGTCGGACGGGTGGGCTTGCCCTCGAGGCGCTCGAGCAGCCGATCCATCGCGACGACGGGAATCTCGTTCTGCAGGAGGAGTGCGTCCGCCGTCCGAACCCGCTCGACGTGGCGGTCGACGTACGCTCCGTCGACCGCGTCGTTCGCCCCGCCGACGATCGCGATCCACGACTCGCCGTCGTCGTCGACGAACACGTACGCTTTGCCCGTCTCGCGATCGGCGACGGCCGCCACGTGATCGACGTCGACGCCGCGGTCGGCGAGCGTCTCGAGCACGCCGAACTCGGCCTCGTCGGACCCGACGCAGCCGAAGAACGCGGCCTCGGCGCCGGCGCGGGCCGCCGCGACCGCCTGATTCGCACCCTTACCGCCGACGACGTTCTCGTAGCGTTCGGCCTCGAGGGTCGGCAGGTCGGGGCTGCCGTCGATCCGAACGGTCTCGCCGGCCGCCGGAAACCAGTCGTATCGTGTCTCGAGGTCGCGGATTCGGTCGGTCGGCAGATACCGGGTCCGGTCGACGTTGGCGCTGCCCAGACTCACGACGTCGGTCATTCGTGTCGTGGCTTCGATCGCGAGGGTATTAATCCGGTCGTCGGCCGACGCTCGGCTGTCCCGGTCGTCGACCGGTTTGCGAGTACCTCGAGCGCCGGCCCAGGCCGTGGCCCGTCCGCGTCAGTTCCGCGTCGCCTCCCGGTCGTCTTCGCGTCGCGGATGGACCGTCTCCCAGTCGTTGGGGAGGACCGGTCCCTCGAGCAGCGGATCGTCGGTCTCGACCATCCACTCGAGTAACTCGTCGCGGAGCCGGTCGCGAACGGCCTCGACGGCCGGGTCGTCGGGTTCGTCGTCCGCGAGGTTCTCCTGCTCGAGCGGGTCGGCCTCCAGATCGTACAGTTCCTCGTACGCTCGCTGCTCGCCGTAGTACTCCTCTTGGACCTCTCGTCCGGCGTCGCTGGCGTAGATATCTGTCGTCATGTAGACTGCGGGTAGGTGCCAGAAGTTCCGAATGTACTTCCAGCGCTCCGTGCGGATCGCCCGAATTGGGTTGTACCGATCGTGCCAGGTCATCCCGGCGAAGAGCCGGTTGCGCGACTCGTACGCGGATTCGCCGTCGCGTAGTAGCGGCGCGAAACTCCGGCCGGCGAGCCGGTCCGGATCGGCCACCGACGCCCCCGCGACCTCGAGCAGCGTCGCGAAGACGTCGACGTTGCTCACGAGGTCGTCGACGACCCGGCCGGACTCGAGGACGCCGGGCTGGCGCATCAGGAGGACGCCCTCGATGCCGGCGTCGAAGCAGGTCCCCTTCGCGCGCGGCATCGCCAGCCCGTGTTCAGTCGTGAAGACGAGGAGGGTGTCCTCGGCGAGGCCCGCCTCGTCGATGCTCTCGAGGATCGTCCCGACGCCGTCGTCGATCGCGCCGAGCATCCCCTGCATCTCGACGATATCCGACCGGATTCCGGGTCGGTCGGGGAGGAACTCGAGCGGTTCGACGTCGTCGGGATCGGGCGTCTCGTAGCGCTCGCCCTCGAAACCGAAGCCGCCGTTCTCCTCGACTCGGTGGAGTTCGAAGAAGCCGACGGAGGCGAAGAAGGGGTCGTCGTGGTCGCCCGTCTCGAGCATCTCGGCGACGTCGTCGGCGACGTCTCGCGCACGGGCCGTCTCGTGGACCGAGGGCGGAGCGTCTGCCGTCAACGGCTCGTCGCTGTGGATCTGATCGTAGCCGAGCCGATCCGGATACTCAGTGAGATGCTGGAGACCGAAAAGGTGAGTCTCGTAGCCGGCCTCGGCCAGCAGTTCGGGGAGCAGTCGCTCGTCGGGACCGAGCTCCCAGTTTCCGTGCGCCAGCCCGAGCATCCCGTTCTGGTGAGGGTGACGCCCGGTCTGCAGACTCGATCGGCTGGGCGAACACTGCGGAGCCGTCACGAAGTGGCGATCGAACCGGATGCCGTCGTCAGCGAGGGCATCGATGTTCGGCGTGTCGACGGCCGCACCGTAACAGCCCGCGTACGTCCCCAGATCGTGGCAGTGAACGAGAACGATGTTGGGTGAGACCATGGCCGTGGTGTATGGGAACGAGCCGAGTAAGCGTTCGGACTGCAACAGCCACGAGATCGGTTCTCGAGGGCGAATATCGAGGGTATGGACACATTCCAATATCCTGAACCACCTGCATACTCCGGGGCGCTGGCCTTCCCTCCGAGGGGCGGAACTGTACCAACCATGGCGGACGCTACTGAATCCGACGCGGCCTCGAGTAACGAGCGTGACTCGGAGTCACATTCCACCGTGCGGAACGTCGTTCTGGTCGTTCTCGACACCGCTCGAGCGAAAAGCAGCGGGCCGAAGACGAGCCCGACGCTGAACCGACTCGCGAACGAGGGAACCTCCTTCACCAACGCGTTCGCAACGGCACCCTGGACGCTTCCCTCTCACGCGTCGATGTTCACGGGCACCTACTCCTCCGAACACGGGACCCACGGCGGTCACACCTATCTCGACGAGGGGTTGCGCACCCTCGCCGAGTCCTTCGCCGACTCGGGCTACGAGACCATCGGCGTCTCGAACAACACCTGGATCACCGAAGAGTTCGGCTTCGATCGTGGCTTCGACGAACTCCGAAAGGGCTGGCAGTACATCCAGTCCGACGCGGACATGGGGGCCGTCGTCCGCGGCGAGGATCTCCGCGAGAAACTCGACGCGACCCGAAATCGACTCTTCGACGGGAATCCGGTGGTCAACGCCGCGAACATCCTCTACAGCGAACTGCTCCAGCCGGCCGGCGACGACGGCTCCGACCGGTCGACGACCTGGGTCGCGAACTGGCTCGCCGAGCGGGACGCCGACGATCCGTTCTTCCTGTTCTGTAATTTCATCGAACCCCACGTCGAGTACGACCCGCCGCGGGAGTACGCCGAACGATTCCTCCCCGAGGGCGCGAGCTACGAGGAGGCGGCCGCGATCAGACAGGACCCTCGCGCGTTCGACTGCGAGGACTACGAACTCACCGACCGCGACTTCGCACTCCTTCGCGGACTTTACCGGGCCGAACTCGCCTACGTCGACGACCAGCTCGGCGAACTGCGAACCGCACTCGAGGAGAGCGGCGAGTGGGAGGACACCCTCTTCGTCGTCTGTGGCGACCACGGCGAGCACATCGGCGAACACGGCTTCTTCGGCCACCAGTACAACCTCTACGACACCCTGATCAACGTCCCGCTCGTGTTCCACGGCGGCCCGTTCACCGACGGCGGCGAACGCGACGACCTCGTTCAGTTGCTCGACCTCCCAGCCACGCTGCTCGAGACCGCAGGCATCGACGACCCCGAACTGCTCGAGCAGGGCTCGAGTCGCTCGCTCCACCCCGATTCGACGGCGCCGCCGCGGGACGCCGTCTTCGCCGAGTACGTCGCCCCGCAGCCTTCGATCGAACGCCTCGAGGCCCGTTTCGGCGACATTCCGGACCGCGTCCGCGAGTACGACCGCCGGCTTCGCGCGGTTCGGACGCGGGAGTACAAGTACGTCCGCGGCGACGACGGCTTCGAGCGCCTCCACGACGTCGCAGCCGATCCGAACGAGCGCGACGATATCGCAGCCGAGGAGCCCGAACAGGTCCGAACGCTCCAGCGACGGCTCGAGGAGCAGTTCGAGCCGCTCGAGGACGCCGACACGACGGGTGCAGTGGAGATGCGCGAGGGAACCAAAGAGCGGCTGGCGGATCTGGGCTACCTCTGAGCGACCGCGGGAACGGCCACCTATCAAACCGATATCTGTGCACGCGGATCGACTTCCGTCTGCCGTCGATACGTGGCCTCATGTCCTCCGCCGCGCACACGACAACGCAATTTCCGACTCGAGCGGTCCACGACCGATCCGCCGGTCGGCTGACCGTCGTCGTCGACGCACTTCCGGCCTCCATTGACGACATTACGGTCACCGCGAGTTCGAGGCGCATTTACCTCCGAATCGAACACGAAGACACCACCTTCGAGCGGGCCGTCTCCCCGCCGGTCCGCCTGGAGGAGTTCACCGACGACCGCGAGGCCGTCTACAACAACGGCGTGCTCACCGTCACCGTCGGGACGGAACGACGACTCAGGCGCTGACGCGGCCCGTTCGGCCGAGTGGGTGTGCCTGCAACGAATTTTTGCCCGGGGATCCGATACACTCGAGCCACGAGTTTCGTCTTCCGTCTCGAATTCGACTACTCGAGAGAGCCATTACGCCACCCGATGACCACACACAACGCATCCGCCGACGCGAACGGCTTCGTTCGGTTCTTTCGCAACTACACGAAGACGTGGATTCACGCCGTCGCGACGGCCGGGTTGACCGCGTTCGGGACGCTGACCATCGTCCACAACTGGTTCGCCGCGCTCGCGATCGCATCCTATCTCGTCCCACCGATCGTGCTCTACCTCCGTCGCGGACGGGCGCGTCCGCGCGAGGAGCCGACGTCGGCCGCGGGCTCGAGCGACGGGAGCGGCCCCTCGAGCGGCGTCGAACGTGAGAACGGGACGCCCGCCGAGAGCGGCCAGTCGGGCGAGTCGGAGCCCGCCGGCGCTCGAGCGCCCGCCGAGGAAACGGCGACGACGAACACGTCCGCAGCGAACGCGCCGGGCGCCGCTGCAGACGCCTCGCCGAACGGGACATCCGGAAGGGAATCGAACGCAGCAGCCGAGCGGCGCTCCACGACAGGGACGGACGACGAGAGGGGCGGTGGGACGATGCTCGAGCACGCCGAAACTGCGGACGGTGAAGCCACCGAACCGGCGCAAAACGAAGACGACGAAGCAACGAGGAGTGATGATCGCAATGGCGACCGAACCGACGAGTCGACGGAAACCCAGCCCGAGTGGCACGCCGTCGACGCTCCCACGGATTCGACGCTGCGGGACGCGGTCGTCTCGAGCAGCGGCGGCTACGCGGTCGGCGACGGCGGCACGGTCCTCGCAGATGGAGAGAGCGACGAAAACGGTGGAAACGGCGACGAGAACGGATGGCGCGTCCTCCTCGAGGACGGCCCCGCCGCCGGCGCCAACGATCTCCGGGGGGTCGACGCGACGAGCGACGGCGGCGCGGTCTGGGTCGCGGGCGACAGCGGCTCGCTCGGCAGAATCGACGCCGAAACCGGCCGCCACGTGGACTACACGGCCCCAGAGGACATCACGGACAACTGGCTGGGCGTCGCCGTCGCCGGCGAGAGCGGCGACGAGACGGTCCTCTTGATCAACGGCTCCGGAGCCGTCCTCCGCGGGCGATACCGCGACGACGCCCTCGAGTGGACCGGCCCCGAGAAACCCGGCAGCGGCTCGAGTCTGAGTGGCGTCGCCCTGCTCGAAAACGGCGTCGGCTACTGCTGTGACACCAACGACGGTGTCTTCGAGACCACCGACGGCGGCGAGTCGTTCGAGCGGGTGGGACTCGAGGGAGCCGACGGAACGCTCACCGACGTCGCGACGACTGGGGAGGGCGAGTGCCTGGTGGCCGCGGACGACGGCGTCGTCCACCGCTACGACGGCCCGACGTGGACGCCCGAGCGCGTCGCCGATCAGGCACTGTCGGGAATCACCCGCCACGACGAACGCGTCGCGGTCTGCACCGACGGTGCGGTGTCCGAACGCGACGGACCGACCGGCGACTGGGAGCGGTTCGACGTCGACGCGTCCGGCCCGCTGCTGAGCGTCTCGATCGACGGCGATCGAGGGGTCGCGGTCGGCGAGAGCGGGGCGCTGCTCGAGCGAAGCTGACGAGCGCCGCGACCACCGTTATGGTACTCGGCGGCGGAGCGTTCGTGTGGCGAGTGATCAGGAATCGGCGCGCGATCGCTGTCGCCTCTGTGACACGGTGTGTTCGGAATCCACCGACGAGTCGGCGTCGGAGGCGGCTGTAGATTCGGATTCCGAGCCAACCGTCGATCCGAATCCGGAGCCGGAGTCCGACGGCCCGTTCTGCTCGAGCGGCTGTCGCGAGGTCGCCGCGGAACTCGGCTGCCCCGACGGCGACGATCGCAGTGCCGAGGTGGACTCGGCCGAGAGCGGGAGCGACACCGCGGAGACGGCGTCCGAGGAGCACGTGCGCACGTTCTTCCGGGTCGACGGCATGTACTCGACGCTCTGTGAGTCCTACCTCGAGTCGATCGCCGAGCGGTGTGCGGGCGTCTCGGACGCGGCGGCGAGTTACGTCACGGAGACGGTGCAGGTCGATCACGATCCCGAACGGGTGTCGGCGGCGGCTCTCGAGGACGCCCTGAGCAGAACGGGGTACACGGCGTACCGTCGCGAGGAGGCCGCGGGTGAGGACGCCGAGTCCGCTGTTTCCGGGGGACGGAGCGACGACACGAGCACCACCCGCCGATCGCGCGAGATGCGGGGGATGCGCAAGCGACGCTCGGAGGACGTCCTCGAGATTCGCTACATCGTCGGGATCGTCTTCGGTTCGTTCCTGCTGGTGCCGTACGTGACGGTGTTCTACCCCGTCTATCTCTCCCGGTACACGGAGTACTGGCTGTTCGCACAGTACGGCGAAACGTTCGCGAGTTTCGACGGAATGCTGTTCCTGCCGGTCTTCTTCGTGCTGACCGCCGCCGTCCTCTACCTGACCGGAATGCCGTTGCTTCGCGGCGCGTACGTGAGCCTGAAACTTCGCCAGCCGAGCACGCAGCTGCTCGCGGCGCTGACGATCGTTGCAGCCTTCTGCTACGGGACGCTTTCGTTCTTCCTCGGGCGACCCGAGGTCTACTACGACTTGACGATTCTCGTCGCGGCGACGGTGATGGCCGCCGTCTTCTACGAGGAGACCGTCAAACGCGCGGCGCTGAACCGACTCACCGATCTCACGGTCTCGCAGGTCGATACGGCCCGCATCCTCGAGGCCGACGGGACGACGCGAGCGATTCCGGTGGCGGACGTCGCGGCAGACGACCGCCTGCTCGTCCGCGCCGGCGAACGGATCCCGGTCGACGGCCGCGTCGCCGAGGGCGAGTGTACCGTCGACGAGGCGGTCGTCACCGGCGAGTCGCTCCCCATCTCGAAAACCGCGGGCGACCCGGTGATCGGCGGCTCGGTTGTGACGGGCGACGCCGCGGTCGTCGACGTCGGCGACCAAACCGCGAGCAGCATCGAGCGGCTGACCCGAACCGTCTGGAACCTCCAGAGTGCAGACCACGGCGTCCAGCGCCGGGCCGACGGCCTCGCCGGGATCGCCCTCCCGCTCGTCGCCGGCGCTGCGGTCGTCGTCGGTCTCGCAGCCGTCCTGCTGGGTTCGAGTCCGCCCACCGTCGCGTCGGCCGTCCTCGTCACCGTCGTCGTCGCGAGTCCGTGGGCGCTCGCGCTCGCGACGCCCTGTTCGATCGCCTCGAGCATCCGCGACGCCCTCGAGTCCGGCATCGTCGTCTTCGACGAGAGCGTCTTCGAACGACTGCGCGAGATCGACTGCGTCGTCTTCGACAAGACGGGCACGCTCACGACCGGCGAGATGACGGTGCTCGAGGCCGAGGGCCCGGACGAGCTGTTACGGGCCGCCGGGACGCTCGAGCGACGCGCAGCCCATCCGGCTGCAGCGGCCATCGCGGACGCCTTTGCAGACGGGATCGGCGGGAACGGGGACGAGCAGGCACGAACGGACGGCGGGAACGAGCGAGCGCGATCGGACGGCGGGATCGCCGACGAGGGAACGAGTGAGACGGGTGACGGACCGGAAGCAAAATCGGTGCGGGAGTTCCAGCGCCACGCGACCGGCGTCGAGGGAGTCGTCGACGGCCAACAGCTGGTCGTCGGCCACCCCGACTTCGTTCGGGGTGCGGGGGTCGAGTTCGAGGACCGCCTCGAGCGCCGAATCGACGACGTGCGAGCGGACGGCCACCTCCCCGTGATCGTCGGTCGGGACGGACGCGCGGAGGGACTCGTCGTCGTGGGTGACGAGCCGCGAGCGGAGTGGGGGGACGTGGTGACCGCGCTCGCCGACCGCGGCGTCGACGTCGTGGTGCTTACGGGAGACGACGAGTCGGCGACGGGCCGCTTTCGAGCGCACTCCGGGGTGAGTCGCGTCTTCTCGAGCGTCCCGCCCGCGGGAAAGACGGCCGCAATCCGGCGACTGCGCGAAGAGGGCTGCGTCGCGATGGTCGGCGACGGAACGAACGACGCGCCCGCGCTCGCCGCGGCGGATCTGGGACTCTCGCTCGGCGGCGGGACGGCGCTGGCCGCCGACGCGGCCGACCTCGCGATCGTCGAGGACGACCTCGCCGCGGTCGAACGAGCCTTCGCGCTGGCTCGCGGCGCTCGCAGACGCGTGGTGCAAAATCTCGGGCTGGCGCTCGCCTACAACGCGGTCGTGATCCCCGTCGCGCTGGCGGGGCTGTTGAGTCCGGTGGTGACGACCCTCGCGTTGGTGCTTAGCGGGTCGTTGATCGTCGGGAACTCCGCGAGAGGGCTGCTCGAGGAGTAACCCGCGCTGGTCGGTTCGAGGCGACTCGATTCGGGTCGACCGAGCTATTGTCGCTCAATCATCGGCTGCGAAACGCTCAGTCGAAGGGGTAGAGTTATCGGAGGAAGCACCCCGTCCCCCCGGGTTACTGACAAAAACGGCTTGCCGAATATCGAGCATGAGTGCAGCAGTTGATTATCGCTGATTTCACGCCGTTACATGTGAACCAACACGTTCGTCGGGCGGGGTGATAGTCGTTTCAGCAGCGAAATTTGCTGAAATTCTGGTAGAAGTCCAATTCACCTTCATCGTATCTCAGTTTCATCCTCGGACACGTTACGTTGATGTCGATGTCATCAGATACGGCGGTAGTTATCGTTCCGCGGGCAGTGCGATTGCTAACGATACCGTGTACATCGAAAGACCCGTCTCTTAGTGGCGGTTCTATTCGAAGGTTCCCTTGGCTTTCTCCATCCACAGTTTGGGACTCCCACTCACCAAGTCCGCCATCCGTTTCGACAGCAATATGGAATACGTGGGATTCGGTAGTCCGGTTATCGAATTCGATAAAGATCTCCTCAACAGGCTTGTCACTGTTGGAAAGGAGAGACAAACAGCCGCTAAGGGTAATCGCACCCACGCCAACAGTTGCCGATACTAATCGTCTCCGTTTCATCTGCGCCGTTTTTTGGCTCTGTACACACATATTTCATCGGGTTGTCCTCCGAACGATACGCTACGTCTCTCCCCCATATCGACCAAGTATTACAGCCTCAGTCAAACCAGTCCCTCGTACAACATTCACGCTGTGAATGTAGCATGATTCGCCGGACATCAGTTGAAACTGGCAGGAACCAACGGTATGTCCGCCTAGCGAGCACCTCGAGCGATTCAGGTACAACCCTCAATACCCACAGCGTCGAAGGGACACCCGAAATGCCTTCGTTCGACCCGAACACCGCGGCCGCTCGAGGCGACCTCCCATGACCCGCGTCCTCGTCGCGTTCGGCTCGAGCGAGGGCCAGACGGCGACGATCGCCGAGCGCGTGGGTGACATCCTCGAGTCCGAGGGCCACGAGCCAGTACTGGTCCACCTGAAACATCCCCCGACGGGGCTCGACGTGGCTACGTACGACGGCGTGATCGTCGGCGCGTCGATCCACGCCGGCTCCCATCAGAGGTACGTCACCGAGTTCGTTCGCGAGCACCGCGAGGCGCTGACCCGACTCCCGTCGGCCTTTTTCTCGGTGAGTCTGACGGCGGCGCACACGGATCCGGTCGAGCGCGAGCCGGCGCGAGAGTTACTCGAGGCGTTTCTCGAGGAGACGGACTGGGAGCCGGACGCGACGCTCACCGTGGCGGGAGCGATCAAGTACAGCGAGTACGGGCTGGTAAAACGGTTCGTGATGCGCCGGATTGCACGGAAGGCGAGCGGCGATACCGACACGTCACGGGACTACGAGTACACGGACTGGGACGAAGTCGAAGCGTTCGCACTCGAGTTCTCGTCAGTAATATCGGTCGATTAGAGCGCCTGTGATTGAATCGATTCAGGGGAGTTCGAGCGTCCTGCTGCCGCTGGCAGCGATGAGGGCCACGTCCTCCCCAGCCGATTTCTGCTCGCGGGCCTTCGGCCCGCTCGCATGGTTCGCGGAACCGACGGTTCCGCGCTAACGCTCGTTCGTTTCACTCACTCGCTCATCCACAGGAAGACGCTTCGCGTCTTCCACGCAGTCGCTCGTATTACTCGCGACGACCTCGCACGGCTACGAACCGCGCCTCACTACCCGTTCGTCGCGGTTCGGCGCGCGCCACCGCACGTTGATCGATCGGCCCGGCGTGGCACGTGGGAAGTTCTCCTCGCCAGACGAATTTACACAAGACCGAGCGATAGCACGACCAAGAACGCCGCGAACAGCAGACAGAGAGCGGTGCCCGCGGCCAGTGTCACGTTCTCCTTTGCCTTCTCGTGGATCGGCATCTCGGCGTACTCCTCGCGGAACGCCTCGAGGTTCTCCCGATCGTAGAAGTACTTGGTATCGAACGCGAACCGCTCGGTCACGGCACAGCCGGTACAGACCGGTTCGCCAACGAGTCGCTCCGTCTCGATGTGGTCGTCGCAGTTGATGCTCCCGCAGTTGGTGCAGTAGGTGTAGGTTTCGTTCGCGCCGTCAGCGCCGCAGTGGACGCACTGGCGGAACTCGTTCGTCGTGGTCGCCCTCGAGGGCCCCGCGGCGTAGTGGCCGTACCGATACTCGTACTCGCCCAGCGAGACGCGCGAGCGAACGTGCGGGACGTAGACCGGATCGATCGACCAGATCGAAATGTCCGACGGTCGCGGCGTACAGGTCTTCTCGTAGTCGACGTTGTTGCCGCCGGTGTACTGGACCGTCGTGGTGTGGACCTGCTGGAGCCGATCGATCGCCCACTGCTTGTAGGTCGTCTCGGTCCGGCCGAACCGGCGCCGTTCGACGGCGTCGAATGTTTCCTCGAGATTTCGATCCTCGAGATCGATTCGGGGGGCCGACGGGTTCGCGACCAGCTGCTTGACGTCGCCGGTCTCGATCCGCGGCGTGTCGCCCTCCGCGCGGATCACGAGGTCGTCGGACTCGTCGACCTGGTGGACGACGCCGACGCTCGTCTCGAACGTCGCGTTCGTTCTCGTGTGGACGGTCACCATCGGCTCGAGCGAGACGGTCGTCTCCGGCGTTGGGATCATCGCGGGCTCGAGATTCTCGATCTCGCGGGACGCTTCGAAGACGGGCGCGTCCCGCCCGCAGGTCGGGTTGGTCGGCCGGAGAGCCTCCTCACAGAGGATCTCGATCCGGCCGTTATAGAGATCCATGCCGATCTCCTCGCCGATCTCCCGAAGGTCCGCGCCGTCGAGCAGTTCCACCCCGCCGTCCCGTCTGGCGCCGAGGTCCTGGGCGTACTCTCGGGCGGGAGCGGTGAAGCGTCCAGTCGTCACCACCATCCCCCGGACGGGCCCGTCGTAGTCGTACGTCGCGACCGTAGAGTGGAGCTTCTGGATGACCGGACGGCTGACGGTCTCCGTGTGTTTGCACTCGACGACGACCGCGCGTCGGCTCCCGTCGACGACCTCCTCCATCAGAATGTCTCGCCCCTCGTCGGCCGTCCGCCTCGATTGGCGGACGTTCTCGTAGCCTAAGTGCCGGAATACGTCCTCCATGAGGTCCTCGAACTCGTAGCCCGAGAGATCGTCGAGTATCGCCATCGCGTTCACGGAACCTAGACAGTCAGGGAACCATAGCGTTTCGGGTCGACTATCGAATCCGATTACCGGGGCCGAGAATCGGCAGCCGTTGCCGACCCTGAAACGTCTTTGATGGCATCCGTGGTCGCAGACCTATGACGACCGACCCGGACGATCTCGACCTGAGCGGCGCCGAGGAGCAGGCCCTCCACGAACTCCAGTTAGGCATCGAGCACATCCACCGGGCGTACGGCACCCTCCTCGAGTTCCACCACGATCTCGGGCACGCGATGGATCGGATGAGCGACGCCGAAGACGCTCTCCGCGAGGCCGGCCACGACAAGTGGGCGGACGACCTCCGCGACGAGCACCTCCCCGCAGGGGCGATCAGCGACCAGTGGACGTTCGAACTCGTCGAGGAGTTCTCGACCGAGTTCCTCGATGAGGTCGACGACTTCGAAGCCGCGGTCAGGGATGAACTGGCCGACGGACTCGATCACGTAACCGAGCGCCGCCAGAAGCGACGGTTGCGCGAGCGCGCGACGGACGAGCAGTAACGGCCGGCGAAAATCTAAGCGTTCGATACAATTATTTGATGGGACGCCCGATAGTTGATCGAATGGGGGATTCGGAAATAGCGATGGCTGGGGACGCCGCCTGGCCAAGATGGCCATGAACCGAACACGACGAACGATCGTTGCGACCATCGGCGGCTCGGTCGGCGTGCTCACTGCGGGGACGCTCGCGGCCTCGTACTGGTCCAGCGACGGCCCCAACGAGACGGCAGTCGACGGCGACGACCCGGTCCTCGAGTTGACCGACGATGGGGTCGAGGGCCACGGCAACCTGTTCGACGGCGAGGTCCAGCGGCCGCCAGTCACGTTCGACGTCGTGAACGGGCGTTCCGAACCCGTCTCAGTCACGCTCGCCGCCGACACCTTTCGACTGAACGCAACGAACGCCACGACGACCGACGACGGCCGACTCGTCGTCGGAGACGGCTCGAGCGACCGACTCCAGCCCGGTGGTCGACTCGCGAACGTGGTCGTCGAACTGACGTCGGACGCCGCCAAGCGAGCGAGAGAGCGGACGATCACGGAGTCGCTCGCGATCACTGTCGACGGCGAGGAATCGAGCGAAACAGGCCCGGAACTCACCCTCGAGCGACCCGGATTCGTCGTCGAGGAGGCGACGCTGGCGCTGCGTCGAGTCGACGACGACACCGTCGAACACCGATGGGCCCTATCGAATCTCGACACCGGGGGCGTCGCCCTCGAGGCGCTTCGGTTCGACTACGCCGACCTCGAGTCGAGTTCGCCGCGCCGATTCGACAACGCGGAGTCGCTGTCGACGACCGTCGTGGTCGACGGCGCCGAACGCGAGGCCGAGATCGAACGCCGGACGGCGGATCGGACCGACGTCGCGCTCGCGGAGCCGCTCGAGACCAACGACGCGTCGGTCGAACTCCTACTCGCGAAATCGGAATCCGAATCGAAGTCATCGACGAATCAACCGCCGGATGGGGAGCCAGGAACGCAGAGCGGGGCGACGCTCGAGTTCGTCGGCGACGGGTACAGCGGGCGCGTCGAAGGCGTCTGGAACGACTCCTGAAATCGAGTCGTCGAAAAGCGGCTACAGTTCGTCGATAATCTCGTCGGCGAACGTCGCCATCGCTTCCTCCCGATCCTCGTTCTGGATCCCGACAATTGCGTGGTCGAGGCCGTACGCCTCGAGCCGTCGGAAGTAGTCGCGAAACCACTCGACCCCCGCGTGAAAGCCCAGGTGTAGCGGTTCGGGCTCGGCCGTCGGCTCGTCGGCCAGCTCGACCCGGACGGCGATCGCGAACGGCTTCTCGTCCGTCAGTTCCCGCCAGTCCGCGAGGTAGCTCTCGAGCGTGCGTTCGGGGAGGTGGTAGAACAGCCAGCCGTCGCCGTGCTCGGCGATCCACTCGTTGGATTGCCGCGAGTTGCCGGTCGGGAGGAGCGGGATCGTCTCCTCGACGGGGTTTGGCACCACCTCGAGGTCGCCCTCGAGTCGCCCCCACTCGCCCTCGATAGTCGGGTACGCCTCGCGCCAGACGGTTCGGATCGCCTCGTATCGCTCGCGAAACGCCCGGCCGCGCTCCTCGCGGTCGACGTCGAACGCGGGGTACTCGGGGTCGCGGTCGCCGGAGGCGACGCCCATCACGAGTCGGCCGTCCGATAGTCGGTCGACGGTGGCCGCGGATTTCGCCACGTGGATCGGGTGGCGAAGCGTGAGGACGACGCTCGAGGTCCCCAGCGCGATTTCGTCGGTGTGGGCGGCGACGTGGGAGAGCCACGGCCAGGTGTCGAACGTCTGGCCAGCGTCGCCGAACTTCGGCCAGTAGGTCGGGACGTCGCGCGCCCAGAGGCCGTCGAAGCCGACGGCTTCCGCGTGTTTCGCGAGCCGAATCTCTTCGGTAACGTCCGGCGTCGAGCGGTTCGCCCCCGTGAGCGGAAAGCCCGCGCCGAAGGTCAGCCCGTCGCGATCGAACAGTCGTCGGTAGCCCTCGTTTTCGTGTCCGCGGATCGGCATTCGCTCGAGCTATCGGCTCCGGCGGGATGTCGGTACCGGTTCGAACGAGACACCAGTTCGCGTGTGACCGCCGCGATTCAGATATCGACGGCGAACGGTGCGAACTCCTCGGCGTCGCTCGCGAACGCGCCGAGGAGGGCCGCGATCTCCTCGAGATCGTTGGTGTCGATCAGCTCCACGGGGGTGTGCATGTACCGGTTAGGGACGCTGACGACCTGTGAGGGGATCCCGCCGGCCGCGGTGAAGAAGCCGTCGGCGTCGGTGCCCGTGCCGAGTCCGAGCGCTTCGACCTGCACGTCGATCTCCCGGTCGTCGGCGACCGACCGCAGCGCCTCGAAGAGCACCGGGTGGTTCGTACTCCCGCGTCCCAGCGCCGGCCCCTCGCCGAGTTCCATCTGACTCGTCTTCTCTTTCGGTGCCGAGGGGTAGTCGACTGCGTGACCGACGTCGACGACGACGACGGCGTCGGGCTCCAAGTCGAAACCGACCATCTGCGCCCCCTTGACACCGACTTCCTCCTGGACGGTCGAGACGGCGTAGACGGTCGCTTCGGTGCCGGCTTCGACGGCCGCTCGAAAGCCTTCGGCGGCAGCCCACGTCCCGACGCGGTTGTCGAGTCCGCGGGCGGCCAGCCGCGTCTCGGAGAGCCAGGAGACCGTCGAGGAGAACGTGATCGGATCCCCGATCTCGAGGCGCTCGCTCGCCTCGTCCTCGTCTTCGGCCCCGATATCGATCCAGAGGTCCGAGATTTCGGGGCCATCGCCGTCCTCCTCCCGGAGGTGAATCGCATTCTGCCCGATCACGCCCTCGACAGGACCGTCCGCGGCGTGGATCGTCACGTGCTGGCCCTGCGAGACCGACGGATCGCTGCCGCCGATGCGGCCCGGCCTGACGAACCCGTCGTCGTCGATCGATCTGACGATGAAGCCGATCTCGTCGGCGTGGCCGGTGAGGACAACCTCGGGTGCGTCGGGGTCGCCCTCGTGGACGGCGATAGCGTTCCCGTAGGCGTCCGTCCGCACGTCGTCCGCGAACCGTTCGACGTAGTCCAGCCAGATGCGCTGGCCCCGAGTTTCGTAGCCCGACGGCGAGGGCGTCTCGAGCAGTTCGACGAGAAAGTCACGCGACTGAGAGTCCATACTCGAACCGTACGGACAGGGGGTTGAATAGCTTGGGCCGTGCGATCAGTGTAGCTGCACACGTACCTTTTTGCGCCTCGGGATTCCTCGCTGCGCTCGGAACCGCTCGGCGCAAAAATCTACGCTAAAAAGGCCGCCGTCCCGGGCTTCGCCCGCTCCGGCGGTGAACCGCTCGCTTCGCTCGCGGAGATGAGGCGCGCTCACTGCTTCACCTTTGGCGATCGCACGCAAACGGGACTCATCGGTCGACGAGGGGTCGAGCGAAGCGAAAAAATCGAAACGGAAACTCGTCGGCGAGCGATCCGATCAGTCGTCTGCGGGCGTCGCGCCGCTGCCGCCTTCGGCCTGGTCTTTCGTCCAGGAGAGCTTGCCACCGGCCGCGAGGATTGCGCGCTCGCGTTCGGAGGCATCGAGCGTCGCGGTGTACTCGTCGCCGTTGACGAGGACCGTGAACTCCTCCTGACCGCTGGTGACGGCCTCGTAGACGTCGTCGTCGATCTCGATCTCGTCGCCCTGATCGATCGCGTCGTAGGTGTCCTCGTCGATCGTCAGCGGGACGATCCCGAAGTTGAAGAGGTTCGCGCGGTGGATCCGAGCGAAGCTCTGTGCGAGGACGCCCTCGATGCCCAGATACATCGGACAGAGGGCGGCGTGCTCGCGCGAGGAGCCCTGGCCGTAGTTCTCGCCGGCGACGAGGAAGCCGCCGTCGGCGTCCAGTGCGCGCTGTGCGAAGGTGTCGTCGACGCGTGAGAGGGTGAACTCGCTCAGTTTGGGGACGTTCGACCGGTACATCAGGATGTCCTGAGTCGCCGGGATGATGTGGTCGGTCGTGATGTTGTCCTCCATCTTGAGCAGGGCCTCACCGGAGATATCCGATCCGAGCTGGTCTTTCAGCGGCACGTCGCCGATGTTCGGACCCTTGATGAGTTCGTCGTCGACGGCCTCATCGGGGGCGATGAGGTCCGTCTTGGAGCCGTTGTACTCGTCGGGAAGCTCGACGCCAGGGGCCTCGAGGTCGCCGAGTTCGTCGGCGAGGTTCCGTGGGTCGATGATCTCGCCCTTGAGTGCGGCTGCGGCCGCGACCTCCGGCGAACAGAGGTAGACGTTGTCGTCTTCGATCCCGGAGCGACCCTCGAAGTTGCGGTTGAAGGTTCGCAGCGAGACGGAGTCCGAAGCCGGAACGTGACCGATGCCGATACAGGCACCGCAGGTGGCCTCGGAGAAGTTGACGCCGGCGGCCATCATCTCCGCGACCCAGCCCTCGCGGGCGAGCATCTCGGAGGCCTGCTTGGAGCCGGGCGCGACGATCGTCTCGGTCTCCATCGAGGTCTCGCGACCTTCGAGCATCTTGGCGACGGGGAGGATGTCCTCGTAGCCGCCGTTCGTACAGGAGCCGACGATGACCTGCTCGACGGATTCGCCTTCGACTTCGCTGACGGGAACGACCTTGTCGGGCATCGAGGGCTGTGCGATCAGCGGCTCGAGGTCCGAAAGGTCGACGACGATCTCGTCGTCGTACTCGGCGTCGTCGTCGGGCTGGAGCTCGACGTACTCGTCGCCGCGATTGACGCGCTCGAGGTAATCTTTCGTCTGCTCGTCGGTTGGGAAGATCGACGTCGTCGCGCCGAGTTCGGTTCCCATGTTGGTGATCGTCATCCGCTCGGGAGCGGTGAGCGACTCGACGCCGGGGCCGGTGTACTCGAGGATCTTGCCGACGCCGCCTTTGACGCTCAGGCGTCGCAGCATCTCCAAGATGACGTCTTTCGCGGTGGCCCACTCGGGGAGTTCGCCCTCGAGACGGACGCTGACGATCTCTGGCATCTCGATGTAGTACGGTGCGCCGCCCATGGCGACGGTGACGTCGATTCCGCCGGAGCCGATGGCGAGTTCGCCGATTCCGCCGGGGGTCGGCGTGTGGCTGTCGGAGCCGAGCAGCGTCTTGCCGGGCGCAGCGAAGTTCTCGCGGTGAACGTTGTGACAGATACCGTTACCGGGGCGAGAGAAATGAGCGCCGTAGGTGCCGGCCGCAGAGCGGAGGAAACGGTGATCGTCGGTGTTCTTAAAGTCGAACTGGTAGGTCTGGTGGTCGCAGTACTGGGCTGCGATCTCGGTCTGTACCTCGTCCAGTCCCATCGCTTCGAACTGGAGCCAGACCATCGTTCCGGTCGTGTCTTGGGTAAGTACCTGGTCGATCTCGATCCCGATCTCCTCGCCGGTCTCGAGTTCACCCTCGACGAGGTGGTCGTCGAGAATCTTCTCGGTGAGAGTTTGTCCCATAGCACCCAGAACTCGGCTTTCCGTCGTGATAAATCCAGCGTGTTTTGGCGAAGCGTCGTCCGTTTTCGGGCCAGGAAACAGCTACTCTTCGAGTAAATGTTACCACGCGAGTGGACGTTCGTCCGGGGGATTCCGTTTCGACGATACTAACGTTCCAATACCGACGATTTTCGCCGGCTCTTGGATGTCACGCGTTCGAGTCGCCGTTCGGTCGAGTCGTTCCTACTCGTGTTCGATCGATTCGCTCGAGTCCCGACAGCCGGCTCGAGCGCAGTCCCACGCTCGGTTGCACAGCCGGCCTGTGTATCTCGTCCCCTGCTCCCGAACGGATACGCTTTTCTCGGTTCCGTGGCGTTGTCAGCACATGTTCCGCTCCGGTGCATTCGTCGCCGACCATATCTCGCCGACGTCCGACGATCAGATTCAGCCCAACGGCGTCGACCTGACGCTCGATGTCGTCTTCGAACAGCTCGAACCGGGTCGCATCGGCCGGGACGGCAAAGAGGTCGGCGATCGCATCGCCCGTCCACTCGAGGAACTCGAGAAGAAAGATCCCGACACCTACTATCTGCCGGAGGGTGCCTACGTCGCCCGCTACGGCGAGCGAATCGCGATCCCCGAGGACCACATCGGCTTCGTCTACCCCCGCTCGTCGCTGATGCGTAACTCGTGTATGCTGAACACCGCCGTCTGGGACGCCGGCTACGAAGGCCGCGGCGAGGGCCTGTTGCAGGTCCACCACGACGTCGAGATCGAACGCGGCGCCCGGATCGCCCAGCTCGTCTTCGCCGAAGCGAACCACGAGGACGTCTACGACGGCAGCTATCAGCGCGAGAACCTCGAGTAGGCGATCGTCGACGGTCTTGCTTTTCTACGCGTCCGGGTCGAACGCCATCTGGACGGTCTCGTAGCCGCGTTTCAGCCGCTCCGTGTACGCCGGTTCGGTCCATGTCGGCGGCTCGTATGCGCCCGAACGGAGCCGGTCGCCCTCGAGTCCCGGAACGGCGTGGGTGAGGTTCGTTTCGCCGTCGATCGACGTCGCAGCGCCGTCCTCGCGCGGCCGGTAGGTCGCGGCGGCGACCGAGATCTCTCGAAACGACGTGTCGGTCTCGAGTGACTCCACCCAGACGTCGCCGAGTCGCCGCCGCTGGCTCGGATCCGAGACGTTGAGCAGGAGCCAGGGAAGCCGAAGCTCGACCGCGTTCGCCGACGGCGAGACGTGAACGTCAGTGAGCGAATCGTAGTCGGGAGCGTCGGGGTTGCCGTTTCCATAGCGGAGGCGGCCGGTTTCGACGGCGTCGAAGGGGACCTCCTCCCCGGTCGGCGGAACCGTGTACCCGCGGTTGAGAACCATCCGAATCGGCGTGAACCGACCGCTGTCGCGCTCGCGGTAGGCATCCACGTCGAGTCCCGCCTCTTGCCCATAGCGGGCCGCGAACGCGTCGTAATACGCGTCGACGGTTACCCGGGAGTCGTCCGGCCCGGCCAGCCGAACGAGGAAGTCGGTCGGCGCCGTGCGAGCCGCGGTTCCGTAGGGCAGCGTCGTGTTTCCGCGGCCGGTGAGCCCGAGGGCGACGAGGGCGATCGTTTCCTCCCAGTCGATAGCCGACCCGAGGTCGGCGAACTCGAGTCGAATCGAGAGAGACGCCTCGTCGCTCGTGACCCGGACCGCAGTGAGTTCGCGGGACGCGTCCGCGCCGTCGTCGAGTCGTCGCGGCGAGTCGGCGGGAGTGAGCGTCGTCGCGTCCACCCAGTCACCGCTCGAGCCGTCGAGGGAGACGGCAGTCGCCGGATCGAACGCCAGGAGACCGAACCGCTGCTCGGGCGTCTGGACGTTCGACCAGAACGGCCGCCGGTCGGGATCGGAGAACTGCTGGAGGTTCCAGGTCCGTTTGAACCACTCGTCCTGCCAGGTGAAGACGAGCGCGCCAGCCGCGCCGACCGCTCGGATGTCTTCGTACATGTCGGCGACGATTCGGCCCTGTTCCCGTTCGGTGTGGGCGCCCTGATCGCGCCCGTGAACGTCTCGGTGGGCGATCCCTCGAGAGGCGGGCACGCCGAACTCGGCGACCACCAGCGGATGGTCGGTCGTCTCCACGAGGTCGTCGAGGTAGCCGGCGTAGCTGTTCGGCTCGCCGCGGTGATCGATGTAATCGACGTACTTCGGCGTCTCGTTCAACAGGTCGGGATAGTAGGGGTAGACGTGGTAGGCCGCGAACGTTCCCGCCTCGAAGTCGGACGTCGGGACCAGCGCATCGGGGTCGATACTGACTGCGTCTTCCATCGGGTACGGCTCGTAGGGGTGCTCGAGCGGATCGGTCGTCACCCAGTTGGTGAACGCGACCGGCCGTTGGACACCGTACTCCGCGGTTTCGTAGGCGACGGTGGCATCCAACCCACCGGCGAGCCAGCGCTCGAACGGCCGTTCGGTCGTCGACCGGAGGTACGTCCCCTCGTACTTGCCGGGTTCGTTTCGGTCGTTCGTCTCGAGGACGACCGCAGGCGGCCACTCAATACCGGCGACGTAGCCCAGCACGTAGTTGCTGACGTCGGTATCGAACGTTCCGTGAGCCAGCCCCGGCTGGTCGGGGAGCGTCGCCTCGCCGTGAACTACGTCGACGACCGTTCGAAGTCCGTCCGCGAGTTCGTCCGAGAGCCGGAACGCGTCGCCGGCGTCGTGGAGTCGCTGTTCGCCGATCCAGTTTCCGTGAAGCAGATAGAGTGGATCGTCCGCGCGGCGGTTGTACGCGGCGAGGGCCTCGTAGAACGCCGGCGGATGGACGGTGTAAACTCGAATCACGGTCGCGTGTAGTTCACCGATGGCCTCGAGCCAGCGATCGTACTCCTCGCGGGTAATAGCGGCTTCGCCGGGGAATCGGCCCGGTTTGCCCATTCCGAGGTTGACGCCGCGGACGTCGAGGGGTTCGAACCCCTCGCCGGTGTCGCACTCGAACCCGTCGTCACCGATTCGAAATCGGCGGTCGACGGACCGCCCCATCCCCCGCAACCGTCCACAGCCTGCAATCGAGACGGCACCGCCCATCCCTGCCAATCCGAGCAGGCTCCGTCGTCGCATACTGGGTACGGTGACCGAAAACGTATAAGCCTACTGTCCTGTCGACTCGAGATAACGGAACTCGACGGATCAGCAACGAGATACGAGTTGGAAGTCAGACGAAGGCGACAGAACCAGATTCCGTGACGAACGCCATCGTGCTTCGCATACGTTTTGACCCCTGGGGCCCTCGATCCGGACGAACCGCGATGATGGCGACTACCCACGTGTTCACCGGGCTCGCCGTCGTCGCTCCCGTCGCCGCGTTGGCTCCCGAGTTCGCGACACCGCTGGCTGTGGGGGCAATTCTCGGCGGACTCGCACCCGATTTCGATCTCGTCTTCGCCCACCGGCGAACGCTGCACTTTCCCGTCGCCGGCGTCGCACTCGCCGTTCCGGCCGTCGCGCTTGCAGTCGCGTTTCCCTCGAGTACCACGGTCGCCCTCGCGGCGTTCGCCGTCGCCGCCTGGCTCCACGCCGCCAGCGACGCGCTCGGCGGCGGGCCGGAGATGGATCCGTGGAACGATCGGAGCGACCGCGCCGTCTACGACCACGTCCGGAGCCGCTGGATCCGACCGCGGCGCTGGATTCGCTACGACGGCGCGCCGGAAGACGCGGCTCTCGCCGTCGCGCTCGCCGTGCCCGCGTTGCTCGTCTTCGACGGCCGGATCAGGGCAGTCGTGGTCGGCGGCATTGCCGTCTCGCTGGCCTACGCACTGCTTCGGCGACGGCTCGTCGCGTGGGTGCCCGACTGGCTCGAGTGAGGGGCGGAAATAACGGTGTGAAAGGGCTAACACACGAGGAGAGACAAAGACACGAAGCGAGACGCGAGTCGGAACGCTGATACTGCCGCTTACCCAGCAACTCCGTATGGTTGATACGTTCCTCGCCCAGACGTCCCATCTCGTCTTCGCCGCGCTCTGGGCCGGCAGCGTCTGTTTCGTCGCGTTGGTCGTCCTTCCGCTCGCTCGAGACGGGGCGTTCAACACGACGAAACCGCTCGAGGTTATTTCTGGCAAATTGACAACTATCACGCGCGTGAGCGCGCTCGTCTTGCTCCTCTCGGGCGGCCACCTCGCCGGAACGGGATACACGTCCGAGAGCCTCTTCGAGACGACAAACGGCCAGCTCGTCCTCCTCATGGTCGTCCTCTGGGCCATCCTCGCCGCGCTCGTCGAGATCGGGTCGAAACGGCTCGAGGCGGGACTCAACGGGAAGAAACTGCGCGAGCCAGCGAGCAAGGCGCTCCCGATGTACCGCGCGGCGGCGGTCGTCTCCATCGCGTTGCTCGTCGTCGGGGGCATGATTTCGACGAACGTCGTCCGACTGCTCTGACGACCTGGGACCCGCTTGCGGCGCCAGAGGGCCGCCGTGAGCGTTCGACGAGCAATAGACAGTCTCAGTCGACATACGTCCGCGAACGGGTCGAATACCGTCGTGAAACTGGCGACAGAATCGTTTTTCGGCCGGAAACGTCTTGGAAAGGAATATTCTTGCGAAAGATACTTAGTTGGTTACTGTAACGTACTCCCATGATGATCAGGGGCAAAGAACTGGCGCTGTCGGTGCTCGCGGTTGGAACCGCTGCAGTCGCCGGATACGTGCTACATTCGGGCCAGCGGACCGACCGCCCGTCGCGATCGAAAGCCGACCTCGGCGCACGAGTCGTCGGCCACGAGGAGGTCCCTCGCGGGGCCACCGTCGTCGATATCAGTTCCCAGCGGCTGGGCGACATCCCCGGCGCGCGCCGCGCTATCGACCGCGCGGTTCGCAACGACGCACGGGAGGAGTGGGAACACCTCACGATCGATCACGAGGGCGCCTGGTCAATCGTCGACGCCGTTCGCGGCTCGCTACCGTATCACGACGGAAACGGCTGTGAGTACAACGGCGTCTACGTCCGGTACGACGACCGCATCGTCGTCCTCGACGCGATCGGCTGGGCACGTCTCGAGGAGCCGCTTCAGTAGCCCATCCGGTATCCGGTCGAACGGTTTTCTCGCGTCTCCGTCGCCGAATCGCTGATTCTCGAGCGGTTCCGATCATGCACAGTGGGCACTGCTCGACCAGCGCGTATCGATCGAGTGGATCTCCCAGCACGTGTCGATCGAATGGACAGCCAGCGCGTGCCGTCCGAGCGAATCAGCCAGCACAACTCGCGTGTGCGCCCGGCCGTACTCGAGCGCCCGACGGACGTATCACGAATCACAACCACTACCTCATACCCCCGCCGAGTGGGTCCCATGCAACTGGGCGTAATCGGACTCGGACGGATGGGACAGATCGTCGTCGATCGCACCCTCGAGGCGGGCCACGAGGTCGTCGCCTTCGACCTCGAGCCGGAAGCCGTCGCGACGGCCGCGGACGCGGGCGCCGAACCGGCCGACTCGGTGGCGGATCTCGTCGACCGACTCGGCGCGGACAAGCGGATCTGGCTGATGGTTCCCGCCGGCGGGGCCGTCGACGCGACGCTCGAGGAACTCGAGGGTCATCTCGACTCGGACGACGTCGTGGTGGACGGCGGCAACTCCTACTTCGAGGACTCCGTTCGGCGAGCCGAGAGCTGTCCCGCGGCCTACCTCGACTGCGGGACCTCCGGCGGCCCCGCGGGCGCACACCTCGGCTTCTCGCTGATGGTCGGCGGGCCGGAGTGGGCCTACGACGAGTTCGTCCCCGTCTTCGACGCCGTCGCGACGGGACCCGACGGCCACGAACGCATGGGTCCCGCGGGCTCGGGCCATTACGTGAAGATGGTCCACAACGGCGTCGAGTACGCGCTGATGCAGACTTACGGCGAGGGGTTCGAGCTGCTCCACGAGGGCCGGTACGATCTCGATCTGGAGAACGTGGCGTCGGTCTGGAACAACGGCGCGGTGATCCGCTCGTGGCTGCTCGAACTCTGCGAGGAGGCGTTCCGCGAGGAGGGCTCCGATCTGGGCGACGTCGCGGACCGAATCGAGGGCGGCTCGACGGGAACGTGGACCGTCCAGGAAGGACTCGAGCAGGAGGTGCCCCTCCCCCTGATCTACACCGCGCTGTCCGAACGGTTCGGCTCGCGGGCCGACGACGGCCGCTTCTCGCGGCGGCTGGCGAACCGGCTCCGATACGGGTTCGGTCGCCACGAAGTGCAGCGACGAGAGTAGTGACGTCGCGGTTCCCGAGTCGGGCACGAAAGCTTCGGATGGCCGAGGAAAACCGACGGAATCGGAACCAAACGCGACATTGCAGGGGGTCGAACTGTGATTTTGCCTGTCTGACCCGGGTCGAAATATTGGGTCATTTTCTTTACTCCCGGTCTCGAGAGCATGAGTTATGAACGCTCACAACTCGACGACGGTGACAGTGGACGACGATCAGCAGCCGAGCATGGCCGTCGTCGACCTCGTCGGCGAGGTAACCGGCACCGACGTTCTCGAACTCGATCCTCTTTATAATGCGATCGATCCCGACGTTCTCGATACGCTCTGTACGTCGGGATCAGGATTTACGAGCCTCGAATTTCAGTACGCGAGCCACACCGTCGTCGTCGAGCGGATCGAGAACGGGGTGAAGATTTCGCTCGAGCCGGTGACGATCGGCGCGTCCGGCTCGTCGGGCGTTGCGGATAGCGGGCCGTCGGCGTAGGCTGATTTTGTGAGTACACTCGAACGCTCGATAGCGGTCGGATAGTGGAGGGTTTCGAACATCGTGTTCAGCTACGATTCCACGCAACGGCGAACGATCTGAGCCACTCATCAGCTGTTTCCGCGTCTGCGTGAGTGAACGATCTGAGCCTACTCGCTCGCGACTGATGCAGCTCGCTCCTTGAGGGTAGTGCGAGACCAACGGTCTCACGAACCATGCGAGCGGGCGCTTCGCGCCCGTGAACAGATGGGGCGTCCTACTTCCACGACGTTGTCAGACTACGTCTGACAGCCCGTGAGATGTGATCTCACGAACGCGCTTTGTGAACCGCCTCGGGGTCAAGCCCCGAGGCACTCGCCTTGTTTCCCCTGTAGATACAGACGTATCCACAGGGAGCGCAGTCGCCACAGGCGTTCGAAACTCGCCCAGCGATTTTCCCAGCCTCTTGGAGAGCAGCGCTCACCAATGGTCGGCGAATCTTTGATTCGTCTCGACACCAGAATCGGTCTGCGATTCTGAGGACGTTGCTTCGGAGTATCCCACTCCTACATCTTCGAGGCCGCGAGAAAGGATGTTCCACGCCGTCGAAAATCGCATGCGATTTGCTGCCTGTCAAACGTAGTCTCGACCGCGTTCGCGTCTCTGTCCGCCTCAAACCCGCAGGCAGGACAGGAGTGTGTACGGCCCACAACGGCTTCTCCGTCGAGACGCCGCACACTCTTTGATCGTCCCTCTCGAGTCGACTGCCACGAAGTGTGACCCCTCGCGCTCGCACTTGTATTCGAGCAACGAGAGGGACGTTCGCCATGCGGCAGACGCCGTGTTGTGGCTGTTCGACGGGGATTCCATCATCCCCTTCACGCATAGGTCTTCGACCGCCACAAGGTCGTACTCCCGAGCGTAGTAGTTCGGGAGGTTGTGCAAAAAGTCGCGGCGCTTCCGTCGGAGGTCGGCATGACACTCCGCGACTCGACGCCGTTGCGTCTCGTAGTTAGCGGAGCCGTGCTGTTTGCGCGAGAGCTTCTCCCGTTCCCGTTCCAAGCGCTCACGCTCGTCGGAGAGGTCAAGAGAACCGACCGCCGTCCGCTCGCGTCGCGGCGAGGTTCGCGGGTCGCCAGCGGTTCGACTCACGATCCGGAGTCCTGTTGAACCGCCACACCGGCACCGCCCGGCGCGGCACGTCTGGCCGTCGACCCAAAAATTGGGTCGACAAGCCGCACCTACGCACGCGTCGTGGTGGTGGTAGTCGTCGTCTTGGTCGTGGTGGTGGTAGTCGTCGTCTTGGCCTTCTGGACGAGTCCCTCCTCCGTCTTGAACGACTCGTCGAGGTTCTGTTTGATCTCCTCAACGTCTGTAGTGTGGACAACCTTCGACATGCGTTCATATTATGGTTAGATTCTATATTAAAACTTTTCATCGATTCAATCAGCTGACTTCTCGGCACGCTCAGCGAGCGAGTCAGGGGGTGAATCTCCCGAAGATACCGACTGTGAGACGGTTCTCAAAGTCGTGTTTGTTCGTGTAGGTGACGATATGGAATCGACCAGCGATGAACTCGCTGTCGACTGGAGTGATTGGCGTAAGCTTTGCACGACTACGTCTACACCTGACCTTCCTCAGCCTCCCAACCCTATCTTGGCGACGGCCTGTTCAAACGTTACACAAACCACTCGCGTCGAGAGCGAGTAAAATGCGCTCCCAGTAGTCGGAGATCAGTTCGACAAACACGCGGCTTGTGACTCAACGGTTTTTGCCATCGGACCGACTCTGACGGCCTCAGTGTGGACCCAAATAGTCAGAGCGAGACAGATAGCAATAAAGTTTATTTAGTGCTGTATAGTACTGTTCATTGGCATGTCTGTGACAGCTACACTGACCGGAACGGACCACGATATCGAGTCGATCAAGGACGACTACGACCGCGATTTCGAGCGCGACAGCCTCGTCGACCGGTCGATCGCAAAGCTGTGTCCGTGTACGACCACGACCACTACCACGACCACGACTACTACCACGACCGCCGGATAGGTAGAGAGCGGTGTCACCGCACCGATCGATGTCATCCGGAATCGACGAGTCGGCTCGCGAATCGTCCCGTGACCGGGGCGTGATTATCCGCGACCGTCACTTCGTCCCGACTAGATTCCGTCGACGGTCTTCGCCGTCACGCGAACAGACTTCTCGGCCGATCGTCCGACGGCGAGTTATCGCGTTTCACGGTCCTCGTCGACTTCCCGTGACGGATCCCGGTCAGCCGGGTTCCGGGACTCGTTCCCGGTTCGACGGCGAGACGGCCCGTCGTCCGCCAGTATCGCCTCAACCTGACGTTCGAACTCCCGGTCGGTAAGCCGACCGCGTGCGTACTGTTTCTGGAGGGCTGACAGTTTATCCCCCTGTCGGGACGGGTCCGACCGAGATCGGGAGGGCGAGCGCGTTGCGTCTTGCTCGCTCGTCACCCCGCCCACGACGACGAAGAACGTGGCCATCGAGAGCGCGAGGACGGAACTGAACGCCGCGCTCTCGATCATCCCAACCGTCAGGAACGTACCCGACAGCACGAATCCGACGAAGAGCGCGATCCCTGCGCCGAGTTTCGATTCGTCCATGCGGCTATATTCCACGGTACAGGAGTAAAATCTTACTCATACGTCGCGAAACAGACAGGAAACCGAACGCGGGAGCCGGACGAGGAGGGATGTGAGTACGTCGTCGGCTGTCACGTTGGGAACGACCACACCGTCCCGGCGCGGACCGCACTCACTCAAGGGCGAGGACGCAGGGGAGTTCTTCTGGACAGGCGACGCGGAGAGTAGTGTACGCGACGCCGGGAAGCCCGTCGTGGAACGTGACGTTGGGGAATTCGCGATCGTGTCCGGGAAGGACGAGTCCGTCACCGTCGGCCGCGCGCTCGAACGAGCGACGGGCGACGGCTGAAGCATGTGCCGGCGACCGGTCGGTCGCCCTGGCTGCCTCGATGAGACGTTCCACCCGGCCGAAGTTGCCGCGTCTGAGGTGGTCGTACTCCCAGAGGTCCGCGGACGCGTCGACGACCGTCGACGGATCCACCGCCAGTTCCTCGTTATACAGCCCGGCGACACAGCGGGAGAGCGTCGGCTGCGATGGGGACCGACCTGCCGATTGGCGTGTCGTCCAGCCGTCGGCTAACAGCTCAGTTCCCGCCTCCACGTACCGCGACTCGTCGAGGGTCTCGCCCGTTGCGACGAGCGTGTACCCGACGCCGTCGGTGCCGTGGAAGCCGAGTTGCGTGCCGCAAGCGTCGTTCGGGCGTGCGTCGCCGGCGTCGAACGCGGAGTGGACACGTTCGCCGTATTCAAGTGCGAGTTCTCGGACCTGTGTGTCACCCGTTCGCCGGAAACACGCCAGGAGTGCGAGCGTGGTCCCGCACGCGCCGGTTCCGATTCCGAGCGCGCCGTCGTGGCCGTCCGGCGACGGAACCGACCTCGCGAGGTCGACGGCCCGCGACCGGAGGTGGTCCGCCTCGAGGAGATCCGACAGCACGCAGAGCGCGTAGGCGGCTGAGACAGCGCCCGTCGCGCCGTGCAGGTTCGATTCGGTCGAGGCTAGGTCGAGGTCGTCCTCGAACCGGACGGTTTCGAGCGCCCGTTCCCGGTAGGTCTCCGTGCCGGTGGCGCGGTAGACGGCCGCCGAGGCTAGGGCGACCCCTGACCGTCCCGCGAGAAGCGACTCTCTGGCGGGCATCAGGTGGACACCCGCCGTGTGGTCGGGCATCCGGATGGCCATCCAGCCGTAGGGGTCGCCGAGTTTGGTCGACGCGGCGTTGTACACCGAGTCGACGAGGGCTGCGGCGCGACCCTTGAGGTCGTCGGCCGCCACCTTGCGGTTGGAGTCGTCGTCGCTTTCGGCCGGCGACGCTCGGGCCAGGGGACTGCCGCGGGACTCGAACGCCTCTCGGACGAAACGCACTTGCCGTCGCCGGTCCTCGGCCGACAGCGATTCCACCCGCTCGGTGAACCGCTGGAACCCGGCGTTCGACGCGTATGCGGGGATCGACATCCCGTCAAAGAAGAGTTCGGTGGCCCCCATTCGAGACGTGATTCGCGGCGGGTCGAGACGTCCCAGTGCCTCTCGCTCAACGCGGTATACTGGCCACAGCCGGTCGTCCTCGATCTCGCCGTTGAAAAACGGCGCAGCGAGCCGTTCCATCTCGACGGTGGCGTAACTCCCGTCCCGGAGCGCATCCCTCGAGAGCAGCGAGTCGATTATCGAGACGTACCGCTGGGTCGGTCGGTACACGAACCGATTCTCCACGTCCCGCAGCGCCGCGGGATCAACGATGTCGCCCAGCAATCGGTCCCGCTCGTGGAGGTCCGCGAGCGTCTCGTAGGCCTCCTCAAACCCTTGAACGATGGCGTCGACGTGATCCTGCGGAACGCAGACGTTCCCCTCGAACCGCGGAAAGTTCTTCGTTGGTTGGATCCGCGGGTGCTCGTGGACGACTGTCATCACGTCGGTGTTCACCGCCTCGATCTGTGGCATTCGAGTCTCGGGAAGCCGGACGGGGGTCGAATCAGTGCCGATCCCGGCCATGGCGGCCCGTCCCAGCTCCCCGTCCCACGCGACGGGGCCTTTAATGTCGAACGGGAGGAGCATACTGAGAAACACCGACTCGGACCCGATGGGTGCGGTTTCGCCGGGCATTTCGGTCTGCCGGCGATCGACGTACGGGTGAAACAGCGTCTCGCAGTCGACGAGAACGGGACACGCGCCCTTAGCGACGACGTTCTCGTAGTGGCAGTCGGTAAACTCGAAGACGTACGCGAGGGCGACGAGAGCGCCCGCTCGTTCGTAGTACTCACGTACGTCTTCGACGCGTTCACACTCTCGGTTCGGGATCCACTCCATCCACCCGTACTCCTCGCGGAGGAGGTACGTGGGGCGGTAAAACTCCGGAATCGACCATTCCGCGTCGAGCACGTCCAGCAGTTCGTAGAAGGCCTCGCCGGCGCCGACGGGCCGGGGCTTGTACACCACCTGAAAGCCTGACTCGAACGTCACGCGCAGGATGGCACGTCCGTCCCCGTGCGTGTCGTCGGCCAGCGGTTCGAGTTCTCGGACGTCGCCGGGCGGTTCCTCGAGCGAGAACGTTTCGATCAACCGGTCGTAGTCCCGTTTCAGCCGTGATTCGACTTCGAGCAGCGCGTCTTTCCACTGCCGGATCCGGAGCATCAGCAACCGGGAGAATACCGGATACTCGAGACAGAGCGTTTTCAGGCCAGTATCAAGCAGTCCCCGGACGAACTCCTCGTAGTACGCTGTCGGGGGCTCCTCGAACTGTCCAGGATCAGTCGACGCCAGCGTCTCGTCGGTTACGGTGACGAACGTCTTGAACTCGACGTAGAGGATGCGAACCGAAAGCTGCGTCAGACGTCGAAGCAACCAGTCGGTGCTGTCGTCGACGAGCGCCTCCGAGAGGTACGTCAGGTCGTTATTTTCGAGGAGGGTCTCGCGAGCGTGCTCGACGACGACCGACAATACGTCGACGAACGGCGTCTCCGGGTACCTCTCGACGATTTCTGCGTGCTCAGATTCGTCGATCGACGTGACGTCGTCAACCAGTTTGTCGAGGCGTTTCACCCACTCCGGGAGCGGTCGATCCGCCGGCCACACCGCCGCTTCCGCGGCTGCCTCACACTCCGCTCGCGTCAGCCCGTCTTTCGACAGCCGAGCCTCGAGATGCTCCGATCCGTCGAACATCTCCTCCCACCGCTCGAACAGTTCGGACGAATCGATCGGTGGCTCGTCGAGTCGTTCGTTTGACGGCCCGTCGATCCGATCGAAGAGCGTTCGCGACTGTCCCACGATTTCACGCATCTCGAGGTTATCGAACATGACACGTTCTGTGTTGGTCGAATTATTATAATTTTATATCCTGAATGTAGTATCGATAGACATATCGCAGCTGGAAGCGAATCGCCGGGATCGACATCGTCGGCGACGCGAACGTTGCGGTCGGCCGGCCGCTCGATCCCAGGATGGGCCTTTACGGCTCTGCCGGAGAGCCCCGCGTGTAGCGGTTGAAGAGGTCCGTGTACGTCGGTGCGACCACCTCGAACTGATTGCCGAGCGAGGCCGCGAGCGCCTCCGGGTCCGCTTCCGGCGGGGCGAACGCTCGGACCATCCCGCTGCTCGGGAACACTTCCCCTTCTAGGGCAACCTCCGCGAGCTGGTCGACGTTCGTCAGTGTCGTCTCTACGATCGGGGGAAGCGTGTCGAACAGGTCCTCCGTCGTGCCCACCGTCATCACGGTCCCGTCGGAGACGAACGCCACGCGGTCGGCGATGTCTGCGTCCATCGGTCGGTGGCTGGAGACGACGACCGTCTTCCCATCGTCTTGCTCCTCACGGAGGAGCCGGTGGACGGTCTGGACCGTACTGAGGTCGAGCGACGATGTGGGCTCGTCCAGCAGGTACAGCGGCACGTCGATGCTCAGCGCGATTGCCAGTTCGAGTTTTCGTACCATCCCGCCGGAGTAGTCCTCGACGCGCTTGTCGAGGTCGTCTTCCAACCCGAGTTCGACGACGTACGATTGCCACTCACCAGTGAACTGTGGGTGGAGTCGCTCGTAGAACGCAATGTTCTCGCGTCCCGTGAGACGCTCGACACAGAGGGCATCCTGCAGGAGGTAGCTCGTGGTGTCGGACCGGTCGACAGGATTCGAACCGAACACGGTCACGCTCCCGTCGGTCGGGTGGCGGCTCCCCGCCAGACAAGAAAAGAGCACCGACTTTCCAACCCCGTTTGGCCCCATGACGGCGACCAGGTCGCCGGCTGGCACCGTGAGATCAACCCCCTTCAAGACCTCCTCCTCACCGAACGACAGTTCGACTCCGCTTGCGTCGATGGCTGCGTCGGTCATTTCGACCACCCCTGCCGGTAGAGAACGCGGTTGACGAACGCGGTTCCGACGACGAGCGCGATGAGCGCGTAGGCGAAGACGATGGCGAAGTACTCCGGGCCTGCAGGTAGCTCCGGCGGCGTGACTCCGATTGCGCCCCAGTCGCCTGAACCGACGAGATGGTACACGATCGTCCGGGTCGGAAGCGTGTTCGGGAGGTAGTTGATCACGTCACCGTCGATGAACGACATCTCCGAACTGACCCCGTTCCAGCCGGTCGCGACGTAGCCCACGACCGCGACGATCGGAACGACGTACTCCGCCAGCCGCTTGTTCTGTGCGAATGCGACGATCGGAATCGTCACGACCATCCAGAAGATGCAGGTCAGAACCAAGGTGACGGCGACGAGCGGAACGCTCGCCGCCCCCTGTACGCTGAACGCGCCGCCGGTGGCGTACCCAACGATGATTGTCAGGGTGAAGGTGATAACCGCGAGGACGATGCCCGCGGCCATTCGGCCGAACAGATCGGCAAGCGGCGATACCGGCATCGACCGGTACGCGTGGTATCGTCGACTCTCGAGGTCGCCGGCAAGTTGGTACCCGAAGACGTAGAGGCTGACGTAGATCGCTCCGAACATCGCGGTCCCGATCGAGAAGGCCGCGAGCGTCTCCGATGAGAACCCACCCTGGAGGCCGAAAAGCAACTGCATCAACGGAGCGATTCCGAGGACCACGGACATCAGCATCCAGCTGTTGGTGGTCTCCTGGATGCTGCGCATCGAGAACCCCTGTACCTGGCGCGTCCACCTCCGGAACCCGTTCTTGAAGGTGACGCCCTCCGATCCCTCCACAGGAATGGAGTTATCGTTCATCAGTAGATAATTTCAACCCTCTGTATAAATATTTAGGGATTGATCGATAATTCGAGTCGGTTGTGGGTGCGGTTTCAACGGCGACGGGTCGACGCGGGTGGACGGGTCAGTAGTGACCCATTACGCCCCGCTCACGCGCGACACGAGAGCAGTAGACGAAACACAGGTATCCGACGGCCGCGTACGAGACGGCCGTTCCGATCAGAAGGCCGACGTCCTGTGCGCTAAACTCCCAAATTTGGACTCCATCGCGCATGGTCCGTTGCAGCAGGTCCGAGCCGTGTACGAGTGGGAGCACCGAGAGGGCCGGGATGTCGGCCGCCGGGGCGGCGATGAGTCCGATCAGGAGGAACTGGCTGATCTCGGAGAGGTTGGAAAGCTGTTTGTAAATCAGTGCGAGGCCGGCGAACACGTACCCGAGTCCGATCGCCGTCAACAGGGTCAACAGAACGATTGGCAGGACCGATGCGACGTCGAAAGAGACCGTTCGGCCCGTTGTCACCAGCATTAACACGAGCATCACCAGCCCGATGAGCAGGCTCATTAGGATGTTCACGACCACCTTCGAAGCCAGAATGGTACTGAACCCGTGTGGGGAGACGTACAGTTGCTCCAGCGTTCCCCACCGTGACTCCTGTGTGATCTCCTGTGAGAGACTCGAATACGCGCTCTGGACCATCGTCCAGAGGAACCAGCCGACGATAAGCGCATCGAGCGTATCCCCCAGCGCCCCGGCCCCCCCGCCGACGCTCTCGGCTGCCGCCTGCCCGCCGAAGAACACGAGGGCGAAAAAGAAGTACATACCGACGATCATGGCCGCGAAGTTTACCCGGTACCGAATCGTCAGAAGGAGATTCATCCGAAAGATCGTCCACAGGAGCACCAGAAATCCTGCCGACGAGGATTCGACGCCGCCCGAGGCCGACGCTGCGGTTCGTCGGTCGGTCATTGTGTCGTGGACGGCGTCCCTTCGACAGGCCGTTCGTTCGTGTCCGATCGACCGGTGATTCGGAGGAACACGTCGTCGAAGTCGGGTTCGCGCTGGGTGAACGACTCGACTGCAACGCCGGCGCGTTCGAGCATGTTGGTCAACCGGAAGAACTGCTCGCCGTCGGTCTCGATCGTGAGCGACGTCCCGTCGCGGCCGACGTCGACGACGAGGAACTCAGCGGCGAGTTCCCGCTCTACGTCCGGATCGAGCGTCCCTGCGATCTCCACCTCGTAGGTCGTCGTGTTGAACAGATCGACTAAGTTCTCGACCGTGTCGTCGGCGATGATCTCCCCGTTGTTTACGACGATTACCCGGTCGCACACGTCCTGTACGACATCCATGTCGTGACTCGAGAGGACGACAGTCCGTCCGTCCCGGTTCGCGAGTCGACGGATCTCCGCTTTGAGTCGGCGAGTGCTCTCGACGTCGAGGCCGAGCGTCGGTTCGTCGAGAAAGACCACCTCGGTGTCGCGGGCGAGCGTACAGACCAGACTGACCTTCTGTTGTTGTCCCCGCGAGAGTTCCCGCACGACGGTATCGGCTTTCTCTTCGAGGTCGAACTGCTCCAGCAACCCATCGATCTGGGCCGACCGCTCGCGGTAGTCGTTCCCGCCGATCACCGAGAACATCTCCACGTTCTCCCGGACCGTAAGCCGCCAGTAGGTGTTCCGAGCCCCCTCGAGCATCGCGCCCATCAGTCGGTGTGCGGCGTGTGGATCATCGTGAACGTCACTCCCGCCGGCGCGGATCGTTCCGGCCGTCGGGATGATCAGTCCGAGAATTGACTTGATGGCCGTCGTCTTTCCGGCTCCGTTCGGACCGAGGATCCCCACTACGGTTCCAGGGTAGACGTCGAGGTCGATCCCGTCGACCGCCACGACGGCGTCATCACCCTCGCCGTAGACCTTCTCGAGACCCGTCACCGAGACGATTGGATCTGTTGATCCGTCGGACGGCGGGGCGGACGCCGGTTGCTTCCGTCGTGTGGCGACGATTCCTTGGTTGGATCCCATATACATTATCACTGTCACAAGCAAGGAAATAATCGTTATGGAACTATCGGGGCGTAGACCCGTATCATGCGCCGTATCGGCCGCCGTCAGGTGGCTAAGACCACGACGCGGTGTGAGTGTCGTTCGAGAGGGTCGCCGTTCAGCCCGCCGAACAGGGAGACGTCCTCGAACCCCGCGTCCTCGAACAGTTCCGTCAGTTCGACCGGATCGTACAGTCGCCGCCGTAACTCCATCGTGTCGACGTACTCGTATTCTCCCTTTCGCTTCGAGAACACGAGGACCGAACTCTCGAGGCGACTCGTTTCGACATCATAAGTCATTTGTTTCACATGCATTCTGTCGCTGAACTGTCCCACAGCGGATTCGGTGAAGTTACTCAGCAGGAACGGCTTGTTACTGAGGTCCATGACGACCGCCCCGCGGTCGCTCACCAGTCGCTCGATTTCCGAGAGGATCCGCGTATCCCGCTCTTTCCCGTAGTACCCGAACGAGTCCCACATGCTCGTGACGAGGTCGTAGGATCCTTGCCACTCGTCGAGCGCTCGCATGTCGTGGTGGTGGAACTCGACGCGGTCTTCGATTCCCTTTGACCTAGCTTCGCGGCGCGCCCGATTTACGTACTCCGCCGACAGGTCCAGTCCCTCCGAAACGAGTCCGCGCTCGGCGAACGCGATCGCGTGGCTTCCGATGCCACATCCGATGTCTAGGACCCGCTCGGGAAAATCCGATCCCTCCGCCTCGAGGAGTCCGAGTACGGCCTCCACGTCCGACGCCGCCCGTTCGCCGTGGATCTCGAGTATCGGTTCGAATAGGTTCGATTGCTCTCCGTACAGTTCGTCGGTCCAGTGTGCCATTCAGGATTTTCGATGGTTCCGTTTGGGTTTATACTTTGCTCCGTTATTCTTTAATATGGTAATAGAAGTAGAAAAACATATAGTCGTAGGGTAACGATAGTTCCGGAAATGGGGTTGAAAGAGTCTTCGACGGAGGGTGTCGAGTCGATGTACAGCAACCTGGTTGGGGTCCACAAGCGCATCTGGAAGGCGACCGGGAATCAGAGCATCCACTACGGATACTACGAGGACGACGACGACGATATGGATACGGCGAGCACGCGCATGATGGAACTGGTGGCCGACACCGTCGATATCGACCGCCACAGTCGAGTGCTCGTGCTCGGGTGCGGGGCCGGCGAAGACGCGATCTGGATCGCCGACGAGTTCGACGCCGAAGTCGTCGGTGTGGACCTAATCGAAGATCAGATCGAACTTGCACGCGAGTACGCTTGGAAACGCAACGTCGAGGATCTCGTGACATTTCACACGGACGACTTCCACGAACTGTCATCGGCGAGCGACGGATCGTTCGATGTGGTGTGGGCGCTGGAATCGGTGTCTCACTCCGACAACCTCGAGGCCGTCGTCGATCAGTGTGACCGCGTCCTAAGCGAACAGGGACAGATCGTCTTCGCCGACTGGTTCGCCCCGGACGACTCGATGAGCGACTCCGAGGAGAAGCGCCTCCGGAAACTGGACAACCTGATGCGACAGTGGACCGACACGCTCGACGAGGTGGAGTCGACGGTTGCGGCCGGCGGGTTCGACGACTTCACCGCGGTGGACGTGACCGACGGCGTCCGACCGGCCGTCAGCCGTCGGTACAAGTCCTCGTTCATTATGATCCCTTTCTACACCGTTGCGTCGGCCATCGGCCTCGCGTCCGCGGAACTTCGGGACGTGACGAAGGCATCGTACCACATGCACGTACTCGTCCGCGACGACGTGATGCGGTATTACATTCTGTCGGCGAGTTGAACGGGACGCCAATCGATACTCCCGACGCGAACTGGCACGCCAATACCACCGACATCGTGCTCGTCACTCGGCTTCACCTCATCCGGCCCTCCCACAACTGGGAGCACGAGACTGCAATCTATCAGTATATCGACTCCGGGCCGTCGCTGTGCGACGCGCTCGGAATCGAACCCCATCCTGATCAGTCGACGTCGTATACAGCCTCGTACGACCGCTTCACCGGGGAGTACTGCGACGACCGTCGAGACACCATCGAGAAGGTTGTCAGTGTCGCCCGCGTACACGATACGTCCGTACCTGAGCGACCGGCCACGGCTGAGCTACCCGACGACGATGACGCTTCACGGAGTGGCCGTTCGGAACGACGTTTCGCTCGCCGCACTACCAAAGACGTCTGCCAGCATCGTGTTCAGATACGCTGATTCAATGCAAACCGATCTGAGCCACTCATCGAATATCTCGGAATTTGAACAGTATTCGAAAGCGGGAGTCCAGCGGGATGAAGCTGAATACTGAGTTTAGCAACATCTGGTCGATACTAGAGCTGGGGCGTACGTTCTCGGGCATAAATCACGTTGAAAACGCCACGTTTCACTCCGTCAACCTATCCGAACACCACCGTTTCGAACGGGATTGTTTTGAGCTAGCCCGTTCGCAAAACAGTCCAGTCAGTTTATACGCCGCGGCTCCAACTGACGACCGTGTGAGATGGGGTCGGAAAAACGCAATATCGCAGTTCGATTCTTCGGCGGCGCGGGGAACTACACGGACGTCCTCGAGCACTGTTTTACGTTCGTTCTCACCGAAAACCCGGACGAGGCCACACTCTGCGAGTGGGTGAAATCAAACACGCGAGCGACGAGCGACGACGGCATCCGTGATCGACTCGCCTTTCTCGAGTCGATCGGGCTACTCACAGTCGACGAGAAGCGAGTGGCGTTGGCCGAACGCGGAATCGAATGGATGGTCGATACCGATCCGAAGCTACTGTTCGACGCACTCTCCGAGAACGTCCGTGGCTTCGAAACCGCGCTCGAGGCGTTGTTCGACGGTCCGAAAACGGACGCTGAACTGGGCGCGGCTATCGCGGACGACCATCCCGACGTCGGCTGGAGCGATCCCTCGGGGCCCGCACAACACCGGGGCTGGCTGCAGAGTCTCGGCTACGTCGAGCGGTCGGATGGGACGAACTCGCTGACGGACAGCGGCCGAGACCTGGCTCGGCGGCTCGCGTCCGACGGTCCGGATCTCGAGCGCGGCGAGTTCTACACGCAACTGGAACTCGAAGCGGCGTTCGACACCAGTTTCGGGTCGTACATCAAGGGGATCAGTCCGCGAACGGACGACGACGGCGCGCTATCGTACATCATCGTGAAAGCGAGAGAGGACGGCCCGTATGGCGACGACCTCGAGGGCGATCGCTTCACCTATATCGGCGAGGGCGTCCCCTCGAAGGGCGATCAGTCGCCGACCGGGGCGAACAAGGCGCTGCTCGGACAGGCCGAGGGATCGACCGTGCCGATATATTTCTTCTACCAGCCGGCGGACAGCGGTGAGCTTCGATACGAGGGCCTGGTCGCCGTCGTCGACGCCCGATACGTGTTCGACGACGATCAGGAGCGAATGGTCTACCAGTTCGCGATGGAGCGGCTGGAACTCGACCATCCGGCGGAGTTCGAGACGCTCGCGGCATCGGTTGCCGACGGCGGCCGCGCGAGTGGTGTGGAGACGGTCGGCGGAGACGACTCGGAGCCGGCGTTAACCGACGACGAAACCGAGTTCACCGAAACCCAACGACGGGTGCGCTCGAGTGCGTTCGCGAGCCGAGTCAAATCAGCCTACGACTCCCGCTGTGCGATCTGTGGAACGTCTCGGGAGTCTCCCGCCGGAACCGTCGACATCGAAGCGGCACACATCTATCCGAAACGGGACGACGGCCGCGATGTCGTTCAGAACGGGCTCGCGCTCTGCCGACTACATCACTGGGCCTTCGACGCCGGCTGGCTCGCCGTCTCGGACGAGTATCGAATTCTCGTGGCGGATCGACCGGACCTCGAGGGCTACGAGGAGTTTTCGCGACTCGAGGGAGAGACTATCACGGTGCCAGCGCTCGAGGACGAGCGGCCGCACGCGAAATTTCTGGCGGCACACCGCGAGCGGTACGGGTTCGAACCAGTGTAGGGGTCGATTTGTCGACGCAGTTTCAGCAATAATGAATCTCGCGGTCGTTTGGCGAACGAGTTTCGAGGTGTGAATCGACGGTCTTGACGACGTCTCCGATATCACGACCTGCCTGCTGGACGAAAATAATACCGGCGTGGTCTAAGCCAGCGCGTTCGACCAGCGAGAGAAAGTCGTCGTCGAACGTCAACAGTATCCAGTCGTTCTCGACGGCGTACGAGAGGTGGTCACGGTCAGGTTCACCGAGTTTACCTTCGTCTCGAACGGTATAGACAGTCCAGCCACGGCGGCGCAGTCCATCAGCTACTGGGATCCAGATTCCTTCATCACAGTAGAGCGGTCTCATGCTGGAGCAGACTCAGCTGGTCGGAAATCATCGATGTGATCGAAGTAATAGGCGAGTGCACGGTGGACGTCTCCGAGCGTGAGATCAGGATACAGTTGTGTGATTTCGTCCGGTTCGTACCCACTGTGCTCGTAGGCAATCGCGATGTCCTTCACACGGATCCCGGTCCCTTCTATCGTCGGCGCTCCGTCACTGTGCGCTGGATCCTGTACGATACTCATGTACTGAAATAGTTCGTAATCATGCTTAAAGGCACGGTCGACGATTCGTTTCGCTTCGGTATCGGTACGGTGTCTCCTCGACGTTCAATGGCTACTATTGGACGAGCTTGTGCCGCCGCCGATCACTACGATGAAACCGAGAATCTATAGTAGCCACTGAAAATCAATGCATATCCGATCGCAGGACGACGTAGCGATCGGTGTGTAAATCGTTTCAGTGGCTACTATACCAACTATTCAATCGTAGTCGATCCTGTCTCGAGGACGAACTCGAAGAATAACAGCACGTCACCGTCGTGAAGGGCCAGTCGCCGTTTTCAGTAACCCAGAGACGGTTTTGGAGAGGGTCTCCTACGTACCTCACACGTCCCATTCGGTCGACTCAAACCGGCTCTCGAAGCGCCCAGACGTCTTCCGTCGGCTCGAGCCGATTCGGCTCCCGTCCGCGCTCGGTCAGAATCCCGGCGTGGTACAGCATCGCCTTCAGCTGGAAGACCGTCGGCGAGTGGTAGACGTGTCCGTCCGCGAGCGCCTCGCGCCGCAGGTCCCCGTCTTCGGTCAACACCCGCCGTCGAACGTCGTCGTCGCCGCGAACGAACAGCTCCACGGTGAAGGTCGGGTGGACCGTATGCAGGTGCTCGACCAGATCCACGAGCGACGGCTCCGGCTGCCAGTCGTCGTGCATGGCCTGCAACTCGGTGACGAGGAGCTCCGTCGCGGGATACTCGAACACCACCCGACGAGCCAGTTGGCCCCACTCGGGTGCGAGATCGACGAACCGTGTTCGCGATCGATACCAGTCCGCGAACTCCTCGAGTGCGCCCTCGACGGAGCCACAGCGGGCGTTCGCGAACCGGACGACCTCCTGGCCCAGCGACGTGAGTTCGATTCCGCGCGGGCCGTCCTCGACCAAACCGAGAAACACGGCTCCCTGTCTGGCACTCTCGACGGCGCTGACGACCTTGTACTCCGAGAGCAACGCGTCGGTGTCGCCGTCCGCGTACTGTGCCAGCGGATAGCCGAGGTAGTTCTTCGGGTGGTTCAGCCCGAACGATTTGTCCGCGACGCCCTGTGCGCCGGCCTGAAACCGCAGCGCCGTCGCCTCGCTCGAGGTTCGGTTGCCAACGACCCGCGGGACCTCGAGCGCGTCCACGCTCCCCGTCGCATCGACGCCCAGCACGCCCACGTTCAGCTCCCGCGCCAGCGTCCGATCGGTCTCCGTAATCGCGGCCGCCGGCGCAGCGAGGTACGCCGCGTTGGCCTCGTGGAGCCGATCGTAGGCCTGGACGATTCCGAGCTGGGTATCGACGCCGCTACTCGTCTCCCCCTTCGCTTCGATGGCGATCAGCGGCGGCTCGTCGCCCACTCGTTCGACCGCGAGGAGGTCCGACTCGAGGGCGCGCACGCCGACCAGATCGGGATAGCCGCCGCCGATCCGAACGTGGTTGAACGGCGCGAGACACTCCCGAACGTCCGTCGTAACGGGCTGGCCGGGGAGCCACTCGTCTTTCGAGAACTGCGTGTCGGCCACCACGTACGAGGGCCCGTCGTCTTCCGCGGCCGGAAAGAGCCGCCGCTTCGTGTGGGCCAGCACCTGCGGTTCCGAAAGCGGCCGCGCCGCGCTACTCATGGCTCTCGATTAGTCACCGGCACCAATAATGTTCTGGCGAGACGACTGGGCGTCGCCCACGTTGTTACTGCCGACCGCGGATCCGCCGCCGGATGGGACTGAACGAGGCGAGCGCGCTGAGCGAACGCTTCGCGTTCGGAGCTTTCGGAGTGTACTGTCGATCGAAAAGACAGTATCACAGCACAGTAGCCTCGAGTCCACGTCTCGGTCCACGTGTTCACCCCTCCTCGCCGCGCTCTCGGTGCGAGCGAAACCGGGCCAAACGTTACTGTCTCGAGGACGTACGTCGACCCATGATCGAGCCGACCCTCGTCTACGACGACGATTGCGGCTTCTGTACGTGGTGGGCCGACTACTTCGACGATCGAACCGAGATCAGGATCGTCGGCTTCAGCGACCTACGGGACCACCCCGACCTACAGGAGCGACTGCCGGAACACTACAAAGAGTGTTCGCACTTCCTGACCGAAGACGCCCGCTACTCCTGTGGCGCGTCGATCGAGGAGGCGCTGCGCCGGTACGACGAGGACGGCCCGGTCGGCAACGCGATCGGATTCCTCCGGAATTTCGAGGACTACGGCCAGATTCGCGAGTGGGGCTACCGGCAGGTGGCGGACAACCGCGATAAGTGGGGCCAGGTGATGTCGAAGACGCCGCCGGCGCGCCAGACGGCCGACGACCGCTGAGTTCGAGCCGATCGCACTGACGGTCTTCGGCGGGCCGACTCGCCAGCGATTAGAGCCTCGGTCCGCGAGCGACTACAGCCCCGTTCCGCACGTCCGTCGCTCCTCGAGCCACCCGCTCACGTGACGCGAATGAGCTACTCGCGTAACACGAGCACCGCACGCACGTCACTCGAGCCCCTCGTACTCGGCGAACCACGAACGTACCACGCCCTGCAGCGCCCCCGTCGTGGTTCCCAAATTCAGGAGCTGATACCCCGATTGGGCCTTCTCGTTGACGTCGTCCATCCCGAAGCCGAGCCCGCCGAGGGGGACGTCGGCCTCGAGCGCCGCCTCCCGAATCTCTTCGATCCGTTCCTCGACCGCCTCGTGAGTCGGCTCGCCGGGATGGCCCAGCGACACCGCGAGGTCGAGCGGGCCGGCGAAGACGAACCCGAGTTCCGGAACCGCCAGAATCTCCTCGATGTTCGCCACCGCGGTCGGGTTCTCGATCGTCACGCCGACGACGATTTCGTCGTCCTCGGTGCCAGCGTAGTCGTCGGTCGTCCCCCAGCGACTCGCGCGGGGGCTCGCGAACCCCCGCTTACCGGGGTCGCCGTCGTACTCGAACCGGGACGCTTCCACTGCCCGCCGGACCGCTTCGGCCGTCTCGATCCGCGAGACGAACAGGGTCCGGACGCCGGCGTCCAGGGTTTTTCGAATCATCCCCGGATCGGGTTCGGGTAGCCGAACGAGCAGTTCCGTGCCCGTCACGTTCGCGGCACGGAGCAGGTCCTCGAGTCGGTCGCCGTCGAACGGACTCGGGCCGGCGTGCTCGAGGTCGATCCAGACGAAGTCGAGGCCGAGTTCGCCGTAGAACTCGACGAGGGCGGGGCTGTACGTGTTCTCGAGGATGCCGAGCGCGACGGCGTCGTCCTCGAGCGTTCGTCGAAGCAGGTTGGTGCGTGGTGACGTCGCCATAGCGCAGTGACACCTGCAAGAGTGATAACGCTTCGCAGGCCGGAGCGTCGCTTCGAGGAAGCATCTTTGTGCCGACACGTCGAACGGCACGCATGAACCGCGTCGCGATCGACGATCTCGAGCCACGTCCGCACGACGAGGAGTTACACGCGGATCGACGCCCCCTGTCCGAACCCCTGGGAACCGACCACGTCGCGATCACGCGCTACGTCCTCGAGTCCGGCGAGCGGTTCAGCGGCTCAGTCCACGCCCACTTCGATCAGGAGGAGGTGTTCGTCGTCCTCGAGGGCGAAGCGACGTTCGAAGCGTACCCGAACGACGACAGAGACGGCAAGCCTACCGAGATCACCGTCACCGAAAACGAGGTGATCCGCTTTGCGCCCGGTGAGTTCCAGACCGGCCGAAACGACGGCGAGAGGCGAGTCGTCGCGCTCGCACTCGGCGCGCCGCGGGACACCGAGGATATTCGTATCGCTCGGATCCCCGTGCTGGACGACAGGAACGTCTCGTGTCCCGACTGCGAGGCGGACCACATGCGGATCTCGAGCAGCGACGAGGCGGAGTTCGAGTGCCCGAACTGTGCGGCGACGCTGAACCTCGACTGAGCGCCGCGAGCGACCAGCGACGAAAAGCACCGCTCAACTCGCCTGGGACTGCAACGCAGCCCCGGCGAGGACGACGACGAGCGCGCCGCCCGCGAGCATCGCCAGCCCGGGGACGAACGACCCCGTCGCGTCGTGAAAGACGCCGATGAGCATCGGGCCGAAGAAGCCACCGATCTCGCCGACGGCGAAGATGAACCCCACCGCGGTTCCCGTCAGTCGCGCGCCGATTCCCTCGAGATCCGGCGGGATCGCCCGGACGAGCGGCGAGACGCCGCCGACCCCCAGCCCCGTGACGACGATGCCGGCGACGACCAGCGCCCCGGTGTCCCCGGCGATCACTCCCAGGAGACCGAGGAACGCAACGGTGCCACAGCCCATCAGGGCGGGCCGTCGCGCCTCGAACCGATCCGCCAGTTCGGGCACCGTGAGGACGCCGACCACGTAGGCGCCGATCAGCAGGCTCGTCGCCTGCCCGGCCAGCCCGGGTGAGAACCCGCGGGACTCGAGCAGCGTCGGGAGCCACCCCTGTAGCCCGTGATTGAGCAGCAGGTACATCGTCCCGATGACGACGACCAGCTGGAGTTCGCGATGCGAGAGCACCAGCCGGAGGTCGGCGACGACCGACTCGAGCGAGAAGGAGTCGTTGTCGGCCATCCGGTCGTCGATCCGCGCGCGGCGAGCGACGAGCAGCCAGCCCAGTCCGTAGGCGACGGAGACGACGCCGCTCCAGAAGAAAAGCGGGCGCCAGCCGCCGAGCCACGGGCCAAGCACCGGCCGGCCGACCGCGAACACGAGCGCCGAGCCCGCCGACGCGCCGACGAGGTAGATCGCGGACGGGCGGCCGGTTTTCGCCGGCGGGAAGAGGACGCCGACCAGTTTCGGGAGCCCGAAGGTGATCGCCGTCGCGCCGACGCCGAGCAGGAGCGTTGCGACGAGCAACGACGGAAACCCGGGGGCGACGCTGCGGCCGATCTGGGCGAGTCCGTAGATCACCACGCCGACCGCGAGACTCCGGCCGGGGCCGATTCGGTCCACCGCGATCCCCGAAAAGAGCGCGAGCGGGATGTAGGTCAACGGCACCGCGCCGGCGAGCATTCCGGCCTGCGTGCTCGAGAGCTCCAGATCGTCGATGATCACCGGCAGATACGCCGGCAGCGAGAACCAGACGAACATCAGGCAGGTGTAGCTCAGCGCCGCGACGGCGACAAGGCCGTACTCTTGGCGGTACTCGGCACTCGAGCGACCCATTCGGACGAACCGAGTGCGGGGACGTTCGAGTAGTTTGCCGTCCCGGTCGATACGACCGGGTTCGATGCCGCTCCGTTCGCTTGGTGGGCATAGTGAGCGGTACTCTTTCAGTCGACTAGCTGCTGTTTTCTCTGTCCTCTCGTCTCAAATATCGTTTCGAAAGTCCGCCAGGATCAGCCATACCCCTGCCTTTCCCCGGGTCGAGCGGCTCTCGCCGTACTCGAGCCGCACCCCCGGCCACGTGGCGCGCGCTGACGGCGTGGCCGAGCACTGCGAGAGTGCGCCGACGACATTGTGCGAGGGGCGAGTGAGCGAGCCCGCGAGCGAACGAGTCGGCTGGGGAGGACGAGGCCGCGGGTGGGACTGAAAGGGGCCGATGCGGTCGATCCGTCCCCGACGAAGAAAGCACGTGAGCGAAGCGAGCGCGCGCAGCGAGTCGCGGACGGTCGAGCGCACCGGGGGCTTTCGAGGTCGTCGTGGTTCCCATCTAGAACCCGACAGTCTTTGAGAGTAAACACTGAGACGAACCAACCGATACCGACTTCGTCTGTACTGACCGCGGAGGAAACGACTGTCTCATCCCGTACGGGTCTGCGGCAATCGCGTTCTCGAGTCAGAGACGACGGCCGACTCGTCACACCGTCACGGTCTCGCCGAGTTCGGGCGCGCTCGAGTCGACCCCCTCCCCCCGCAGTTCCTCGGCGAACGCCGCACATCGATCGCCGTGATTGACCAGCACCGGACTCTCGCGATACGATTCCAGAAACTCGAGCACGCCGTTTCGATCCGCGTGCGCGGAGAAATCGTACTGCTCGACCTGTGCGCTGACGGGCATCACGCGGCCGTCGATCTCGGCGCGGCCCGTCTCGAGGAGGTCGCGACCCGGCGTCCCCTCCACCTGATACCCCGTCATCGCGATCTTGTTCGTCGGATTCCGCCGAATTTCGGGGATGTAGGTCATGGCCGGGCCGCCCGAGAGCATCCCGCTGGTGGTGATGATCGCCGCCCGCTGGTCGATAATCCGCTTTCGCTGGCCGTCGCGACCGGTGACGAACCGGGCGTGGGAGACGGCCCGCCGGAACGCCTCGGAATCGCGGACGAAGCCGGGGTGCTGTCGGAGCATCTGCGTGACTTCTTTCCCCATGCCGTCGACGTAGCAGGGGATGTCGTGAGCTTCACAGACGAGCATCAGCTCCTGCGTGCGGCCGATCGCGAACGCGGGGACGACGACCGTGCCGCCCTCCCAGAGCGTCGTCTCGACGCTCTCGACGAACCGCTCCTCTACCGCGGACCGATCCTCGTGTTCGACGTCGGAGTACGTGCTCTCACAGAGGACGACGTCGGCGTCGGGACGAGCCCTCGAGCCCGCGACCAGTCGCTGGCCGCTGACGGCTTGGGCGGGAGCCTCCCCCCGATTCGAGGAGACGTCGCCGTCTCGAGAAACGTTGCCGTCCGCTCCAGACAGGTCGTCGAGGTGGAAGTCGCCGGTGTAGAGCAGTCGAGTTTCGCCGTCATCGACGAGGACGTGTGCGCTACCCGGGATGTGGCCGGCGTTGTAGAACGTAATCTCGTGGCCGGCCGCCTCGAAGGACTCACGGTAGCCGTGGGTCTCCGAGACCTGCGTGACCCGCCGGAGGTCGGTCTCGGTGAACGGGCAGTGAAAGGATCCACCGTGTAGTTTGAGCGTGTCTCGAGCGAGCGTCATCGTCAGCTCGTAGGTCGGCGGCGTCCAGTGGATCGGCGGCCGGGCGTCGCCCGAAAGCAGCGCCGGCACCGTGCCGACGTGGTCTAAGTGGCCGTGGGAGACGACGACCGCCTCGGGGGCCGGCGTCTCGACCGGGAACTGCGGCGGATTCGCCGTCAGCATCCCGAAATCGAGGAGGAGGGCGTCGTTCACGAGGATCGCACTGCGGCCCACCTCGCGAGCGCCGCCGAGAAAACGGAGTTTCATTGGCAGAGACTCGGCGCTCGAGCCGTTTTCCTCCATCGGTTCCGACGTTCGGTCGCGGCGGCTCCGTGACCGGCGTCGACGGATCGGGGGCTGCTCCCGATCGTGTTATTCTGTGACAGGTATCAAGAGTAGTGTGGGGAAGGTCTCTACAGTGGGTACTGCCCGTTTGTGTTGCAAACCGAGCGGTTCCACAACCGAGATACTTAAACACCCTACCAACATACATTGGTTAATGGATTGCCGATCCTCCGCTCCCGGTCAGGAGGTGGAGATTCTGTTGGTCGAAGACAACCCCGGAGACGCTCGGCTCGTACAAGAGCTGTTCTCGGATGCACACATCGTGAATAGACTCCACGTCGCCACCGACCACCGGGAGGCGCTCGAGTTCGTCACTCAGCGCGGCGAGTTCACGGACGCTCCCCGACCGGACATCGTCCTGCTGGATTGGCACCTCCCCCGAGCGACTGGCGACGAAGTCCTCCGGGCGATGAAAGACGATGCGGCGTTGCGCCGGATTCCCATCATCGTGTTAACGGGCTCCGACGCCGGCGAAGAACTCATCCAAACGTCCGAGTTCGAAGCCAACGCCTATCTCACGAAGCCGGTCGATCCTGACGACTTTATCTCACTCGTGCGCTCGTTCGAGTTCTTCTGGCTCAGCGTTATCCGCTCACCACCCGACCTGTAGCGCTCGGACGCTTTCACGCCGCTCGTGAGTACGGCGACCAACCGTTTCACGGATGTGGCCGCTCGAAACGAGCGTTTCGACGGTACAGATCGTTGCAGACGGCTGTCGACCCACTTAGCGATCCCGGAGTCGCGTTCGATCGGTCGACTCGCGAGCGCTCGAGCGTTCGCGGCCGAACCCGTCTGCACGGCCGGGATCGTCCTCGAGCAGTCGATCCAGTTCGCGCTCGAACTCGTCTTCGCTGAGTTTCCCGTCGACGTACTGAGAACGAAGTCGGTCCGCCGGCGCCTCTTTTTCGGTCGACCGATTCGGACGCTCGTTGCGATACGCCGCGTCGACGGTCGCCTCGTCGTCGCGGAACAGCGAGGCGAGACCGACGACCGCCAGCACGACGACGGCCAGAATCGCGAGCGTCACGGCGGCTGCGACGACGGTCGCGACGATCGAGAGGACGATACTGACGACGGCCGCGATCACGCTGAGCACGATGAACGCGAGGAGGAGGGCTCCAGCCCCTTTGAGCAGGAGTGGTCCGAGACGAGCCATACCTGTCGTTCGTCTCACACGGTGAAAAAGCTGTAGCAACGGGTCGGCTATCGGGACGGATCCCCAAGGCCCGTCTCAGGAGCCGTTCGACGCCGGCGATGGGGTCGTCTTCGCGGCCGCCCGTCTCGTGAGTCCGATGAGGTAGACGTCGAGCAGGCAGATCACCAACACGGCGAGCGGGACCGCCACGTCGGTGTAGGCGACCGATTCGAACTGCAGCGCCGTCACGACGAACGGCTCGCCGAAGTCGAGCGCACCCGACAGCGTCCGGGCGGAGAGGAAGGCGAGTGCGAGGACGTAACAGACGAACCAGATCGCCCCGCGTTTCCACTGGCCGAGATAGCAGTGGCCGAGCCCCGCGACGAACGCCGACAGGGGGTAGGCAGGCCAGATCGGTCTCGAGAGCTCGCTCATCGGTCGGTCCTCACTCCCGGTGGAACGGAACGCGCGTCGCACGCTCGAGTCGACCGAGCGGTGACGAGACGTCGGTACTGGCAGCGTCGTCGGCGAGCGCCTCGAGTGCCGTCCGCGCTCGCTCGAGGGAACGCTCGACCGCCGGCGTCGCGTACGCGAGTTCCTCGTCGGTCACGACCGCGTGCTGGCACGTCGGGTCGAAGAGCACGCGAGCGGCGCTCGCCCGGGGATCGTCGTCGTCGGACGTGGCCGACGACTGGGACGCGAGTGCGGTCATCATCGCGTGACTATATTGGCGCAGCGCCGTCCGTGTTTCGGTCGAGGCACCGACGGTCGCCGCACCGATCGCCCCCGCAGTTTCGGCGAGCGTCGCTGCCGCCTCGAAGCGGCCGTCCACGGTCTCGTCCGTACCAGCGCCCTCGTCCGTATCGACGCGTTCGTCCGGGTCAACGGGCTCGTCCGCGTCGGAGCGAGCCAGACACTGCTGGGTGAGCGTCGTCGCCCCCTCGAGCAGGAGGCGATACAGCTCGAGACGCCGCCGGTCGGACACCGGCGTCTCGGCGAGCGTCGCGTACGCGCCGGCGTGGAGGAAGTCGCTCGCGAGGATGGCGTCGTCGCGATCGGTCGCCGATCTCGCGGCCGTCACAGCGTCGGCGGCGTCCACCAGCGTCAGCCGAAGCGAGACGTAGCCCTCGAGGAGCGTGACCGTCGTGACGACCGGCTCGAGAACGTCCGCGAACGCGGTCGCGTTCGTCGAATCGGTCTCGTTTGCGGCTTCGACACCGATTTCGCCGGCGACGGTACACAGCGCGGCGGGGAGCGACCGGTCCCGCGCCGGAACGAACTCGGTGGCGACCGTGCGAATCCGCGGCGCGAGTTCGCCGCCCGGGCTGTCGGGGATCGAGCGGGCGATACGTCGGCTGGGGTGGAAATCGTGTTCGGTCACGTCAATCACCGGGTGTGGGCGTCGGCGAGTCGTCGGTCACGACGTCGTCGGTCCAGGTTCCACGGAGGAACCAGGCCGCGGTGGTGATCGTCGACAGGACGTACGAGATGGCGACGGCGTACCAGACGCCAACAACGCCCATGTCGAGGACGATAAGCGCAACGGCTGCGATCGGGATGCGCCAGAGCCACAGCTCCTGTACCGAGAGCACCATCGCGGCTCGAGTGGAGCCGCTGCCGCGGAGCCCGCCCAGCAGGATCTGGAAGACGCCGAGGAAGACGTAGGAGGGGCCGGCGATGATGACGTACGCCTTCGCGTACTCGATCACCTGATCGGCGTCCTCGGTCCCCGCCTCGATGAAGATCGCGACGATCGGTTCGGCGAACTGGTAGGCAACGGCGATGACGACCGCGAACACCGAGACGACGACGATCGAACTGAGTGTGACCGCCTGCTTGGCGCGGTCGACCTGCTGGGCGCCGAGGTTCTGGCCGACGACCGTCTCGGTGCCGCGGGCGAGCCCCAATGCGGGCATGAACAGCAACGAAGAGAGGCGCGTGACGATCCCGTAGGCCGCGACGGCTTCGGTGCCCGCGAGCGCGATGATCGCCGTCAGGACGGTGATACCGAACGCGCGAAAGCCCTGCTCGGTCGCGATCGGCGCGCCGATGTCGAGGATCTGTCGGACCGTCTTACGGTCGAGCCAGAGATCCGAGAGCGAGGGCTGGAGCCCGACGCGGCCCGTGAACAGCAGCGCGAGGCCGATCGCGGCCGCGATGCCGCGGGAGAAGATCGTCGCGACCGCGGCGCCGTCGACGCCCCAGCCGTCGAAGCCGGTGGCGGCGTAGAGCGTGGACTCGAGACTCGTCGCTCCGATCCAGACGAACAGCGGGTTCCCGTCGAAGCCGAGGATCAGGAACGGGTCGATGAGCACGTTGAGCGTGACGCTGATGGCCATTAGATAGAGCGGCGTTCTGGTATCGCCCCACCCTCTCGAGAGCGCGTCGAAGATGAAAAACCAGAACATGAACACGATGCCGATGAACATGATCCGGGTGTAGCTGACAGCGTAGGCGTAAGCGTCGCCGCCGGGTGCGGCGCCGACCATCTGCATGAGCCACGGCGTCAGTACGTAGCCGACGGCCGCGAACGCCAGGGCGACGACCGTCACGAACGAGAGCGTCTGGCCGGCGAGATGGCTCGCCGTGCCGATCTTTCCCGCCCCCTTGTTCTGGGCGATGAGGACTGTCCCGGCGACGGTGAGGCCGCCGCCGACGCTGATCATCAGGAAGACGACCGCCCAGGAGTACGACAGTGCCGCGATGGCGTCTCCGCCGAGGCGACCGACCCAGTAGGTGTCCGCCAGATTGTAGCCGACGTTGAGGATCTGCGAGGCGACGATCGGCGCCGACAACACCATGAGCGGCTTGAACAGTTCGCCGTCGGTGACGTCCACCGATCGGTCTGTCGCTTCGCTCATTCGGTGGGATCACCCTCCGCGTTCGACTCCCTGGTCTCGGTATCGCTCTCCGCGTCCGTGGTCCCGTCGTCGTCCGATGCGTCCGTGGTCCCGTCGTCCACGAGCCGATCGTCACGCGGGAACTCGAAACTCGCCTCGTCAGGAAACTCGATGTCGGCCGCGAGAACGTCCGCGAGGACGCGATCGACGGTCTCCGCTCTGACCGTCTCGAGGTACTCGTCGCGCCCGAGCGTGAACTGGCGGATCCGCGCGCCGTCGAACGAGGCCAGCAAGAGCGCCGAGACGGACTCCGGATCGTGCGCTCGAAAGACGCCCGCGTCGATCCCGTCCCGGAGGATATCCTCGACGGCGGTCCGGAGGATATCGTCGCTCTCGCGGAGTTTCTCGCGGTAGACGTCGTTGTACGGCGCCTGCGCTCGGAGTTCGAGGAAGGCCGTATGAAACGCCAGTTCGTCGTCGTCGGGATCGGCGAGAAACCAGTCGACGAACGCTGCGAGTCGCTCGAGCGGTGGCTGCTCGCGAGTTCGCTCGAGCCGCGCGTCGAACCCCTCGATCAGGTACTCGATGAAATCCGCGACGAGAGCCTCGCGCGAGTCGTAGTGGTAGAAGAGCGCGGATTTGCTGCGGTCGGTTCGGTCGGCGATCGACTGGGCGGTGAGATCACTGTAGCCCTCCTCGCAGAGTGCTTCGTAGGTCGCCAGCATGATCGCGTCCCGCGTGTCGTCTGCACTCACTGACTAACCAGTCAGTCAGGAGCGGGAAAAGATGTTTCGGTTCGAAGGAGATGTCACTCGACACAGCAAGATCGAACGCTCACTCCTGGTTCTGATATCGACGAATTCCGAACTGTCCGTAGCCGCCGTAGGCGATCTCGAGGGAGCCGATCCACCAGTTCCACCGGTCCGTCGGGGGACCGTCGGGCGCGTCCGAAAGCTCCTCGATGACGACATCGTTCGTCAGCGTCGCGCCGACGTCGGCCTGGTACTGGCCGGAGTCCGCGAGATCGACGGCCTGCCGCACGACGACGCGGGACTGGCCCATCGTCCCGCCGAACTCGTCGCGCAGGCGGATCTCGAGTTTCCCGGGGTCGATAAACACGGACGACTGTACGACTTCGACCCACTTGACTGTTCGAGCGCCGGGACCGGTGGAGCTCTCGGGTGGCGTCGACGGAACACCGATTCCGGTGGCCGGGAGGACACAGCGCGGGCCGACGACCCATGTGAGGTGCGTGGCGTCCTCGAACGCGCGTTGCAGGTTAGAAGAATTTGAACAGATCGTCCCGGTTCTGCTCGTGGAGGTGGTCGCGAACAGCCTCCTCGAGCGAACTGATCTGGCCGTTCTTGGCGGTGATCGGCGCGATGGTCTCCCGCCACTGTTTCCACGGCGGGAGCAAGCCGAGGCGGTCGCAGAGTTCGTTCAGTCGTTCGTCGCGGTCGTCGACCTTGTCCATCTTGTTGACGGCGACCACCGTCGGAATGTCCAGTTCCCGCAGGAAGTGGAACATCTCGACGTCGTAGGGGATCTCGTCGGGGCCGGAGTGGCGGTCGATGATATCGATCACGCTCTTGCCGTCGACGACGAGCACCGCGACGAGGACGTTGTCGGCGTACTCCTCGAGATAGTGGACGATTCCGGTTTTGATCTCCTCGCGGTAGTCCTCGTGAACGCCGCTCATGAAGCCGAAACCGGGCAGATCGGTGATGACGAAATCCTCGGGCGCCCAGTCGTAGTGGTTCGGCTCGCGGGTGACGCCGGGTTTACCGCCGGTGTCGAAGCTGTGGCCGGTCAACTCGCGCATGAGCGTCGACTTGCCCACGTTGGAGCGACCGACGAGGACGACCTCGGCCTCGCGGGCGGGACGGGTATCGAACATAGGGCGTCGTAGGTGCGTCTCGGGTTTATACTCCGTGAATGGAGTCCCGCGGCGGTCGGCAACCCGACGTCACACGAGCATCGCGATGCGCGTGCCGCCCACCAGCGCGGCGATCGCGAGTCCGGCGATCGCGACGACTCTCGCCCGCGACGGCGCGGGCTCGAGGTCAACGTGGCGGCTGTCCCGGGCGGTCTGGAGACCGAACCAGGCGAGCGACAGCCCGCCGAGACTCGCTGCGACGGCAAAGAGTCCCGCGTCGGTTCCACCGGTGCCGAGGGCTCGAAGACCCGACAGGATGACGACGGCCGCGAGAACGACGTCCGCGGCACCGAGGAGGACGTTCCACCGGAGCGTCCGCGGGCCGATCGTGATCGACTCGACGGTACCGCCGACGATCGACAGCATCGCCGCGGCGACGAGCCCCGAGATCAGGACGGCGATACCGGGGTCCGCGATGGCGTCGCGCCCGAAAACGGCGAGAAAGCCCGCGATCAGCGCCAGCAGGAGGCCACCAAACCACGGTGCGAGCCGTCGATGCATACAGCTAGTTGCGTTTCGTTGATACAAACAACTACCGGTGCGTACCGCCCGACGATCACCGACGTCGGATGCCGACAGCGCTCCGTCGCGAAAGCGACCGACTGGGGCCCGAAAGCGCCCCAAGTTATGTCCCCCGAGGTTCTCAGCCAGAGATGTGCGGCTCGTACAGCTGACGGTTCCGACGGGCAAGCGAGAGACGATCGTCGATACGCTCGAGGATCGGGAGATCGATTACGTCCTCACTGACGAGAACAGCAATCGAGACTATACGGCGGTGATCTACTTCCCGCTCCCGGCACCGGCGGTCGAACCCGTTCTCGACGAGCTACAGGACGCAGGCATCGACGACGACGCCTACACGGTCGTCGTCGACGCGGAAACGGTCATCTCTCGCCGCTTCGAGTCCTTACGCGAGGAGTACGAGAACGGCGACGTCGAGAGCGACCGGATCTCGAGACAGGAGCTCCAGGCCGAAGCGGACTCGCTGACGCCGACGTTTGCCGTCTACGCGATCATGACGGTCATCAGTGCCGTGGTCGCGACGGCCGGGCTCTTTCTCGACTCCCCGGCCGTCGTCGTCGGTTCGATGGTGATCGCGCCGCTGATCGGGCCGGCGCTCGGACTGAGCGTCGGTTCGGTGATCGACGACGAGGAGCTGTTCAAGAGCAGTCTCTACTATCAGATCATCGGTATCGTCCTCGCGATCGGCGCAGCGGCGGTCTTCGCCTGGATGGTCAGGGTTACCAACATCGTGCCGCCGGGGCTCAACATCAGCGGGGTCGACGAGATCTCCGAGCGACTCGCGCCGGACTTGCTCTCGCTCGCGATCGCCCTCGGTGCCGGCGTCGCAGGGATCATCAGTATCGCGACGGGGACCTCCGTCGCCCTCGTCGGTGTGATGATCGCAGCCGCGTTGATCCCGCCCGCCGCGGCGGCCGGCATCGCCATCGCGTGGGGTCAGCCGTCGGCCGCGATCGGCTCCACGGCGCTCGTGCTGGTCAACGTCCTCTCGGTGAACCTCGCCGGGCTGCTGACGCTGTGGTGGGCCGGCTACCGCCCGGAGAACCTGTTCACGCTCGGGAAGACCGAAAAGCGCGTCCGCAGGCGGGTGATCGGATTGGCCGGCATCGTCCTCGTCTTCGCGATCTTCCTCGCCGCCATCACCTACTCATCCTACGCCGTCGCGACCTTCGAGGAGAACGCCCGCGGCGAGGTCGAGACGGTCCTCTCCGAGGAGGAGTTCGCCGAGTACCAGCTCCTCGAGTTCGAGGTCATTATGGACGACAACTATCCGTTCGTCGGCCCGGAGCGCGTGACCCTCACGATCGGCGGACCCCAGGGGGAGATCCCCTCGGAGCTAGCTGACACGTTACACGAGCGAATCAACCAGCACGCCGACGACCCGGTCGGCGTCGAGATCAGGTCCGTCGGAATCACCGAGCGCTGAAAGCGCGGCTCTCTGCCCCTTCGGTCCGAAACTGACCGCTCCGTCGGTGGGGTCAGACTGGGCGTTCGGTCCGGCACGGGTCTCTCGAGCGCAGAGACTCGAGCGGGTTCCAGAATCAGTTCGGGACGAGGTTATCGGCGAAATCGATCGAGCAGCGTCGCGTTTCGCTCGGTTCCGTCAGCCGCGTCCGTCGGCTCAGCCGCCGCGTCGGACTCGTGTTCGGCTCGATCGCTCCGGTCGTCGTCCTCGCTCGAGTCGTCGCGGCCGAACCGTCGTCGAATCCACGTTCTCGGCCCGCCGATGCGGTTGATGAGATACGTCGGAAAGTATAACGCCACCGCTCCGAGGGCGAAGAAGCCGATGCCGTATGCGGTCCGGCCGCTCCGGACGAACTCGAAGCCGACGACGAACATCGGGCCGGCCATCGAGAGCCCGGCGGCGGTCTGGAGCATCCAGAAGATCCCCGGTCCCTTCATCGCTGTCTCGGTTCGGGTCGCCCGCCGGTATCGCTGTCGGTTCGTGCGTTCGATGACACCGTCACTCGTCGAACGGTAGTTTGGGTTCGTAATCGATCGCTGCGACGGCCGCTTCGACCACCGTCTCGACGTCCGCACCGGTCTCGACGCTCATGTTGTAATCGGCCGCCATCTCGTCGATCAGGCTGTCGTCCCAGACCTCTTTCCGGTCGGCTTTGTTCGCGATCGTGAGCACGGGGACGTCCTCGAACTGCGCCGCGATCGAGTCGCGGAGTTCGAGCTGGGAACCGAGGGGGTAGCCACACTCGGCGCTCGGATCGATCATCACGAGCATGCAGTCGGCGAGGTGCTCGATGGCGCTGACGGCCTGGGACTCGATCTCGTTGCGTTCGTCCGCCGGTCGGTCGAGCAGGCCGGGCGTGTCGACGATCTGGTAGCGGATGTGATCGCGCTCGAAGTGACCGAGCCCGATCCCTCTGGTCGTAAACGGGTACGACGCCGTCTCGCCGCGAGCGTTGGTGATGTCGTTGACGAACGAGGACTTGCCGACGTTGGGGTAGCCGGCGACGACGATCGTCGGCTCCTCCGGGTTGATCTCGGGTAAGTCCCGCAGGTCGTTCCGGGACTTGTTGATGTAGATCAGTTCGTCGTCGATCTGTTCGACGATGTCCGCGAGGCGGGCGAAGGCCTGCTTGCGGTGTTTGCGGGCCGTGTCGACGTCCGTCTTCCGGAGCTTCGGCTGGTACTCCTCGTGGATCTCGCGGGCCTTCCGGCTGGCCCACATCACCTCCGAGAGGCTCTGACGGAGCCTGTCGACGTCGACGATCGCGTCGGCGAGTTCGTAGTAGAACGGGTGGACGTCGTCCTCGTACGCGAAGTCCGGCCACGCCGTGACCACGTTCTCCAAGTTGTCCGAGATGATGTTCGCCGCTACCTGAAGCATCGACTGCTGGGCCTCGAGCCCGCCTTTGGCCTTCCCGGATCGGGATGCCCGCGAAAACGCCTTGTCGATCAGCTCTTCCGACGTGGGCGTTGTCGGAAGGTCTTCGAAAATCATACCCAGCACTAGATCCCCCGATCATAAAAGGCCGTTCGTTACGTGCCGGCGGCAATCGGCCGCGAGGATTATATCCCGCTCGGCTGTTTAGCTGATGCATGCACGTGTGTTGTTTCGTTTCCGGCGATCTCGAGGCGAGCGAGCGGATCCGCTCGCTCGAACGAGAGCGCCGTGAGGTGACGATCACCGTCGTGGATCTGTCTGACGGTGACGAGTGGACCCACACGGAATCGGTCGACTGCGTGCTCTGTCACGACAGCGTCGATGTAACAGCGATCGAGCGGATACGCTCGGAGCGGCCGGCCGTCCCCTTCGTTCACGTGATCGGCAGTCGCGGCGACGAGTTCGCGGACGACGTGATAGCCGAGTTGCGTCCCGTCGACGACTGGGTGGACGAGGACCGACTCGTCTCGTCGCCGTCGCTCGTCGTCGCTCGCCTCCGTCGAGCAGTCGAGCGCGCGGCGGAGCTGTCGACCGCGCGGGAACGGGCCAGTCACTTCTCCGGTCTCATCGAGAACGCATCGGATCTCTTTACAGTGCTCGACGAGAACGGTTTCGTCCAGTATCAGAGTCCGTCGATCAGCGACATTCTAGGCTACGAGCAGGACGAACTCGTCGGCGAGTACGCGTTCGACTACATCCATCCGGACGACACGAACCGCGCTGCTGAGGTGTTTTTCGACATCGTCACGTCCGAAACGAGTCGTGCCGGCCGCGCCGTGTTCCGGTTCCGACACGCGGACGGCTCCTGGATCTCGCTCGAGGCCGTCGGCCAGTCGCTCCCGACCGACACCCCCATCGGGTCGGACGGCGACGGCCGTGAGTTCGTCATCACCTCCCGAGACATCACGGAGATTCGAGAGACGACCGAGGAACTACGGAGCACGCGCGACCAGCTGCAGGTCATCCTCGACAACACGCCTGCGGTCGTCTACATGAAGGACCTCGAGCAGCGGTATCTCTACGTCAACCCGGCGTTCGAGCAGCTATTCGACCGGTCCCGCGACGAAATACTCGGGAAGCGATCGGAAGATATCCACCCGGCGGTCAACGTCGAGCAGATCAACGAGATGGATCACGAGGTACTTTCGCGGGGAGAGTCGAACAAGTACGTCGAAGATTTCCGTATCAAGGGCAAGCGCCGGGTCTTCTTCAACGTCCGAGCGCCGCTGTTCGACGCCGACGGTGATCCGTACGCGATCTACGGGATCGCCACCGAGATCACCGAACGCAAGGAACGCGAAGAGAGCATGCAGGCACTCGCCGAAGCCGGACCGCGGCTGCTCGAGTGCGAGACGATGGAGTCGGTCGGCTCGGTCGCCGTCTCCGTCGCGGAATCGGTGCTGAACCAGCCGATCACCGGCATCCTGACGCTCGACGAGCCGGAAGACGTGCTCCGGCCGCTCACGTTGACCGACGACGCGAGCGAGCTGTACGGCGAAATAGCGATCCCGCGCGGGTCGGGGATCGCCTGGCGAGTGTTCGACACGGGCGAACTGTACGCCTCGAGCGACGTCAGTTCCGACCCGGCGGTGTTGAATCTGGAAACCCTGATCGAGAGCGAGATCATCGTCCCGCTCGGCGAACACGGGGTCCTGATCGCGAGCGCAACCGAACCCCGCAACTTCGACGAGCACGACATCGAGTTCGCGACGATCCTGGGGGCGATGATTCAGGGGACGATCGACCGGGTCGACAGGGAGCAACAGCTTCAGACGAAAAACCAGCGGTTAGAGGAGTTCTCGAACGTCCTCGCACACGACCTCCGGAATCCACTCGCCGTCGCGAAGGGGTACACCGACCTCACGCGCGAGACCGGCGACCTGGAGTACCTCGCTGACGTCGAAGAAGGCGTCGAACGGGCGCTGTCGATCATGGACGGGTTGCTCGCGCTCGCACGAACTGGCCAGGGAGTCAGCGAGTTCGAATCGGCCCCGCTCAAGCAGCTGGCCAGCGAGGCGTGGTCGTCGATCAAGACGCGCGACGCGACGCTACGGGTCGAGTCCGATCGGACGATCACCGCCGATCTGGGCTGGCTCCAACAGCTGTTCGAGAACGTGTTCCGAAACGCGATCGAGCACGGCGGGTCGGACGTCTCCGTTCGCGTCGGCGCGATCGACGGTGGCATCTACATCGCCGACGACGGTCCCGGGATCGACCCCGAGCAGCGAGAGCGGTTGCTCAAGGGCGACAGCTCCGGCGCTGACGTCAGATTCGGCTTCAAGATCATCCGGGACGTCATCGACGCGCACGGCTGGAATCTCTCGATCGAGGAGAGCGAAGAGGGCGGTGCGAGGTTCGAAATCGTCGGCCTTCGATGAGGGCGCGATGTCGCCAGCTACCTCCGGCCAACAGTATATCCCCGCTGCTCGCGTACGTTCGGCTATGACGAATTGGCGTGCAGTTCTCGTCGGCTTCCTCGTCGCGACCGTGCTCGGACTGTTCGGGCTTGCCCTGCCCGGATTGGGCCAGCTCGCCGCGGGACTGATCGGTGGCTTCGTCGCCGGCTACATGGCCGGCGGCGGCCTCGGGCGCGGCTTCTGGCACGGATTGCTCGCGGGTGCCCTCGGCGGCATCGTCGGGGGTCTGTTGATCGCTCTGGTCGTCGGCGTCGCCGGCTGGGCGGGCGGTCCTATCGGTGGCGCGATTACCGGGATCGCCGGCCTCGGGATCTTCGCGATCGCCGTGCTCGTCTCGTTCATTATGGCGATCGAGAGCGCCATCGCGGGGGCGGTCGGTGGTGTACTCAACCCCGACCGTCCCGACCGACCCGGTCGCGGCGGACGGAACACGTACTGATCTCGGAGAAACGAGCGTCGATGGCCGACGGTTCGAGCCGCTACGGTGTCCCAAATCGTCTCGAGTGCGCGCCCTTCCTACGTTTGGACGCTCCACCGACCTGCACTGCGACCGGTGGGGGAGACTGCGGCTCAGGCCGACGCCATTTCGCGACAGCTCTCGGCACAGTTCGGTAGAATCTCCGCGCAGGCCTGACAGTGGTCGTGATCGTGCTGTTCGCACTCCTCAGCACACTCCTCACAGAGGTCCGCACAGAGTTCGCCCAGTTCCTCGTGGTAGCCCGAGTTGCGAGCCATGAACCGCGCGTGTAGTGAAGCGATATCCGCCACGTCCCGACAGAGGCGGATGCAGCGGGCCATCCCTTCACCCTCTTCCGCGCAGGCGTCGGCACACCACTCACAGACCTGGGCCGCCTCGAGGCAGTTGTCGATACACTCCTGCATGTGGTCGTCCGCGTGCTCGAGCTGTTGGAGCGCCATCACGCAGTTCGGCACCGAAGAGATACATCAAGATGTGACGAGCGACTGCAAGGAGCGCAGACGGAGACTCCAGCAGGAACGAGCGGACGATATCAGCAGCCGTCGACGGTCGTCTCGAGTGCAATCCGAGCGGGTTCCGAACACCTGTAGCTCGACGCGGTCTTCGCTGCTGCGAGCGAACTCGCGTGTATGGTCGCCGCTGCGAGCCGTCTCGTTCCGGTGTGTGATCGTTCGCACGTGCCCGGCCGCGTGTTCGAGGGCACTCGAAAACCGACCGCGCTGAACCCGTTGCGGTCAGTCGTCGGCTTCCTGTGGCTCTGGGTCTGCTTCGTCGTCGGGTACCGCTTCGTCCGCTTCGGGTTCATCCGGCGCTTCTTCCTCGGGCGTCTCGTCGTCCTCGTCTTCGGGCAACTCCTCGTCCTCTTCTGCAACGTCGTCCGGCGTTTCCTCCTCGGGATCGTCTTCGTCCATCGCTTCTTCGTCGACGACGAACGGATCCTCGGGTTCGGGTATCTCGTCGCCCTCTCCCGCCGGCACGATTCGGTAGATCTCGCCCGTCTCGGGGTCCGGTCGGAAGTCGGTGTTCGCGAGGACGTACAGTTCGCCGTTCTCGTCGCGTTCGACGCCGTAGACGTACCGGTTGAGCGACCCGTCGTCGGCGCCCTCGAACTGTAGTTCCTCGAGTTCCCACCGTTCGTCGACTTCGACGAGGTCGTCCTCGTCGTCCTCGTCTTCTAGTTCTTCTTCCTCTTCTTCCTCTTCTTCCAGTTCTTCCTCCTCCGCTTCATCGAGTTCGTCTTCCGCTTCGTCCTCCTCCTCGTCTTCGTCCTGAATCCAGCTGTCTTCCTCGGTCTCCGCTGCGTCGTCGTCCTCGAGCTCCTCCTCGTCTTCGTCGTCTTCGTCGTCGCCGTTCGGATCGACCGCTACTAACACCTCGCCGTCCGCGTCGGCGACGCCCTGGCTGCTCCAGTTGCCGAAGACGAAGTCGCCCTCGAGTTCGGGGATCGCCTCGCCCGCGTAGCGGTGGCCGCCGACCACGACCGAGCTGTCGATGAACGCCTCGGAGATCCGCGCGTGTTGGTACTCCGCGATCGGATCGAGGAGCGGTTCGCCGTCTCGAGCGTCGCTGACGTCACCGTCGACCTCGTCGGGACACTCGTCGGCCGCCTCGAGCGGCGAGTCCGGGCTAAAGCAGAACGAGCCCTCCTTGACGTTCCAGCTGTAGTTGCCGCCCTCTTCGACGGCGTAGACGGATTCGATGGCGTGCTGGCCGGCGTCGGAGACGAACACCTGCCCATCGTCGTCGATCGACATCCCCCAGGGGTTCCGGAAGCCCCAGGCCCAGTAGGAGTCGATGTCTTCGTCCGAGTCGACGAGCGGGTTGTCCTCCGGAATGCCGTACTCGCCGTACTCCTGGTCGTCCTCCTCATCGACGTCGATGCGGTGGATCCCGCCGTGTAAATTCTCTTCCGTATCTTGGCCGTTGCCGCCCTCGTTCTCGTCGTACCAATCTTCGACGTGGCCGACGCCGATGTCGTGGACGTTGCCGCCGTCTCCGAGCGAGACGTAGAGGTAGCCGTCAGGGCCGAAGGCGAGGCGGCCGCCGTTGTGGTTGTCCTGTGGCTGCGGGATCTCCATGATCGTCCGCTCGGAGTCCGGATCGACGCCCGTCAGGTCCTCTTCGGCCTGGAACTCCGCGACGACCGCGGTGTGGTTGTAGCCGAGTCCGTGGCGTTCCGGCGCGCTGTAGTAGACGTAGAACAGTTGGTTCTCCTCGAACTCGGGGTGGAACGCGAGCCCCAGCAAGCCGCGCTCGTCGTAGCCGCCGAGTTCGCCGATGCCGAGGCTGACCAGCTGATCCTCGATGTCGAGAAAGAGGTCCATGTCGGCGGGGGTCAGCGAGTCGGCGTCCTCGACTGCCTCTTCTTCCTCGTCGTCCGCCGGCTCGACCTGAACGGCGCCGACCATCGTCCCGGGGTGGACCTCACAGAGGTACCGGTCCATCTCCTCGGTCGCTTCGAACTCGAGGGTCTGGCTTTCGCCCGCCTCCTGGACGATCTCCGTTCGCTCGAGGATCTCGTCGTTGGCGTCGAGGATGACGACGTTGTGTGGCTGGCCGTCGCCGTTTTCCCAGGTGAACTGGTAGGTCTCTCCCGCGGTCAACTCGAGCGTCGGGTTCTCTTCGCCGTCGATTTCCTCCGGTTCCATACCGAACCAGGCCGGGATGACGCCGTTGAAGACGAACTCCTGTGGCTCGTCCGGATCGTCCGCCACTTCCTCGTCCGGCTCCGGTTCGACCTCCTCGTCTGCGTCTTCCTCGACCTCCTCGTCCGGCTCCGGTTCGACGGGGTCGTCGACGTCGTCCTCGTCGTCGACTTCGACCGGCTCGTCGGGGTCGTCTTCCTCCTGAATCAGACTGCCCTCCTCGGGTTCGACAGGGTCGTCCTCGTCGGCTTCAGCTGGCTCCCCTTCGACGTCTTCCTCGTCGAGTTCGTCTTCGGCGACTTCGTCCTCTCCGATCGGTTCGTCTTCTACTGCTTCTTCCTCGAGTTCCTCATCGACGTCTTCCGGCTGCTCGTCGACGTTGGTGACGAACACCTGTCCCGTCTGCGTGACGATGACGTGGTAGACATCGCCGTCTACCTCGACGTAATCGAAGTCGGTCGGCGCGGGCAAATTCTCCGCAACCAGTTGGAGGCCGACGGTCTCCCCCGCAGGGAACTCGCCGGCGACGGGGATGTCCTCGAAGTCGGCCGCTTCGGCCTCCTCCTCGTCTGGATCTTCCTCGTCCTGTGCGCTCGCGACGCCGCCGAGTGCGGCCGCCGACCCCGTCGCTGCGAGGGCGCGAAGGATCGTTCGTCGCGATTGGCGCCCGATTCCGGTGCTCTGAATGTCGGGTATCGTCTCGTTCGGTTGGCTCATAGTGTCTCACTCGTGAGTCGATTGGACGATGGAGTGTGGTCCTCCCCCACCACACGGTGACGCTCCCGCGCGTACGCAGATTTGGCGGGATCGACCCGCCATTACCGTGTGACTCGCCCTTCCGTGTCTGTGCTACACAGTCGCATAAATCGGACAAACCGTTCCACGGACAATCTCGCTCTGGCCGTCCGTTTCACGTCCTAACCTCGAATTGGGGCGCCCCCGTCCGCGAGCGTTGCCTCGCCGACGGCGCCCGCAGACGTGCGTCGCTCGACGCCGACTCCGTGACAATCGCTCCCAAAAACAGCAGCGTTGCTCCGTGTCATCGTCGTCCGATTCGTAATTCCCGCGTTAGCGTCGCACGGTCGCGCCGTCATTTCATCGAACGCCTGCTCGAGTCGTCCGCTTCAGCGCCGCGCCTCGAGTTCCGCCTCGAGATCCTCCAGCTCCATTTCCTTCATCGAGAGCAACACGAGCAGGTGGTAGACGATGTCGGCGGCCTCGTAGGCGATCTCGTCGTGATCGTCGTCTTTGGCTGCCAACACCAGTTCGGTCGTCTCCTCGCCGAGTTTCTCGAGCACCGCGTTCTCGCCTTTCTCGTGTGTGAACAGCGAGGCGGTGTAGGACTCCTCCGGTAGCGTCTCCTTTCGGTCCTCGATCACGGCGAACAGCGCTTCGAGCGTCTGGTCCATCTACATCTCACCCGACATGCTGCGGATGTCTTCTAGCTGCTCGAACTTTTGGCTATCGTCTCGGCCGTCCTCGAAGACGGCGTCGGTGATCTCGATGGGAGCGTTCGTCCGGGCTGCGAGCGCGAGCGAATCGCTCGGTCGGGCGTCGACGACGGTTTCGCCCCGCGCCGTCTCGAGGTGGAGATCGGCGATGTAGGTGCCGCCCTGCCCGTCCTCGCGCGCTTTGATCTCGCTGACGACGACGCGGTCGATCCGGCTCCCCAGCTCTTCCATGACGTCGAGCAGGAGGTCGTGTGTGAGTGGACGGCCGATATCCTCGGCCTCGAGGCCGCGAGCGATGCTCGTCGCCTCGTTGAAGCCGATGAAGATCGGAACGACGTCGTCTTCGCCGTCGACCTCGAGGACGACCACTGGCACCGGTCCCTGTGGAGTCCCCGCGACACGAACCGCGTCGATGGATGCCTGCATACCGATACCCTTGCGAGCGAGCGAGAAAACATGTCCGGTCGCGAATGCATGCAGCTGTATCGTCGCCGTCGAGACGATCGGTTCAGTTCGTCGGCGGTTCGACGACGACGCGTCCGTCGTTCGATACGGTCACTTGACAGCGCTCGTAGGCGAAGGTGATATCGATGGGGCGGTCTCGAGTCGATCGCAGGAGGGTCCCGAGCGCTTCGGGGTCGACCGTCTCGTACAGCGCAGTCATAGCGGTCGGATCGCGGTTCGTAACCGCACCCACGGTTTCGACGACTGCGCCGAGTACCGTCTCGGAATCGATATCGAACTCCCTGTGGAACGTTCCCGTCGTGGGATCGTAGCCGGTACTGTCGTCACCGATCGGTTGGAACTGGGTGGAATCGGTGTGACCCGTGTTCTCGTTCATTATCGCTACTAAAACGGACATCAGCCTAAGAGGAGGTGCTGACCAGTCAGCGTGCGTCCGCGCCGGACTTCTCGAAGAGGTGACGGAAGACGGTCCGCTGTGCCTTGCGAAGGTGTTGGTTGAAGGTCTGTCGCGTGACGCCGAACCGATTCGCGAGCTCGTCGCCGGTACTGGCTCGCGGCGAATCGAAGTAGCCGCCGAAGTAGGCGGCGTCGAGCGCGGCTAACTGTCGATCGGTGAGCGCATCGGCGACGACGTCGTAGAGGAGATGCGGCGAGTAGACGAGCTTTTCGGACACCAGTTCGACCTCGGGATGGAACTCCCGAATGCCGTCCGCGGCCAGACGGGGATCGACGTCACCGGGAAGTTCGCCGCGGAACCGGACCTCGTCCGGACTGACGATGATCGTGCGGGCCTGACCGCCAAGGGACTGGAAGACGTGGGAGACCGTCGTCGATTCAGCGTGAGCTTCGATGCGACTGTAGCCGTCAATCGAACTGAGCAGCCGCGCGTCGAGATAGTGGGGGACCTCTTCGACGGCGGTAACGAAGTTGCTTGCAGAGAGGTCCGACGTTCCCATATACTGGACGGTGGTCCCGTCCGGTAGCGAAACGATGGAATCGATTTCGATCCGCGTTTCGCCGCCGTCGATACGGAGGGAGGGGGGCACTGCCGCCTGCGCCGCGCGAAACTCGAGCTGTCTGACGTGATCGCTGGTTAACCGCTTCTCGCGGCGTTTCAACGCCGTCACGTCCTCGAACGCGACGACGACGTACTCGACTTCCCCCTCGTCGTCCAGGACGGGTGACGTGCTGCTCGAGAACCATCGCTCGGAGCCGTCCGAGAGCTCGATCCAGTGTTCGAATCCGTACACCGGTTCACCCGACTCGAAGGTACGCGTGACGGGGTGGTCGTCCACGGTGATCGGCGCTCCATCGTCGTCGTAGATATTCCACTCGGACGGATCGTACGGGCGGCCGGTGAGCCGTTCGTTCGAGAGGGCGAGCGTCTCAGAGGCCCGCTCGTTTGCGAAGACGATAGTTCCCACCGAGTCGATCACGATGGTGCTAATTGGGCTCGAATCGAATACTCGCTCCGCGAGGTCCTCGGAGGGCGTATCTCGGAACGCGGATTCACCACCGTCAGCTGAGTCGTCGTCGTGAACGGTCTCCGTCGGCGAATCCGTCATTGTGTTATCACCCGCTCGACACTCCGTCGGCTCACCTCGAGGCGGTCGCATTGCTCGTCGTACCATCCATCGCGTCGGTAGCCGGGTGCCGATCGTCGTCCGAGTACACCGCGGCGATCGATCGACGCCCCGACGGATCGGTACCGGGTCATACCACTACTACGGTGTCGACGGGTAAATGCGTACCACTGGTACGCTAGCCGGACGGAGTTGGCCGCGCCGTCTTGGCTGGGTTCGACGGACCGTCGAACGGGGCCGCCGCTCCCTATCGTCGACCGCTACTCCTCTGGGAAGATACTCTGCGGGAGGTACGCGGAGACGACCCAGTTCGGGGCGTTGACCGCTTCGTTGATCTTCAGGTCGACGGCCGCCGAACACAGGATGTAGGCCTCGTTCCGGTCGAGTCCGCGTTCCTCTTGGAGATGGTCGATCATGGATCGAACGGCCGCTCTGCTCGCCTCCATCAGGTCGTCGCCGATCCCCGTCGTTCCGTACATCCGCTCGTCTCGACCGGTCGGGGTGAACGGGCCCGTAGTTTCGAACTGCGGTTGCTCGATGGATAGATCCGACCGCAGGTCGAACCGGCAGGTAACGGTCATCGGCGCCTCGATACCGGTCCCACAGACCTCGCCGTCGCCCTGAGCGGCGTGGCAGTCGCCGATGCTGAACAGCGCGTTGTCGACCGCGACGGGGAGGTAAACCGTCGACCCCGCCGTCAGCTGTTTGATGTCCATGTTCCCGCCGACCGACCGCGGCGGGAACGTCTCGTGGCTCCCGTCCTCGTCGGGGGCGACGCCGACGACACCGGGGAACGGATCCAACGGGACCTCGATTCCGTCGACGAACTGTGCGACGCCGTCCTCGAGATCCCAGACGTGGAGGTCCGGTTCGGGGAACTCGTCCGACAGGAGTCCGAGCTCCGCTTCGCCCGGAAGGATCACCGAGTGGCCCCAGCCCTCGTGTTCGAGGTCGAGCAGTTCGACCTCGAGGACGTCGCCCGGCTGGGCACCCTCGACCGCGACCGGCCCGGTCAGCGCGTGGACGCGGCTGACGTCGAGGTCGGCGAGGTCGGCGACCGTCGAGTCGGGACCGAGCTGTCCGTCGGTCGAGTCTCTGCACGTAAACTGGACAACATCGCCGGATTCGATCGTCCGTACCGGCTCCAGACTGTTGTCCCACATGCTGTGGACGGTATCGTCGTCGGGGCGTATCTCGTGATCTACCGCGTCGGGTTCGCTCGCCATTGCTGGTGCACTCAACGTAGTGCCGGGAAATAAAGTCTTGATCCATCGTCGCTTCAGTCCGACTGTTCGCGGTCGACCCGCCCTACCGCCCGCGCTCGACGCGCGGAACCGCCGCGTCGGCGTTCTCGAAGAAGGCGAGCCCGTGGATCCGACTGTCGGGAGTCAGTTCGGGGTGGAACGCGGTTCCGACGACCGATCCTTGCTTGACGGCGACCGGCCGTCCGTCCCACGCGGCGAGTACTTCGGCGTTCCCGTCGCCGACGTCGTCGATAGCCGGTGCGCGGATGAACACCGCCGGATACGGCTCGTCGTCGGCCAGCCCGTCGACCGCGAGCGGGGCCTCGAAGCTGTCTCGCTGACGGCCGAAGGCGTTGCGCTCGACGCTCACGTCGATCAGTCCGAGTTCGTCGACCCGGTCGTCCCCCGCGTCGCTCGAGGCGACGATTAGGCCCGCACACGTCGCGAGCAGCGGTTTGCCGGCGGCGACGTGATCTCGAATCTCGGGGGCGATCCCCTCGCTGTGGAGCAGTCGGGAGATGGTCGTCGACTCGCCGCCCGGCATCGCGAGCAGGTCGCAGTCGGGGACGACTCCCGAGTCGCGGATCTCGCGGACGGTAACCTCTCGGTTGTGGGCCTGCGCCGCGCGTTCGATGGCGGCCGCGTGCTCTTCGACGTCGCCCTGAACGGCGACGACCCCAGCGATCAGTGACATGCTCCGCCCTATGGAGGGGGCCGTCAAAAAGGTCGCGTCACCGGCTACGATTCGGCGACGAGGCGAATGGTGATCCCATCGGGGTCAGCGATCTCGAAGCCCTCGTCGCGGTCGGTGACGGAAACGCCGCGGTCCTCGAGTCGTCGACGGACCGTCTCGAGGGCGTCCCTCGAGGGCACGACGAGTTCGAACCACGCGAGTCCACGGTGGGCCGCCGTCTGCGGGGCCGACCGGCGGTTCCAGGTGTTCAGGCCCAGGTGGTGGTGGTAGCCACCTGCGGCGAGAAACAGTGCCGACGGTACCGTATCCATCACGTCGAACCCCAGGGTATCCACGTAGAACTCGCGGGCGTCCTCGAGCGACGATACCTCGAGGTGGACGTGTCCGAGCGAGGTCTCCGCGGGAGCAGTCGATACCGACTCGTCGCTCGCCGCGGCCGCGAGGTCGGCGAGGTCGAGCGGCCACGAGCCGATCTTGAGGCTCCCGTCGTCGTCTCGCGGCCAGTCCTCCCGCGCTCGGTCCCGGTAGATTTCGACCCCGTTTCCCTCCGGATCGGTACAGTAGAGCGCCTCGCTGACGCCGTGGTCGGACGCCCCGGTCAGCTCCCAGCCGCTCCGAATCCGCGCGAGCGCATCCCCCAGCGCCGTACGACTGGGTACCTTGAACGCGTTGTGGAAGAGTCCGGTCGCGTCCTCGGGGCGAGGACGTGCCGCCGGATCGTGGCGAACCTCGAGCAGCGACCTGCCGTCGACGCCGAGCGACGTCGTCGACGCCTCTCGCGTCAGTTGTTCGAGTCCGACAATATCCCGATAGAAGTCGATCACCGCCGACTCGTTGCCGACGGTCAGTGCCGTCCGACCGATCCGGCTCGAGTCCGGTAGAAGCCCGGTATCGTCGTTCATACGTCCGATACGCACCGATTGTTTATAGGCGGTGTGACCGATGCTATCTCTCGGTCGACAGTGTAGAATCGTCGAGATGTCACTGGGCGGCCTCGAACGTCATGTGAGAAGCCGGGCCAGTCGATTACGCGACGAACGTCAGCAACTGGATCAGCACACCGATCATCACGCCGGTCGCGATGACCGTCTTCGGATCGATCTGGATCGCGTTCGAGTCCTCTGCGTCGAAGTACCGAACGAGTCCGGCACTGGACATCAGTCCGCCAGTGTTCTGTCCTTTATCCATACCTGATACTACGAGCGGACGGAACTAAATCTTTCGTCCGCTAGCTGGTCTGTCCGTGATGGCTCTCGCCAACGTCCCTCGGCCGTCGATTCGTTCGTCGCCCTCGTTTTCAGTGTCAGATCGTCGCCCGAGTCGCCGGGATGCCGATATACTATTAAACTTTTATAGAGTTTTTAATAGAGTTAGAAGCGTTTATATTCTTATACAACGGTCACGCTGTGTACGCGGCTTCTCGAGATGGTTCCAAATCGCCTTCAGTACGTGCTCGTGTTTCAGGCCCCGAATGCCGTTACTTCTCCGTAAGAAGCCTGTACTGGCTGCGGGAGCGTGTTTGATAGTAATATACAAGATAATTGGGCCAAAGGGACCACAGATAATGCAATAACCCCACATTATACGCCCGAATGTGAGACATTATAGTTTTCTTCCCCATATTACGTTTGATCGACATGCACTTCGCAGAAGTGTGTATATTGACATATCAGGACGTATAATAAATTTGTATAAGTTTTAATATCTTGGTGTAGTACCCCGTCAGTGGACCTACCGCTTGGTCCGGCACCCGACATCACTCCGGTAGAACAGAATGTGCAAACACTGGTCTCTCGAGGGAGTTGTTTCCAGTCAGCCAACGATGTTTGGTCGGCTCTGTTCTCTACTCAACCCCACAGTGGATTACGAATGTACGTCTGTAAAGAGCCGTCGTTGTCTCGTTCCGCTGCCATTAGGCACCTTGCGCGACACAGCATCAGTTCCGAGCGAGTCGGAATGTGTCTAAGATCGAAAGCCGGTTCGAAGGCTGCTCTCTATGGGTTATTCTCCAGTTCAGGTCGCATTCGACGTGAAACGTGTTCCGACTCCTCCGGAACCACTTTGAGAGGTGTTGACGTAGCCCTCTTCGGGATGTACTGGTAGCACAGTCGGGCTATTCCCTCGTACAGCCATGCTCAGGGTCTCGATCGGAATCCCCGGCTTTCGTTCCGAACGAACGAGTATCTAATAATATGGTGTTAATATAATATACCCAGTGGAAGGGGATCCGACTCTTTCGAAACAGCCGTTTACACCATCGTTCTCTGCTAGCACTTCACATTCACGACAATCTCTGCTTTCTGGCCTACCACTGGAGTATTCCCGCTGGTCTGACGCGATTGTCTTCGTTTCTCGTGCCGTCGGCAACGAATCGATCCGCAGTCTGCTCGAAAACGTATCCGGTAGAGTCGAAAGACTTCTGTGGGTGGCGGTAGAGGTCGTTCAGTATGGGACGGACATCAAATCGGTCGGTCGAACGGGCGTTCGCACTCGTCGACGAACTCGCGGAGAACGGTGGGGGGAGAGTCTCCGAACTCGCTGAGCGCGTCGAGATGCCGGTGAGTACGGCTCACGATCACCTGCAGACGTTGGTCGAGACGGGCTACGTGCGGATGGAGGACAAGGAGTACCAGACGACGACGCGGTTTCTGGAGGTCGGTCACCGGCAGCGACACCGGCTGGAGGTGTTCAAGGCCGTTCGCGACGAACTCGAGACCGTCGCCGAAGAGACCGGCGAACACGCGACGCTCTTCGTCGAGGAGGCGGATCAGGCGGTCATCCTCGCCGTTCAGGAGGGATCGGACGCGGTCAACCTGTTCGCGTATCCGGGCGCGCGAATGCCGCTGCACGCGGTAGCGCCGGGGAAGGCGATGCTCGCCTCCATGCCGACCGACCGCGTCGAATCGATCATCGATCGACAGGGACTGGTCGAACTGACCTCCCGGACGATCACCGATCCGGACGTTCTGTTCGACCAGCTCGAGGCGATCCGCGGACAGGGGTACGCGGTCGACGAGGGCGAGCGAATCGCGGGCATGGTCTGTATCGCCGCACCGATCTTTGATAAGAACGATCGAGTGCGGGGGGCGATCTGCGTTTGCGGACCCCAGAGCCGGATCGACGAGACGCGCCGGAACGAGATCGCGGACGTCGTCCAGCGGGCGGCGAACGTGACGCAAGTGAACTTGGATTACGTGTGAGGGCGGCTCGACCGTCACCGACCGTTCCCGCCGTTTGATTGATTACGAGTCCGAAACCGGTGCGAGCGCCTCGATCGTGCCCTCGGCGAGATCGTCGGCGGCCTGCTCTGGAATCGTCAACAGCGGCCGATCGATGGCAGTCTCGGCGACGAGTTCGCGGAGCCGTTCGCGAGCGTCCGACGGCGTCCCGGCGACGCCAAGATCGTCGACCATCTCGTCCGTCACGAGTCCGGCGGCCTCCCCGCGGTCGCCGGCTCCCCACGCCTCGGCGATGCGGTCGGCCCGGTCGGGGAATCGGGTCCCGACCGCGTTCCGGTAGCCGTCCGCGCTCCCGGCGTAGTAAGCGATGTGTCCGCGAACGGCGTCGTAGGCCTCCTCGGCGTCGTCGCTGACGGCGGCGGGGACGTACGGTGCGATCGTGATCTCGTCCGGATCGCGACCGCTCTCGCGCGCCGTTTCCTCGACGACCTCGAACGCCTCGTCGAGCGCCGAGAACGGGATGTTGTGCGGCATCCAGCCGTCGCAGAGCCGGCCGACGACCCGCCGGTTCGCCGGCCCAAGCGCCGCGTGGTAGATCGGTACGTCCCTGTCGATGGGCGGGACGCCGCTCACCTCGAGCAGTTCGCCCTCGTACTCGACGGGTTCGTCACCGGTCAGAATGTCCTGTATGATTTCGATGGTCTCGTGCGAGCGGCGAACGGGGCGCTCGAACGGCATGCCGTGGACGTTCTCGACGGCCGTTGGCGTGCTCGTCCCGACGCCGAAGGAGGCTCGTCCGTCCGACACGTCGTCGAGCGTCGCCGCCGTCATGGCGAGGACGGCCGGCGTCCGCGAGAAGACGTTCACGATCGCCGTCCCGATTTCGACGCTGTCGGTGCGGGCGGCGATCTCCGAGAGTTTGACGACGGAGCTCGTTCCCCAGAGTTCGCCCATCCAGACGGAGTCGTACCCCTGCGCTTCCGCGTCGATCGCGAGGTCGGTCGGGTCGTGTGCGCCGGTTCGCGGGATTACCAGGCCGAGATGCATACCCTCCTGTTTGCGACTCCGTGTCATAAATCATTCCGCGGCGCGAACCTATCGACCGACGAACTCGGGATCGCCGTCGCCGAAGAAGGCGCCGATTCCTCGCTCGTAGTCTTCCGTCCGCGTCGCGCCCGCGATGGCGTCCGCCTCCGCGGACAGCTGAGACTCGAGGCTCCGCTCGTAGCTGTCGGTCAGCAGCCGCGTCGTCGCTCCGAGGGCCTGAGTCGGGCCGGAGGCGATATCAGTGGCGACGGCCTCGAGTCGATCCTCGAACTCGTCGCTGGGGACGGCTTCGGTCGCGAGTCCCATCTCGACGGCCTCGTTCGGTGCAATCGGCTCGTCTCGAAGGACGATCTCCTTTGCGGTTCGAAGCCCGACGAGTCGCGGCAGGAAGAAGGTGGCTCCGCCGTCGCCGGTCAATCCGATTCCCGGATAGGCGAACTTGAGGGTCGCTTCCTCGCCGAGGACGACCAAGTCGGGCATGAGCGTGAGGCTGAAGCCGATTCCGGCCGCGACGCCGTCGATGCCGCCGACGACCGGCGTCTCGGTCCGGTGGAACTGGACGATCGCCTCGTGGGCGCGGCCGGCCAGTTCGCGGAGCAGCGGCGCGTCGGACTCGTCGCCGGAGAACTGGGAGAGATCGGCGCCCGCGCCGAAGAAGTCGCCCTCGTGAGTCAGCACGATACACCGAACGTCCGCGTCCTCGCCCAGCGTCGTCGCCGCCGAGACCAGTTCGTTCGCCATCTCGAGCGTCAGCGCGTTCCGGCCGGCTGCGCTGTCGAGCGTCACCGTCGCCACGCCGTCGGTCCGATCGACGAGCAGGTTGTCGTAGTCGTCCATGTGTGCGGCCGGTTCGACACGATTCCGGTTAACGATTCCGTTCATCCGGCGTTCGTCGCGCGAGTCGGGTCTGCGAGGGTTCTCGAGGTGCACCATCCTTGAACGTATCCGACGACTGTCGAATCGCACACTTTAGTAGCAGCCTCGAGAAGAGGGAGGTAATGACGCTGACAGACGAACAGGAGCTCATCCGGAACACGGTACAGGAGTTCGTCGAGAACGAGGTCGGAGTCGACGTCGACGAAGCGGACGCGAACCAGGCGTTCCCGGAAGACGTCTGGGACGGCCTCGCGGAACTCGACCTCACGGGGCTGACGGTCCCCGAGGAGTACGGCGGACTCGACGTCGACACGCTCACGTACAGCATCGTCAACGAGGAACTCGCGTACGGCCACCTCGCCGTCGCGACGGCCCTCTCGGTCCACTGTCTCGCCACCTCCTGCATCCGGCAGTTCGGCTCGGAGGCACACCGCGAGGAGTGGCTCCCGGAGATGGTGTCGGGCCGCCCGGTCGGCGCGTTCGCGCTGTCGGAGCCCCACGCCGGCTCGAACCCCGCCGAACTGTCGACCGAAGCGACTCGAGACGGCGACGAGTACGTCATCAACGGCAAGAAGCAGTGGATCACGAACGGCGAGCGCGCGGGCGTCGTCATCCTCTTCGCCAAGACCGACCGCGACGACTCCGACAGCGTCACCCAGTTCCTCGTCCCGAAGGACGTCGAGGGGCTCGAGGTCGGCAAGAAGGAGGACAAACTCGGTCTGCGCGCGAGCGACACGACGACGCTCATCTTCGACGACGTCCGCATTCCGGCCGAGAATCGGCTGACTGAGGTCGGAAAGGGGCTCAGCTCCGCGTTCTCGATCCTGACCGGCGGCCGGGTCGCGATCGCGAGTCAGGCGGTCGGCGTCGCGCAGGCGGCGCTCGACGACTCGATCACCTACGCGCACGACCGCGAGCAGTTCGGCAAGCCGATCGTCGAACACCAGGCGATCGGGCACAAACTCGCCGACATGCAGACGGACGTGCAGGCGGCCCGCCTGCTCACCCGCGACGCGGCGCGCCAGAACGAGGGCGGCGTCGCCCCGAAGGCGGCCGCGATGGCGAAGTACTTCGCCAGCGAGACGGCGGTGGACGTGGCGAGCGAGGCGGTCCAGATCCACGGCGGCTACGGCTACACGAAGGACTTCGACGTCGAGCGCTACTACCGCGACGCCAAGATCACGACGATCTACGAGGGCACCTCCGAGATCCAGAAGAAGATCATCGCCCGGCACCTGAAGCGGTAGGCGCTCGACGCAACTCGAACTCGAGCGAACGAGCCTAGTCGTACTCGTAGAACCCAACGCCGGTCTTCTTCCCGAGGTCGCCCGCTTCGACCTTCCGCTTGAGGAGGTAGGCGGGCTTGTAGCGGTCGCCGAGTTCCTCGTACAGCGTTTCGGTCGCGTGCAGGCAGATGTCCAGACCGATATGGTCCGCGAGCGTCAGCGGCCCCATCGGGACGTTCGTGCCGAGTTCCATGCCGGCGTCGATGTCCTCCTTCGTGGCGACGCCCTCGTCGAACGCGCGGATCCCCTCGTTGATCCACGGCATCAGGATGCGGTTCGTGACGAAGCCGGGTTTGTCGTCTGCCTCCCAGGTCGTCTTCTCGAGGTCCTCGGAGAACTCGTGGGCGAACTCGACGATCTCCGGGTCGGTCTTCTCGCCGACGACGACCTCGACGCCCTCCATGATCGGGACGGGATTCATGAAGTGCAGTCCGACCACGCGCTCCGGCGCGTCGAGATCGCCCGCGATCGAGGTGATCGAGAGCGTGCTCGTGTTCGTCGCGAGCACGCACTCTTCGTCGCAGACGTCCTCGAGGTCCGCGAAGATATCCCGCTTCACGTCGAGCTTCTCGAGGGCGGCCTCGACCACGATATCGCAGTCCGCGAGGTCGTCGAGACTCGTCGTGCCCTCGATTCGGTCCCGGATGGTGTCGGGCTCTTCCTGCAGGGAGTCGCGTCCCTCGAGCCGCCCGAGACTGTCGTCGATCGTCTCGAAGCCGTTCTCGACGAACTCCTGCTCGATGTCCCGCATCACGACGTCGTAGCCGTGCGTGGCGGCGACCTGTGCGATACCGCTGCCCATCGTTCCCGCGCCGACGACGCCGACGCGGTCGATCGTCTTGTCGACCATTGCCAGAAGGTGTTTCGACCACGCTGATAAGTGTAGCGCCTCGAGCGGCTGTCGCCCCGAGTCGGGACCTCCTCGCCTCCGGTGAAGACGCCATCGATCCGAGTCGCGGGCCGCTGTCGATACACCTAAATCGTCGTCTGTGTAATCGTGTCGTGGTAGCTAATGACGAAGGCATTCATTGCCGGATCAGGGACGACTGCGTTCGGATCGTTTCCGGACCGAACCGGACGAGACATGTTCGCCGAGGCCGGACTCGCCGCGCTCGACGACGCCGGACTCTCCTCCGCGGACGTCGACGAAGTGTTCTACGGAAACTTCGTCGGCACGCTCTCGGAGAAACAGGGCCACCAGGGACCGCTCGTCGCGGAGGCCCTCGGTACGACCGCGCCGGCGAGACGGGTCGAGAGCGCCTGCGCCTCGAGCGGCGTCGCGATTCGGGACGCGGTCCGCGCCGTTCGGGCCGGTGACGCCGACGTGGTCGTCGCCGGCGGCATGGAACGGATGAGCAACATGGGGACCGCCGGCGCGACCGACGGCCTGGCTCGCGCGGCGGACGACCTCTTCGAAGTACGGGCCGGCGTTACCTTCCCGGCAGCCTACGCGCTGTTGACTCGAGCCTACTTCGACGCCTACGGCGGCGACCGGACGGACCTCGCCCACGTCGCGGTCAAGAACCACGACAACGCGCTCGTCAACGACCACGCTCACCTCCGCCAGGAGATCACCGTCGACGACGTCCTCGAGGCCCCGGAGATCGCCGCGCCACTCGGGCTGTACGACGCCTGCCCGATCAGCGACGGCGCCGCCGCCGTCGTCCTCTGCTCTCCGTCCTACGCCGCCGAGCACGGGCTCGACTCGGGCGTCGCGATTACGGGCTCGGGCCACGGCGGCGACACGATGGCGCTGCAGGATCGCCAATCGCTCGCGAAGACCCCCGGGACGCGCGAGGCCGCCGAAGCGGCGTACGACGACGCTGGGATCTCTCCCGACGAGGTCGACATCGCCGAAGTCCACGACTGCTTCACGATCGCGGAAGTGCTCGCCCTCGAGGGACTGGGCCTCTACAGCTACGGTGAGGCGCTCGGGGCGGCCCGCCGCGGCGAGACGCGCCGCGACGGCGCGCTGCCGGTGAACCTCTCGGGCGGGCTGAAGGCCAAGGGTCACCCCGTCGGCGCGACCGGCGCGGCCCAGATCGCGGCCGTCAGGACGCTGCTCGAGGGAACCCATCCCCGGTCGGACGCCGTCGACGACGACGTCACCGTCGGGCTGGCCCACAACGCCGGCGGGACGGTCGCCAGTGCGACGGTTCACGTGATGGAGGTCGTCGCGTGAGCGAGCCTCGAGAGCGAACGCGAGTACACCGGATCTCCGGTCCGGGGGTGGTTGCGCGAGCGAACGGAGTGGTGCGAACGCAACGACGCCAGCGCGAAGCGCTGGAGGTGGTCGAATGAGCGACGCTCGTAACGCCGGCTACGACGAGTTCCTCGAGGCCCTCGAGTCCGGCGACGGCTACTATCACGAGTGTGCGAACGGCCACGGAACGCTCCCGCCGCGACGGGTCTGCCCCCACTGCGGGGATCGCGACCTCGAGACGCTGCCGTTGCCGGAAACGGGCGAAATCGTCACGCACACGACCGTCACTGTGCCGACGCCGGCGTTCGACGACGACGCGCCCTACGTGACGGCGCTCGCGGCGTTCGGGCCGGTCAGACTGACCGGAATCGTCCGCGGGGTCGGTCCAGCCGATGTCGATATCGGAGACGCCGTCACGGCCACTGTCGAACCGAGCGAGACGACCGACGACCGAACGATCACGTTCCGACCGACCGATGGCACACACGACTGAGATCACCGTCGACTGGGGCGACACCGACGCCGGCGGGCTCATCTACTACCCGCGATTCTTCCACTTCGTGATCGTCGGGCTGAACGACTACTTCAGGCTCGCCACCGACGGCAAACACCCAATGGAACGGTACCGACGAGCCGGCTACGTCCTTCCCGCGGTCGAAGCCTCGGCCTCGTTCCACTCGCCGCTTCGGGCGGGCGACGAGGCCGTCATCGAGACGACCGTCATCGACAGCGGGACGTCCTCGCTGACGCTCGCGTTCGCGATCACCCGCGCGGCGGACGACGAACGCATCGCCGACGGCGAGGTGTCGTTCGTCTTCGTCGACGACTCGTTCGAAGCCACGCCGCTGCCCGACGAGATTCGCGAGTGCATCCGCGCTCGCGGCGACGCGTAACCCGCTCGATCGGCAGTAGCTTGAAATCGGTTCGACGAGAACGAACGACCATGTCGACGTCAGTTCCGGAAGCAGGCGAGGAGTACACGTACGAGCGGACGTTCACCGTCGCGGAGGTTCGCGAGTTCGGCGAACTCTCGGGCGATCAGCAGGCGATTCACACGGAACCGAACGAGGACGGCGAGCTGGTGGTTCAGGGCCTTCTCACCGCGAGCCTCCCGACGAAGATCGGCGGCGATCTCAGTTATCTCGCGCGCCGAATGGAACTCGAGTTCGTCCGGCCGGTGTACACGGGCGACCGAATCACCTGCACCCTGCGAAACGAGTCGGTGAACGAGGGCGACGATCGCTACGAGATCGAGAGCAGCGTCGTCTGTACGAACGGTGACGGCAAAATCGTTCTCGAAGGGGAGATAGCGGGACTGATCTGGAAGGAGTGAGCGGCTGAGTTCAGTTGACGGCGGGGATTAGCTGTACTTCTCCTGTTCTTGCTGGCGGAGTTCGATCCGGCGGATTTTCCCGCTCGAGGTCTTGGGCAGTTCGTCGACGAACTCGATGCGGCGCGGGTATTTGTAGGGTGCCGTCTCCTCTTTCATGAAGTCCTGTAATTCGTTTTTGAGGTCCTCGCTCCCCTCGTACTCCTCGGCGAGGATCACGTAGGTCTTGACGACGCTGCCGCGTTCGTCGTGGGGGCTGTCGACCGCGGCCGCTTCGGCGACGGCGTCGTGACTGACGAGCGCGTCCTCGACCTCGAACGGACCGATGCGGTAGCCCGCGGAGATGATGATGTCGTCGGCTCGCCCCTCGAAGAAGAAGTAGCCGTCTTCGTCCTGGGAGGCCAGGTCGCCGGTCCGGTAGTACTCGCCCGAGAGCTTCTGCTCGTCGAGTTCGGGCTTCTCGTAGTAGCCGTCGAAGATGGCCGGCGAGTCGACGGGAACGGCGATTTCGCCGATCTCGCCGGGCTCGACCTCTTTCTCCTCGTCCATTTCGATGATCGTCGCGCCGACGCCGGGAGTCGGTTTCCCCATGCTGCCGGTCTTGACGTCGATTCCGGGGTAGTTCGTCACGAGGGCGACGGTCTCGGTCTGGCCGTAGCCGTCCCGCGGGGTCACGCCCCAGGCGTCCTGGATGCGCTCGATCGGCTCGCGGTTGAGCGGTTCGCCGGCCGAGAGGGTGTCGTTCAACTGGACGTCGTAGGACTCGAGGTCGGCGTTCGCGAACATTCGGTACTGGGTGGGGACCGCACAGAGCTTGGTGACGCCCTCGTCCTGAAGAATTTCGAGGAAGACGTCGGGTTCGAAATCGCCGTCGTAGATGAGCTGGGTCGCGCCGGTCGTCAGGCCGACGCCGACGGGGCTCCAGAACCACTTCGCCCAGCCGGTGCCGGTCGTCGCCCACAGCAGTTCGTCCTCGAGGTCGGTGTCTTCGTCGACGCCCCACCAGTAGGGGGCGTTGACCTGGTTGAAACAGTACTGCCAGCGGTGTTTGTGCAGCACCGGTTTCGGCTGGCCGGTCGTCCCGCTGGTGTAGTTGATCGACATCGGATCCTCCGAGGACAGCTCCGGCCCGTCGTACTCGGACGACTGGCCGTCGGCGACCGACTGGACGGTCGACCACCGATCGTCGTCGAGGTCGGCGTCGTCGCCGTCGAGGACGATCACGCGCTCGAGCGGCGTCTCCTCGAGCACCGGCTCGACCATGTCGATGAGCGACTCGTGGACGACGATCGTCGTGGCGGTACAGTCGTTCGCGCGGAACTCGATGTCCTTCGCTCGCAGCATCGACGAACAAGGGACCAGCAGCGAGCCGGTTGCGAGCGCGCCCAGTTGGACGGCGAACACGTCCGGATGCCGCGGCAGGAGATGCATCACGCGGTCGCCCTGACTGACGCCGAGTTCCTCGAGCCCGTTCGCGAATCGATACATCTCGTCCCGCAGGTCGGCGTACGTCCGCTCCTCGCGGTGGCCGTCTGCGTCTAGAAACTTGATCGCGACCCGGTCGCCGAACGACGACGCGTGGTCGTCGACGGTCGACGTGATCGTGTACGACTCGGGAATGTCCCATTCGAACGACTCGACTATGGTATCGTAATCCACACCCATACTCGACCAATCATACCATGTCCGCTTTAATGTTTTCCTGTTTCCGCCGTTCTTGCCGCCGCCAATCGCCCCGGCGCGTTGGGGATCGGTGGGCGTCCGTCGAACTCGTCCGATGTGTGCTCGACGGCGCTCGTCGCTCTCGACATGGTCAACGAGAACACTTAACACGATACGCGGTCGCTGCTCCGGTATGGATACGAGCAAGCAGCTGTACGAGATCGAGGCGACGGGCTGGAAACGGGGGCTCTACGATGACATCAAACGGACGTTCAGAGCGCCGATCGTCAACTGGATCTTTCGAACGACGATCGCGAACTACCCCGAGTTCTGCCGGTACGCCTGGGGACAGGTGAAACCGGTGTTCGAGACCGCTCGGTTCGGCCGGCTATCGGTTACGTATCGGGACACCGTGCTCTCGGCACTCGAGTCCGAGTCCACCGTACCGACCTATCGCTGCGGAGAGCTCGACGTCTCGCCGGCCGAATACAGCGAACTCCGGGGCCAGCTCGCGACCTACGATATCGTCGCCCCCCGACTCGCCGTGCTCTTCGAACTCGTCGATCGAGGGCTCCACGAGGACCCGATCGGGACCGATCCCGACTCCACTCGCGAGGCGACGTCGCCCCTTCCGCCGTGGCTCGACGCCGACCGAGGACGACCGCCGACGATGATCGCGTTCGACGAGACGCCGGCCGAACTGGACGACGCGGTTTCGGCTATCCAGTCGTTTCACGGCCTCGAGGACGGCCTGCCGAGCATCTACCGAACCCTCGCGCAGTGGCCAGGCTATCTGTCCCCGATGTGGGACGACGTCGAGCCGATTCTAGAGGGCGACGCGTTCTCGACGGCCGTCGACGACGCTCGAGCGGTGGTCTCCGAGTTCGTCGACGAGGCGGCGTACGTCCCCGAACTGGGGCCGGAAGCGCTCGCCCGGCGAGGGATCGACGAGGAGGCGATACCGGAGCTGCAGACGCTGTTTCGCGACTTCAATCGGGGTCCGATCGAGACCGTCATCCCGGCGCTGCCGGTGTACGCGGCGACGGTCGACGCGACGGGGAGACGCGCGTACGACTGAGATTCATCCGTTCGAATCGAGGGGCATTCGATCGCGAAATCGACCCGTGCCAACACACCCCACTATATATGAGCGACGGCGTCTAACCGATAGCGTATGTCCTTCGATCCGACCGCCGTAGACACGATCACCGTCGATTCGTACGGGACGCTCGTCGATCCGCACTCCGTCGAGGCGACCCTCGAGGCACACGTCGACGAAATTCGACCGATCTCGACGCTCTGGCGCAGTCGCTCGATCATGTACACGATGGTCGGCAACTTCGTCGACGACTATCAGCCGTTCTACGAGATGAATCGCGACGCCCTTCGGTTTGCACTCGAGAGCCACGGTGTCGATCTCACCTCGGAGACGATCGAGGAGATCCTCTCGACGTACCACGATCTCGACCCGTTCGACGACGTCCGGGACGGACTCGAGACGCTTACGGACGCTGGCTATGACGTGTACGTGCTGTCGAACGGCAACCCCGAGATGCTCGAGTCGATGGTCGAGTCGGCGGCTATCGAGGACGTCATCGCCGACACGATCAGCGCACACGAGATTCGGACGTTCAAACCCGACGCTGACATCTACCGACACGCCGCGGCCCGAACCGGAACGCCGATCGAGTCGATAGCGCACGTCGCCGGACCAACCTTCGACGTTCGGGGAGCGATGCACGCGGGGATGCAAGGCGTGTGGATCAATCGCGACAACGGGCCGTGGGATCCCTCCGCGACGGAGCCGGATCTGACCGTCGAGACGTTCTTCGACCTTACGGACGAACTCGCGGGCTGAGCCGGGCGCGTTTCGCTCGATGGTGAGTGCCGCGGGTTGCTGACGCTGTTCGACCGAGTATCCCGCTCTGTAAAACGTATTATCATCCGAACTGCATTTAAATCAACGCGATCAGTTCAATCGGACGACGGTTCAAATGCATATGATGAATATTAGGTCTACCTATGCGTAAGAATTTAATAGTTGCATTATGACGGGGAGTAGTGTATGCAGACTCATACCAAGGAAGCACTCGCATCACTGATTGCTGCATTGGCACTCATTGGTGTGATACACTCGGGGATCTGGTTCACCATGTTCGGGACACCGGACTTCACCATACTGGGATTCCCGTTCCACTACTTCTGGATGATCGCCGGTGGGCCGGCAGCGATGTTCGTCCTGTACTGGGGGTACTACCAGTACGTTACCACCTCGATCATGGACGAAAAAGAGCAGTTGAACGCGTCGGTGGGCGACGTAAGCGGAGCCGACGAGGTCGGCGCGGAGCCGGGTGATGCCGATGATTAGGCCGCTCCCGCTCCAGGAGATGGGGGAGTACCCATTCCAGGAGACGTTCACCGATCTACTCATCCCGCTGATCATTATCGGACTCACGTTCGTCGCCTACTACGGGATCAGCTACTACATGAAAAACAAGATCAAGGGGACGGACGACTACATGGTCGCCGGCCGGACCATCGGCCCGTTCGTCAACGGCTCCGCGATCTCCGCGACCTGGGAGAGTCTGGCGACGTTCATGGGCGTCGTCGCCCTGATGGTTACGGTCCAGATCCCGTTTCTGGCCGTCTGGACCAACTTCCTACTCTCGATTCCGCTGATCGTCATCCTGTACGGACAGACGCTCCGCCGGCTCGGCTCGTACACGCCGGCGACGTTCTGTAAGGATCGATACGGCAACACGATGTCCGTCGTGATGGCGCTGCTCATCGTGTTCGTCATGCTGATGTACGCGCTGGGACAGTTCATCGGTCTCGCACAGATCGCCGAGATCCTGTTCGGCTGGGACTACACCCTCTCGCTGTTCGTCATCGCGGCACTCGTGACGGGGTACGTCGTTATCGCGGGGATGTGGGGCGTCTCCTACAACTCCGCCCTGCAGTTCTGGATCATGCTGACGGCGGCGTTCTTCCCGATGATGATCGTCCTCCACCAGCTCGGCTCGAGCGGCTGGTTCTTCCCGCCGCTCGGCTACGGTGACCTCGTTCCGGAGATGGAGGCGACCAATCCGGGCTTCTTCGACATGACGTTCGACACCCGATGGTACTTCGCCATGTTCCTGGCGATGGCGCTGGGGCCGATCGGGATGCCCCACCTGGCACAGCGTATCTTCACGAGCCGTGACGTCGAAGCCGGCCGCAAGACCGTCTTCTGGTTCGTCGCCGTGACGGGCCTCATGTTCGCGACCATCTACTCCGTCGCGTTCGCCGGCGTCATGTGGCTCGGCCAGGAAGGGTTCGAGGTCGCCGAAGCCGACTTCGACAAGATGATCTTCTACCTCAACTTCGCGTTCAGCGGCAACTCGATCACCGGCTACGTCGTCGCGGGGGCGATCGCCGGCGGGCTGTCGACCGTCAGCGGACACATGCTCGCGATCAGTGCCGCCGTCGCGAACGACGTCATCGAGGCCTTCGAGCTCGATATCACGGAAGACCGCAAGACCCAGGCCGGCTACGCGTCCGTCATCGCAGCCGGACTGATCATCGCACTTATCGCGCTGAACCCGCCCGCGTTCCTCGTCGTCAGTATCCTGTGGGCGTTCGCCGTCAGCGCCGCCGCGATCACGCCGGTGATCGTGCTCGGCGTCTGGTCCGCTCGCGTAAACCGCTACGGGGCGATCGCCTCGAGCGTCGTCGGCTTCGTTACCGTCGTCGCGCTCTCGCCGCACGCGATCGGCGGACTCGGAGCGGGTGCGGAGGGACTAACCGCCGACCTGGGGATCGACGCGATCATGATCGCGTTCCCGCTGTCGATCCTGACGTTCGTCATCGTCTCTCTCGTGGCCGAACGAATCGACTCGCTGAACGTCGATCCGGAATCGAACCGCAACCTGATCAACGAGATGCACGGCTACCCCGACGACGACGTCGACCGCTTCACGAGCGCGGTGCCGCTCATCGTGCTCGCCGTGTTGATGCTCCCGATCCTCTGGTGGGGCATCCAGCCCTGGTAATCCACATCTCTAGACTATGCAACTCTTTGGATCCAAATCCGGGACGGTGGTGTGGTTGCTCATCGGTATCGGGACCGCGGCGCTCGCGCTCCACAACGACAATCGGTTGACCGCGATCATCGCGATCGGGTGGATCACGCTCGCGGTGTTCAGCTGGGCCGAGTACCGAAAAGCGGACTGACGCGCCGATCGCCGTCGCGTTTTACAGCCGGCTCTCGCGGTCGAGGGCGACTTCGAATGCAGCGACGATCCCGGCTGCACCGACGTTCGCCGTTCGACTCGAGGTGTGCTATACCCTCTCGAGCCGTACTCGTCCGCAGAAACAGTTTGCACTCGGTCGTACGGACTACTGTAAGTCATTGACGGCGCAACCGCGATCCGTCCTGCGGTTGCACCGGTAAAAAGTTACAGCAGACCGTATCAGTCGTCGCTCATCAACACGGTGACGGGCCGATCGGCGCTGAGCAACACCGACTGGGTGACGCTGCCGAAGAGCACCTTCCCGGTCGCGCTCTTCTTCCGCCCGCTCATAACGATGCTGTCCGCGTCGATTTCCTCGGCGACCGCCAGAATATTCTCGGTGATGTCGCCCCGCTCGAGCCGCGTGTCGACGTCGATGCCCGCCTCCGCGAGGAGTGTTCGCGCCGCCTCGGTGCTGGCCGGCAACTCGGGATCAGCCCGTCCCTCCGCCCGCTGGCTCTCGAACTCCTGTAACCAGGGCTGTTTCGTCTCCTCAGAGACGTTGAGGAGGACGACCGCCTTCTCCTCGGGGCCGCCGGGCAGATCGATGACGGTTCTGGCCGCCCGCCGCGACCGCGTCTCACTCTCGTCTATCGGGAGCAGAATCATGTGCATATTTGACAATCGGTTCACCGTTACTTAACGATTTGGGCGACGGAGCCAGTCATCGGAGACGGGAGTCAATGACGTCGATATCGGCACCTCGACGATCCGCCAGCGCCCCGATAACAAGACTTTAGAATCTTGGCACTGTTATCCATACTAATGTTCGACCACACCGAGCTCGAGGACATCCGCGAGCGACAGGAGCAGTGGGAAGCGGAGACGCTCGAGCCAGCACTCGAGGGCCACGGCGAGCGAAAGGACCGATTCGCCACGGTCTCGAACCACGAAGTCGATCGTCTCTACACGCCGGAGGATATCGCCGATCTCGATTTCGAGGAAGACCTCGGCTTCCCCGGCGAGCCACCGTACACGCGCGGGCCGTATCCGACGATGTACCGCGGCCGAGCGTGGACGATGCGCCAGTTCGCCGGCTTCGGGACCGCCGAGGAGACCAACGAGCGGTTCCACTACCTCATCGACGAGGGCCAGACCGGGCTCTCGACGGCGTTCGACATGCCGTCGCTGATGGGGCTCGATTCCGACCACCCGATGAGCGAGGGCGAAGTCGGGAAGGAGGGCGTCGCCGTCGACACGCTCGCGGACATGGAGATTCTCTTCGACGGGATCGACATCGACCAGGTCTCGACGTCGTTCACGATCAACCCCTCCGCGGCGGTCATCTACGCGATGTACATCGCGCTGGCCGACCAGCAGGGCGTCCCCCGCGATAAGGTCCGCGGCACCCTCCAGAACGACATGCTCAAGGAGTTCATCGCCCAGAAGGAGTGGGTGATCCCGCCGGGGCCGTCGCTGAAGATCGTCACCGACACCATCGAGTTCGCCGTCGACGAGACGCCGAAGTTCCACCCCGTCTCCATCTCGGGCTACCACATCCGCGAGGCCGGCTCGACGGCCGCACAGGAGGCCGCGTTCACGCTCGCCGACGGCTTCGCCTACGTCGAGGACTGTCTCGACCGCGGGCTCGAGGTCGACGAGTTCGCGCCGCTGCTGTCGTTCTTTTTCAACTCCCACAACTCGATCTTCGAGGAGATCGCGAAGTTCCGCGCGTCGCGTCGCATCTACGCGAACGTGATGGAGGAGTGGTACGACGCGGAGCGCCCCGAGTCGAAGCGACTGAAGTTCCACACGCAGACGGCGGGCCAGTCCCTGACCGCCCAGCAGCCGCTGAACAACATCGCCCGCGTCACCATCCAGGCGCTCGCGGGCGTCCTCGGCGGCACCCAGTCGCTGCACACGAACAGCTTCGACGAGGCGCTGGCGCTGCCAAGCGAGAAGGCCGTCCGCGTCGCTCTGCGCACCCAGCAGATCATCGCCGAGGAGTCGGGTGCGGCCGACATCGTCGATCCGATGGGCGGCAGCTACGCCATCGAAAAGCTTACGAACGAGATGGAAGCCGAGATCATGGGCTACATCGAGGAGATCAAGGAGATCGGCGACGGCTCGGTCCGGGACGGCGTGCTCGACGGCATCCAGCAGGGCTACTTCCACCGCGAGATCGGCGAGGCGAGCTACGAGTACCAACAGCGCGTCGAACGCGGCGAGGAGGTCGTCGTCGGCGTCAACAAGTTCACCATCGAGGAAGACACCTCGCCGGACATCCTCAAGATCGACGAGACGACTCGCGATCGACAGCTCAACCGACTCGAGCGCGTCAAAGACGAACGCGACGACGAGGAGGTCGACGCGACGCTGTCGGCGCTGTCGGACGCCATCGATAACGAGGAGAACGTCATGCCGTACATCGTCGACGCGGTGAAAGCGTACGTCTCGATGGGCGAGATCATGCAGGTGTTCGAGGACCACCACGGCGCCTACCAGGAAGAGCTCTCGCCGGTCTGAGCGGGATCAATACCGGCGCGAACGGCCTCGAACTGACTACGCCAGACCGTCGATCTCCTCGGCGTACGACTCGCGCTCGAGGACGTACGTACACTCCTGATAGGTGTCTTCGCCGATCGACACCGTTTCGACTTCGTCCTGTTCGAAGCCGAACGCGCCGTAGAAGTCCTTGCCGAGTTCGTTCGCGTCGAGTACCATCGCGTTGACCTGCTCGACGCCCTGCTCGAAGAGCGAGCGACACGTCTCCTCGAGTAGCCGGCCGCCGATTCCCTCGCCGCGAGCGTCCGGCGCGACGTAGACGCGGAGAATGTTCCCGACTTCGGTCTCGTTGTCCCAGACCCCGTGGGCGAAGCCGACGATTTCGTCGTCCCGCTCGACGACCAGCATGAGCGCGCGCGCCCAGACGATGGAATCTCGGACCCGCTCCTCGGAGTACCAGTCGTCGAGTCCCTCCTGGAGCGACTCTCGGCTCAGAATCTTCGGATAGTCCTGCGTCCACGACCGCTGTGCCACGTCCTGAATCGCCTCGATGTCGTCGACGGTTGCTTCGCGGATTGCCATACAATACCAACCACGCTTGGAAAATTAATCCTTTCTTCTGGTTCGCGAGACCCTCCCTGCGAACGCTCCAACTCGGCTTTCACTGCTGAAACGAGACTGTGTGTCATCCAGCGTTCCGATAGAACCATACGGGAATACGTGAAACACAGCGGTATGAGTGCTGGCAGCGATCAGCAGAGTATCCGGTGTATGGTTGCGAAAGTCGGACTCGACGGTCACGACCGCGGGGCCCACGTCATCGCGCGGGCCTTCCGCGACGCCGGCTTCGAAGTCATCTACTCCGGACTGCACAAAGGGCCAGAAGAAATCGTCCAAGCGGCCGTCCAAGAGGACGTCGACGTCCTCGGGATCTCCATCCTTTCGGGCGCACACGACACGCTCGTCCCGAAGATCATGGACGGTCTCGAGGAGTACGGCGCGAAAGAGGATACCCTCGTCCTCGTCGGCGGCGTGATTCCCGAGGAGGACCGCCAACCGCTCAGAGACGATGGCGTGGCGGCCATCTTCGGGCCCGGAACGTCGATCGAGGAGACGATCGAATTCGTCCGCGAGAACGCACCCCAGCGATGACAGCCGACGAGGAACTGCTCGAGGCGCTGCTCGCGGGTGAACACCGCGCGCTGGCTCGAGTGATTTCGAAGATCGAGAACCGATCGTCAGGCTACCGAGATCTCGTCTCCGAACTGTACGCCCACACGGGCGAGGCAGACGTCATCGGCATCACGGGCAGCCCCGGCGCGGGGAAATCGACCTTAGTCGACAAACTCGCCGAGACCTATCGCGACCGCGGCGAGACGGTCGGCGTCATCGCGATCGACCCCTCCTCGCCCTTCACCGGCGGCGCGGTCCTCGGGGACCGAATTCGAATGGCCTCGACCGTCGGCGACATGGACGTCTTCGTCCGCTCGATGAGCGCCCGCGGCACCCTCGGCGGGCTCTCGACGGCCACCGCGGACGCCGTGAAAGCGATGGACGCCTTCGGCAAGGACAAGATCATCATCGAGACCGTCGGCGCCGGCCAAAACGAAATCGACATCGTCCGGACCGCCGACACCGTCGCCGTCCTCGTTCCGCCGGGGTCGGGCGACGATATCCAGACGTTGAAGGCCGGCATCCTCGAGATCGCGGATGTCTTCGTCGTCAACAAGGCGGATCGTCCCGGCTCGGATCGGACGGTCCAAGAACTCCGGGACATGATCCAATTGGGCGACGGCGGCGGTGGGATGAGCGGTGGCGGCGGCCACCACAGCCAGGAAGTTATCGACGCCCACGACGACTGGGACGGCGAGGTCGACGACGAAGAGGAGGTAGCGGGCTGGACGACACCCATCGTCGAAACTGTCGCGACGAAGAGCGAGGGCGTCGACCACCTCATCGACGAGTTCGCGAACCACCGCACCTACCTCGTCGACTCCGGCGAGCACGCAGAACAGGTCCGCGGCCGGTACGCCGAGGAGATCCGGACGCTGCTGCGCGAGGACGTCCACGCCCTGCTCGAGGACCGACTCGCCGAACGCGGCGGGATCGACGACCTCGCCGAATCAGTTCGTCGGGGCGAGACCGATCCCTACTCGATCGCCGGCGAGTTGCTCGACCCCGTCGAGGACTGTCTCGACGAGCTCGAGACGGAAGACGCGTAGCACTCGACCTGTCGGATCGTCATTCGGCTGTATTGCCCGATCTGCCGATCGATCGAACTAAAAACGGAGACTGCGGGCTGTCGTCAGTCCAGCAACTTCGCGGCGATCGTGTTTCGGAGCACCTCGCTCGTGCCCTCGTAGATCTCATTGAGCTTGGCGTCGCGGTAGAACCGCTCGGCGGGGAAGTCCTTGGTGTAGCCGTAGCCGCCGTGGATCTGGATCCCCTCGTTGGCGACCTCTCTCGAGATTTCGCTGGCGTACAATTTCGCCTGTGCGGCCTCCTTGATGAAGTTCTCGCCGCGGATCTTCTTGTCGGCGGCGTCGTGCATGAGCAGTCGCGCGGCACGCGTTTTCGTGTCCATGTCGGCCAGTTTGTGCTGGATCGCCTGGAAGTCCGAGATCGGCTGGTCGAACTGCTCGCGGTCCTGGCTGTACTTCGTGGCCTCGTCCAGGGCAGCCTGTGCGATCCCGATCGAACGTGCGGCGATGGTGATGCGCCCGCCGTTGAGCGTCTTCAGCGCCTGGACGAACCCCTCTCCTTCCTCGCCCAGTCGACGGTCCTCGGGGATCCAGAGGTCGTCGAACCGGAGTTCGGCGGTCGGACACCCTTTGTCGCCGAGTTTGTCCTCCGTCCCCTCGACGATGAAGCCGTCGTCCTCCTCGGGCCGAACGATGAACGAAGAGATTCCCTTGCTTCCCGCGTCTCGGTCGGTCTTCGCGAACAGCGTGACCGTATCCGCGACCGAGCCGTTCGAGATCCAGAGCTTGCCGCCGTTGATCCGGTAGCCGTCGCCGTCGCGTTCGGCGACCGTGTCCATCGCGGGCACGTCGCTGCCGGCTCCGGCTTCGGAGAGCGCGAACGCACCGATATCCGTCCCCTCGGCAACCGGTGTGAGGAACTCCTCCTTCTGGGACTCGTCGCCGAACTCGTAGAGCATGTTCCCCGCCAGCGAGATATGGGCGGCGACGATCGTGCCGAGACCGCCCGAGCCCCGCGAAATCTCCTCAAGGGCCGCCGGATAGGCGTGGTAGTCGAGTCCGGCGCCGCCGTACTCCTCGGGGAACGGCATCCCCATCAGCCCGAGTTCGGCGAGTTCGTCGACGAGTTCGTGGGGGAACTCGTCCTCGTGGTCGATCTCGTCGGCGATCGGGACGACCTCGTCGTCGACGAACTCCGCGACCATCTCGACGATCTGTCGCTGCTCGTCGGTGAAGCGAAACTCCATGCTAGACGTGTTCAGTCGATCGGCCTATAGCTGTTCCTCTTCGCGTACACGTCGGTTCCGTTCGGTCCGCTCTCGAGGACGCCGCTTCCGCGGGTTCCACTCTCGAACACGTGGTTCTCGTCTCGTTTTGTCTCGTCCCGCCTTGTTCCATCTCGTCTTCGGTGCGTGAGCGGGCGCGACAAGGTATTTGTGGGTCGTCGAAGAGGTGCCGGTATGGCCTACAGCTACGAGCCACACCACTTCGAGGCGTTCGAGGAGGGCCAGACGTTCCTGAGCCCCGGCCGAACGATCACCGAAACCGACGTGACGATGCAGGCGGCGCTGACCGGCGACTGGAACGAACTCCACACGAACGCCGAGTTCGCCGCGGAACGCGACTTCGGCGAGCGGATCGCCCACGGCGCGATGACGTTCAACTACGCGCTCGGAATGCTCATGAGCATCGGCATTCTCGAGCGAACCGCCTACGCCTTCCTCGGCATGGACGCGATGGAACTGCCGAACCCCGCCTACATCGGCGACACCGTTTCGGCCGAGATCGAGGTTGCGGAAGCGAGAGTGCTCGAGAGCCGCGACGACGTGGGGCTGGTCGTCTTCGAGACGGTGATGACGACGCAGGAGGAAACCGTCGTCTTCCGGGGCGACCTGAAGTTCTTCGTGTGCAAGACCGGGCAGGCGAAAATCGACTTCTGAGCGCGGGCGGACGAGGTTCCGAGGATCACCGAAACGGATTTGCGACTCGGCCGAACAGCTATCGTATGACCGTGTTCACCGTTACCGAGGGAGTGTACGGAATCGACGTGGAGCTGTTCGACTCGGACGTCGCCTCAGTCTACTGCTTCGACGACGACGAGCCGACGCTGGTCGACGCGGGCGTGGCCGCCACCGCCGACGAACTCCTGGACGGACTCGAGGCGTGTGGCGTTTCGCCGGCCGACCTGTCGAACGTCGTCCTCTCGCACGTCCACGTCGATCACACCGGCGCCGCGAGCGCCCTCGTCGACGCCGCACCCGACTGCGATATTTACATCCACGAATCGACCGCGCCGCACCTCGAGACCCCCGAGGGACTGATCGAGAGCAGCAGGCAAGCGATGGGCGACCATTTCGACTCGATGGGCGAACAGGGACCGGTTCCCGCGGCGAACATCGTCGGCGTCCCGGACGAGGGGACGACGATCGATATCGGCGCGAACAGCCTCGAGCTGATCCACGCACCCGGACACTCCCCCGACCACCTCGCGGTCTGGAACCCCGAACGGAACCTTCTGTTCGCCGCCGAGTGTCTCGGGATCTACTTCGGGCGGGCCGACCAGTGGTTGCCGCCGGCGACGCTCCCCAACTTCGACGTCGACGTGATCGCGGGGACGATCGATCGACTCGAGGCGCTCGAGCCCGACCGAATCATCTTTCCACACTTCGGCGTCTGGCCGAACGACCCTGAAGAGGCGTTCGAGACGGCGAGAACCGAACTCCACCGCTACGACGAACGGATCCTCGAGCTGTTCGAGGAGACCGATTCGCTCGAGGAGACGAAACGGGCTGTCGCCGAGGATCTGCTCGACCTCTCGCCGCCGTACGATCCGATCGTCGAGTCCTTCTTCGCGAAGCTGCTCACGGAGGGATACCTCAGACACCACGGCCGAATCTGAGCGGGAGCAGTCAGTGGATCTGAGCGGGCGCGGTCGATTCGTCTCGCTTTCGCGAGAGGTGCCCTCGGTGAATCTTTTTGTTCCTTGTTATCGACCGTCACAGTAGGATGTCCGAGTCACCACCGAACGTACAACCGCCGACACCGGAAGAGATCCGCGCGTACGCGGCTCACCACCATATCGACCTCTCCGACGAGGAGGTCGAGGAGTTCGAAGCCGCGATCGTCGAGACGCTGGCCGGCTACGAACGACTGGACGAGCTTCCGGATCCTCGGCCTCGAGTCGAGTACACCGACCGCGATCCCGGCTACAAACCGGGGCGCGACGAGGATCCGCTCAACGCGTTCGTCACCAAGTGCGAGGTGCGGGGAGCCGAGAACGGTCCGCTCGAGGGCTACGACGTCGGTCTCAAGGACAACGTCAACGTCGCCGGCGTCGAGATGACGCTCGGCTCGAAGCTCCTCGAGGGCTACGTGCCGTCGACGGACGCGACGATCGTCAGCCGACTGCTCGAGGCCGGCGCGACCATCACCGGGAAGCTGAACATGGAGGACATGGCGTTCTCGGGGAGCGGCGAACTCTCCGCGACCGGGCCGGTGTTGAATCCCGTCGACTCGGATCACGTCGCGGGCGGCTCCTCGTCGGGATCGGCCGCGGCCGTCGGTAACAGCGACGTCGACGTGGCCATCGGCGGCGATCAGGGTGGGTCGGTTCGCATCCCCGCCGCTTGGAGCGGGATCGTCGGCCACAAGCCCACCCACGGACTGGTTCCCTACACCGGAATCGCGGGTCTCGGTCGCTCGTTCGATCACGCCGGGCCGATGTGTTCGACCGTCGAGGACTGCGCGCGCGTACTGGACGTGATCGCCGGTGAGGACGACCTCGATCCTCGCCAAGGCGCCGTTCCGACCGACGACTACCTCGAGGCGCTTTCGGACGATCCGTCCGACGTAACCGTCGGCGTCGTCGAGGAGGGGTTCGGCCACGCGGTCAGCGAGCCGGCGGCCGACGACGCCGTTCGCGACGCCCTCACCGAGTTCGAAGACGCGGGTGCGACGGTGACGGAGGTGTCCGTCCCGATGCACGTCGACGGGCTCACGATCTGGAACGCTATCGCGACGGAGGAGACGGCCGCGACGGTCGACGCCGAGTGCATCGGCCACTACGGGAAGGGGTTCTACGACACCCAACTGGCGAACGCGTTCGGACGGGCGCGGCGAGCCCACGCCGACGACTACCTGACCACGCTGAAGCTCACGCTCGTGCTCGGCCAATATCTCTCCGACGAGTACCGCGGCCAGTACTACGCGAAGGCGAAGAACCTCGGTCGACAGTTGACCGACGCCTACGACGAGGCGCTCGCGGACGTCGACGTCCTCGCGATGCCGACGACGCCCCAGACCGCCCACGAAGTCGACGAGTCGATCTCGCGCCTCGAGGCGATCGATCGCGCGCTCAACATGCTACACAACACGTCGCCGTTCGACGTGACCGGCCACCCGGCGATATCGGTGCCCGCGGGCCGGGCGAACGACCTGCCGGTCGGACTGATGCTGATCGGCGAGCGCTTCGACGACGAGACGGTGCTCTCGAGCGCCCACGCGTTCGAGCGGCAGCACGCGTCGTGAGCGCGGTCTCGGTCGCGGACGAACGCGACCGGAAGCGACCAGCCGTCCGTCGGTCTGCGCGGACGGCTCCGGTGGCGCTAGGCAGGTGTGTTTACGACAATATGTTTGATAACATAGATACTATTGAATCTGATTAATGTTCACCAGCCGATCGAGTATCGGTTAAACGAGAACTTGTTATACTCGAGCGATAATCACCACTAGGTCTACTGTTTTCCTTGAATAATTCCCGTTCATTCGAGTTTGAGCGGTAGTTAGATCGTATACTTCGTGTTTGTATCGTTGTCGTCGGACGGTTTCACTGATCGCTTCTGAAACCGTTCTCCGTCTTCTGTTCGATCCACAAACCCACTCTCGAGACCTATACCGGACTGTTTCGATCTGCATAGACTGATCGGACTCACGAACGGGATCAAGTCGAGATCCATCCCAAACATGTATGCAAAGAAGTATTAGACAAGAGGTGTTTGTCTTTATACCTATATAGTACTCGAGCCACTGTGACCGAACCGGCGTCGCGGTACGTCGCACTCTCGGCGGAGACCACGGTGAGGGCTCGTCGAATGACTGGGCGAGCCGTTGCAACGCGGCTCCGATACGGATTCACGAGTGCACCCGTCGTCGATCGACCGGCTCAGTTTCGCGACCGGCGGCTACGGCAACGAGACGCGAAAACGGTCGGCTATCGCCCCGCTTCTCCGTCGAAACCAGCACCCGTCGGCCACGGCATGCCCCCGCGATCGACGTCTCCGATTGCGGCAATTCACAACCGGTGGGAAACCCTTATGCGCGGCGCGTTGGAACTAGCGATGAACCGATGACTGTCACACTGAAGGACTTCTACGCAGACTGGTGTGGCCCCTGCAAGACCCAGGATCCAATCCTCGAGGAGTTAGAGGACGACTGGGAGGGCCGATTCGAAGTCGAGAAAGTAAACGTGGACGAGCAACAGGATATCGCCAACGAGTACCAAGTTCGATCGCTGCCGACGCTCATCATCGAGAACGACGACGGCATCGTCGAGCGCTTCGTCGGCGTCACGCAGCGCGACGACATCGAAGACGCCCTCGAGTCCGCGGGCGCGTAAGCGCGCTCGAACTCGAGCCGCCCGTTTTTGCGACTCCTCCCGCGGTGAGCGGCAGCTATCCGCTGCGGAAAAGAGGTTCGCCGTCGACGATCACGGCTCGTCCGGCTCGAAATCGTCGGTATCGGTGTCCTCGATATCGACGTCGTTGGTCGAGTGATCGAGGCCGATCGATTCGTCGTCCGGATCGGCGTCCGTCTCGCCCACTGACTCCTCCTCGATGTCGATCTCGGTCTCATTTGCCGCCCCCTCTTCGATGTCGAACTCGTCGGTGTGGAGTTCCTCGCCGCCGACGCCGACGCTGCCGTCCTGAATCTCGATAACGACCCCGTCGTGGTCCGCGCGGCGACCGATCAACCGGTTGGTCGTCGATTCGATCTCCTGGTTGACCGACCAGACGAATCGGAGGACCGACTCGAGTTCGGTCCCCACCTCTCGCACGCCGCGCTCGGGCGAGAGTTCGCCGATACTCTGGGCCCCTTCGGGGTGGAGATACTGGATGGGGTGATCGTTCGGCACCTCGTGTAAGTCAACGTCGAACGACCAGAGGTAGGGCAACAGCTGGATGGCGTACCCTTTCGGTTTCGGTACCTTTCGGCCGGCGGCCGTCATGGCCACGCCGATGGCTGACGAGCCCGAATCGGTGTCGTAGTAGACGCCGGGAACGCCCGGAATGGAAACGCGCATACGCAAAATATGGCGTCGATTACGGGTCAATCTGCACCCGGCACGTGCCGGCTGCGTTTTAAACGCGCTCGCGGTTCCGAGCGAAGGCCGCGTTAGAAGCCGTCGGCGAACTTGTCCCGGCGATTGACGTCGATTTCGCTGACGCTCGAGCCCGCCCGACTTGCGGCGAACAGAATCGCTTCGGCGACCTCCTCGGGTTCGCTGGCCTCGCCCTCGTCGAAGTGTTCTTCGAAGGTCGTCCCGTCGGCGGCTTCGAACTCCGAGCGGACCTCCGCGGGGTTGATAATCGAGACACCGACGTCATCGTCGCCGACCTGCGCAGCGACGCTCTTGGCGAAGCCGCGGGTCCACCACTTCGTGGCGGCGTAGACGGGATTGAACGATCGGGGGTACTGCCCCGCGAAACTCCCGACGAAGACGAGGTGGCCGTCCGTCTCGCGGACGTGTGGAATCGCGGCCCGCGTCGCGTAGAAGAGGCCGTCGACGTTCGTCTCCTGCATCGTCTCGTAATCGTCGGTCGACATTGATTCGACATCGCTCCCTCGAGAGAGCCCCGCGTTGTTCACCAGCACGTCGATCCCGCCGAAAGCGTCGACGGTCTCCTCGATCAGGTGGTCGACCGCGTCCTCCTCGCGGACGTTCGTTGGGACGACCAGCGTCTCGACGTCGTGTTCGGTCTCGAGGTCGTCGGCGAGGCTCGCCAGTTCGTCCTCGCTGCGGGCCGCGAGAACCACGTTCGCTCCCTCGGCCGCGAACGCGCGACAGGTCGCCGCACCGATGCCCGAACTCGCGCCGGTGACGATGGCGGTGTTGCCCTCGAGTGACGTGTCGATCATGTACGGAGGAGACGGCCACCGAGTCCTAAAAAACGCGGGTTGCGGAACTCCGGTCCCGCGTTTAGTACTCCTCGAGGTCGTACAGCTCGCCGTATTTCGATTTCACGTACTCGAGGAAGTACTCGGCCGTGTACTCCTCGCCGGTCGCGCGCTCGATCAACTCGGGCGTGGTGAACTGCTTGCCGTGTTGGTGGACGTTCTCGCGGAGCCAGCCGTTGAGTTCGCCGAACTCACCCGCTCGAATATCGTCGTCGAGGTTGCCAAGGTCGTCCTCGGCGGCGTCGTAGAGCTGGGCCGCCAGCACCGACCCCAGCGAGTACGTCGAGAAGTAGCCGAAGGAGCCGTGGGACCAGTGGATGTCCTGCAGGCAGCCTTCGGCGTCGGTCTCGGGGCGGACGCCGAGGTACTCCTCGTACTTGTCGTTCCAGACCTCGGGCACGTCTTCGACCGCGAGGTCGCCCGAGATCAGGTCGCGTTCGATCTCGAACCGGATGACGATGTGGAGATGGTAGGTGAGTTCGTCCGCTTCGACCCGGATGAGGTTGTCGTCGTGGACCTGGTTTGCGGCCTCGTAGGCCGCTTCGGGGGAGACGTCCTCGAGGCTCGGGAAGCGCTCGCGGGCGATCGGGAGGAAATGCTCCCAGAAGGGCCGGGAGCGGCCGACGTGGTTCTCCCAGAGCCGGGACTGGGACTCGTGAACCGAGAGGTCCCGCGCTTCGCCAAGCGGCGTGCCGTAGCCCTCGTCGGGCAGTCCGAGGGTGTAGTTCGCGTGGCCGAATTCGTGGATCGTCGACGTGATCGAACCCAGCAGGTCGTCCTCCTCGAAGCGGGTCGTCACGCGGGCGTCGAACTGCGTGCCCGAGGAGAACGGATGCGGTGCTGTGTCCAGCCGGCCGCGACCCCAGTCGTACCCCAGCGAGTCGAGGACGTCGCGTGCGAGGGCCTCCTGATCGTCGTCCTCGAACGTGCCCGCGAAGGCGTCCGTCTCGATGTCCGCATCACTTTCGTCGATCGCGTCGATCAGCGGCACGAGTTCGTCGCGTAGCTTCTCGAGGACGCGCTCCGCCGTCTCGAGGTCGAGGTACGGCTCGTAGTCCGAGAAGAGCACCTCGTATGGATCGGCGTCGGGATCGATGTGCTCGGCGTACTCTCGCTTGAGTTCGACCAGTTTCTCGAGCGTGGGCGCGAACTGCTCGAAGTCGTCCTCGTCCTTAGCCTGTTTCCACGTCGGGTGGGCGGTGGCCGTCGTCTCGGAGATTTCCTCGACGAGCTCCTGGGGAACGCTGGTCTCGCGGTCGTAGCGCCGGCGGACCTCGCGGACGACGGCCGCCTGCTCATCGGACAGATCGGCGGACTCGAGTTCCGCGAGCAACTCGCCCGTTTCGTCGTCGGTCAGGAGTTCGTGACCGATCGAGGAGAGCGCCGAGAGCTGCTGCGCTCGGGCTGGGGTCCCCTCCTCGGGCATCACGACTTCCTGGTCCCACTGCAGGATGCCGGCCGCGTTCGATACGTTCGAAATCCGCCGCACGCGCTGCTCGAACTCCTCGTAGGTGTCGCTCGTAGCCGCCTCGCTCTGAGCCTGATCGGTCGCCATTGGCGTTTCGTATGCGCGGGCATAGTATCAACGTCGTGGTTCCGGTGGTCTCGTCGCTGGCGGGGCGTCCGTCGGTCTCGCCGAAGCGAGTCTCCGCCGGCGGTCTCGAGTCGATACCCGAAAAATCTCGCGTTCGGAGACAGTCCGAAGACCCGTAACGTGGCTCTTTCAAGGGGTCTCCGGCCCGGAATCGCACGCCCATGATAGCGGTGTGGAACTCGCAAGCAGTGAGCTATTCGGGCTATCTGACGTGTATCACAATGAGATGGTAGTCGCATCAGCAATCGTCTTCCTCGCCAGCCTGTTGATCGGAGCACTGGGTATCTACGTCGGCGCGCGCGTCATCGTGGGCGCCGGCGACTACGACCACGCGATCGTCACCGCGCTAATCGGGGCGGTGATATGGGCCGTCGTCGGCTTCTTCGTGGGATGGATCCCACTGCTCGGACCGTTGCTGGCCCTGCTCGCGTACATCGCGGTGATCAACTTCCGGTACCCCGGCGACTGGACCGCAGCGGCGATGATCGGACTGCTCGCCTGGGTAACCGTGTTGGTCGTGCTGTACGCGCTCGCCGCACTCGGCATCACCGGCTTCGAGGCCGTCGGTGTCCCAGGAGTATAGACGTCCTTTTTACGTCGAAAAACCGCCATCACGGGATCCGCCCGTACCGGCGGTGAACTGCTCGCTTTGCGAGCAGATGCGTGACGTAGTACCCGCCCTTTTATCGACTGTCACTCGAGCCACGACGCCGCCACCCGACGATACGTCTCCTGACACCGCTCGAGCACCTCGATCGAGACACTTTCGGCTTTCGTGTGGGCCTCGCCGGGCTCTGAGGCGCCGTAGATCACGCACTCCGTACCGGCTTCGGCGAGCCACCCCGCGTCGGTCGCGTGGGGTTTCGTCACCAGTTCGGGCGACCCCACCTGCGCTTCGGCGGCGGCCTCGAGCACCCGCTCAGCGAATTCCTCGTCGTCACACCGCATCGGCGGTAGGTCCTGATCGACGGTCCACTCCACGCCCTCGATTGACTCGACGCGCTCGAGAGCCGCTCGCTCGCCCGGCACCGTTCGCTCGTCGACCGTCAGAGCGCAGCGCTCGGGGATCACGTTCATCGCCGTCCCGCCGTCGATTTCGGTGACGACGAGACTCCCCTCGAGGGTTTCGCCCGCGACGTCGACGGCGGGTGCCTCGAGGCCCCGAACGATATCGACGGCGTCGGTCGCGCGGTAGATGGCGTTCTCGCCGGCGTCGACCTCGCTGGCGTGGGCCGCGGTGCCGCGAGCGGTGATCGTGCTCCCGCGGCGGCCCTTGTGGGCGACGACGACGTCGGTGACGCCCGATTTGGAGTAGTTCGTCGAACCCTCGCCGACGATGGCGTAGTCCGGTGCGAACCCCCGCTCGATGGCGTGGCGCGCGCCGACGCCACCGACCTCTTCGCCGACGAAACTGGCGAAGACGAGCGCGTCCGCGGCCGAATCGTCGCCGCCGCCGACGTCGTCGACGTCCGAGAGCGCGAGTCCGGCGTCGCGAAACGCGAGCATCGCGGCCGCGACGGCGCCTTTCATGTCCGCCGCACCGCGACCGTACAGTCGACCGTCTCGCTGCTCGACGACGTACGCGCCGTCCTCGTCCACCTGCGACGCCGCGGGCGCGACGACGTCGTGGTGGCCGACGAGCGCCAGCGTTTCTCCGTCGGCGTGTGCTTCCCCACTGGTTCCCGTTCTGGCGATCACGTTACCGACTTCGTCTCGTCGCACGTCAGCGTCGGTTTCGGCTCGGAGCCACTCCTCGATGTAGTCGCCCGCGGCCGTCTCGTCCTTGTGGCTCGGGATCGAGACGAGATCGCGGGTCAACTCGACAACGTCCATACGTCCCTCTCGTCGCTCGGCAAGTTGATTGCACTGGTCGTATCGTCGTCAGTTCCGGATAGTAACACGTATGGACGGATTGTCCCTAGGTGCCAGTCATGAACGCAGCCGAGACGACGCGAGGGGCGACCTGACGTGTCGGTCGCCGATCGATTCGTTCGAGCGGTTACCCAGCAGGGGCGGCTCGTCATCGCCCTCGCGCTGGTGGTGACGCTGGTGATGGGAGCGGGTGTTGGCTCGCTCGAGCAGACCTCCTCACTCGATCAGTTCGAGACCGACAGCGAGGCCGCCGAGAAACTCGAGTACATCCAGGACAACTACGGCGAGGACGACGACACGACGACGGTGCAGGTAGTCGTCCGCGGGGAGAACGTTCTCGACCGGGAGTCGCTGCTCGCGACGCTCGAGTTACAACAGGAGTTCCAGGAGGACGATCGGATCGAGCCGACGCTGACTGACGAGCCGTTCACCGACGTCGCCTCCATCGTCGCGATGACCGCGATGCAAGGGGAGGGGGCGGCGGATGGACAGCAGGACGCCGGTGCATCGGAGGGCGAGGATGCTGAGGGCGGTAACGGCGCCGAAGACAGCGAGGACGATGATGGCGCTGAAGGCGACGACGCCGAGGACAGTGGCGAAGTCGAAGGCGACGAACCCGCAACCGGCACGGCACAGATGGAAGGCGAAGCGGGGCCGTCGCTCGAGGACCAGATCGAACAACTCGAGTCGATGAGCGACGAGGAGGTCGAGGACGTCGTCGCCGCCGTGCTGGGCGAGGACGCGGACCGACAGGTGCTGGCATTCCTGCCGACGGACTACGAGCAGGGATCGACCCAAGCCGACGCCCGGATGCTGTTCGTGACCCAGCACAGCGAGGGCCAGGGCGGGATGGAGGGCGAAGCGGCCGACCACGTCGTCGACTCGCAGCTGGCGATGGCCGAGCTGGTGGACGACCGCTTCGGTGACGGCGGCTTCGTCTTCGGTGCGGGGATCATCACCGACGAGATCGATCGCTCGCTGACGGACAGTTTGATCATCGTGGTCCCGATGGCGTTGCTGTTCGTCTCGGCCGTGCTGGCCGTCGCCTACCGCGACCTGCTCGATATCGTGCTCGGACTGGGCGGCGTCGCGCTGGTGCTCGTCTGGACCTTCGGCTTTCTCGGCTGGGCCGGAATCGACTTCAACCAGCTGATGATCGCGGTGCCGGTGTTGCTCGTCGGGTTGAGCGTCGATTACGCGATACACCTGTTTATGCGGCATAGAGAGGCTCGCGAAGCGAGGCGCAACGCGCCTCGGAGCGGCGAGCGGGGAGCGGAGCGACCCGCGAGCGAAGACGCCACCGAGTCGACCAGATCCGCCATGGTCCTGGTCGTCGCGGGCCTCGGCGTCGCGTTCGTCTGGGTGACGGCGACGGCCGTCATCGGCTTCCTCTCGAATCTGGTCAGCCCGATCGGGCCGATCCGCGAGTTCGGGGTCGCCAGCGCGTTCGGCATCGTCTCGGCGCTCGTCGTCTTCGGGGCCGTCGTCCCCGCGGCGAAGGTCGAACTCGACGCCGTCCTCGAGGCCCGCGGTTACGACCGCCGCAAACGGGCCTTCGGCACCGGCGGCGGCCGACTCAGCGGCGCGCTCGCCGGCGGCCACCGCGCGGCTAAACGGATGCCGTGGGCGGTCGTCGCGGTCGCCGTTTTGCTGACGCTGGGCGGGGCCTACGGAGCAGCGCAGATCGACACCACGTTCGATCAGGAGGACTTCATCGCGGACGATCCGGCCGATTGGGCGAAGTCGCTGCCCGGGCCGTTCGCCGCCGGCGACTACAGCGTCAAGGAGAACATGGGCTACGTCAACGAGCACTTCCTCCGGCAGGATACCCAGGCCCAACTGCTCGTCGAGGGCGATATTACGGACGATCGAACGCTCGAGCGAACCGACGAGATGCAGGCGTCGGCCGCCGAGACGGACGTCGCCGTCGTCCTCCCCAACGGCGAGGCCCACGTCAGAAGCCCGCTGACGGCGATGGAGTCCGTCGCCGCGGAGAACGAGTCGTTCGCCGCGACGTACGACGCGGCCGACACGACCGGCGACGGCGTCCCCGACCAGAACCTCGAGGCGGTGTACGACGAATTCTTCGAGGTCGCTCCGGAGCAAGCCCGGGACGTGATCCACCGAACGGGCGGTGCGGGAGCCGACGGCGGCGAGTACCAGTCGCTCCGCGTCGTCGTCTCGACGCAGGGCGACGCCGCCCCCGGCGACGTAAACGACCAGCTGACCGGCGTGGCGTCGGCGGCCGACGGTGACGGGCTGCAGGTCACCGCAACGGGCCAGATCATCGTCTTCCACCTCATCGAGCAGGAGCTGTTCGAGACGGTCATCCAGAGCATGCTCGTCGCGCTGGTCGCCGTCGTAGCGTTCCTGATGGTCGCCTACCGATGGACGCACGGAAGCGCCCTGCTCGGCTTGCTCACCATCGCTCCGATCGTCTTCGGCGTCGCGTGGATCCTCGGCACCATGTACCTGCTCGGGGTGCCGTTCAACGTGATGACAGGGACGATCACGAGCCTGACGATCGGGCTCGGCGTCGCGTACAACATCCACATGACCGAACGCTACCTGCTCGAGCGAAAGCGGGGCGACGACCCGTTCGACGCGCTCTATCGCAGCGTCACCGGCACCGGCGGTGCGCTCTTCGGCAGCGCGGCCACGACGGTCGGCGGCTTCGGCGTCCTCGTCTTCGCCATCCTCCCGCCGCTCCAGCAGTTCGGCCTGATCACCGGACTGACGATCATCTACGCGTTCCTGGGTAGCGTCTTCGTCCTCCCGAGCATGCTCGTGCTCTGGACGAACTACGTGGGCGGCGACGTGGCTACCGACGCGCCGACCCCATCGGCCGACGCGAGCAGCGCAGACGCCGGCGGCGACGGCGAGTAACGGCGCTTCTCGTCACCGTCGAAACGGGGAGCCTCGGGCGACGGTCTCGATCGACCAGTTCTGCCAATAGGTCTTATATGATGGAGCAGTTACGAGTACGCAATGGACGAGCGTGACCTCGAGACCCCCATTTTACTCGCTCTCCGCGAACGAGAGGCAAACGGCGGCTCCGTCTTCGAGGCCTCGATTCGAACGATCGCGGCCGCGGTGGATCTCGAGGACACGCTCGCTGACCGACTCCGTCTCGCGTCGACGCTGTCGGCGCTCGAGTCGGACGGCCTCGTGACGAGTCGGGACGGCGAGCCCCGCAGCGACGAATCAACTGACGATGCTGTCGAAGCGCCTGCTCGGTCCGGCGAAACTGCCGATGGGACCGGTTCTAACGGCGACAGGGCGAACGAAACGAGCTACCGACTGACCGCTGCGGGCCGCGAGCGGGCCGACGATCGGTACGCTCGACTCGAGTCCGAACGGGTCGTCGTGGTCACCGACGACGACCGCCGCGAACTGCCGCTCGGCGCGGTTCCCGACGCGTACGATATCCCACTCTCGAGGGCGCTCGCTGCCCGAACGCCCGACGGTACGATCTCGCTCGAGTCCGCCCTCGAGCCGGCGTTCGTTGGCCGCGACTCCGAACGCGATCGGCTCACGACACTGCTCGAGGGCGCTCGCGACGGACAGTCGTCGGTCGCGCTCATCGCGGGCGAGCCGGGCATCGGCAAGACGGCGCTGATCGAACGGCTCTGTGCGGACGCGAGCGATCTGGGCTTCGAGACGGCGATCGGTCGTTGTCGGCGCGACGGCGGCGGTCCCTACCACCCGTTCCGCGACGCGTTCGACGACCGAGCGGACGCGGAGCCGCTCCCGTTCGTCGACTCGCCCTCGCCGCCGGTCCGCGACGACACCACCTACGACGCCCGACTCGAAGCGGTCTACGATCGAACGGCGGCCTGGCTCGAAGACCGTGCGGCCGACCGGCCGCTCGTGCTCGCAATCGACGATCTCCAGTGGGCCGATACGGCGACGGTCGAGTTGCTCACGCACCTCGTCGAGACAATCGACGAGGCACCCCTCGCTGTAATCTGTACCGCCCGACCGACGGGACCCGAGACCGACGGCCAGCTCACGTGGATCTCCGAGACCGTCGGTCGCGAGGAGTCGACCGTCCGATTGGAACTGGGACCGCTCGACCGCGAGCCGATCACCGAACTCGTCGAACGACACGTCGGCGACCGCGGCGTTCCCCCCGCGTTCGTCGACGCGATCGCCGAGGAGACGGGCGGCAACCCGCTCTTCGTCGTCGAAACCGTCGAACACATGCTCGAGGCGGGACGGATCGACCCGACCCACGACTACTACCCCGAACACCCCGACGAGATCGCCGTCGCCGACGTCGTCCAGACGACGATCGGCGCCCGACTCGAGCGCCTTGACCCGGCGACCCGGGCGGTGCTCGAGACCGGCGCCGTCGTCGGCGACGTCGTCCCGCGTTCCCTGTTGCAGACGGCGACCCGTCACGCCCCGTCGACCTGTCGGGAGCACGTCGATCGGCTGGTCGAGTCGGGACTCTGGCGGCGGACGGACGACGCGACGGTTCGGTTCGAAAGCGACGTCATCCGGTCGGTCGTCCGTGACGCGATCGACGAGGAGCACGCCAGCCGACTCCACCGGCGAATCGCAGATGCGATGGCCGAAGACGACCGTCGGGAGACCGACGCCACGATCGCCCACCACTACGACCGCGCCGACGAACCCGATCTCGCGCTCGAACACTGGATTGCCGCCGCGGATCACGCGACGACGCTCTACGCGCTCGAGGACGCCGTCGCGTGGTACGAGCGAGCCCTTCGACTCGCCCGCGAGCGCGGCCACGAGGAGACGATCCTCGCGGTGCTCGAATCCCTCGGCGACGTCCACTACACGCGCGGCGAGTACGAGACAGCGGACAAGCAGTTCCGCTACGTTCGCGACCGAACGACCGATCCAGACCGAATCCGTCGCACCTATCGCTATCAGGCTCGGGTTCGGTTCGAACGGAGCGAGTACGAGGCGACCGAACGGTACGCGACGGCGGGCCTCGACGTCGGCGGCGACGACGTGACGCGCGAAGTCTGCTGGCTGCACGACTATCGCGCGGGGGCGGACATGAAACGCGGCCACATCGAGGCGGCACTCGAGGGCTTTCGGACCCAGCGAGAGTTGGCGGCACGAATCGACGACGACCTCCTGCTCGGTCGCGCACACCAGAACATCGGGATCTGTTACATGCGACAGGGCGACGCCGACCGCGCAATCGGCCAGTTCGATCGGGGGGTTTCGCTGCTCGAGCGCGCCGGCGACGACCGCGAACTCGCTCGGTGTCTGAACGATTTCGGGATCGCCTACCTCCGCGACGACCGACTCCGGCGCGCGACGGAGACGTTCGAGCGCTGTCGCGATCTGGCCGCGAAAACCGGTAGCTCGCGGGTGAAGGTGCTCGCACTGAACAACCTGGCGATGGTCACCGTGACGCGGGCCCGGTGGGAGGAGGCCCGTCCCGTCCTCGAGGAGGTATTCGAGATCGCGACGCGAGTCGGCAACGACGAGATCGAAGCGATCACCCACGCGAAACTGGCGCTCGTCGAGCGAGCGACCGGCGATCTCGAAACGGCGACCGACACGCTCGAGCGGGGGCTGGAGATGCTTCGTGAGACCGAGAGCACCTATCACCGCGCTAAGTACCGAATCGTCCTCGGAACGATCTCCCTCCAGCGCGGCGCGTTCGACCGGGCGGCCGAGCGGATCGACTCCGGTCTCGAGTTGGCGATCGACCGCGAGTTCACGAAGCTACACGCCAAGGGGTTGCTGGCACGGGGCGTGCTCGAACGCGAACGCGGGGCCCTCGAGGCGGCGATCGAGGACCAGCGGGCGGGACTCGATCTCGCGACCGGACTCGGCAGCGACAGCGACGTCGCAACCCACCGGACGGAACTCGCCGCGACGCTGGCTCGGACCGACGGCGACGACGCCGAACGAGCACTCGAGCAGAGTCGGCGTGCGATCGACGGCGTTCCCGAGGGGTATCGACTGGTCGACGTAACCGCCCGTATCGTCCACGCCGGAGTGCTTCGTCGAAGCGGCGACACCGAAGCGGCTCGAGAGCTGCTCGAAGCGGCGCTCGAAGACGCAACGGGGATGTCGAACGAAGCGACGCTGCGCTGTCTGTTGGAACTCGCCTCGTGCGACCGAGTCAGCGGTGACGAACGACTGCGCCGCGAGCGACTGGAAGTGGGATACGAACTCGCCGGAGAAATCGGCGCGACGCTGTACGCCGATCGGTTCGCGGATCGTCTCGCGGACCGGCCAGCCGACGCGGCTCCCGAGGAAACGCTCAGCTCACTCCGCCGGCGTCCTGAGCGTGACGGTAAAGCGGGCACCGCCGATCGGTGAGTCGTCGATCGCAAGGTTGCCGCCGTAGCTACTCGCGATTCTGGCGGCGAGATACGTTCCCAATCCGGTGCCGCCCGCCTCGCCGTCGGTCTCCCCGCGCTCGAGGATCGAATCCCGCCGATTCGGGGGAACGCCTCGTCCGTCGTCGTCGACGTGGATGCGGACCGTCGACTCGTGCGTTATGGTCGTGAGTCGGATCTCCGAGGCGTCGGCGTGGATCAGCGCGTTCTCGAGCAGGTTAGCAAAGAGCTCTTTGAGCAGGGCACCGCCCAGGATGGCGACGTTCGCGTCCGCATCGATGCGAACGTCGACGTCCTGTCTGTCCGCCAGATCCGCATGCCGGGCGACGCTCTCCTCGAGGACGGGCCGGAGATCGATCGGGGTGATCGATTCCTCCTCCTCGAGACGGTTGAGCGTTCGGACGTTCTCGACGAGAGTCATCGACTCCTCGACGCCCTCGCGAGCGTAGCTGCAGTACTGGCGTTCCTCCTCGGTGAGGTCCGTAGCCGACTCCGCGAGCAGTTCCAGATAGCCGTAGGTGACCGTGAGCTTGTTCCCCAGATCGTGGCGCAACAGCGAGTGGAGAAAGGCGGCGCGCTCCTCGGCTTCCATCCGTTCGCTGATGTCGGTGGCGACGCAGACGACGCCCTCGATGACGCCGTCGTCGTCGCGAAGGATCGACGCCGACAGACTCGTCGGAATCTCCTCGCCCTCGGCGGTCACCAGCGCGGTCTCGTACTCGGTGATCCGATCCTCGCGCATCAGCGTCTCGACGAACTCGCCGGTGCTGACGGTCGACGACGCGGACGGACCGCGCGAGCCGTCCGCGAGCACGTGGTCGATCGGCTTTCCGACGAGGACGTCCCGCTCGTAGCCGAGCACGTCCGTCGCAGCCGCGTTCGCCATCCGAATGCGGCCGTCGGGGCCGAGTTTCACCAGCACGTCGACCATCGTGTCCATCACGTTCTCGAGATCCGCCGTTCGCCGGCGAACGCGCTCCTCGAGTTCCGCTCGGGAGAGGATCGTGAGTTCGTCACTGCCGTCGAGGCCGGGGCCGTCCATCACCGATGCAATCGAGGGCCCATTAGTTAAGTATCGTGGCAGTTCGTCGACTCACGTCGACAGTCGATACGAGGGCCGGCTCCAGCGTCACTCGAGCCGTTCGTACACCGGTTCCCGGTCCTCGCCGCCTCCCTCGGTGAGCCTCGAGACCGTCTCACCGACGTTGCGGAGGCTGGCGGTCTGTTCCTGGCTCGCCGCAGCGGCCGACTCCGCGGCGGTGGCAACCCGATCGGCCGTTCCCGCGATCTCCTCGACGGTCGTCGCCGTCGTTTCGACGTTACGCGCCTGTTGATCGGTCGCCGCTGCGACGTCCTCCATCCGCACAGCCGTCGTCTCCGCCGACTCGTGGATCTCCTCGAGCGAGGCCATCGTTTCGCGGACCCGATCCGTGCCGTCGTCGACCCGATCGACGGTTTCCTCGGTCGTCTCGACCGTCTCGAGCGCGTCGTCGCGAACGGCCTCGACGGCGGTTTCGATCGCCGCGAGGTCGCGTTTCGTCCGCTCGGCGAAGGATTCGACCTCGTCGGCGATGACGCCCATCGTTCGCGAACCGGTCTCTTGTCCGTTCGACCGGGCGGCCTCGATCTTCGCGTTCTTCGCCAGCACGGTCGTTCGCTCGGCGAGCGCGTCGAGTCGGTCGACGACCGCGTCGATCTCCCGGGTTCGCTCCTCGAGATCGGTGACGGCGCGTGAGACGGCCGTCGTCGCGTCCTCGATGGCCTCGAGTTCCGCCAGCGCGTCGTCGGCGGCCTCGACCCCCTCGGCGGCGAGTCGCTCGGTCCGATCGCTCTCTTGGCGAACCTCGTCGGTGACGCTCGCGACTTCCTCGACCGCGGCGCTCAGTTCGCCGAGTTCGGTCGCGGCCCGGTTCGTCTTCGCCGCCTGTGTCGCGGTGTGGCTGCTGATCGTCTCCGCACGGGTCGCGATCGCCTCGCTCGCCTCGTGCAACTCCTCGATCGGCTGCTGGATGTCGGCTTCCACCTCGGCGGCGAGTCGCTCGCGGCGCTCGATCGACTCCTCGAGGCGCCGCGCGTAGGAGTCGACGTACGTCTCGGTGGCGATCTGCATGTCGAGATTGATGAGTCGCAACAGCGCGAGCACGTCCATCATGCCGTCGTCGACGGCTGCTCTGACGGTCTCCTCGAACGACTCCTCGAGTCCTGTCTCTCCGCCGTCGTCACCGAATCCGAGGGCCGAGACGAGCCCGCCGAGTCCGCCGTCGTCCTGTTGTTCCTCAGCCCACGCCTCGATCGCGTCGACCACCTGCTGCTGGACGCGCTCGTCGAGTCGCTCGAGGAGTAACTCGTAGTAGACGCCGTACTGGCCCACGTACTGTTTCAACGGCATGTCGAGCAGTTCGTGGAGCTTTCCGATCCGTGCGCGATTCGCGAAGAACTGCCGATCGTAGTTGCCCGTCGCGAGCGAGACGAGATACGCCCGTTGGGTTTGCTTGAGGGCATCGACGCCCTTCGGCGAGCGGTCGACGATCGCTCGCGTCTCGTCGTACTGCAACACGTTGTCGTAGAAGTCGTCCGCGATCTGGTGTTGGTTCTCCCGTAACAGCGACTCGAGGTCGCTCAGCCGTCGCTCGTCTTCCGCGTCGAAGCCGATGTACGCCTTTCGCCAGGCGATCTCCTCGTCGTCCAGCCCGATGCGGTCGACGAGATCGTCGGCGTCGAGAAAGCCGTTGAGTCCGCCCTGCCCGAACGATTGCTCCGGATTCATTACGTGAACGTGTTCGGTCCGAGAGTGAAGGGACAACGCGTCTTCCCATCGGCTGGGAAGACAGTACGGATTCTCGATAGACGGGGCCGCGGTCAGCCGACCGGGCCGATTCGTCGCGGATCGCGATCCGTGGCAACTCCCCACAGCCACGCCCGCTCCGGCGGTGGAACACCCTTATACGTGTCCGTCGACCAGTTGTCGTATGCACGTCGTGCCGGATACGAGCGTGGTCATCGACGGCCGCGTCTCGGCGACGATCGAAGACGGGCAGTTCGAGGGAGCGACGATTTCGGTGCCGGAAGCCGTCGTCGCGGAACTCGAGGCGCAGGCGAACGACGGGATCGACAGCGGCTGGGACGGCCTGGAGGAACTCCAGCGCCTCGCTGATCTCGCCGACGAGGGCGTCATCGACCTCGAGTACATCGGCGAGCGGCCCAACGCCATCGAGCGCGGCCACGCCTCCGAAGGCGAGATTGACGCGCTGATCCGCGATCTGGCCGAGGATCTCGACGCAACCTTCCTCACCAGCGACATCGTTCAGGCCGAAGTCGCCGAAGCCAAGGGGCTCACGGTCGAGCACGTCTCGCCCGAGGTTCGCGAGGTCGGCACGCTCAGCGTCGAGAACTACTTCGACGATCAGACGATGAGCGTCCACCTCAGGGCGGGGGCCGTGCCGAAGGCCAAGCGGGGTACGATCGGCGAGATGCGCTACGAGCCGATCGCCGACGAACCGCTCGACGAGGAGACGATGGACGAGTACGCCCGCGAGATCGTCGACGGCGCCAAGGAAGCGCCCGAGGGCTTCATCGAACTCTCGGAACCGGGCATGCAGATCGTCCAGTTCCGCGATTACCGGATCGCCATCGGCCGACCCCCCTTCTCGGACGGCATCGAGATCACGGCCGTCCGTCCGATCGCTCAAACCGACATCGACGACTACGAGCACGCCGACGAGTTGAAAGAGCGGCTGCTCGAGCACCAGCGCGGGGTCCTGATTTCGGGCGCCCCCGGTGCCGGGAAGTCGACGTTCGCGCAGGCGGTCGCCCGCTACATCTCGGACAACGACTACTCGGTCAAGACGATGGAGAAACCGCGGGACCTGCAGGTCGGCCCCGAGATCACGCAGTACACCGAACTGGCGGGCGACATGGCCAACACGGCCGACGCTCTCCTGATGGTCCGACCGGACTACACGATCTACGACGAGGTCCGCAAGACCAACGACTTCGAGGTCTTCGCGGACATGCGACTGGCCGGCGTCGGCATGATCGGCGTCGTCCACGCGACGCGAGCGATCGACGCGCTCCAGCGACTCGTCGGCCGGGTCGAACTCGGGATGATTCCCCAGGTCGTCGACACCGTCGTCTACATCGAAGCCGGTGAGGTTCATACCGTCTACGACGTCAAAACGGAGGTCAAGGTGCCCGCCGGACTCACGGAGGAAGACCTCGCCCGGCCGGTCATCCAGATCACGAACTTCCGGACCGGCGAGCCAGAGTACGAGATCTACACCTTCAACCGGCAGGTCGTCACCGTTCCGCTCAAAGACGAAGACGGCGGTCCCGCGAACGAGTCCGGCGTCGACCGAATTGCCAAACAGGAGATCGAACGGGAGATCCGCTCGATCGCGCGGGGCTACGTCGACGTCGAACTCAAGAGCCAGGACAAAGCCGTCGTCTACGTCGAAGACGACGACATCTCGAGCGTCATCGGCAAAGGTGGCGGTCGAATCACCGACGTCGAGAACCGCCTAGGCATCGACATCGACGTTCGAACCCACGACGAAAACCCCAACTACGGGGCCGGCGGCGGTGGCGGCAGCGCCAGCGCAGACGGCGGCTCCGGACGGAGCGGGGGACAGGCGGCGGGGCAGATGGTCACGCCCGAGATTACCTCGAGACATATCGTCATCCCCGTCGACGGCAACCACGGCGAAACCGTCGAGGTCCAGGCCGGCGGCGACTACCTGTTCACCGCGACGGTCAGTCGCGGCGGGGAGATTCAGGTGTCTCGCGGAAGTGCGATCGCCGACGAGTTAGAGCAGGCGGTCGACCGGAAGGAGCCGGTGACTGTGGTGCCGTCGTAGGCGAACCGCGAACGAACGAAGTGAGTGAGCGGCCTTTTTTAGCGTAGATTTTTTGTCGGAGTGGTTCGCGAACGGAGTGAGCGAAACCCGACGAGAAAAAAGGTACGTGTGCGAGATTCAGGTGTCTCGAGGAAGTGCGATCGCCGACGAGTTAGAGCAGACGGTCGATCGGAAGGAGTCGGTGACGGTCGTCCCCTCATAGCGTCCGTTCCCGTGAGCGATGCGAGGTGGCTCGCCGCCCCGAAACGCAAACGCTGGAACTGAGAGCAAGTGCATGCAGTCTTTTTCGGCGCGGATTTCTTCGTAACTCCTCTGTGGGCTCAAACGAGCGTATATCGACTCCCGGGCGTCTTCCGATAGCCGTAGACGGTTTCGTCGACGACAACGACCAGTCGATCGCCGACGAGCAGGAGGGTTCCCAGACAGCCGCGGCCGTCGGTCGGTGACGCTCCCCACCATCCATCGCCGTCGCTCGTCACCGCGACCAGCCCACAGCCGTCCGTATCGGGCCCCGATCCCCATCCATAGATCCCGTCACTGTCGGCGACCGGCGTCCCACGGAACGAGTACTCGTCGTACTGCCAGACGACGTTGCCGGCCGAGACATCGATCGCCTCGAGCGTGCCGTCCGAATACTGATAACACCGCTCGGTCTCCGAGACGGTGACCGGTGTGGCGCCCTCGGTCGACCCCTCGAGCGGAAGCGCGAATCGCCGGTCGCCATCGGCTGCGATCGCCCACAGTTCGTCGTCGACGCCCAGCAACGCATCCGAACCGACCGTCTCGAGCCAGTGGGTATCGGCGGGCAGCGACCGGCTCGTCTCGACGGTGCCGTCGTCGTCGATACCGTACAGCGTCGGGGCCTCCAGCTCGTGGTCGGCATCCGTCTCGCCGTCGGTAGGGTCCCCAGTACTGAGCAGCCACAATCGGTCGCCCGCGAGCGCGATGTCGACGACTGCGTCCGCGGCGAGTGCCTCATCCTCGAGCGCGAAACGTTCGGTACCGTCGTCCGCATCGAAGCAGACCACCCCGGTCTCGTGGCGGCCAACGAGCGTGTCGCCGGCGGCGTGCAGCGAGAGCGGCGAACCTTCCCAGTCGGCCGTCCAGCGCGGTGTCGACTCGTCGGCGTCGTCCGCCGGCGCCTCGAGTGTCGTCACGCCGCCGTCCTCGAGCGCAAGATAGACGCGACCGTCAGCGACGGCGGGATCGCCGACGTACTGCCGGTCGGCGCTCTGACTCCAGTGCTGGTCGCCGGTTTCGTGATAGGCGGTGACGCGAGCGTCGTCAACGTCGACGAAGCCGACACCGGTATCGTCGCTCTGGATCGTCCGGCCGCTGCGGTTGCGAATCCTGTAGCACGAGTCGCCGTCAGCGAGCCATGTCTCGTCGGACGAGCCGCTCATCGGGGCGCCACCGAACTCGAACTGCCAGTCGAGTTCGCCGCCACCGGACTGGTAGCCACAGCCAGCGATCCCGACTGTGAGCCCCGTTCCAGCCGCCACAAGCAGTTGTCGTCTACCAAATCGATCACCAGTCATCTGCCCTCCCGTTCCAGTTCGCGGAGTCGCTCGATCCGCTCCGCTGTCGGCGGATGGGTTTCGGGGAAGATGTCCGTGCTGACGAGTTCGTTCGAGCCGAAATCGCGACTCTCGAGCGGCGCGAGGTAGAGTGCTTCCGCCCCGCCGTCGAGTTTTCGAAGGTCCCGATCTGGCACGTTGGGCATCGCCTCGTCGATGTTCTCGAGCGCGCTCGCGAGCGCCGCGGGCGAGCCAGTAATCGTCGCGGCGGCCTCGTCCGCCGCGTACTCCCGCTGTCGGGAGAGGACGCGATAGAACAGCACGCTCGCGGCCCAGAACATCGCCGAGACGGTCAGCGTCACGACGGCCGTGACGGTGATGACGACGACGGCGACCAAGAGTGCGCGACCGCCGCTGTCGCCGCTTCCGCCGCTCGAGCCACCGCCGAATCCACTACCGAGCAGCCGATAAAAACCGTAGAGCACGTAGAAGGCGACGATCGCGAGGTAGTACGTGATCGTCGGCAACAGCCATGCGACGGTCATCAAGTTCGCGTCCCGGTTCTTCAGGTGGGCGAGTTCGTGGGCGAGGACGGCTTCGAGTTCGTCGTTCTCGAGTTGTTCGAGGAGCGCGGTCGTCACGACGACGCGTTCGTGACCGCCGCCGGCGACGGCGAACGCGTTGGGGGCCTCGCTTCGGATCACGGCGACGTCGGGTTTCGCGAGATCGATCTGCGATGACAGACGCGTGACCGTAGCGTGGAGGTCGGGATACTCGCTCGCGTCGACATCGCGCGCGTCGAGCGATCCGAGGACCGTTCGCGGGCCGAACCAGTACTGGACGACGAGACCGCCGAGAACGACGACGGTGAGGACCAGCGGATCGACGTAGAACTCGCCGTGATACGGCCGCTCGTTGGCCCACTCGAGGAGCGCGATGCCGACCGTGTTCGCGAGAAAGACGAACGTGTAGACGAACGCGAACGGCAGACAGACGATCAGGCCGAGCGCGACGAGCATTCGGAGTCGAAGGGACCGATCTGCGAGAGGGGAGTTCATGTCAGTAGGGAGTTGTAACCGTCTTCGGAATCAAACTGTTCGAATATAATTGTATCTATCCGGTACTGAACGGCGGTCGGCACGTCGTGGAACGCGGGGAAAATGGCTGCTGAAGGCGCTGAGTGCGGCAGTATCGACGATCCAGATACTGCGGTACTCGTTCGCACTCATTAATGGTAGATACTAGCACGAAACATCCCGTGTGCTGGCCGACTGTCGTCCAATCTGGACCACAACTACTAGCTGTTTAAGGAGTAAGCATTTATACGAGACGAATGTTGAATAGAGCGTAACACAACATGGTGTTTGACCTCTATGGGAGCAGATAGGAAGACAGTCGTCTACTCGGACGTTGGACAGCCGGACAGATCGTTCATTACGGACAGACCGGGACTCGAGACCGTGCGCTCGCGGATCGTGAGCGACATTCGGTCGACCGTCGAGGACGCGAGCGCCGAGGGCGTCGTCGTCGCGATGAGCGGCGGGATCGATTCGACCGTCACGGCGGCGCTGGCCGTCGAAGCGCTCGGCAGTGATCGCGTCCTCGGACTCGGCCTCCCCTGCCACAAGGCCGAACAGACGGGCGTCAGCGAGGCCCGGACCATCGCAGAGGGGCTGGGGATCGAGTTCGAGGAGATCCAGCTGCGCCCAATCCTCGAGGCGTTCGAGGGGACGGTCGTGGAGTCGCTCGAGCCCGCCGCTACCGAGGACGACGACCGCCCAGACGAACGCACCCACGCGACCGGTAACGTCATCGCACGCCTGCGGATGATCTGTGCGTACTACGCGGCGAACCGCCAGCGTCGACTCGTTCTCGGAACGGCGAACCGCTCCGAGTGGTTGCTCGGCTACTTCACCAAGTACGGCGACGGTGCGGCCGACACGTATCCGATCGGCGACCTCTACAAGACGGAGGTGCGCGCGCTCGCCAAACGGATCGGGGTCCCGAAACGCATCGTCAGCAAGGAGCCGACGGCGGGGTTCTGGGCGGACCAGACCGACGCCGACGAACTCGGCGCCTCCTACGACGTCATCGATCCGCTCCTCCAGCGCCTCGTCGACCTGGACGAACCGATCAGTGACGCCGCGGACGCACTCGGTATCGATCGCGAGACGGCCCGCTCGATCGCGTGGCTGTGTGCCGAAACGCAGCACAAACGGGCTACCCCACCGACGCCGGGGATGGTCGGCCGAACCGACGGGCCCTGACTGCCAGTCTGTACTCACTCCCAGATACGTCGCCTGAGGCAGTTACTGTCCTGTTTTCCGGTAGAGAGCTGTCACGTGTGACGCCAATACCGAGCTGTCACGCGCGACCGCCAGCGCATCAGAGACCGCTGTACACCTCCGTGTTGCGCCACCAGAACAGCCCCCACGAGAGCATGAATCCGGCCGCCATCGCGATGATGTCTTGGACGATACGCGGGAGACCGAGATCGACGATCGGGACGAGGACGATCGCCGATCCGATCGCGGCCCCCGTGACGACGAACACCAGATCGCCCGCGATGTGTTCTCGCGTCTGCTCCCAGTACTCCTGTCGCTCCTCGTCGTACCAGATCCCGATGTAGATCAACACCGGCGCCATCGAGGTGATCACGGTGATCACCTGATACTCGTCGGGTAGCCCCGCCGGTCCGAGAACGGCAATGTTGAGCGTGTTGGCGACGATCGCCATCGTGAACAGACCGATTAGCAGCCATCCCCACCGCGGGAGCCTCTCCTTGTCCATGCAGGGGGACGGTTACGCCGTTAAAATAATCCTCCTGTTTGTCGTCCGCTATTCGGCACAGCAGGCGTCTTTTTTCGGTGACTCGTCGACGCCGTTGCCGTCGGCCGCGACAGGCTCTTCGATTCGGTAGAGACTCTGACGTGCGTCAGCAAAGTAGATATCCTCGTCGACGATCCCGATCTCCTCGAGTCGCTCGAGTGCGTATCGGACCGTTCGAGCCGACAGCATCGACTCCTCGACAATTTGTTTCTGGGTCAACGGCCCATCGTACTCGAGCACCTTGAAAACGAGTTTGGCACTCGGTGGCAAATCTTCGATGTCCTCCCCGTCGGTCTCTGCCATACTACGAATCGAAAGCACCCAGCAGCATAAAAGTTGAGCCTTACGAGCCGCAACTATCGTGAAAGATTACGATATAGTACGGCCAGTAAAGTAGGCTGTTGTGGTTCGTAGCTACCGAAATAGCGATTTGACCGGATAGTCAGGTTCTGGCGAAGCTTGCGGGAGTCGCGAGCGACTGTGCGTCTCGTTGTCAATTACTTGGCGATCGCCGGCGTACTCCGTGCAACTCGGGGACCGTGAATCATCGGTGGCCGTGTCGTGATCGGTTTCGCGTTCGAACAGTGTGCAGCTGGGTTGCCACCGCTCTCACAGCTTCTGCCAGACGTCCTCGTCGTCGTCGAACCCGTCGTCGGGATCGGCGAACTCCTCGTTGCCCTCGAGCCCCATCTCGTCGGCCGAGAGCGCCGGCTCGCCGTCGGCGACCGCCGGCTGTTCCTCCAGGTTCATCTCCGGCCAGGCGGTCTCCTCCCAGAGCCCGCGTTCGCTGTAGTAGTAGACGACGCCGTCGTTGACGACGGCGAACAGACCGCGCTGCGTGTCGTGAACGACGCGCTCGTTCGTATCGATCGCGACGTCGACGACGTCCTCTAAGGTGTCGAGCGAGACGTGATAGTCGCCGATCCACATCGGAATCGAACCGCGCGAGATCCACTCGGCGTAGCGCCGTTCGTGAACCGCGCGCCGGGCGGCGTCCTCGTCGATCGGCGACCGGCGGGCAACGAACGCACCGGCCGCGAGCGAGAGCGTCCCGAGCAGCGAGAGTCCCGCGATAGCCGCAAGACTCCGTGACTCGCTCGTCTCTACCGTTCCCGTCTGGTGGGTGTGCGTGTCGGACGCGGACACCGACTCCTCGAGCCAATAGGCGGTGTCGGTCACACGAAACGTCGTCGACTCGCGCTGGGTCCCCTGATTGGTTCCAGTGTCGTACTCGACGTGGAGAACGAACGCCATCTCAACGTCGCCGACGCCGCTCAGTTCACTTTCGAGTTCCTGCTGGCGATCGCGGTAGGACTCGACGTCGACCGTCGTTTCGGACGTTGCGACGCCGTCCTCGAGCGCCGGCGAGCCGTCGAGCACGGTGTGGCTCTCGTTCCAGAACGACTGATCGTTTCGGGTCGCCTCGTAGCGCACCTCGAGTTCGTGGGTTACCTCACCGTCGTCGATCGGCGTCCCGTCGCTCGCGTTTTGCAGTTCGGTCCCGGCCTCGAGCGTCAGTTCGGGCGAGGCGTTCAGCATGTAGACTTCGCTGTTCTCGAGTCGATCGCCCTCGTTCCAGAGCGTCCCGTCCTGAACGACGACGGCGCTCGTCTGCAACTCGCTCGAGATGCGCTCTTCACCGTACTGGGTCTCGGTCGTCGTCGACGGGTTCGCGACGGCCCAACCGCTCGCGACGAGCGCGAGCGCGCCGATCACGACCAGCGCGATCACGATCAGACGGCCGTATTCAGCGAGCAGCAGTTCGAGACGCGGATTGTCGATCACAGTTCAAATTCCCCCGGAGCCAGTCCCGCTGGCGTCCGTTCCCCGCAGTGTCCGGTTCGAGCCGTTACCGGACCGGTCGAGAGACACGTATGCGTACATTCATGCGAGGGAACCATTATAACGATACTGGCTGACGACGGCGGTTATTTTAAGCTATCGGCCAGTTACCAGTGTGAGCGCCTCTCACAGCCACTCCCGGAGTTTTCGCTGGAGCCGAGTCGACAGCGAAACGTGCGATCCCGCGGCTCGAACGCGCAGGTCGTTGTAGCCGAAAATCGCGAGGACGATCGCGACGGTCCCACCGACGATGACGCCGTTCACCGCAGCGATCGCCACGAGCGGGTGCAGCCCGTGGAGCCAGACGATCACGGACGGCGGGAGTACGGCGAGATACCGATACTCGCCGAGATGTCGCGTGTACTCGCCGGTCTCTTGGGGCGCGGTGAGCGAGACCGTCGTCTCTCCGCTCGAGCGTATCCCAACCGTCTGGGACCCGGGATCCGCCGCGATATTTCGACTTGCGGCGTCGTGGACGGCCACGATCGGGAAATAGCCCGCGTTGTCGACGGTCCGCGTGAGTTCCGCCGTTTCTCCGGGGGCGAGTACCTGCGGATCGTCGGTCGGCGACTCCGTGCTCACGAGTTCGTACTCGGCGGTGCCGGCGGGAACGACCATCGCCGCGGTCGCGAACGTGACGAAGACGAGCAAAATCAGCCCCAACGCCGTCCAGAACGCGATGACGTTCTCTCGAGAGCGCGAGCGGTGCGTCTCGCGTCTTCCCGGCCCGAGTCGCTCGAGGAGCGTCCCGAAGCCGAGTAGGGCGACGCCGACGGCGACCAGCATCGCGCCGAGTCCCTCTGAGTCGGCCGTCGCCGTCAACCCGAAGACCGACGCGACCGTTCCGTAAGCCGACTCCGCGACGCCCTGGACGCCCATGATCGCCGTCCCGAGGTACGGAAGCGTCACGGCCTCGCCGTTGACTTGCCACGCCGTGGCGACGATCTGGCCGTCCGTGACGTGCGGCTCGCCGCCGTCCTGATCAGTGAAGGGGTTAGCGTCCCCTCTGGTGACGTAGCCCTCGTCGGTCTCGCCGACCACCCGGTGGGTCGTCAGCTCGCCGTCGTGTAACTCTCGGGCTTCGAAGACGACGATGTCTCCCTCCTCGACGTCGCCGGTTGCGACGCTCGGGATCGCGACGAAGCCGTCGCCGGCGTTCATCGCCGGTTCCATGCTGCCGGTCGCGACGTAGCCGAGCAGGATCGGCTGTCCTAGTAACTGTCCGACCAGCAGGAGGACGATGCAGACGGCGACGGCCAGCCCGAGCCCTTGTTTGAGCAGTGTGGCCGACGTCATCGTGTTTGTTCGGAGACTGTCATTCTGTGCCGACTATTCGATTACTGATTCACTTGGGAAGCAAACACCATAAACTCCCCGAGAGTCGGCGTTTGACCCTACGGGGCAGCCCTCCGGCGATTCGCTACCGCACCGGAACGAACGCCCATCGGCGGTTCGCGGCGATACCCAAAAACAGGAAACCCGCGGCCATCGGCGGGGCGAGCGCGGCCGTCGCCGCCGCCGACAGTTCGCGGTTCTGAACCGTGATCGTGGCTCGCTCCGCGACGGTGACCGACCCCGCCTCCACGCCGCTGATCGCGATGTCGTACGTCCCCGCGTCGTCGAACTGCCGCTCGAACGTCACCGTCGTCTCCCCGTTGGGTTCGATCATCACCGTGTTGGTGTCGACGACGATGCCGTCGACCGCGAGCTCGAGTGTGCGTTGCACTCGCTGGTCGGTCGGATTCGACACCGTGGCATCGATCGTCGCCCTGTCGCCGGCCGTAATATCGGTGGTGGTGACGGATGCCTCGAGGACGTCGATCGGCGGTCCTTCGACGGTAACCGTCTCGCTCGCGATTCCGTCGATCCCGATCTCGTACCTTCCGGGCCACTGCATCTGACGTTCAAAGACGGCCGATTTCGTCTCGCCGGGTGGAATCTCAAGCGTTTTGGTGTCGACGACGGTGCCGTCGACGGTGAGTCGCGCCGTCGTCTCTTTCGTGGTTCGGCCGACGTTCTCGTAGGTCGCGTTCGCGGTTACATTCTTGCCCGTTTCGACCTTTGTTGGATCGACTTCGAAGCTCGTGAGTTCGACGCCCTTGGGGTGGTCTTCGTCTTCGTCTTCTTTTTCCTCTTCATCTTCGTACTGGACGTGGATCGTGAACGTTTCCGTGCCGCTCTGGGCGACAGCGCCATCAGACGTGACACCGACCGATACTGTCTCCCCCGCCGACGGCTCGAGTCTCGAGTTGTCCGTCAGTGGGTCGCCATCGGCGTAGAACGTTATCCCCTCGACATCGTGGTCTATCCAAATCTCCTCGATGTCGTCAGCGTTGTCACCGATCGTGATCGTAAACACCTCGAGGATCGTCGTCTCCGCGTTCGTAAGGATGCTGAGATCGAGCTCGAGTTCGCCGTTCTCGATGGTCGCGTACCGTTCGTCGGCTGGCTCGAGGACGACGTCGTCGGTAGCCGGGTCCTCACCGATCGTAATCGCCACAGTCGGGACTGCGAGTGCGACAAAAAAGCAGAGTGCGGCTGCGGTGAGTAGGATTTTCGTGGATGGCATTCAGGGAGAGCATTTACACTCGTTCTGGTTTCGGACGTCAGAACGTCCGATACGCTGGTGGCAGCCCAAGCGCTGGTAACGTTAGTCTTCTTTGATCTCGATCGTGAGAGTGCCATCGGTCACGTCGTCGCTACCAGTGTCAACGGTTACGTCCACGTCACCGGTGTTATTTTCGTTAACCGTTTGGTTGGCAGGATCAAACGTCAGATCGGAATCACCGTCACCGACACTTACATTAAATGTAACTTCAAAATTCGTTCCATCTCCTTCTTCGTTCACGATGGTAATCAGCTCGTCGTATTCCACGTTCGAATTCGGTGGCAGCTCATTATCGTCCGGACCGAATACGATCGTCACATCGTTTTGCATGAGGCTGACGTCGTTTGCGCTCGTCGTGTGGCCGCTACCATCGTAAGTGATGTCTGTTTCGGGGAACAGTGCAGTTGCATCATCCTCCCCATCGTCGTCGACCCCCAGCGTATCAATGCCGCCCACGTTGTTCAGGATCACATCGACGAAGTCCTCTGCGATCTGTTCGCCGGTGACGACATTGACCTCGAGCGTGCGCTCAGCTGATGTACTACTGAACGCACCCGAACCCAGTGCAGCGCCCCCGCCTACAACAACCGTACCCAGTCCAACTATCACATTCCGTCGGTTCATGTTCATCATTATGTTCTCCGTACAACCACGTCAGAATCCGTCGTCAACGCGGCGGATACTGAACGCGGTTCTTACTCACACTACAGGGAGCCACCCACTTTGTATTAGGTATCGAGAAGGAACTCTGTCTCGCCCGTACTCTCTGAAGGGATACCAATACTGGCTTCAAGTTCGGCCTGAACAAGCGGAATTGTCGATCGGTTCGTCTGTCGCACATCAGGGTTCTTTTCAGTGACGGCAAGCCCACTAGTGACGCCTAAGGACTTGGAGAACGCCGATATACGCCGACGACCGAAGCACGGCAATCCGTATCGAAAGGGCGCTATTTTCTATCGGGCAGTCACGATAGGGATGGGGGAGATCTCCCGGTGTTCGATAAGTGACAAGGCGATCTACTATAATGCCAGTTCACAACTGCTGACGAGACTCCACGGTCATTACGGGATCAGAACAGACCACTGCAAAAAGATAGCCGAAACGAGAAACAATTCAATCAGCCCGTAGCTCCACAGTGACCGTGATATCCGGGTTATCACTTCCCCGGACGATCAGGTCAACATCATTAACTGCAACACCATTGCCGCTATTGTTGCTAAACCGTCCCATCTCGAAATCTACTCCGGTACCATCGAGAGTTATCTCTTGGTTGTTACTAACGTCGACGACATCCCCATTAGTGCGGAACCGTTCGGCAATCCGCTGTGTCCCTCCAGCTTTAAGAATAGCATCATTACCCCGGTCGCGTCCAACCCAGGCAGCATTCGAGTTGTCCGTCCAGTCGACGCCGAAACCATCTAGCGTAACAACATCATCAGATTCGTTTGTGAGGGAAAACTCATATCTCCCGTTCCCAAACGCTCCTGTGACGGAACCAGTGACTTGTCTGATCGCTGCAACACCAGGCACCTCGAAAATTCGATCGAGGTCAATGCTTCCCACGACAGACCCATTGTCGAATAAATTGACAGAGATCGATACGGTCCCGTCATCGCCTTGCAGGCCTACTTTTTTTATCTCGTCAATATTGAACGTAACAGGCTCTTCGAACTCCCCATCGTCGTCTACATCGAACGATATCGCTGTGCTTTCGAGCGTGACCGTCATCGAAAGGTTATCCGTGTTGTTAGTAAACTCTACAGGATACACCTCATCATTGATCCCGAGTATCCCTTTCGGGTCGGAAGCAGCGCTAACAACAACCCCACGCCCGGCACTGAGCGAACTAAACGCACCGACGCTGTGGAGTAAACCAGCACTGATTGACACCGCACCTAATCCAATGAAGGCCCGGCGTTTCACTAGTAGACAGTAATATCCCGAACGATATAACTTCTGTGGGCGAGAGTGTTCTCAACCAGTGTGAGACAATGGTCCCCAGTAGGGACGCAGTTAGATACGTACCGAGTACAACCGCTGGAGTCCAGTTGAGTATCCGTTAAGGTTCGTCGGCGCTGGTGGCGGTGATCGTAATCTCGTCTGGAATAGCATTATCCGCACCTCCATCATCAGATGCGTCAGTCTCACCGACGAGGTCAAAAACAACATCAAGAGTTACGGTCTCAGTGTCTTCTATTTCACTCAACTCATCGCCCTCATCGACGAAATTCATTCCTGTGTTTGTGTTGTCTGCATTTGTAACAATAAGGTCATCATCGGAGTCAGCATCTTTTATTTCGACGCTGAAAGGGCTCGAGCCGTTGTTACTAATTTCGAAAGCGCCAGTGAACTCAGTTGTCGCATCAACATTGAGATCATCCAGATCGAAGATGATCGTATCATCTTCATTTTCGCCACCCAATGTATCGTTGGTGATTTCAAGCCCGAGCAGTCCAGCAGAGTCACCTTGGACGTTAATATCGACCTCTCGATCGGCACTTACACTACTAAACGCACCAGTCCCGAGTGCTGCTCCACCACCCGCGACAATCGTTCCCAGTCCGACTAACACGTTGCGTCGATTCATTCTCATGGTTATGATCTCCGTACAACCGCGTCGATATCCACCATCTCGAGGCGATTCGGAACGCGGCCCTTACCCCATGCCAGAGACGCCACCTACTTTGTATTAGCCCGCCAGAAGTACCGAAAGCCATGCAATACGTTTATTCAAGACTGTCTTGGATAGCTCTATATCGACCTCTGACCGATCGTAATTGACGGATCAAGGTCGAGGCAGAACAGGCTTCTCGAGACCGTTCTGTTCGCGATGAGGATACCGACGGAGTTCACCGGGCCAGAACGTTCATATGTTAACTGTCCGGAATGTGTCTCACAACAACTGAGCTGACTCAATGAATTAGCACTAGATCATCGCTGCTTTGGTCGAAGTCGAACTGACCGCTGTGGACGGTTGCTCGAAGGGATGTAGCATGCGTACGATAACGTATCTCGGTGTGGGATTGCTCGTCTGTGGGGCGATCATCTTCGTCGCCTCGAGCGGCGCGTTCGATTCGACGCTCGCCGACCGGGATATCAGTGTCGGCACTGCGGATGACGAAGATGCCCTCGTCGGGATCGATCACTCCGATACGATCCTCTCTGCGGAAGAGGGGGAATTCGCCTGTACAGAACAGAGTAGTTTCTGGTTTTTCCAGTACTGCTCCGACGGCGAGTTCACGTACGATGAAATACTGCTCTTCGTTAGCGATCAGACGGCAACAGCAGAGTTCGAGAGAATCGATATCAACGAGATAGCAGGCTTCAATGATAATCCGTCGATCGAATCTACCACAGTCGAAAACGACGGGAGCGAGTACACGCTCGAGGCTTCGATTCGGTGCAATGCAGAATGCACAGGTGGTTCCCTCGTCGACGATGCGTGTCAGAGTCCGATTGGGTCCGGCGAAGCCGTACAACGTTCCGCTAGTCAAACGGGAACAGTCGATCTCGAGGCGAACGGCCAAACCGTTTCCGTCGACCTCGACCGGACGGTCGAAATCGAGTGTGAGGCTGGAACGGTGACCGAACCCGGTTAAGTGTCAATTCTGTCTTTCGGCTCCGTTTGGTCAGGGACTATTGAAATCTGCTACCGCGACCTATCGACCCACTTCGAAACCCGCGTTCTCGAGGCGTGTAGAGTCGATATTATCGATCGGTAAACGTTCCTGAATATATTTATAGTCACGATGTTACAGTAGGATACAATGGTAGGTGCAGGTGGGAACAACCAGGGGTCTTGCTCTCGGGAAAAACGGGGAGTGAGCCCCATCGTCGGTCTCGTACTCCTCATAGGGATGGTGATTGCGGCGACGGCACTGCTGTTTCTTATCGGTTCGCCGATGCTCGATACGTTCGAATCGGAGAGTGAACGCGAACGAGCCCATCTCTGTATGGACGAAACGGATCACCAACTCGCGACAGTCGCTGCGACTGGCGAGCAGCAGTCGATGCCGTCAACCGATATTTCGGAGTGTCAGATCGATGTCGCCGACGAAGGACAGATCCAGTTCGTCTGGTACAATGATTCGGAATCCGACGACATCCCGTGGGACAACGACAATCGAACGGCGTCCGCCGAACTCGGCGCCCTCGAGTTCGAACTCGAGGACCGAACGATCGCACATCAAGGCGGTGCCATCTGGGAGGATACGGGATCGGAGACGCGGATCGTCTCGGAACCTGGAATCAGCTACGAGAACGACTCTGTCCAGTTCAATATTATGCTCCTCGATCAGGATGAACTCTCGAGTTCTGATCCTGTTGCACGGGCGGACCACGAGCGAAGCGACGAATTGGCCGAAAACATCACCAATGCTGCTAGCGAATCGGATGGGAACAACGTCGCGATCCGAATCGAAAGTTCGTATCACGACGGGTGGAATCGGCATCTCGAGGACACGTTCGAACCAGATAATGACGACAATGTGTCAATATCTCATAATGCTACTGATGAATATGTCGAAGCAGCGATTGGAAGTGTTCGAGAGATAGATACTGGTTCGTCGATCATTCTCGAAGACGATCTGGTTTTCCAAGATCCTGTCAATGAAATGGTCGGCGAGTATCGCCTCGAAAAGAACAAATCGCTTCAGTTTGAAGCAATGCTAAACATCACTAATGGTGAATCGCTCGATCAGAATTTGACGCTCGCTATCGATAGTGAATCATACGAAACGCCAATTAACTCTGAAGGAGCTGGCGTTATTGAACCTTCATTCAATATCACCGACCATAGTTTGGAGCCTGGGTATTCGTATTCCTATCAGTATACCCTTGAGGACGGCACCGAATTGCATACTCCTGGCGAGTTCTACCTCGGAAAACCGGGAACGCACTTTAACGTCACCGACGGCGATATCGAAACGACACCAGACGGCGACGGAAACACGACAATCACTGCGGACATCTGGAACCAGGGTGTTGAGAACGCGACAGATGCTGACGCGCAGGACATCTCACTCGAGTTCGACCACCCCGACATCGACGGCGTCGAGCAGGAACTTGAGCTCGACTACGGGGCTGACGGAACGGTCGAGTGGACGATAAACGAGAGCGCGTGGCCAGGCGGGGAGTATCCGTTCGCTATCGAAACGGAAGATGACAGCGCAAACGGGACCCTCTACATCGGCGGCGGTCAGGAGGGAGACGGCGTCGTCGTCACCGCGGACCACGGTGTGCTCGACGGGCCCGAAGACACCGGCGATCAACGTATCGACGTGACGGAGTCGACGTTCACCATCGGGACGGAGGTCACGAACACGAATCTTACCACCGAAACGCAGGACGTGGCGCTGTCGCTTCCGGGTGAACCGGCGAGCGAACCCGAGCCCGAAACGGTGACGCTCGAGTCGAACGAATCCGAAACAGTCGAGTTCGAGGTCGAAACCGACGACTTCGAGGCCGGTTCAGTGTACGAGTACAACGTCTCGACCGAGGACAGTGCAATGACCTCTCCCGGCACGTTCTACGCCGGCAAATCCGGCACGCACTTCGATGCCTCGGAGACGAATGCGACGCACGACGGCGACTACGTCACGGTCACATCCAATATCACGAACCTCGGCATCGAATCCGGCTCTCAGGACATCGGCTTTGAACTCGAGTATCTGGGAGATCTCCCGGAGGAGCTTGAGGGAGACAGTCCCTACGGCTACCTCGGCGAGAACACGGTTGAGCGGTCGTTTGGCGAGTCAGGTACCATCGAACTAGAACTAAATGAGAGCAACCTCATCGATGGCGAGTACGAAGCGACCATTCACACGGAGGACGTCACGGATAGTGTCGAATTCGATGTCGATGCTGGAATAGATCCCGGACGGGTGGGACTTGGTGAAGTTGAGGATGCGGAAGTGACTGTTGAAGTCCTTGGGTCGCAAGTGTCCGGTGACGGAACAACAGGGAACTGGTGGTGGGGCGAGCAGGTCCACAATCTGGCTCCGATGACCCTGGACGTGCTGGCGGACGACGATACGGTGCATTCCTTCGAAAACCCGGGTGGTGGGGATAACATCAACACTGGGCCGACATGGCAGGACAAAACTGACGACAGCTATACGTACAATTTCTCCGTCGACGACGAGATCGAACTCACGTTGCGGAACACGAGACACAACACTTGTCAATCTCAGTCCACCGATCCGAACACGCTCCCGCACTACTCGGGACCAACCGACCGGGACTTCATGTGGTGTGACGATGCACCGAGCGGCGAGGCATTCGGACCGATCGACGCCTCGCAGGGCGAGAACTTGCAGAACGTCCGGGTTCGGAGCGCGGAGAACAACACGATTCCCGCCCTTCCCGCGGGGAACGACCAACAGCTGAGCGCGACCGAAGTGCTCGAACAGCAGGGATTAATCGCAAACAGCGGCGACGAACTCGACCTCGGTCCCGGTGAGTTCGTGTTCCTCTTCGAAAACACAGAAACGACTGACGAAGAGGGTATCGACGCGCTCTGGAACGAGGCAATAGACGCCTACGAGGAGCACCCCGATCAAACGTACGATCCGAACTTCAACGACCTGATCGTCTACGTTGAGGTCGAACGTGCAGGCGTCAATCCCGACACCCCGAGTATCACGATTACACCCGGGAGTGGTGACGAAACGAACGTGAGTCACGGCGGCTCTGACGGTGTCGGTGAAGTTGGTGATGTCGATGTCGACCTTGGTGAAGGTAGTTCCAGCGCAGGTGACTCTCCTTCTGTTGGGACTGGTGAGTCCGCTGGCAGCACGGGAGATAATCAGTCGACGGAGACGGGGATCGACATCGATACTGATTACATCGTGATCGGCTAGTCCTGTCTATGACCCGAACATAGACGCTGCAACGGTGTACTTGGCACCGAGAATCGAGCCGATGTCATCGAATTGTGAATTGTCCGACCTCACCACACCTGTTCAACCAACTCAAATAGATACGACGGATTACATATCTCGGCGTTGGACTTTTCTTTGTCGGTGGGCTGGTAATGATCGGCTCTATCGGTGCGTTCGACACGCAGATCGCTGACCGAGGTGTCGGACTTGAGACCGCTGACGACGCAAACGCGTTTCTCGGACTCGAGTACTCGAGCGAGTCCAGAACGCTGGAACTGACGAGCGACGATAATGACGGTGGCGGGTTTTGCTTTCTCGCCTGCGGCCCATACGAATACACCGAACGGGAACTCGTCACAGTAGAAGATAACATGCCATCTGGCGAACTCGTCGTCGAAGAAATCTCGTTTGAGGAGGATGGCGACGACATAATCGATGCGGTCGAGTACACCGACGAAGACCTCGTACAGGGTGATTTTAGCTGCCCTGCGAGCGGTTCTCTATTTGGGTATGGCGATCAAGAGGATCGGTCCGTAACGATAACGATCGATATCGAAGCTAGTGGTGGAGCGGTAACAATCGACCTCGATCGAACGGTCGATATCGAGCGCGTTGGTGATTGAGAACAGCCCCGATGAGACAGATTTTCACCTCCTTTCCCCCACCATTACTTGGTTACCCATGTTTGGTTTAGAATAAATTGAATTACGGGAAAGATCGTGGTGAGTGAGAGTGTACCATCCTTCGGCGAGAAGGATTATGTATCGGAAAGGCGTTCTTTCACAACAGTACGGGTATCAGATGGCGACCAAGATGATAAAGGATTCAAATAGAGGTGAAATTTTCGACCTTCTGAGTAACCACCGTCGCCGATACGCCATCCACTATTGCAAGCTCGAGGACGAACCAGTAACGCTGGGCGACCTCGCCGAACACGTCGCCGCCTGGGAGCTCGACAAAGAGGTTCAGGAACTCACCTCCGCGGAACGAAAGCGGGTCTATACATCCTTACAACAGACGCACCTGCCGACGCTCGAGCGAGCCGACATGATCGAGTTCGACGATCGCACGATCGAACTCACCGACGAAGCGACGGAGTTAGATGTCTACCTCGACGTCGTCCCGTCAGACTCGATTCCGTGGGGAATGTACTATCTAGGATTGGCCGCCGTCAGTGCGATCGTGATGGGTGGGCTGTGGCTCGAAGTTGTACCGACCGAGACGATACCGGAACTCGGCTGGGCGACGCTGGTGTTCGCGCTGTTTGCGGTATCTGCGCTCGTACACGTAGTAGAAAGTCGGCGGATGAGATTGGGTGAGATGGAGCGACCACCGTAGTATCTGTCCGGGATCAATAAGCTCGCATTTTTATTCATCATAGTGGGTGTTCTCTTACTTGCGCCTACGTTACCTCTCCTGATCGAGTCTAAAAAGGACTTGATCCGAACCTAATCGAAAGATCAGTACCAAGCTTCACCTCGAGAATGGATCGTAGTGTCACGACTTTTCGATCCGTCCGGATAGTCGTAATAAATTATTCTGGAAAATATGAACGTTGCGAACTGCTACCAGTGTTTTTCTCGGGTCGTTCGATGTGAGTGACCAGGAGCAGTACACCGGCTCGGTCGGTGGGGGAGACAGAACGTATGCTCGGGAATCCGATCGGTAAACTCGCAATCGTATACTACTCGTGGGGACAGTGCTACTGGTAAGTCCGTCGTTTGGATTCGGATCGTTAGCTGCTGATCGGGCAGTCATGACGACAACTGCAGAGAGTTCCGAGGCGTATCTGGGTATCGAAAGCAAGGAGGATGTCACACAGACCGAACTGCGAGGCGACAGCGATCCACTACAGATTGGTACGTTGTACAACAACGTTGGTGAGCAGCTTGAGATCCAGGATATCGTTGTCTATTCGATCGGTAGCGACGATGTGAGCGACGACACTGTTGCGGTCGCCGATCCGAACCCGGGCACCGTAATTGAAGCGAACGGCTCAGCAGCTGTCGAGATAGAATGTGCCGACGACGCGAACCGTGGCGAGCAGGAGGTTGTTATCCGCGTCGAGGGCGTCTCGGGAGAGACGGTCAGCATTTCGAAGCCGACGTTCAGTGCGACGGTAGACGTTCAGTGTGGGAAAGGTCAGTTCGCCGGATCGGCTAATGTATCAGTGAGCGATATCGGGACTGAAGAGACGACACAGAACGTCTCGTTCGATGTCGGAGGTCTGAAAAATAACGACGTGGCAACTGTCAACTTTACTGAACCACAGCGGGTAGGAGGAGTCGACTACTCTGAAGTATCTAATGAGGATCTAACGATCCGAAGTCAAAGCCACGATGGCGACGTAGCGTTTGATTCTGAAACGTCCTTGCTCACGTACAGTCCACAGGGTAACGAAGACGACGAGATCATCATCGAAATCGCCGATATCGATGCTAGCGGTCAATCGGGAGAGACCTACGCCGTTACGTATTCTGATACTGCCGACCGAGGTGACGGGACATTCTTCGAGATTTCTTAGAGACTGAAGCGTGGTCGATTCTGATGGTCTCCGTTCCTGAGTCGATCTGCGTCCAGTACGCACGAAGTCACAATGCGAACGCCTTTTTAGCCCCGCACTCGGACTTCCTCCCATGTCGACCGAATCGATCAGTGACCGACGCGAGCATATCCGCTCGATCAGCGTGACGTCGCTGTCAGCGCTGCTCGGCGTCGCCGCGGCACTCGCCTCGATGTCCATCACGGGCGACGCCGCCACGTTGGACGCGGCGGCGACCGATCTCCGCGCGCTCATGCTCGTCGCGGGGGCGATCCTCGCTCAGTTCATCCTCTTCGACTTCACGAGCATCTACGGCGAGGACGAGTTCGGGGCGAAACACTACCTGTTCATCGTCTTCATGACGTTCTCGTTCTGGTTCGTGACGTGGGGCATCCTGCTGACCACGGCGGAGGCAGCAGCGTAACCATGGCGGACGACAGCATCGCCGTCGTAGACTTGGATCGGTGCCAGCCCGACCGCTGTAGCTACGAGTGTAAGAACTACTGCCCACCGAATCGCACGGGCAAGGAGTGCATCACGCTTCGCGGCGAGGAAGCCGACGAAGGCCAGCCCGAACAGATTCACATCTCCGAAGAAATCTGTCTCGGCGAGACGTGTGGCATCTGCGTCGAGAAGTGTCCGTTCGACGCCATCGAGATCATCAACCTGCCCAAGGAGTTGCAGGACGATCCGGCCCACCGCTACGGCGAGAACGCGTTCTCGCTGTACGGGCTGCCCGCGCCACAGGAAGGAAAAGTAACCGGCATTCTCGGTCCGAACGGGATCGGGAAGACCACCGCCGTGCGCATCCTTGCAGGCGAACTCGAGCCCAACCTCGGTCGCCACGACGAGCCGGTCGACTGGGACGACGTCCTCGAGGCTTATCGCGGAACGGAGATCCAAGACTACATTGCGGACGTCCGTGACGGCGAGATGACCATCTCGCGAAAGCCCCAGTACGTCGATCAGATTCCGAACAGCTTCGACGGCAACACTCGCGAACTGCTCGAGCGGACGGACGAGCGGGGCGAACTCGACTATCTGGTCGAGCGGCTCTCGATCGGGCCCGTCATGGAGCAGGCGATCGACGATCTCTCCGGCGGCGAACTCCAGCGGGTCGCGATCGCCGCAACCCTGGCCCGCGATACGGACTTCTACTTCCTCGACGAGATCACGCCGTATCTCGACATCGGCCAGCGCGTAACGGTCGCGCGGCTGATCCGCGAACTCGCCGAGGAGGAGAACCGCTCGATGCTCGTGGTCGAACACGACCTGGCGATCCTCGATCTGCTCGCGGATACGCTTCACGTCGCCTACGGTGAGCCCGGGGCGTACGGTGTCGTCACGGCGCCGAAATCCGTCCGCAACGGGATCAACGAGTACCTCTCGGGCTACCTCGATAACGAGAACATGCGAATTCGGCCGAACCCGATCGAGTTCGAGGAGCACGCGCCCCGCAGCTCGGTCCGCGGGGAGACGCTCGTCGAGTACCCCGACCTCACCAAGAGCTACGGCGACGGCGAGTTCAGTCTCGAGGTCGAAGGCGGCGAGATCAGACAAAACGAAGTGCTCGGCATCGTCGGCCCCAACGGGATCGGGAAGTCGACGTTCGCGAACCTCCTCACCGGGAACCTCGAGCCCGACGAGGGTGACGCCGATCTGGACCTCGAGATCTCCTACAAACCGCAGTACGTCACCATCGACCAGCACATGCGAGTCGACGCCTTCCTCTCCTCGATCACGGACCAGTTCGGCTCCTCGTACTGGAACACCGAGATCGCCCAGCCGCTCCAGCTCGAGCGGATCATGGAACAGAACCTCTCCGATCTCTCCGGCGGTGAACGCCAGCGGGTCGCCATCGCGGCCTGTCTGTCGGACTCTGCAGATCTCTACTTGCTCGACGAGCCCTCCGCACACCTCGACGTCGAACAGCGCGTGCAGGCGACGAGCGCGATCCGTCGGTACGCCGAACAGCAGGATGCCACCGTCCTGGTCATCGACCACGACATCTACATGATCGACCTGCTCGCGGATCGGCTGATGGTCTTCGACGGCGAGCCTGCCGTCCACGGTCGTGCCGGCACCCCACAGCCGATGCGCGACGGCATGAACGAGTTCCTCGCGAACCTCGAGGTCACCTTCCGTCGGGACGAACGCACGTCGCGACCGCGGATCAACAAACCCGACTCCCAACTCGACCGCGAACAGAAACGGGAAGGCGAGTACTACTACGCACCCTGAGAACGACTGACTGGTAACCCGGACGCGGGCTGATTGTTTTCACGCGCGACTCGCTGGGCAACTTCTATAGTGATTCGGCCGGAATCTCCGATCGAATGGATTGGGGGCTGCAGACTATCGGTCGCCCGAACGCGGGTGATCTCGACGATGATAGCGATCGCCACCGGCCTCGCCGGTGGCTCGTCGCCGTCGGTGCGGGTGGATTCGCTGCCGAGTTCGTCGACGGAAACGTGTTCCGTCGCGAGTCACGTCCATCCGTGGACGGACGACTCGAGACATCTTCGAGCAGTCCATGACCGCACGAGAGAACCGTCCGAGCGGGCTCGACGGCGACACGAGCGAGACGACGACCGACAGCGGATCGAGTGACGACGCTAGCAAGCCGGCCAACACCGCCGCCGACTGTTCAGCCGACACCGCCGCCAACCGTTCGCCCGAGACGCCACACATCCTGCTCCTCGAGGACGACGACTCGCTTCGCGACCTGCTGGCGCACAAACTCGAGTCGAGCGGCTACGAGACGACCGCGCTTGCCAACGGGCGGGAGTGCTGGTCGTTTCTGGCGACCGGAGAGGCGCCGGATCTGGTGCTGCTGGACGTCATGGTCCCCGGACTGGACGGCTTTCGCGTGCTCGGACGGATTCGAAACGACGATCGACTCGAGGGCGTCCCGGTTATCGTGCTCTCGTCTCGCGGCCGGCAGGCGGACGTTCGCAGGGGGTTCGATCTCGGGGCCGACGACTACGTGACGAAACCGTTCAGTCCGGCCGCACTCGTCGCACGGGTTCGGCGGGTGCTCTCGTGACCCTGGCATCCGTCCTTCGTCCGACGCTGACGCCGCGCTGGTGATAGGCAGGGACGAATCGATCTCTTTTCGAAAATACGATCGGAACGCGGCTCCATGAGGGGTGGTTTCGAGTGCGCCCGTACTGTCTGCTGTACGTCATTTGCGGTGGGACCGCGATCCGTCCTGCGGTCCCACCGGTACATCGGTACAGCAAACCGTATCAGCCGTCGCCGCGGACGAGCGCAGCCGCACCGAGTAACGAGAGCATCACACCCAACAGTGCAACGCCGACGACCGTCGCCGAAAGTAGCAGTCCGCCGGTCAGTCCGTACGCGACGCCGACGGCGACGACGAGCGGCGCGAGCACGAGCAACAACGCGCCGAGCATCGTCGTGTCGTGAGTCAGTCGGTCGCCGGCGTCTTCGTTCGACCGTCGCTCCCTCGGGTCGACCAGCCGCCACTCGGGTTCGACGTCCCGTTCGAGGCGGTATCGTCCACCGGACAGCGAGGAGACGAGGATGTCCCAGCCGCCGGCGTGTGCCGACGACGGCCACGACCACCAGTCGCCCTCGCTCTCGTCCGTGGACTCCTCGAGGTCGACTCGGGCCAGATAGACGCGCTCGTCGACCAGATGGCCGATCGACGACGCGTCGTAACCGACGTCCTCGACGATCCGGGCCAGCAGGAACTCGTCGGACCACGGGATCGGCTTCTCCAGCGTGAACGCCACCGTCTCGCCGTGTGGCAGCGACGCGTCGAGCCGAACCGTCGTCTCGTCGATCGACTCGAGTCCGGTGACGCGCCCCTCGACGTACCCCTCGCTCGTCGTCGAGATGTCGATCCGTCCGAGTTCGTCCTCGAGTCGCCGTTCGGGCGACGACTCGGTGCGGTCGGCGCGGCTGCCCGCGGGCGGCGACGGTCCGGCCGATCCGCTCCGTACCGTTCTCGGCGGCGCGTCGGCGGTGTCGCGGTCGTCGCCGTCGCTCCCGCCGCGCTCCGTGCGCTCGATTTCGATTTCGATCTCGTCGGTTTCGTCGGTCGTGTCTGTCACAGTTCTGTGGGGTGGAAACGTCGGCGACGATACGTCTCCGATGCGCTCGTACAGCAACGTGCCGACCGATGAAGCGTCACGGTCGGCTCCATCCTCGAGTCGATCGGTTCAGTTCTGATTCGTGCCCCGCGCGAGCGGAGCCGTCGTCACCCGCTCGTAGGATGGGACAGGATAAGTCGTTGTTCCCGTTCGCCCGCTCGCGATAGCGGACGCCGCTCAACTAATCAGCCGCTGACAGGAGCCACAGAGGTTCTCCTCTTTGATGTCGACCTCGCGGACGGTCGGCGAGAAGTTCATTACGCAGCGGTTGTTGTCGCAGTGCTCGAGTCCGTAGGTGTGACCGATCTCGTGGACGATCTCCTTGCGGACGCGGTCTTGGAAGATATCGTTCGCACTTTGGTTCGAGAAGCCGCCGTCGCTCGAGGTCTGGAGCCGGTAGGTCGAGACGACGCTCCCGCTGCCGTCGAGATAGGCGAGTCCGAAGACGTAGTTGCGCCGCCGGTAGAAGAGGTCGTGGGGCGTGACGGCGATGTTTTTCTCTCCGCGGCCGATCCGTTCGGCGAGCTGGATGAACGTTTCGGCGGCGTACTGATTTCGGTCGGCGTCGTACGCGCCGTTGGGGACCGACTGGGCGTCGTTGATCGTGACGTCGCAGTCGTATACCGATCGCAACGCGGAGGAAGCCGCCCGCTTGACGTTGGCGGGGACGTTGCCGACCGGCACGATATCGACGAGCATGGAAACTGCTATGGCCGCGGATGGCATAAACGTCCCGCCGTGGCCCACTCTCGCCGGAACTCGGACCTACTCGAGACGCTTTCGGACTACGGTCGGGTCGTCGAGGTCGGAATCGGTCGTCGAACCGACGTCGCGGCGGCGCTCGCCGACCGCGGCGTCGACGTCACCGCGACCGACGTTCACGACTTCGAGAGCCCGTCGAACGTGCGATTCGTTCGCGACGATATCGTCGATCCTGACCTCGAACGCTACGCTGACGCCGACGCGATATACGCGCTGAACCTCCCGCCGGAGCTCCACCGTCCGACGCTCGAGGTCGCCCGCGAGGTCGGCGCCGACTTCCTGTTTACGACGCTCGGCGGCGATCAGCCCGCGGTGCCGGTCGAACGCCGGACCGTCGACGCCGGGACGCTGTACGTGGCCCGCTCGCTGGCGACGGACGGGTGACCGAGACGTACTCACTCACACGACAGATCGGTCCGAACGAGTTATCGGGATGCGAACCCTTCCGGAAACCGATGCCCGCCGAGTACGCGTTGATCGCGGCTGCGGTCGTCGTCGCGCTCGTAGTGCTGACGGCCGCCATCGCCGGTGTCAGCTACCTGCTCTCGGTCGCGGTCGTCTGCTTCACCGCTCCCGGGGTCGTCGTCCACGAGTTCGCCCACAAGCAGGCCTGTGACCTCGTCGGCGTCCCCGTCGTCGAGGTCGTCTACTTTCGGTTCGGCAATCCGCCGGGCTACGTACGCCACCACCACCCCGAGCGCTATCGCACGTCGTTCGTCATCAGCGTCGCCCCGTTTCTGGTCAACACGATCGTCGCGTTCGTCGCCTTCCTCGCCCTCGCGTGGCTCGTGTCGACGACGGGCGACGCTAGCTCGCCGGCCGCCGTTCTCGACACGCTCTGGACGGCCTCGCGCGAGACGCTCGCGCTCGCAGGTCTCTGGGGCTGGTGGGGCCTTTCCGTCGGCATGCAGGCGTTTCCGAGCACCGGCGACGCGAACACGCTCTGGGCGCGCTCGAGGGCGGAGTGGCGACGGTCGCCGGTCGTGTTGCTCGGGGTGCCCGTCGTCCTCGTCATCTACCTCGCGAACCTGCTCTCGTGGCTCTGGGCCGACGTGCTCTACGCGCTGGCGCTCGGCGTCGCCGCGTTCTACGTCGTCGGCTCGCTGGGATTCTGACGGATGTGCGTCAACCCACGTGCGGTGGCGCGCGCTGAGTCGTGGTGAGCGACGACCGAATCACGACTCGAATTTGCGCGAGGTCGTCGCGAGTTCCACGAGCGACTGCGTGGAAGACGCGGAGCGTCTTCCTATGGATGAGTGAGCGAGCTGGGTGAGCGAACGTTAGCGTGGGACCAAAGGTCCCGCGAACCATGCAAACGGGTGCTCCGCACCCGTGAGCAGAAATCGGTTGGGGAGGGCGTGGAACTCACTGCCGCCAGCGCGAGCAGAACGCTCGAGTGAGTCAGTAACCGTTGCAACCACCCTGACAAATTTCATCGAGAAGTGAATCCGACCGCCTTTATTCCCACCGCCACATCTATTTACCCATGAACGCAGATGCTGTCGTCCTCGACATCGATGGCGTGCTCGTCGACGTCGAAGACTCCTACCGACGCGCGATCCTCGAGTCCATCGAGCGCGTCTACGACCGAACGATCCGCAAAACCGACATCCAGCAGTTCAAGGACGCCGGCGGGTTCAACAACGACTGGGAGCTGACCTACGCCGCGGCGCTGTACGTGCTCGCGACGAGCGAGAACTACGGCGAGTCGATCGACGAGTTTACCGACGCAATCGCGACTCGAGGCGGCGGCCTCGAGGCGGCCGAAGACGCGATTCGGGACGAACTCGGCGCGCAGGCGACCCAGCGCGTGACGAACCGCTGGGATCGCGAGCGACTCCGGGACGTCTTCCAGCAGTTGTATCTGGGTGCCGACCTGTATCGCGGTCTCGAGGGCGGCGACCCCGATATCGAAACCCGCGGCTTCATCCACGACGAACCGATCCTGCTCGCCGACGAGACGCGCGAGTATCTGCTCGAGAACTACGACGTCGGCGTCGTGACCGGCCGGCCGGAAGCCGAGGCCGAAATCGCCCTCGAACGCGTCGGACTCGAGCGCGAGATCCCGCTCGAACACCGGTTTACGATGGACGACTGGGAGGAAGGGAAACCCCACCCGCGGGCGCTGACGACGCTCGCGGACCGGTTCGACGCGGACACCGTGATCTTCGTCGGCGATACGTTAGACGACGTTCGGACGGCCACCAACGCGGCCGATGCAGACCCGGAACGGGAGTATCACGGAATCGGCGTTCTAACCGGCGGACTCACCGGCGAGGCGGGCCGAGAGAAGTACGCTGCTGAGGACGCGTCGGCGGTCCTCGAGTCGATCAACGACCTGCCGGCGCTGCTCGAGGAGTGAGGGCAGTGTCGAGGGGGCGGTGAGGTCGGGATCGGTCGGAGAGGAACGAGACGGCTCGAGTCGAAACGATGGTGTCGAGTCGAGAACGATGGTTCACGGGGCAACGGTGGGGAATTTGACGAACCCGAGCCAGAAGCGCTCGATGGCGCGAACGAGCGAGTCGACGCCCTCGGGACTGTCCGGCTTCTCCAAGGCTGCGTTCGCGTGGAATTCGTACGCCCGGCGGGTCTCTTCGTCGGCGTTTGTCCTCGTCAGCACGATTACGGGGATCGATTTCAGCGTCGACTCCTGTTTGACCTCCGAGAGGACGGCTTCGCCGCTGACCGCCGTCAGCCGGAACGGGAGCAACACGAGGTTCGGCCGAGGACTGTCGGCGTACTCGCCGCGCCGGTGGAGGAACTCGAGTGCCCCCTCTCCGTCGGAAACAGTGTGGATCGCGGTTGGAGTGGGGACGTCCGCGAACGAATCGACGTACAGACCCGCATCCTCGGGGTCCGGCTCCACGAGTAGTATCGAAACGACGTCCTCGGGCGACGATGTCATGACTCGCATAGGAACGTAGACACGATGAATGGCGCGGTTTTCGGGATCGACCACGGTGGGTCGGGAGTGATGACGCTCCTCAGTCGATCGGCCGACTTGCACCTCCGCCCGCCCCTTTTTTGCCTCCCGTCGGCGTAGCCCGCCGCAGATCAATGCCCGAGTTCACCCGCAGCGACCTCCCCGGCGTTCCGACCTCGCCCTGGCTCGCGAGCACGCTCGAGTCCGGGGGCGACGGAGACCCAGCCGGAACCGACCCGGCGCGTGACGAATCGACGGCCGAGGAACGCGAGACCGACTCGCTCACGGGCGATCGCTCGGTCGACGTCGCCGTCGTCGGCGGCGGTATCGCCGGGCTCTCGACGGCGATCGAGCTCCGCGAGCGCGGCCGAACGGTCGCCGTCCTCGAGCGCGATCGAATCGGAACGGGGATCACGGGCAAGTCGACGGCGAAACTGACCAGCCAGCACGGAAAGATCTACGACCACCTGCGGCGGGAGTTCGGCCGCAGGCAGGCGAGCCAGTACGCGCGGGTTCAGGAAGAGGCCATCGACGAGGTCGAACGCCGGATCGAGGAGGGAGGAATCGACTGCGGGTTCGAACGCCAACCGGCCTACCTCTACAGCAACGAACCCGACGCGATGCGACGCGAGGCCGACGCCGCACAGGCCGCGGGGCTCGAGGCGACCTACGTGACCTCCGTTCCGCCGTTCGAACGCGCCGAAGCGGGCGTCCGGTTCGACGATCAGGCCTGGTTCCACCCCAGAAAGTACCTCCTCGGAATCGTAGACGAGCTTCGAGCGGACGAGGGGGCGGCAGTCTACGAACACACCCGCGTGACGGACGTCGAGCCGGGATCCCCGTGTCACGTCCGGACGCCCGAGGGCTCGGTGACGGCCCGACGCGTCGTTATCGCAACCGGTTTCCCCATCCTCGATCGAACTGGCTACTTCGCGCGGATGCACCCGAAACGCTCCTACGTGCTCGGGATCCGCCTCGACGGCGAGCCGCCGGAGGGGATGTACTACCGCTCGAGCGGCAGCTACCGTTCCGTGCGAACCCACCGCGATTCCGAAGGCGACCTCCTGCTCGTCGGCGGCGAGAACCACAAGACGGGGCAAGGTGGGTCGACCGCGGACCGGTACCGGCGACTCGAGCGCTGGGCGCGCGAACGGTTTCCGGTCGACGAGATCGCCTACCGGTGGTCGACGCAGGACTACAAGCCGGTCGACAAGGTGCCGCTCGTGGGTCGGATCGGGGCCGCCGAGAACGTCCTCGTCGCGACCGGCTTTCGCGGCTGGGGGATGACCAACGGCGTGGCTGCTGGAACTCTGCTCGCGGCGACGATCGCCGGCGAGGAGCCGCCGGAGCGCGACCTCTTCTCGCCGCTGCGGTTTACGCCCAAAACGTCGGCCGGGAAGACCCTCACCGAGAACGCCGACGCGGCGAGCCAGTTCGTTACCGACTGGGCGCGAACGTTACTCTCGCCCGACCTCGAGTCGATCGAGCCGGGAGAGGGCCGGATCGTCCGCCGCGGCGGGAAGCCGATCGCCTGCTCGCGCGACGACGACGGTGATCTCCACACGACGTCGGCGGTCTGTACGCACCTGTACTGTCTCGTCGAGTGGAACGACGGCGAGGCTAGCTGGGACTGTCCCTGCCACGGCTCGCGATTTTCGCCCGATGGCGAGGTGCTCGAGGGACCGGCGAACGAGCCGTTGCCGACGCGGCGAGCGTCGTCGGATGGCGACCCCGACGCGGTCTGAACCCGGATCAAACCCGAATTCGACGCAACAGTTTCGCGTATCACATTCGTTCTAACCAGTCAATAAACCGAACAATTATGTAGCGGCCCGAACGAAATTGAGTCGATGTCGAACACGCGACGTGCTGGCGTCGGCGGTATCATCGTCGATCTCGGCCGCGCTATCGGGACGTTCTTCGGTCTCGCGTGGCTGTGTTTCGTCGTCGGGATCGTCCTCGCTCGAGCCACCGGCACGTCGATGGCGGCCGTCCCCGTCCCGGTTGAACTGGTCACGTTCGGGGTGCTCGCCGTCGCCTTCGTCGGGACGAGTTGGCTCGTCGACGGCGGCTACGAGCGACTCGGGGCCGATCCAAGCGGCGGTGCGACGTTCGCGTGGCTGGCTGTGTTGTTCGTCCCGCTCGCCTTTTTCCCGACGCGGCTCGCACTCGGATTCCTCGCCGGCGAACCCGGCGTGCTCGACGCCCTGTTCGTGCTGACAGCGACACTGTTTGCGGGCTGGCTCGCGTTTTACGGCGGGCTCGAGCGATTGGCCCTCGTGCCGGACGATTTCCTTCGCGTCGCCGTCTTCGCCGTCGCGCTCGGCTCGATACCCGTCGCGGCGGTCCTCCTCGCCGACATCGGATGGCTAGCGACTGATCTCGCCGCCGCCACAGTCGCCGCGGGCGTGCAAGCCGGGGCCTGCTGGTTTGGCTTTCGGACGGACGTTCTCTAAGCGAGTGGGTTGTTACGACGTCTTCGAGACCGTTCCCAGCCCCGGATAGTCGGCGATAATGCCGTCGACCCCCGCCTCGGCGAGTTGCGCGAACTGCTGCCAGTTCGTGACGGTCCAGACGTTGACCGTACGTCCGTCCGCGTGGGCTTCGGCGACGATATCGATCTCCGGTTCGGCCTCCGGCAGGCCGTAGTACGGCGTCGTCGCCAGTGCGGTTCCGGCGATCGCGTTTCTGGGCGGATGGATCGCCTCGCAGTCGTACCGACGCGCGATCTCCAGGCCCGCCTCGAGGTCGTCCCAGACGAGCGTCGCGGCCGGATAGGTGGGGTCCGCCTCGCGGACGGCAGCCAGCGCGCCCTCACAGAACGAGGAGAAGAGGATCTCGCCGTCGGACGCGCGACACTCCTCGACGACGCGCTTGACGAACGGCTCCCAGACCTCGCGTCGGTCGTCGCGCTCGTCCGGGGCGAGCGACTCGGCGAATTGAAGCTCCGTCGTCCCCGGGTTTTTCAACTCGACGTTGACCCCGACCGTTTCGGGAATCGCCTCGAGGAACGCGGCGAGCGTCGGCACCCTTTCCTCAGTACCGAGCACGCGAGTCGTCTGGAGGGTCTCGAGGTCGGTTTCCCAGACGAGTCCCGACGCGTCGGTGAGCGGGCGGCCGTCTCGAGTCCCCTCCAGTCGCTCGTCGTGGATCACGACCGGGGTTCCACAGGCCGCCGGCTGGACGTCGATCTCGACCATCGCGGTCTCGTCGTGTTCCGCCGCGGCGACTGCGGCGCCGACGGTGTTCTCCGGTGCGACGCCCGCGAAGCCGCGGTGGGCGATGACGGCTGGCGTGGTCATGGTCGGACGACGGCGGCAAGGCTATTGGGTGCTGTGCTCGCTCGAGAACGGCGACCGACGCGAACGCGCCGTGTCGGCCGATCAGGGCTCGTACGTCTCCCGGTGGACGAGCAGTTCTTCGCCGTCAGCAATCACCGTCACGACGATCTCGTCGCCGTCGGGATCGAAGTTCGAGGAGAACCAGGTCGACGGAAGCGCGTAGTCGTCGTCGCTGTCTTCGGGTTCGTAGACGGAGCTCCCTCGTCCCTGACTCTCCGAATACGCGACGATCTCCTCGATACTGCTGTCGATCGAGTCGATAAGGTTCACCCGCACCCTTTCGTCATCGGCGTCGAACTCGAGGTCGGAGACGACGCGGTACCTCTCATCGTCGACGGGGTCGCCGTCGGGAAGTTCGGTCGATTCGTCGTATGGGAGGAACACGCGCCACTCACCGTCCTCGGTGAGCGCGATGAGCGTCTCCGACTCCGTGACCGTCTCGCCGGCGATGGTCGTTTCGGTCTCGACCGTCACCAGCGCTGCGTCTTCGCCCTCCAATACGTCGTCGAGGTCGACGTCCTGGAACCAGAACTCCGCGTACGGGAGGTCGTGGATCTCGTCGGTCTCGTACCCTTCGTCGGCGAGTTCGACCTCGTAGTCGCCGACGGGGTCCATCTCGAACGTGGTGTCCTCGTCTTCGGCCGCCTCCGCCGCCATCTCCGCCGGATCGAACGGGTGGTGCGTGTGCATCGCGTCGGCCATCGCCTCGAGGTCTTCCTCCGCCCCGGCCGCCATGTACGCCTCGACCGCCTCCACTGCGCCGTGCTCGTCGTCTTGCGCTCCGTTCCCGTCGGTTTCGTTTCCGGTATCGTCTCCGTTCCCGTCGTCGCCGTTTCCGTCATCGTCGGCACCGAGCTCGCTGATACAGCCTGCGAATCCAGCCGCGGTTACCGCGCTGACGGCTGCCAGATACGAACGTCGTTCCATACCGACGCTAACTTGTTGGAGAGAATAAGTTTTTTCATGCGACTATCGGTGTCTCGAACCGCTCGCCGCTCGCGGATCGACGCCGGGCCGACGGCGGAACCGCGAACTCGCCGTCTCGCCGTCACCGCGCGGAAAGGCCGACTGCGTCGGCGAGTAGTTCGTGCGACCGCAGCGCGTTCTCGGGGTCGGCGATCTGGTTCTGGACGATTACCTCGTCGACGCCGACCTGATCGGTGAGTTCCTCGAGTATCGCTTGCATCGTCTCCGGGCTCCCGGAGACCGCCCGCGGCCACTCGCCGGGCTCGATCGGGAGCCGCGTCGGCTCGGGAACGTCGCCGAGGACGTCGATCGCTTCCTCTACGGAACGAATCGGCAGCCGGTCCATCCGACCGCTTCGAAGCAGCCGCGAGGAGGCTTCGGTCGTCGCACGGAGTCGTGCGGCCTCGTCGTCGGTCTCGGCGCAGGTGGCGTTCACCGCGAGCATCCCGTGTGGCTCGTCCGGTCCGGCGCCGTAGGGAGACGGTTGGAAGTGTTCCCGGTACTCCTCGAACGCCCGCACGGCGGGTTCAGGTCTGATGAACGCGGCGAAACAGTACGGCAGCCCCAGTTCGCCGGCGATCTTCGCGCTGGAAGGGCTCGAGCCCAGCACCCACGGCTCCGGAACGGTGTCTCGAGCGCGGGGCAGATCCAGCCCGCTGAACGGGTGGTCGTGTTCGAAGCCGTCGAAGAGGTGTTTCGCGACTTCGTCGATCTTCTCCCGGTGGTCGCTCCCGCCGCGGCGTCGCTCGCTGCGGTCGACCTGCAGGGCGTAGTCGCGCGTCGGGTTCCCCGTCGCTCGGCCGAGTCCGAGATCGATGCGACCGGGGGCGAGCGCGTCGAGGACGCTGAACGTCTCCGCCACCTTGTACGGGCTGTAGTGGTTGAGCAGCACCGTCCCGGAGCCGACCCTGATTTCGGACGTCTTCGCGGCGACGTGCGGGATGAGCGCTTCCGGGGTCGTGCTCGCGATCGACTGCGTGAAGTCGTGGTGTTCGGCGACCCAGAATCGCGAGTAGCCGAGCCGTTCGGCCTGTCGGGCGCGCTCGACCGTCCCGTCGAACGCCTCCGTCGCGCTGCCGCCCTCCGGAATCGGTGCGAGATCGACGATCGAGAGATCCATATCGGAGGGTGGGCGCAGCGTCGGAAGTGTCTACGCATTCGCGGCCCGTCGGGGACCGACGTATCCGTGACTCGTCGATGACCTGCGCGTTCGCGAATCGTCGAGACTGTCGCGCCCGACCACTGACGGCCCAGCATTCACGACGCTCCTCGTCGAAGCCACAGCCATGACCGACACCACGCTCGAGGACGTCGAACGAAACCTCGACCGCGCGACCGATCTCGAGGAGGAAGAGGCCCTCTCCGTGCTGCGAACGACGCGTCAGGACCTCGCGGATCTCGACACCGCCGCGGACGTCGACGAGGAGCGACGGCAGGAACTCGAGGACCGCCTCGATCAGCGCATTCGTCAGGTCGAAGAGCGCGACGCGTACGACAGCGGGTTGGGCGCGTCGATGAACCCCGACGAGGACGACGCGCCGTAGGAAGTTCGGACGGCTCCCGGTCGCTGCGGTTGGACTCTCGCGCGTCCGAGAACCCGGCGAGATCGGCCGACCTCCCACCCTTTTATTCGGATGCCGTCCCGAGAGTTGCGTATGCGAATCGCACTACTCGGCGGAACCGGCGACATCGGGCAGGGGCTGGCCCTGCGCTTTGCACACGATACGGACCACGAGGTCCTCATCGGCTCGCGCGATCCGGAGAAGGCCCGGGACGCGGTCGAGGGCTACGAAAACGAACTCGAGGACCGCGGCGTCGACGCGAGCGTCAAGGGCTTCGGAAACGAGATGGCGGCCGATCGCGCGGACGTCGTCATCCTCAGCGTGCCGCCGTACTACGTCGGCGACACCGTCGAAGCGGTCGAGGACGTCCTCGACTCGGAGACGATCCTGGTCACCCCCGCGGTCGGCATGCAGGGCGACGAGGACGGCCTGCACTACCACCCGCCGGGAACCGGTAGCGTCACCGAACTCGTCGCCGAGCGCGCCCCCGACGAAGTGCCCGTCGTCGGCGCGTTCCACAACCTCGCGGCCGACGCGCTCTCGGATCTCGACAACGAACTCGATCTCGACACCCTCCTCGTCGCGAACGACGACGACGCGAAGGAGACCGTTCGCAACCTGTCGAACGAGATCAAGGGCCTGCGCGCGCTCGACGTCGGCCCGCTGGCCAACGCGGCCGAAGTGGAGAGCGTCACACCCCTCGTGATCAACATCGCGAAGTACAACGAGGAGCTGCACGACGTCGGCGTCAAGTTCCACTAACATCCGGAATTCGCTTATTGGTAGCTGATACGGACGGATGGCTGAGAAGTCCTCGAATTCACGATCCTGCCTCTTGATCCGACTGGGATAGGTGAGCCGCTACAGGAGAGCGAACAGGCCGAAGAGTCCCAGCGGAACGCCGACGCTGACCGCGGCCGCCGCTCGAGAGATCTCCGCTTCTCGAGTCAGTCCGCCGGTGAGCAGATACCACTGCCAGCCGAGTGTGACGAGCGACGCCAACAGGAGAACGGGTTGCACCGGAGCCACCGCCGACTCCAGTGCGGTCGCTGCCCGGTCGGGATCGGTAATCGTCATGCCCTCGAGGGCGAACCATAATCCGCCGAGTCCGGCTGCGAGCCGAAAGAACTCCGGAAGCGCCGCCCAGCCGGCGAGCGCCAGCGAGCCCGCGAACGATGGATCGCCGTTCGCGAGCCGTCCGGCTCCGAACAGCACCACGCCGCCGACGAGCCAGAGCACGAACGGTCCAACCAGTCCGATCCAGAGGACGTCGTGCGCCGCTTCCTGTACCATCGAACCCATATCGCGTTCGATCGTCTCAGGTTCGTCGCAGCCCGTCATCTCCCCGTGCGTGTTACAGACCTGTTCGGGCGGTCGGTCCGGGTTATCCATCGTGACCGTCCCGTCCACCGAACCGGCGAGCATTGTCCCAATAAGTAGGATCGAACCAACGAAACAGAGAGCGAACAACACGACGATTCCCGCCGCAACTGGAAGCGTTTCGGCCGGTGGTCGTTCGTCGAAGAACGACGCTGGCGACAGGAGGAACTGTTTGAGACTGCGAACGGAGGGGACCATTCTCTCCGAGGAGTTTTTACCGCAGTGGTATATGTTTTTCTTCGTAGGTCTGGTGGCAGGATCCTACCCAGAAGAGGCCGTTGCTTTTGATCACACGCCACCGGACACGGCCAGTACGATGAGAACCACCACGACGTCGGTATGCCGTGCCACCAGTCAATCGGTCGCACCGATACCGAACAGGGCGATGCACGCACAGATCGCGATAGTTCCGACGACGAGATAGAGCGTACTCGTCGTCTGTTCCGGTGCGATGTCGAGCACTGCATCTGCGGCGAGTGCGGTCATGAGTACCCAAAACGAGTAGTGGCCGGCTTTATCGACGACGCGTTGCGGTGGTCGCGCGAACATATGTTCACAGATTAGAGAACAATCATAAAATACGTTATCTCGTTTTTCGACAGCATACTCGAGGTTCGTCCCCGGGACGCTGCCGTTTTTGGTTCCACAGGCCCAACAGCGAGTATGCGAATCGTCACGACGCTCCCCTCGGCGACCGAAACCGTGGCCGCCCTGGGCATAGAGCCGGTCGCCACCTCCCACGAGTGCGACTATCCGCCCGGCGTCGAGGACCTGCCGTCTGTCACCGCCTCGAGGATCGACGCCGAGGCCTCGAGCGGCGAGATCGACCAACAAGTCCTCGACAACTCCGAGGCGGGCGTCTACAGCGTCGACACGGACCTCCTCGAGTCCCTCGAGCCCGACCTGATTGTCACGCAGGGGATGTGCGACGTCTGTGCGGTCGACGAAGTCGTCATCGCGAACGCCGTTAACAAAATCGACGCGAACCCCGAAATCATCACCACCGACCCCCACAGCGTCGCGGACGTCCTCGAGGACCTCGAGCGAATCGGTCGGGCCACGGGCCGCGAGGACCGCGCCCGCGAGGTCCGCGCCGACCTCCAGTCACGGATCGACGCCGTTCGAAATCGAACCGCCGACCTCGAGGCTGACGACCGACCTCGAGTCGCCATCTTCGATTGGACCGACCCAGTCATGATCGCGGGCCACTGGACGGCCGACCTGGTCGAATGGGCCGGCGGGACGTACGGGCTGGCCGACTCGGGGGAGCGCTCGAGACCTCGCGAGTGGACCCAAATCCGCGAGTACGACCCCGAACTGATCGTCGTCGCGCCCTGTGGGTTCGGCCTCGCACAGACCGCCGAGAACGCGGCGGATCTCACCGCACGCGAGGGCTGGGAGGAGCTTACAGCGGTTCGGGAGGGCCGCGTCTGGGCGATGGACGGCCACCACTACCTCAATCGGCCGGGACCGCGGCTGGTGGACACCCTCGAGGCGCTGGCGCCGATCGTCCAGCCCGAACTGTTCGACGAGGGAGCGCCGCCAGTCCCGCTCGAGGAGGTCGCCGTCCCCTTCGAGACGCTCGCGGATCGGTCCGCGGCTGACGTGCGGCCGGAGCCGTGACCGACGATCCGGGCTCGGAGTCCGGGCCCGAACTCGTCGTTCCCACCGAGATCCGTGATCGAATTCTCGAGCGCGCTCGAGACGGAGTCCCCGAGGAAATCTGCGGGATCTTCGGCGGCGAGTACGATCCCGACGGCCGGAGCCGCGTTCGTTCGCAGTATCCCGCTCCGAACGTCGCCGAGACGCCACGCACCCGGTATCGGATCGATCCCGAGGCCCAACTCGAGCTCTTCGAGCGCCTCGAGAGCGATGGCGAAGAGATCGTCGGCTTCTACCACTCCCATCCGCGCGGGCCGCCGCGGCCGAGCGCGACCGACGAAGCGCAGGCGACCTGGCCCGGTCGGTCGTATCTGATCGTCTCGCTCGAGCCCCTCGAGGTCGGCTCCTGGCGCTGGCGGGAGGAAGAAGGTGCGGGTCGATTCGAACAGGAGTGTCTCGTTCTCGAGTGAACGCCGGCGACCGCGACAAGCGTCCTGCTACCGTGGCAACGGGGAATTTCCACGTCCTCCCCAACCGACTCGCTCGTTCACTTCGTTCACTCACTCGTCCCTCACGCAATGTCGTCGACAGACCCTCACCGCGTTCGGGTCCGTCGACAGCGCGCGCCACCGCACGTGGATAGTCGGTGATCGACGTGGACGGTCGGTTGGCCGGGTGTCGTCACGACGCGTTTCTGAGCACGTCCGGCACCCAGCCCTGATTCGGATCGTCCGTCTCCGCCATCCACTCGATTAGCCGCTCTCGCATCTCGCGGCGCACCTCGTCGTACTCGGGGTGGTCGATCAGGTTCTGTAGCTCGGCGGGGTCGCCCTCGAGGTCGTACAACTCGTCAATATCCGGTCCGTTGTAGACGTACTTGAACCGCCGCGTCCGGACCATCCGCTGGGTGTAGAGGCCGAACTCGTCGCCGTGGTACTGCGCGAAGACGGAGTCGGGTCGGTCTCCGGTTGCGGCTTCGGGATCGCCGCCGGACTCGAGCAGCGGCACGAGACTCCGCGAGTCGAAGCTATCCGGAACCGCCACGTCGCCCATCTCAAGGAATGTCGCCGCCAGATCGTGGAGATGCACGGGTGCGTCACAGACCGATCCCGGCTCGACGACGTCGGGCCAGCGCACCTGCAGCGGGATCCGATAGGTGTCGTCGTACATCAGCGGTCCCTTGTTGAACTGGCGGTGGCCGCCGACGAAGTCGCCGTGGTCGGAGGCGTGGACGACTGCCGTCTCGTCCGCGAGCCCGTACTCCGCGAGCGCCTCGAGAATCCGCTCGAGTTGGTCGTCGATCAGCGTCACGAACCCCCAGTACTTCGCGGTGGCTTCGGCCCAGTGCTCCCAGTCGAGCCCGTCGGCGCCGCGGTAGTGGAGGTAGTTCTCGTGGACCTGCGGTTTCCCCTCGAAGGTTTCGGCGTAGCTCGCGGGCGGTTCGATCGCGTCGGGATCGTACATCGAGGCGTAGGGCTCGGGGACGACGTAGGGGTGGTGCGGACCGTAGAAGTCCGCGCGATGGAAAAACGGGGCGTCGTTGCCCTCGCTGTCGGTCTCGCCGTCCGATCGACCCCCCGCGGCGTGGGCTTCGATCGCGTCGATCGTCCGCTCCGCGAGAAAGTACGCGCGGGTCTCCTCAACGTCGACCGGCGTTGTGGCGGCCACGAACGTTCCCTCGCTGGTGTCCCTCGGATCGCTACCGGTGTAGAGTTCCTCCTCGAGGTCGACCTCGCCCAGCGGCACGCCACGTTCCTCGCGGTACTCGCGGAACACGTCGTCGATGTCGTCGTGGTGTGTGTCGCTGCCGCCGAGATACGAGAAGCCGAAGTCCTCGGGGGTCTGATCCCGGCCGACGTGCCACTTCCCGGTGTAGCTGCACTCGTACCCGCTCTCGGCCAGCGCTTCCGAGAACGTCTCCGTACCGGCCGGCAGATTCGGCCGAATCGCGTCGGCCTCGTGGCTGTTGTTGAGCATCCCGTGTCCGTGGGGGAACTGCCCGGTCATGAGCGACGCGCGGGCGCTCGTACAGATGCTGATCGGCGTGAACGCCCGCGAGAACCGCATGCCCTCGCTCGAGAGCCGATCCAACGTCGGCGTCTCGACCGGCGGCCCGTCGGGGGCGCTACAGTCGTATCGCTCCTGATCGGTGAGGACGAAGAGGACGTTCGGACGAGTGTCGATGTCGGCGTCGGCCATCGGGCGTCGTACACCGACGCCGTAGTTAACGCTGGGGGCTGCAGCGGATGCGATCGGCGGTTTTCGAACCGGACTCGATCTGTGGCGGCCACGTCGCCGCGTCGCGATCGCGGCTTCGGCGACTAGCCGCTCGTCTCGGAACTCCAACCGATCGCACACCGAGTCGACCGACCACGCGTCCCCGGAGTAAAACTCCCGCCCATATCAAGGCCGACCGTTGAGTCGGTCGGTGCCAAACCGATGAACCGTGCCGATCGCGTACTGTGCGGCGTGTGAGTGGGAGCGACGAGCGGACGAGGACTCGAGCACCGATCTCAACCGGGCGATGATCGACCACTACGTCGAGACCGGCCACGGCCCGGTCGAACGGCTCGACCTCGCGGACTCGCTCTCGACGCTATCGGCGCGTCACGACTCCTGGGACCGTCACGAACGCGAGTAACCGCTGCCGAAAGACAGGGAGCGGCCGCGGACGGCTCCGTGCTCGTGACTCCCGAGCCGACCAGTCACCGGTCGAGATCGGTGACCGTTGACCGAGGTACCCTACTCGAGATCGTCGAACGTCGGTCGCTCGAGGTCCCCGGGGAACGAGTCGACCGGTACCTGCGTCTGGTCGCCCGATTCCATATCCTTGATCGTCACCTCGTCGTTCTCGAGGTCCTGTTCGCCGACGATGACAACCGTCTCGGCGTTGATCGAGTCGGCGTAGTTCAACTGCGCGCCGAAGGATCGACCGGCGACGTCGGTCTCGACGACGTGACCCTTCCCGCGCAGCTCGCGGGAGATCCGAGCCGCCTCGGATCGCGTGTCACCGATCTGGAGGACGTAGTAGTCCGTCGTCACCTCCTCCTCGGGCCAGACGCCCGCGCGCTGACAGAGCAGGGAGAGCGTTGCGTGACCGGGCGCGACGCCGACCGCGGGCGTTGGCTGGCCGCCGAAGCTCTCGATCAGGTCGTCGTAGCGGCCGCCGCCGAAGATCGACCGCGAGACCTCGCCGGTCGAGTCGAAACACTCGAAGACGACGCCGGTGTAGTAGTCGAGCCCGCGCGCGGTCTCGAGCGAGATCGTACAGTACTCGCGGGCGCCGAAGTCCTCCGCCGCGGCGAGCACGTTTTGGAGGTTCTCGACGGCGTCGGTCACGCGCTCGGTGTCGGCGAACGACTCGACATCCTCGAGGTCGCCGCCCGCGATGAGGTCGGCGAACTCGGCGGCCTGATCGGCGGTCAGGCCGGCGCCGATCAGCAGGTCGTGGTACTCGACCTGCGAGAGCTTGTCCGATTTGTCGACCGCGCGGATCGCCGCCTCGACGTCGACGTCGGTCTCGTAGCTCTCGAGGACGCCGCCCAGAATATCTCGGTGCGAGATTCGGAACTCGAAGTGCTCGCCCGTCAGACCGAGGCCGGTCAGCGCGTCGGCGGCCCACGCCAGAATCTCGGCGTCGGCTTCGGGCTCCGAGGAGCCGAAGATGTCGACGTTGGTCTGGTAGAACTCGCGCTGGCGGCCCTGCTGGACCTGCTCGTAGCGCCAGAACGGCCGCGTCGAGACCCACTTGATCGGCTTCGAGAGCGCCTGCTGTTTCGCGACGACCATCCGCGCGACGGTCGGGGTCAGCTCCGGCGTGAGCGTGACGTGGCGGCCGCCCCGGTCCTCGAACGAATAGAGTTCGTCGACGATGTCGTCGCCGCTCTTGTCGGTCCACAGCTCGGCGCGCTCCAAGGCCGGCGTCCCGATCTCGCGGAAGCCGTAGCCGCGAGCGGTCTCCTCGACGACGTCGATGGTCGCCCGTCTGGCGGCCATCTCGCCGGGATAGAAGTCACGAAAGCCCTTGATCCGGTCGTACATGCTCGTCCGTTCGGGCACGGCGAACTTCTATCCTGTTATTCCCGAACGGCTGGGGCATCGATAGCGGTAGCCGCCCCTTTCGTACGGTGTTCCCGGCGGTTATTTCCACCTCGGTCGCGCTGAGATACTCCCGTAAATTGATATCTTTCTGGGTGGTCCGTGGGCCTGTGCAACCCACTGCGGACGACGACTGGGTCGCCGAGATCGGCGACCAGCTTCCGGTTTCACCGCTGTCGCTCCTCGGATTCGTCCTCGCGGCCACGATCGGCGTCCGGATCGCCGGCGAGAGCGCCTCGAGCCAGGCGCTCCTCGAGAGCGTCTTTCCGCTCGTGACCGCGACGGCGGTCGTCCTCGCCGATCGCTTTCTGGTGGCGATGGACGTCCCGATACGCGACCGACTCACGGTTTTCGCCTACGCCCTCGGCGGCTTTCTCGCCGCCGTCGTCGTGACGTCCCTGCACCTCTACATCGCCTACCTCGAGGGGACCGGCGCTCACGCGCCGCTGTACTTACTGTTGATGGGCGGGACGATGGGCGTCGGTGCCGGCACCGTCGCCGGCGTTTTCGATATCAAACAGCGGGCGGCGACCCGCGAGGCGCGACGCCAGAGCGACCGCCTCGAGGAGTTCGCACGCGTGGTGAGCCACGACCTTCGGAACCCGCTCAGCGTCGCGCGCGGTCGCCTCGATGCCGCGTTTCGGACCGGCAGCGCCGACCACTTAAAAGAGGTCGACGCCTCCCTCGAGCGGATGGACGAACTGATCGAGGCGTCCCTGTCGGTCGCCCGCAACGGTACGCAGGTCGAAGAGACCTACGCGGTGCCGCTGGTCGAACTCGCGAGCGACGCCTGGTCGGCCACCGCCACCGGAGACGCGACCTACGAAGTCGTCGACTCCCGGACACTGCAGGTCGATCCCCTGCGCACGAAACAGCTCTTCGAGAATTGCTTCCGTAATTCCCTGGATCACGGACGAGACGACGTTCACGTCCGCGTCGGGTCCTGCGACGGCGGCTTCTTCGTCGAAGACGACGGTCCCGGCATCCCCGAGGACGAACGCGACAAGATCTTAGAACAGGGGTACTCGACCGCGAGGGACGGCTCGGGGCTGGGACTGGCCATCGTCCGCGCCATCGCCGACGCCCACGGCTGGTCGATTACAGTCACCGAAAGCGAGGAGGGCGGAGCGCGGTTCGAGTTCACTCGCTAGCGTCATCGTGCGTCGATCGCGCCGCCATTCGACAGGGGCGTTCGTCACGTCGGCCGGCCGTAGTCAGTGTGGTTCAAAATCAGGTACGGTGGAACGGTGGCGACGGCGAGACAGAGGGCAAAGACGACTCCTCCCGAGGCGTCGGTGAACTCGAAGAGTGCGAGCATCAGTCCGGTTGCGAGCAGGGCGAAGGCGGCGAAGAGCTTGTTTTCAGCGGTTACCAGTCCCTCTCGTTTGACGGCGATATACAGCGAAACGGCCACGAGGACGACTGTCCCGGCGAGTGCGGCGACGAGGAGCCGAAACCAACCCGTTAGCAGCCCGGCCCAGAATCCGATCCCGACGGCCATGTATCCGACTGCAAGCACGGTCGTCGCCAGCCGCCCGGTGAGAAACTCGCTGTCGGCCGTCGTCGACTGTTCCGTGGGCATATTTCGAGACTGTCCGTCAGGGATAAATAACTTGATGTCAGTGACATCCATTGACCCGGAAGGCCGGGTTCACCGACGACACGGAACGTGCTGGTTCTGAATGTGACTCAGTACGGAAAGTACAGCCACAGCGGGAAGACGCCTACTCGAGGACGCCCGTCACGTACGTCTGCGTGTGATCTGGGAAACACTCCGCGATGGCACCGGGACCGGCTTCGTCGGCGATGATCGCCCGTAGCTCCGCCTCATAGTCGGCTCGATCGATCTCCTCGCTCGGACCGACGACGACCTCGAGCTCCGCTTCAACCAACCGATCGACGGCGGTCCGTCCGAATCCCGATAGCGGGGCGATGTAGTCGACGTCGTGGCGGTCCTCGAGGCTCTGGGCCTGCGCGCGCGAGACCGTGGGGACGCGGTCGTCACGCCGGGTGCCGTCCGCGATGGCGTCGTACTCCCGTTCGGCCAGCCGCTCTAAGGCGTGCAGGTGGACCTGCTGGATGCCGTTGCGGGGGAAGCCGTCCTCGCGGATCGTCCCGGCAGCGTCGCGAGCGACGTCGGGATCGAGTTCGAGGCGTTCGAACTCGAACTCGAGGGCCGCGGCCGTCTCGCGAGCGTGAGTCCAGTCGTCACTGATGCCGAAGTGTGCCGTCACGAGGGTAACGTCGTAGAACTCCTCCAAGAGCAGCGCTGCGAGCGTCGAATCCTTGCCGCCGCTGTAGAGAACCCCGAGCTCCATCAGCGACGCGTGATGTCGAAGCTCTTCGAGTCGGGCTTTAACTCCTGGAGGAGCTTCTTCATCTTGTCGTCGTCGATCTTACCCTGGATGCGTCCGCTCTTGGCCAGCGTGACGACCTGACGCTCGACCTGCTCGCCGAACTGGGGCTTGCTCATTTTGACCGTGTTGAGCCGTTTCCGGGCGTCGTCGGTCAGGTACTGGCGCAGGAGGGCCTTCTTCTGGGCTTCGGCCTGCTGCTGGGCCGCTTCCTGGGAGGCGCCGCCCTGGCCTTGCTGGCCCTCGGCCTGTTCCTGTAGCTGCTCCATTTTCTTCTGTCGGAGCTCCTCGAGTTTCTCCTCGTCGGGTGAACCACTCATAGGCTACTGTTGTGTTCCACGGTGGAAAATGATTACGGACGAGACGTGCGACTGCCGGTGCTCGAGGGGACGTTCGGTGAGAAAAGCCGGTCTCGCGTCGCGTCGTTACGCGTAGCGCTCGAGTTCCGGACGGTCGAGCTCTTCGAGGACGTTGCCGGCGGTGTCGTCGAGCAGGCTCTGGCCCGCGGGCGTGATGCGTCGGCCCTCACCCTCGGCGGTCTCGACGAGATCCTCTTCCTCGAGCTGCTGGAGGATGGTGCGGATCAGGTTCTTCGAGCCGTCGGCGCGCTTGTCGGGGGCGACCTGGTAGCGGTTCGAGGTCTTGCCGCCGCCGTACTCCGTCGAGAGGCGCTCGACGCCGACGGGGCCGCGGTCGGAGACCTTGCGCAGGAGGCTCGCGGCGCGGGTCGCCCAGAACTGCTCCTGTTCCGGTGGGAGTTCGCGATCGACACCGCTCTTTACGAACTTACCCCAGTCGGGTTCGTCGAGCCGTTCCTCGAGATCGTCGGCGAGCGCCTCGATGAGGTCGTCCGCCGGAACGTCGTACATCGTAGCCATTGGCGTGTGGTTTCCGTCCGCGGCATTTAAGGCCATCGTATTCTGCCGGTGTGTCGCGGTGCGTGCGGAGTGTGTACACGGGTTTCACGGGCTCCGCGGGGGCGACTCGAGACTCGCCCTACGGAGTCGAGGTCGGTTCCGCTCTCGCGGCCGCAGCCCGGACCGTTTTTCGTGCTGGACTCGAAACGCCCCAGTATGGACGAACGCGCCGCGCTGGCGCTGCTGGAACGCGAGCTCGAGTCCGCGGGCGACGACGCCGCCGTCGTCGACGGGCTCGTGATCACGACGGACATGCTCCACGAGCGGACGGACTTTCCGGCCGGCACGACCCGCTACACGGCGGGCTGGCGGGCCGTCGGGGCCTCGCTCTCGGACGTCGCCGCGATGGGCGCCCAGGCGACCGCGGCCGTCGCGGCCTACGCGGCCCCCGAGTTCGACGCCGAGGAACTGCTCGCGTTCGTACGCGGCGCGAGCGACGTCTGCGAACGCGTCGGCGGCGAGTACGTCGGCGGCGATCTCGACGGCCACGAGGAGTTCACCGCGACGACGACCGCGATCGGCAACACTGACGATCCCGTCTACCGCAGCGGTGCGACCCCCGGCAACGTCGTCTGCGTCACCGGGACGCTGGGCCGCAGCGCCGCCGCACTCGAGCTGTTCGAACGCGGCACGCGTCATGACGACCCGGACGCGCTCGAGCGCGCGAACGAGCTGTTCCGGTTCGAGCCGCGGGTCGCGGCCGGTCGAGCGCTCGCCCCCCACGCGACCGCGATGATGGACTCGAGCGACGGACTCGCCCGCTCGCTGCACCAGCTCGCCGACGCAAGCGACTGCGGGTTCGAGATCGACGCCGAGACGATTCCGATCGACGACGCCTTGCGCTCCGTCGCCGCGACCGACGACGAGGCGCTCGAGCGCGCGACGACCTTCGGCGAGGACTTCGAACTCGTCGTCACGCTGCCCGAGGACGCAGTTGAAACCGTACAGTCGGCGCTCGCGGTCGATCTGTCGGTGATCGGCTCCGTCACCGCGCGCGAGAACGGAATCACGATGGACGGCGAGGCGCTCGAGGATCGCGGCTACACGCACTAATAGCGGAGTGACGCTTCGTTACGGGATGATCTCGAGGGGAACGGGCATGAAACAGAGCGCACCGAGCCCGAACGTGAGGACCCCTACGAGGAGCCTGCCGGTACCGAGACGCTCGTCGGTGACCGGGCGGGCAGCCCCCGCCGAGGCGAAGAGGGCGGTCAGGCCCCCCCATAGGATCCAGATGAACACCGACTGGAACCCGTAGCCGCCGACGAAGTAGAGGTAGCCGGCGAGTGCGATCAGCGCGGTCGGAACGATCGTGCTGACGAGCGCGTGGAACTCGCCGGCCATCGCTCTGAGGATGTGGCCGCCGTCGAGTTGGCCCACCGGGATCAGGTTGAGAAAGGTGACGAACATGCCGACCCAGGCGCCGATGACGACCGGGTTGACGTTGCGCGTCGGGTCGTCGGCGTACATCGGCTGATCGACCGCCCACGCGAGCAACTCGAGCATCGGCGGGATCCCGAGTCGGAACCCGCTCCCGTCGGCTTCCTCGAGAAGCGGCTCCGGAACGGTGACGGGCGGCATATGCAGCCCGATAATCGCGACGGCGATCGTCGCGACCAGCCCGGCGAGCGGGCCGGCGACGCCGATGTCGAACAGCGCTTTTCGGTCGGGCATCTGTCCCTTCAGCTTGATCACCGCCCCCATCGTCCCGATAATCGTCGGGATGGGGATGAAATACGGTAACGAAGCGTCGACCTCGTGATACCGGCTCATCACGTAGTGGCCCAGTTCGTGGACGCCGAGTACCCCGAGAATCGCGAGCGAGAAGGGCCACGCTTGGAGCATTGCCGCCGGATCGGACAACGGATCGAGCTGCGGATACCACCACAGCGCGCCGACGAACAGCGTCGAGACGACCGTCGCCAGCAATAACAGGACGTTCGTCCATGGGATCCCGTCGATGCCGAGGTCGATCGGCTCGGCGACGAGCACGTAGTCGCCGTACCGGGTGGTCAGCTGCGGATCGTAGCCCGCCTTCCGGAACGCGGGCCACAGCTCGCGCATCGCCTCCTCGGGATGTACCCGCGGATCGCCGTAGTAGATCAGCTGATCGCCCTCGGTTCGGATCTCGTAGATCGTAAACACGGACTCGATGCGCTCGAGCGGCGGCCCCGCGTCGAGCGACGAGCCGTTCGTCCGCGCGGATCCGAACTCGGACGAGTCGACGTCGTCCATCATCGATGGTTCAGGGTCTCCTCGTATAAATCGCCTGTCGTCGGCGGCGCCGACTGGTATAGTAACAACTGAAACGATTCACACACCGATCGCACAGCTCACGGGTCACGTTCGTTCCCCGTTCGCTTTGCCGCGGTTCTCGCTCACTTCGTTCGCTCGCGGGTCACTCCGTTCCCCGCTCGCTTTGCCGCGGTTCTCGCTCACTTCGTTCGCTCCGAACCGCGTACGCTCCGAACCGCGCTTCCCTCCTGCGATCGGGTGTACATTGACTTTCAGTGGCTACTATCGGTTGCACTACGGATTCGAAACGAACGGGCCGGACGGAAGGGGGTGGCCGACCCGATAAGGGTGCTGCGGGGACTTCAGGGACCGTGCCGATCGCGGTGGAGCCGCGCTGGCACGCAGGGTGTGGGTGGGGTGGGTGTAGCGGGGATCGGGGGAGATCCGTCGCGTCGTGGCCGGAACGGCCGATCGACACGATCTGCGTCAGGCGGGGGCGACGCGCCAGGTGGTCGCGCTCGTGTAGGACCACTTCTCGATCTCGAGGTCGCTGACCGAGTCGGAGAGTTTGACCATCAACGCGCCGATCTCTTTGGGGGACATGCCGACGTCGTCCGCGATGAACTTGCCTTTGAAGTACAGCTCGCCGTCTTCCGCGCGGTTGCGCAGGTAGTTCGTGAGGCGACGTTCTTTGCTTTCCGTGGAGGGTTGGGCTGTCGTGCTCATCGACAACAATGGCTTGTAGGGGGAATATGTTATAAAGGAAGGATGGTTAGCGGCGTTTCGTTTGTGTTCAGGGATTTGGGGGGTAATCGACGTTTTATTCTCGGTAATGATAACTTCTCTCGGGCGACTAGACAGCTCGAGACGTTTTAAAACCGTCGCTAATCTATTATCGCCGTCAAAACACTCACGGGTATTAGAATATCCTTTTTCGAGAGGCTTGACCTATTTTGAACGAATCATTCACGGAATCAATACTCTTACGGTCGCTCGTGAACCCAGAACTCGTCGTCGACTGTCACTTCCTTCTTGAACAGCGGAACCTCGTCTTTCAGCCGGTTGATTCCGTCCTCGACGGTTCGAAACGCCTCTCCGCGGTGGCCGGCCAACACGACGACGAAAACGATGTCCTCGCCGTCTTCGACGACGCCGGTCCGGTGGTAGAGTTCGACCTCGAGGACGCCGTCGCGCGCCTCGAGATCGGTCTCGAGGGCGGCCATGCGCTCCTCGGCGATCCCCTCGTACTTCTCGAACTCGAGGTACTGGGTGCGCGCGTCGTCCGCGTCGTCTTTCGCGCGGACGCGGCCGGTGAAGGTGGCGATCGCACCGGATCGCTCCGCCTTCGGCGAGCGTTTGACGCGGTCGGCGAGCGACTCGAGAGTTTCGTGGGGGTCACAGTCCTCGAGGGCGGCCAGCACGGCGTCCGGATCGAGGTCCCCGGGCGCTTCGACGGCTGCGATCACGCGGTCGTCGTTTTCGTCCGCTGGAGCAGCCGCTGTCTCACCGTCCGCGCCGACGACGACGGTGGGGTGGCGGAGCCCGTCGACGCCGACGACGACGGCGTAGTCGCAGTCGACCGCGAGCTGGTCGACGACGCTGTCGATCGTCATTCCCGTTCCGGAAGCCGTCCAGTCCCCGTCCGCGCCGAGTTCGTAGCTGACGTCGCCGCCGACGGTCAGCGAGTCGTGGGCCTGTATCCCGTCCGCGATCGTCGCGTCGTACCTGACGACGCCGACGCGTCCCTCCCGCTCGAGTCGATCGACGAGTCGGTTGACGACGCGTTCGAGCGCGTCGTCGCCCGCCCCGTGGTCGCAAACGCCGAGTACGTACATGTTCCAACCGAGGTGCTCTCGGACTTTGTAGCTGTCGACGCCGATTCACGTCGCGGGGAGTTACGCCGCTCGCGGTCGCGTTGAGACCGTCCTTCGGCATTCGCTCCCGTGTTCGTGTGAGACACGCGCGCTGCCTCTCAGTTGGCAACCCTTAAGATAGCAACCCGGTTACACCGGGATAGCATGAAAGTGGTCGTCTCTATCGGCGGAAGCGTGCTCGTGCCCGAACTCGGGACGGATCGGGTAGCCGAACACGCCGCCGTCGTCGAAGACCTCGTCGCGGACGGCTGTCGCGTCGGTGCCGTCGTCGGGGGCGGCGGCGTCGCACGCGAGTACATCAGCGCCGCTCGCGACCTGGGGGCAAACGAGATCGAGCTCGATCAGTTGGGGATCGACGTCACCCGACTCAACGCACGCCTGCTCATCGCCGCGCTGGGCGGCGACTCGGTGACGGCGCCGGCGAAAGACTACGAAGAGGCCGGCGAAGCGCTGCAGCGGGGCGGTATCTCCGTCATGGGCGGGGTCGCACCGGCACAGACCACCGACGCCGTCGGCGCGGCCCTCGCGGAGTACGTCGACGCCGATCTGCTCGTCTACGCGACGAGCGTTCCCGGCGTCTACAGCGACGACCCTAACGAGAACGCCGAGGCGACGAAGTACGACCGACTCTCCGCTGCGGATCTCGTCGACGTCATCGCCGGCCTCGAGATGAACGCCGGCGCGTCGGCACCCGTCGATCTGCTGGCGGCGAAGATCATCGAGCGCTCGGGCATGCGCACGATCGTTCTCGACGGTACCGATCCGGACCGTATCTCGCGTGCGGTCCGCTACGGCGAGCACGACGGCACCGACGTCATCCCCGAGGGTGCGGGCGAAGAACCGACCTACTGGGCGCAGGACGAACGATGAGCGACGAGAGTCCGTACACCCTCCAGCGCGAGGACGCGGAACGGCACGCCTTCTGGGCGGATGTCGTCGCGGATCGAGTGGAAGAGCGCGTGGCCGACCGACCCAGTGATGACCCGATCGTCGTCAAGGGCGGCATCTCGCCGTCGGGCGTTCCCCACCTCGGCAACGTCAACGAACTCCTGCGGGGCTACTTCGTTGCCGAAGTGCTCCGCGATCGTGGCCACGAGGTCAGGCAGGTCTTTACCGCGGACGACCGCGACCCGCTGCGAAAGCTCCCCCGAACCCTCTGTGATCTCGAGGGGAACCTCGTCGACCTCGGCGACGTCGACGCGGGCGCGCTCGGACGCAACCTCGGCGCGCCGTACACGGATATCCCGGATCCTTTCGGCTGCTGTGACTCCTACGGCGACCACTTCTCGACGATCATTCAGGACAGCGCCGACGCCGTCGACGTGCCGATCGAGCTGCTTTCGAACACCGAACTGTACGAGAACGGCGACCTCGAGGACGTCACCCGATTCGTGCTCGAAAACCGCGAACGCGCACGCGACGTCCTCGCCGAGTACCAGGACAAGGTCGACGAGGACTACGTCCCGTTCAACCCGATCTGTGCGGAGTGTGGGAAGGTGACGGAGACGGTGACGAGCGTCGACTTAGAGAACGATCCGGCGACCGTCGACTACACCTGTACCGACATGGATGCCGGTGACCGAACGATCGAGGGCTGTGGCCACCAGGGCACCGCGACGCTGCGCGAGGGCAAGCTGCCCTGGCGCTTCGAGTGGCCCGCCCAGTGGCAGACCCTCGGCGTCGACTTCGAGCCCTTCGGGAAGGACCACGCCGAAGGCTCCTGGCCCAGCGGCCAGGACGTCGCGCGCAACGTCCTCGAGATCGAGCCGCCCGTCCCGATGGTCTACGAGTGGTTCACCCTCGAGGGCGAGCCCTTCTCCTCCTCGGAGGGGAACGTCATCCTCGTCTCGGACGTGCTCGAACTGTTAGAGCCCGAAGTGCTGCGGTACTTCTTCGCGAAGGACCCCGCAAAGGCCCGGGACTTCAGCATCGAACGGCTCGACCAGTTGGTCGACGAGTTCGACCGCCTCGAGGCGATCTACTTCGACGAGATCGACGCCGACGAGGACGAGACGGCCTTCGCGAAGCGCGTCTACCCGTTCGTCGTCGAGGAGCCGAGAGCGGAGCGCGTTCGGCTCCCTTACACCTTCGCCGCCGTGCTCGGGATGACCGACGATCCCGACCTCCGGGAGGAGATCGCCCGCCGCGAAGGTCACATTCCCGACGACGCGCCCGAGTGGGCGGTCGAGGCGGCACTCCAGCGCGTCGAACAGGCCAGAAACTGGGCGCGACGCACCGAAAACGAGTTCGACTACGAACTCAAACGCTCCGAGATTCCGGACCACGAGTTCGACGCGGCGACCGAAGAGGCGCTCGAGGAACTCGCCGACTTCATCGAGGCGGGGCACGAACCCGACGAGATTCAGGGCGAGATCTACGAGACGGCGCGACGCCACGACGTCGACGTCGGCGACTTCTTCACCGCGGGCTACCGGCTCTTTTTCGACGAGGAGCAGGGTCCGAAACTCGGCTCGTTCCTCGCGAAGGTCGACCGCGAGTTCGTCGTCGCTCGGTTGCGCCGGGAGCGCTAACGACGAGCGGTCCACGACTGCGTATCGGAAGCGTGGCCTTTCTGTCGTCTCGCCTCTCTATCGATTCGCGAGCGTTCGACTAGCCGTCGTCCGACGGGACTGTCGACGACGTGCACGAAACGCAGACAGATATCGTACAGTGTAGCGCAGGTTGGCGAACAAGTTCGATTTACGCCCCGTTCTGGCCACTGAGACGCGGCTGTTTTGATTTCAGTTACACGCACGGATATGAGACATTCAAAACATGTCGTGAGAGGGCTATAAATCCGTGTGGTGTGTAGGTGTATGTGTCGGATTCCGGGGAGCAACCATCCCAGTCGAATCCGCCACCTCGGTGCCTACAAAGAGAGTTATCCAGTCACAATGAAAAATACTGACAAGAATGCGATTCGAGACCCAACTCCCGACTCACCCACCGGACGTTCCACGTCGCGGCGTCGCGTTCTCGCCGCGTCGGCCATCCTCGGTGCCGGTGCAGCCGGTGTTGCACCGATGGTCTCGGCCCACGATCACGACGACTACGAGAACGACGACGAAGCGCCGAAAGACGACGCACCGATGGGCGACGAACCGCCCGAGGCGGTGCCCGACGAGTTCGAAAACGACATCGAGATCCTCAACTACGCGCGCACGCTCGAGCTCCTCGAGGCGGAGTTCTACACGCAGGGGCTCCAGAACATCGACGACGCGACGCTGCAACAGCAGTTCGAGGAGCTGGGGACGATTCAGGATCGAGTCGTCGACCGACTGCAAGTCGTTCGGGATCACGAAGTGACGCACGCGGAAGTGCTCGGGCAGACGGTCGAGATGCTCGGCGGCCAACCGGTCGCGAGCCCCGAATTCGACTTCGGAACGGCCGTCGAGCAGCCGGACGAGTTCGTCGCAACGGGCGCGTTGCTCGAGGACGTCGGCGTTTCGGCGTACGCCGGTGCAGCACCCTCGATCGAGAACGCCGACCTCGTTCCGCCGGCACTCAGCATTCACAGCGTCGAAGCGCGACACGCCTCGTTCCTCCGGGAACTCAACGGCGAGATCGGATTCCCGGTGGCGTTCGATCAACCTCGCTCTCGCTCCGAGGTTCTGGAACTGGCGAGTGGATTCATCGTCGACTAACTCGATGAGCGGCTTTTTCGCGACATTTTTTGCCAGCTGCTGAGTTGAACGGTAACGAGAGAGGTACGCGACGGTTTCGAGCAAGCGACGAGACCAGACAAAAGCCCTTTGAGAACCCCTCCCCGAAGTAGGACCAATGGATCACGGTTTCCCTGCTGTCGTCTCGGTTCCCGAACTCTACGGCTCGGAGACGCTCACGTGGGTCGTCGCCGGCCTACTCGTCTACTGGTTCGGGATCATCGCCCTTCGACGTGCGGATCTGCTGCCGGAGTACGTCGGGGCGCAGGGACCGATTCTCACGTTCCACACCAAACGCGGCCGGAAGTTTCTCGACCGACTGTCGAAGCCCAAGCGGTTCTGGCGGGCCTGGGCCAACCTCGGCGTCGGCATCGCCATCGTCGTGATGGTGGCGATGTTCGTTCTCCTCTTGCTCGCCGCCATCTCCGCGATCACGTCGCCCCAGCCGACCGGCGGCGTCCAGCAGCCCCGAAACGTCGTGCCGTTCCCCGGCGTCAACGACTTCCTGCCGCTCTCGGCGACGCCCGGCATCGTCATCGGGCTCCTCGTCGGACTGGTCGTCCACGAGGGCGGCCACGGCCTGCTCTGTCGCGTCGAGGACATCGGCATCAAGTCGATGGGCGTCGCCATGCTCGCGATCATCCCCTTCGGTGCGTTCGTCGAGCCCGAACAGGAGAGCAGCAAGAAGGCCTCGAGAGGCGCCCAGACGCGGATGTTCGCGGCGGGCGTCACGAACAACTTTGCGGTCACGATCATCGTCTTCGCGCTCCTCTTCGGACCGATCGTCGGGGCCATCGCCGTCGCCCCCGGTGCCGCGGTCGGCGGCGTCGCTCCGAACTCGCCCGCCGCCGACGCCGGCGTCGCACCGAACGACCGAATCACCGCCGTCGACGGCGACCCCGTCGAGACGAACGACGACCTCGCTGACCGACTCGAAGCCCACGACGGCCAACAGGTCGAACTCGAACTCGACGGCGAACGGACCGTCATGGTCGATCGGTCACTGCTCGTGACCGCCGCGATGGAGAACGGTCCCGCCGGCGTCAACGCCGGCGACGCGATCGTCGCGGTAAACGGCGAGACGGTCGTCACCGAACGCGAGTTCCTCGACGCCGTCGGCGACGACGAGGTCGTGACGCTGACGATCGAAACCGAGGCCGGCGACCGGAGCGAGCGCGAGGTACCGATCGGCGCCGCGGTCGGCGTCGTCGAGGACGGCCCGCTCGAGGAGGCCCTCGGTCCGACCGATGAGACGTTCGTCATCACCTCCTTCGAGGGGGAGCGAACGCACTCCTACGACGATCTCGACGCGCTGCTCTCGGAAACCGAGCCGGGCGACGAGGCGACCGTCGTCGGCTATCTGGACGGCGAGCGCGAGGAGGTCGACGTGACCCTCGGCGAGCATCCGCGCGACGACTCCGGATTCCTCGGCGTCAGCCCAACTCCCGGCACGTCCGGCTTCGAAGTGAGCGATATCGGCGTTCAGCTCTACCCAGCCGAGGAGTATCTGTCCATTCTCGGAGGTAACGGCGGCAGCAGCTACGGCGGCGTCGCCGACTCCTTCTTCGGAAAGATCGGGCTCTCAATACTGCTCCCGGTCATCGGGGTCGTCGGCTTGCTCCCGTTCAACTTCGCCGGCTTCACCGGCGGCGTCGAGAACTTCTACGAGGTGCAGGGATCGCTCGCGGTGCTCGGGGATAGCACGGTGTTCATCCTCGCGAACATCCTGTTCTGGACCGGCTGGATCAACGTCCAGCTCGGATTCTTCAACTGCATTCCGGCGTTCCCGCTCGACGGCGGGCACATTCTCCGGACGAGCACCGAGGCCATCGTCTCGAGGCTCCCGGTCGAGACGACTCGCGGGCACGTGCGCACGGTGACGACGACCATCGGACTGACGATGCTCATCAGCTTCCTCACGATGTTGTTCCTGCCCTTCCTCCTCTAGAATCGATCGACTCGGGTCGGTCGTAACTGTCAGTTCGCCGCGTCTTCTTCGTCGTCGTCCGTGTTCGCCGCCTCGACGTCTTCGTCGATGCCGTGGCGCTCGTAGAACTCGTCGGGCGTCGCCTCGATCCGTTCGAACTCGGTGTCGAAGTAGTGTTCGTGGTGGCGGACGACCTGTTCGACGATCCACTCGCTGAACGTCTCGTCGAACCGCCACTCGCCGTCGGATTCGGGGATTTCGAACCGCTCGTCCGTCGAGAACGCCGCGTAGACGTGGAAAAAGCCCAGAATGACGTCGGCGAAGTCCCGGGCCTTCTCGGTGGAGCTCTTGCGGCGCTCCTCGAGTTCCGCGTACCCCTCCTCGGTCAGCTCGAAGTACTTTCGGTCGGGTTCGTCCGCACGCTCGATCCGTTCGGTCCACCCCTTCTCCTCGAACTTGTAGAGGATGGGGTAGACGGAGCCGTACGAGGGCTCCCAGTGGCCGCCGCTGATCTCGCGAATCTCCTTCAAAATCTCGTAGCCGTAGCGCGGTTTCTCCTCGAGGAGTTCGAGAACGAGATAGGCGATGAGTCCTTTCGGCGGCCCACTTTTCCGCATGTAACTCGTGATTTAAACCGCCGTACGTAAAGGGTTTCGGTCGGATCCAAATCTGCCGAGCGGCGGTTGAGACGGACGATTTCGGCGGTCGGTGGCTAGGCGGCGAACGGCGCGAATCGACCTCGTCGCGAAACCCGGTCCTTCTTAGCGCCGCCGACCCAACCCGCGCACATGGAACGACGGCAGCCGCCACAGACCGAAGAGGGCTGGTACGTCCTGCACGATTTCCGGTCGATCGACTGGGACGCCTGGCGCGACGCGCCGGAACGACGTCGCTCGCAGGCGATCGATGAGGGTATCGACTACCTCACCGCCGCCGAGAACGTCGCCGACGCCAACGAGGGCGACTCGGCGACGTTCGCCGTCCTCGGCCACAAGGCCGACCTGCTCGTGCTCCACCTCCGACCGACGCTCGGCGACATCGACGCCCTCGAGCGCCGCTTCGAGCACACGGCGCTTGCGGAGTTCACCGAGCGGGCGGACTCCTACCTCTCGGTGACGGAGGTCTCGGGCTACATGTCTCAGGATTACTTCGACGACGACGCCGAGATGGAGGACGCCGGGATGGCTCGCTACATCGAGTCGCGACTCAAGCCCGAGATTCCCGACGCGGAGTTCCTCAGCTTCTATCCGATGAGCAAGCGCCGCGGTCCCGACCACAACTGGTACGAACTCCCCTTCGACGAGCGCGCGGAGTACCTCTCGAACCACGGCGAGATCGGTAAGGGGTACGCCGGCCGCGTCACCCAGATCATCTCCGGCAGCCTCGGACTGGACGACTTCGAGTGGGGTATCACCCTGTTCGGCGACGATCCGACCGACGTGAAGGAACTGCTCTACGAGATGCGGTTCGATCCCTCGAGTTCTCGCTTCGCCGAGTTCGGTCGGTTCCTCTCGGCTCGGCGCTTCCCGCCCGAGAACCTCGGGGCGTACCTCGCGGGCGACCGAGTTCCACAGGAGGGTGGCGACGCTCACGGCGGCCATCACCACGGCGACTCGGACTCGAGCGGACACCATCACGGCGGTTCGGATTCCGGCGGTCATCACGGTGAGTCGGGCGGCCACCACGGCGACTCGAGTGGTTCGCACGGCGACTCGAGCGCCGGCGGTCGACCCGGCTCCGACGGCGAGGACGTCCGCAGCGAACTCGAGGAGATCGGCGTCTACGCGGGCCAGCCACACGGCGAAGATGTCCACGCGGTCGTTCTCTACTCCGAGGCCGACGCCGACGACCTATTCGACGAGGTCGACGGCCTGCGGACGAACTTCGATCACTACGATACGCACGTCAAAACCGCAGTGTACGAGCCCAGCGATGCCGGTTCTCGAGGCGACGACGCCGAGAACGCCATCGTCAGCCTCTGGGAGACCGAACGCGCCGCGAACACGGCCGCCGGCTTCCTCGCGGATCTGCCGGATATCGTCCGGCAAGCCGGCGATGACGACAGCGATTCGTGGGGGACGATGGGGATGTTCTACACCGTCAAACCCGACCACCGCGAGGACTTCGTCGGCACCTTCGGCGACGTCGCCGGCCTGCTCGCCGACATGGACGGTCATCGCAAGACCGACCTGCTGGTCAACCGCGAGGACGAGAACGACATGTTCATCGCCAGCCGCTGGGACTCCCGCGAGGACGCCATGCAGTTCTTCCGCAGCGACGCGTTCGGCGAGACGGTCGAGTTCGGTCGCGACATCCTCGCGGACCGACCCCGGCACGTCTTCCTGGCCTGATTGGGTCGGCCGTTGTCACGGGAGGACCACGAAGACGCACCGACTCTCGTAGTCGGTTCAATTCGAATCGCCCACAGCGTTCACCAACACTGCGGTGGTCAGAAACTATTTAGTTCCAGTTCCGAATGATTTAGTAATGAATCGCCGATGCGTGTTAGCCTCAGCATCCGTCGGAATAATACCGAGTATTGCAGGATGTCAACAGCTTCGGGATACTTCAGCACGACCTACTTCTGTAGAAGTTATTGAGTTGATAAATCAACGGTCTCACACAGTCCGGTTTCAAGTATCTCTCGAGACCGACAGTGAGGTCGTATTCTGGGATTCGTACGAACTTGACGGGACTGATACGGATAGGGCAACTACGGTAGTCATAGACGAAGGTTTGCCGGCGAACATTGGTAATGAATTGACTATCCGTGTGTGGATAGACGGCACTTGGGAGTCGGTCGTATTATCTGACTATGAATGTGTATACGCTGGTGCGTGGGCCAGGCACAGTTCAGAAGATGACATCTCAGTAATTACCCAAGAATCCCATAATTGTTCAGATGGCTGACTAAAATTGCTCAGACCACCTATCGAATCATCTTCGACAGTCGGTGTTCAGCCCGTGATCGTGCCTCGAGGGCTGAGTCGCGTCACCACAGATCAATAGCGGTGTGTGGTCGGTCCCGCAGCCGCTCGTTTTGAACCGACCGCCTGCTATGTTCGATTACTATCACTCGTCGTAGAAGAAGTAGCCGGCGAGACCCGCGAGCCCCAGCGCGAGCGTGATGTACGGCCAGTTTCCGGCGTCGGTGTCCGTCAGGTGAGCGTGGCCGGCGACGAAGACAGCGAAGCCGATGTGAGCGACCAGCGTCGCGAGCAGGAACGCAGCGATATCCATCGTTCGGGTGATTTGACGGTCCGGTATTAGCCGTTTCGGAGTCTCGAGGAAAAGGTTCTCGAAGGCGGTCCACGAACGATGCATTGTGAACCGACGCGCGTTCGTCGCCCTCGTCCCGTCGATCGCCCTCGCCGGCTGTCTGACGCGGCTCGGACTCGCCGACCGCGTCGAGATCGCCCGGAAGTCCGTTCGCCTCCAGCCGACGGAGACGGACGATCCGATCGACGCGGCCGTGCGGCGATACGATCCCGACGAGGGGGCGTTCTACGACGGCGAGATCCACGAGGCCCTCGCCGACGAGATCGGCGAGGACGACCCGCTCGAGCTTTCGGACGCCCTCGTCGCAGGCCTCGAGCGCGAGTTCGAGACCATCGAGTATCGGATCCGCGCCTGCGAGATGGACGAGAGCGACGACTGTCGACGGACGGCAGTCGTCCGCGAAGATTTCAACGAGATCGAGGTCGGCGACGTCGCCGATTTCGTCTTTCGCAGCTCCGGCGGATTGGTTTCCGTCCACGAGCGACGGGACCAGCGCGAGTGACCGGTCGAGTGCCGGCGTGACATCGATCGTCCGCGGGTAGCGCGGACGGCGGGCTAGCCGTGATGGTTTGTCCGAAAAGCGCGGCAGCGGTTCGCCGATCAGGCGTCGACGTCGTGGTCCGGATCGTCCTCGACGGATCGTTTCATCGAGTCGCGGCGGGACTTGGCGTCCCGGCCGGTCGCCTCGAGCAGGAAGTCGTTCTTCGCGTCGACGGCGTCGGCTGCGGCCTCGAGTTCGTCGGGACCGAGTTCGGTCGGATCGCGCTCGTAGAACTCGACGCCGAGTTTGTCCTTCTTGCCGGAGTACTCGATCGTCCCGGCGACGACCTTCTCGAAGACTGGATTGTCGGGTTCGCCGATCACGAAGAGGTCGCTTCCCTTGTACTCCTCCGTGTCGGTGATGGGGCCGAAGTAGTCCACGACTGTCGACTCCATATCGGGGATTCGCTCCTCGAGGTACTCACCGCGACGCATCTTGTACTCCTTCATGAATCGGAAATACACGGCGGACTGTTTACCTCTTTTCATAGCCGATCCCTCATCGCTTCGACAGACAGCGTGTGCAGCGGCTGGTGACGGGGAGTAACGCCCCCTGTTCTGCAGTCGTCGCGGACGACAGCAGTCGACTACTTCCGGTGAGCGCCAGTCAACTGCTTGGTCGCGCGTGGCGGCTGCGCTACTGCTCGCGCTCGCCGAGGTAGCCCTTCCGGCACTCGGGGCAGATGTCGCCCGCGCGAAGCGAACTGCGGTCGCTGCCCGCGACGTACTCACACCGCGGACAGTAGAACTCGGAGGGGACGTCGTCGCGAGCCGTGCCGCCGCTCTGGCCGGGCGTCGGCGCGGTTGCTGCTCGCTCGATACCGGAGCCGGAATTGCCACCGGCGTCAGCCTGCGGCGTCGCATCGTCCGCGTTCTGAGCGTCCGACGGGGTCGGCGCCGACGTGGTCACCGACCGGGCGTCGGCCGCTGCGGGTGACTCGGCTCCGTCGCCAGTCGCGTCGGTGTCGTCCTCGAGGACGATCGCGTCGTCGGTGACCTCGGTGTCCGCGTCGACGAGTTCGGCGTCGTCGTCGGTCTCGGCGGGTGCCACCGCGTCGTCGTCGTCCGCCTCCGCGTCGTCGCTGTCCGGCCACTCGGTCGGTTTGTTCGCCGCGCCAACGGGCGGCCCGACGTCCTCCGAGTCGGGCCACTCACCGTGTTCGCGGTCGCGATCCACCGTCGACTCGTCGTCCTCGAGAATCTCGCCGTCGTCGGTGATGGGATCGCCGTTCTCGTCGGTCGGAACGTCGAACTCGTCCTCCTCGTCGTCGGCCGCCGACTCGGGTTCGGGTGCATCGGCAGTCGCCGCGGCCGGATCGACGTCACCGTCGTCGGCGTCGATGAACGCCGCGTCGCTCTCGCCTTCGGAGAACTCGACCTCGGTGCCGGCGTCGGCGGCCGCGTCGGGTGGTGTTTCGACGGCCTCGCCGTCGGTCGGTGCAGTCGTGTCGGACTCGAGATCGTACTCGTCGGGAAGCGCGTCGGCGGCCGTCTCGGCGGAGAGGCTCGTTACCTCGGTGTTCTCGCTGATGACGTTCCGATCGCCACAGCGCTCACACTCTTCGTACTCCTGGACGGTTACGACGACCTCACTGCCCCGTTCTTCGCGCTCGCGTTCGACGTCGGTGTCACCGTAGTCGTGACCGAGCAGCGAACATCGCAGGACCATTGTCCCACCGTACCCAGTCACGGCATAAAAAACGTACTGCCTCTCGAGACACGAGTTATACCCGTTCGGCGACGACCGACCGATCCCCCCTCGCCGCTCAGCGAACGACAAACGTCAAATCCCCGGTCGTCGAAGACGGAGACGGATGAGAGCAAAGCGGGAGTACCGAGACCGGGAGTCGACGGAGGTGGCGGTACTCGACGCGCTCGTCGATCGTACCGACGACGGGATGACCGTCTTCGAACTCCGCGCCGCCGTCGAGGTCGACATCGACGAACTCGAGACCGCGCTGTCGACACTCAAGGAGGACGATCTGATCACCGTCGAATCCGGGACCAGCGAAACAGTGATCAAGCCCGCCGACCGAGTCGTTCCCGACACGCCGACCGACGAAGACGAGGCGCAGACGATCGGCGACTGGATTCGCGACCGCCTCCCCTTCTGAATCGAAACGCCTGTGGGGCACAGGCTCCTGAGAGTAGGCATGAGCGTCATCGAGTCTATTCATACCGATCACGGCGCGACGTTCGGCGAGCGTGACGGCCGAACGATCGTCGAACACTTCGGCCGGCCCGAGCGAACCCACCGCGCGGTCCGCAACGGCGTGGGCCTGCTCGAGATGGCCTACGGCGTCGTCGTCGTCGAGGGCGACGACCGCCTCGAGTACGTCGACAACGTCGTCTCGAACCGCGTGCCGGCGGAAGACGGCCAGGGCTGTTACGCGCTCGTCCTCGGGCCACAGGGCGGGATCGAGATCGAACTCTACGTCTACAACGCGGGCGAGCGCCTCTTGCTCTTCACGCCGCCTTCCGAGGCCGAACCGCTGGCCGAGGACTGGTCCGAGAAGGTGTTTATCCAGGACGTCGACATCCGCGTCGCGACCGACGAGTACGCGATCTTCGGCGTTCACGGGCCCCACGCCACCGAGAAGATCGCCAGCGTCCTCAACGGCGCGGCGTCGCCCGACGAGCGCTACTCGTTCGTCCGCGGGACGATGGGCGACGAGGGCGTGACCGTCATCCGCACCGACGCACTCACCGGCGAGGAGAGCTACGAGGTCATCTGCGGAGCCGACGACGCCGAAGCCGTCTACAGCACCCTCGAGACGCAGGGGCTCAACGCCGCGCCCTTCGGCTACCGAACGCTCGAGAGCCTCGCGCTCGAGGCCGGCTCGCCGCTGTTCGAGACCGAACTCGAGGGCACGCTGCCGAACGTGCTCGGCCTGCGAAACGCACTCGACTTCGAGAAGGGCTGTTACGTCGGCCAGGAGGTCGTCTCCCGCGTCGAGAACCGCGGCCAGCCGAGTCGGCGGCTAGTGGGGCTGACGCTCGAGGGAGAGGCAGTTCCGGATTCGGGCGCAGCCGTCTTCGACGGCGACGCCTCCGTCGGCGAGGTCACTCGCGCGGGCGAGAGCCCGCTGCTCGAGGCGGTCATCGCGCTCGCGCTCGTCGACTACGGCCTCGAAAGCGACGAGCTGACGGTTCGCGTCGCCGGCGAGGAAGTGCCCGCGACCGTGACCGAGTTGCCGTTCCTCGAGGGATCGGACGAGTCCGATCGGTTACCGGCATATCAGTAACGCCCGCGTTCGCCATCCGGGAGCCAAACGACGCAACGGCGCGCGGTCTCATACTTACAGTCTTCGACATAGTTACGTCGAGTGACAGCAAACGACCGGGTATGTCAGATCTGGTCTACGTCCTCCTGGTCGGTCTCTTCGTCATCCAGATCCCGATGGCCGTGCTCGTCTACATCGATGCGAGGCGACTCGGACTCGAGAACCCCGAACAGTACGACCTGGGGATTATTCTCCCAGCAGCCGGCTTTCTCGTCTTCGCCTACTACGTGTCGAAACGAGGAACGCTCGCACGGCGATCCGCGGAGACCGACGACGAGCAACGATCCGAGCCCGAACGCGCCTGATGGCCTCGAGCCCGTTGCTGGAACCCGCCAGCCGGTATCACGGATAGCGCTACTGGAGGTCGCTACGGGCTCGAGTCGGTCGGATCGACTGTCCGACTGCCTGTAGTCCACCCCAGAAGAGGAGATGGATTTTTGATGTTTCCGTCCGAGAGAGCCGTATGTTCGAAACGGTGACGATCGTTCTCTCGGTCGTCTTTCTGGTCGGCGGGCCGCTCGCCGTCGCCAACGGCTATCGGATCTACACCGCAGAACAGCGTGCCAGGGCGAATCGACTCTGGCGGATCTGGATCGCGATGTCGGTCCTCGAAAGCGTCGTCGGACTCGTCTGTTTGATCTGGGTCCTGACGCGGGGACTGCCGACGATCTGGCTCTTTACCGCGCTGACGGCCGTCCCGCTACCCCTGGCCCTCGTTCAGTGGCGCATGCACGAGCGCATGGAGTTCACGGGCTGGATGGACGAGTGGTTCGCCGGTCGCGGCTCGAGTGACCCGTAGCTTCACGCGCCTGATTCGGGTTCTTGAGGGTCAGGAGTGATCCCGTTTCGACGACAGCTGGCGAACGCGTTCCGTCGTCATTCGTGTGCGGTGAGACAGTACGACTCCATCGGGAAGACGACTCCCTCGTCGTCGGTGTACGCGTCGAGCCCGTCCCCAACCGCTCGAATCAGCTCGTCCCGAACCGTCCGCTCGGCGGCTGCGATCGGCTCAGCCAGCGGTGAGCTTGCGGCTTCCCGGCGGACGAACTCCGCCACCGATGGATACCGCATCGTGCCGATCTCGATGGTGATCGATACGTCGTCGAACCCCGCCTCGCGGGCGAGCGTTCGGAGGAAGTCCCCGTCCCACGCGGGAAACGGTGAGCGCATCATCGCCCCGGCTTCGTCCCCGATGTGTCGCTCCAGCGCGTCGGCCGCGACGACGTAGCCGGGCTGGTACTCCAGCGGCCGCCAGACGCTGAGCGCCGCGCGCCCGCCCGGCGCGAGGACCCGGTGCATCTCCTCGAGTGCAGCGGACGGCTCGTCGACGAACTGGAGGGCCTGTTGGCAGCAGACGACGTCGAATCGTCCCTCGGGAAACGGGAGGTCGGTCGCGTCCCCCCGTCGCCACTCGATCGCGGGTCGGCGTTCGTCATCGGTCGTCTCCGCCGCCACCGCGAGCATTCCCTCGTTTGTGTCGAGGCCCACGACGGCTCCGCGTTCATCGACTCGAGAGGCGGCGCTGCGCGCCACGATGCCGGTCCCGCACGCGACGTCCAGGAGACGGTCACCCTCACGCGGATCGGCGGCATCGAGGAGTCGTTCGGCCCACGGGGCAAACAGCGGTGGGACCAAGTAGCGTTCGTAGGCCTCGGAGGCGGATTGTTCGAGCTGCCAGCCACCGGATTGGCGTTCTTGTTCGCTCATGACAGTTCACCACGAACTCGAGTACGCGACGGGCGAATGTATAATTTCCTAGTGAAATATTTCACGGCGTGAACGCAGCGGCCGGCAGAGCGAGGGTTCGACTCGGACACCGCTCACGGGAACGGTTCGACCGAGAGGAGGTCGTCCGCCGCCTCGAGCGGACTGGCTTCCACCCGGAACTGTTCGTAGTACGACGCCGCCCAGCCGTACATCTCGTCGCTCCCCGTGTCGACGAGCGAGCGGAGCGTTCCGGTCTCGTGATCGAAACAACAGATGCTGACGCGGTCGTCGAAGAGGCAGATCCCACACCGTTCGCCCATCGGGAGGTCGTCGTGCAACAGGACGGTGTAGTTGGATCGCGTGGTCGCCTCCGCGACGGTCTTGCCGTCCCACGACAGGAGTTCTTCGAAGACGGCGGGTGGATAGATGTATTCACACACCAGATCGTCCAGAGCGCGGTCGAAAAAGGGCTCCAGGTTACTCGATTTGAGGATCGCCATCCCGAATCCGCGCATCGTCGTCGTCTCCGCGAGCAGTTGCGTGAGCCGTTCGACGGGCTGATAGGGGTATCCTGGACCCGGAACGGAGACGACCGCGTCGGTGAACAGGTCGACGCCGAACCCCTCGACCTCGTGCGGTAGCCACGGCCAGACCGCTCGGAGTCGTCGCTCGAGCGCCATCGCGTCGGCGAAGGTTCCGAACCGGTCGGCGACGAACTCGCCCAACTCGGTCAGCCGGTACGTTCGTCCGTCCCGTTCGATCCAGTGGCGATCCTGAAAATCGGCGAGGATTCGTCCCATCGTCGGCGAAGAGGCCCCCGTCGCGGCGCGCAGGTCGTTCCGATCACCCGGGCGTTCGGCCAGCGTCTCGAGTACTCCGACGCGGTGGTCGGAGCGGACGAGAAAGTCGATATCGTCGAGCGTCTCTCCCATGGCCATGGTACGGTGTGGCACACAATAATCGTACAGGTGAGTGCTGGCCGAACGGCCTCGTTCGACCGAGCGCCGGCTGACAGCGAGGCTCGCCTTACGGATAGGTCTCACTCCGTCGCACGGCCCCATCCCGGAACTGGCCGGCCGTACCGTCAAGGACGGCGACGGCCGACTCCCGCTATGGGCTCGAGTCACGACACTCCGATCGACACCGCCACGGATTTCGAGGAACTGTCCGCGCGACTGCGCACGCAGTCGAGCGACGCCCCCGGCTCCGACACCGCACGCGTGACGATTCGCTCGTTCGACGAAGTCAGCGCCGACTCGCTCTCCGAGCTGCTCGAGGCGGGCGCGAACGACGCCGCCGACCCGTCCGATCTCGTCTTCGTGCTCTCGCGAGCGAACGCCGAACTCCTGCTCGAGCGGGAGTTCGATATCGACGACGCGGACGAACTCGAGGAGGTACTGGGCCGGCCGGTACAGATCGAGGACGAGATGCCCGACGACACGATCCTCCTGCTGGATCCGGACGCCGTCGACGGTGAGGAGATTCGCAACCCCGACGCGATCGCCTGCGGAATCGTCGGCGCCGACCACTAGTCGTGGTGGGCTGCGGTCGATCGAAAAATCACCGGCGTGTGACCGAGCGCGCTCAGCGCTCCGGCGATCCCAGTCGGCAGCCACACGGCGAGGCGACGTGGTCGGTCGGGCCGGTGGTGACCACGATGGCGACCGTCTCACCGCAGTTCGGACAGGACGGGTAGTCGGACTCCGCGAGCGGCCTCGAGTGCGTCCGGCGCTCCGGGTGAATCTCGAGGGCGTCGTCCGCCGGCGAGCCGTCGGGTTCGGCTGGCGATTCCTCGTCGTCTCCCGACGAGTCATCGACCATCGCCCCTCGACCTCGAGTTCGAACCGCCGACTCTCGAGTGTGGGTCGACGAGTGACGAGCAGCCGTTGGCGGGCGCTGTCGCTATTCGAGTACGGTACCTCGGTCGTGCGGGACGTTTATGTCCCGGCAGAAGTAACGCGAACATGGCTTTCGAGCCTCTCGGCTGGAAGCCACGTCTCGGGTGTTCCTGCACCCGGGGCATTTCAGCGCATGCCCGCGCGACGAGTTGAACGCGGCTTCCGTGCTGATCGTATCGTGGCAGATACTTATAATATCGGGATCAGGTTCTCGAGGACGGCCGTCTGTGGAATGCCCCGGGGTAGTTCGGCGGTAATTTTGCCGAGCGATTGCGTCACCTCGTCCAGTGCCCAGATTTCTGTGTCCATGTAAGACAGGACGTCCAACTGAAGCAATCAATGCAAGCTAAGACGTACAACCGCCGGAGTGGCATCGAACGAACCAACGAGTCAGTCAAGGACTGCGGCCTCGGGCGTGTGTTCGACCGAGGCCGCGTCCATGCACGAGCGCAGGTGTTCCTTGCACTGTGTCTGCGCCTCGTCGTCGCAATCACCAACTACGAACGAGGAGGCAATCCAGAAAGTACCGTGATCACGGTGTGAGAACTCTTCTATGACACCCTCAGTGTTGTTTGATAGGCACATTCACAGCAAGCAGACGTTCTAACTAAGCGGCTTTATGTAGTGCTGAACCGCTTTGCGACGCGAACCCGGTATTTATCATGATTATCATGGAGTTACGCTTTAAGAAGGCTATTCTTTTTCAACTGTTCGTTTCAATATTCGCGGTGTGAGTACAAGAGCAGTAGGAGCAATGACAAACACCAGGAACTGTGCAACCTCGTCTTCGACAAGAAAGAATCCTACCCCGGCAAGCAGAACAGCATCAAATACAGCTATTCCCCGTCGAAAGAGCGGATTTCGAAATAGTGACGGAGTTTGTGACATGTTCCATTCACAACAAATTCTGGGTTAGAATGGCAAAAGATTTTGATCAAATGATCTGAACTTGTAAAAGAAAATATGGCCAAACAGTCACCCGCTGAAAGTCAGAGTGAACAACTGAAAACTCATCTCTATCCCGACACGTTCGGACAAGTGTTCGGAACAGTGGCTGTCGTAGGGGGAAGTTCGTTTCTATTTTCAGTTATTGGGCTTGTTGTATATGCAGCAACGTTGCCAGACGGAGTCATGATTCCACAGTCCAACCCTCTCGTAGTTGTCGGGATCGTGTCGTGGGCCTGTGTGACAATCTCATTGTGGGGGTACGTCGTCTGGGCGACCCTGAAACTCCGTAACCAATCACGAGATTCTAACCAATCATCACGCTGGAATGACACGGGTGAAGACTTGTATGAGCGGCGACAACGTCGGATACTCATCGCATTCGGTGTCGGAATATTCGCTCTGCTCGCTCCTGTGGCCATACTTACTGGCAGTCCTGGACGCTTCTAATAGATCCGAGCAAAACCGACTCGAGGTGTTTTGGTGAATCGCCAGACAGCACCGACTACGAACGAGGAGACAACCGGGGGAAGCGCCGTAATCACAGTGTGAAAACTCTTCTATGACACCCTCACGAGTGAAACCAACGATCACCCGTCCACTGCCGACCGCAGTACTTTCCGCGGGTCGATGGTGTCCCCGGTATGCGCTACCTCGAGATTACGGTCCCGAAGGGGAAACGGCGGGCCGTCCTCGACATCTTAGAGGAGGAGGGGGTCGACTACGTCGTCAGCGACGAGACCAGCGGCCGAGGGTACACGGCCGTCGTCCGGTTCCCGCTGCCGACGCGGGCCGTCGAACCGGTGCTCGACCGGCTGAAGCGAGCCGGCATCAGCGACGACTCCAGCGTCGTCGTGATCAACGCCGAGACGGTCCTCTCCGAACAGTTCTCGACGCTTCGCGATCAGTACAGTCAGGGCGGCAAGGGGGCTCGCACCTCGAGGCAGGTCCTCCGGACGAAAGCTAGCGAACTCACGCCGCCGTTTCCGATCTACGCCGTCATGCTCCTCATCAGCGCCGTCGTCGCCACCGCGGGACTGCTGGCCGACTCGCCGGCGGTCGTCATCGGGGCGATGGTCATCGCCCCGCTGCTCGGGCCCGCGCTCGCGGCCAACGTCGGCATCGTCACCGCTGACGACCGGCTCAAGGCGACCGGCTTCTCCTACCAGTTCGTCGGCGTCGCGATCGTCGTCGGTGCCTCGATCGTTCTCGCCGCCCTCGCCCGATTCGCCGGCCTCGAGCCCGCGGGGGTCGATATCGTCGTCGCGACCGAACTCGAGGAGCGCGTCTCGCCGAACCTGTTCTCGCTCGCGGTGGCGCTGGGTGCCGGGATCGCCGGCATCCTGAGTCTGACGCGGGGCTTCTCGGAGGCCATCGTCGGCGTGATGATCGCCGCGGCGCTGATCCCGCCCTCCGCCGCGGTCGGGATCACGGTCGCCTGGGGGATGTACGGCGCGGCGATCGGCGCCGCCGTGCTCGTGGTCGTCAACCTCCTGTCGATCAACCTCGCCGCGCTGGCGACGCTGTGGGTCGCCGGCTACCGTCCGCAGGGGCTGTTCGAGGTCGCACCGACCCGCAAACCGACGTACACCTACGCGACGATCTTCGGCGTCGGCCTGCTGGTGCTCGCCGCGCCGCTGGCCGGCGTCACGTTGTTGGATTTCCACACGACCCAACTCGAGTCGTCGGCCGAGGACGAGGTCGAGGCGGTGCTCGCGGAATCCGAGTACGAGCACCTCCAGAACGAAGATGTGACGGTCGAACTCGACGGCGACTACCCGATTCAATCGGTCGACCGAGTCGTCGTCACCGTCGGCGGCGAAGAGCCGGGACCCGAGTCGGGGCTCGCCGATCGGCTCTACGAGGCGATCGAACCGCACGGCGACGAGTCGCTTGTCGTCGAGGTGCAGTACGTGGTCGTCGAGCAGCGCGGTGAGGAAACCGAGACGCAGCGGACGACGGTTCGCCCCTCGAGCGTGGACTAAGCGACGCTCACTGATTCATTCCGGCGCCGAGCGCGACGCCGATGGCGATGCCGATCGGCAGCCACAGCGCCAGATTGTCGGTTGCGATACCGATCGAGACGCCGATCGCCATTCCGATCGCGATTCCGGAACCGAAGCCCGTCTCGTCGAACCCGTCGCTATCGTCCGATTCGGATTCCGGCGCTGCAGGGTCAGCCATACCGGATGAAAGTGCGCTGGGGTGATAACTGTCTCCCGCGCTCGAGTCGGCCGGCGAGTGGACGCTCCGACCACTGGACCGAGTGCCGTCGTTCGCTGACTAGGCCGGTTTCAGACGCTCGATCGGCGACGCCGTCGTATCTACACGGTTGATCATCGTATAAATCGTCAAACTAGTTTATCGCCGCTGATGGCGTAGTCCGACCCATGGCAACGGTAGGCAAGACAGCAGGTGAGAAGGCGCTCGCCGACCTTCCGAGTAGCGACGTTCGGGCGTTCGAAGCCGACGTCTCCGGCGACGTCGTCCGTCCGTCGGATCCGGAGTACGACCGGGTTCGACAGGTCTGGAACGGAATGATAGACCGGTATCCTGCGGTCGTCGTCCGCTGTGCCGGCGTCGCGGACGTCGTTGCATCGGTAGCGTTCGCTCGAGAACACGACCTGCCGCTCGCGGTTCGGAGCGGCGGACACAACGTAGCCGGGACGGCCGTCTGCGACGGCGGCCTCGTCGTCGACCTCTCGGCGATGCGGAGCGCCCGCGTCGATCCGGACCGCCGAACCGTTCGCGTCGAGGGCGGCGCGACCCTCGGCGACGTCGACCGCGAAACGCAGCTGTTCGGCCTCGCGACGGCCCTCGGCGCGGTTTCGGAGACCGGCGTCGCCGGGTTGACCCTCAACGGCGGCTACGGCCACCTGAGTCGGCAGTACGGACTCGCACTGGACAACCTTCGGAGCGTCGACGTCGTGACCGCGGACGGAAAGGTCCACACCGCAAGCGCCGACCGGAACGCGGACCTGTTCTGGGGGCTCCGCGGCGGCGGTGGCTCCCTCGGCATCGTCACGTCGTTCGAGTTCGACCTTCACGAGGTCGGTCCCGAGGTGTACGCGTTCTTCGTGTGGTTCCACGCCGACGATGCGGCCGCGGTGATGAAGCGGACCCTCGAGTGGACCGCCGACGCGCCGCGCGAGGCCGGCGTGCTCGCCTTTACCGGCTACATTCCCGACCTCGAGGAGTTCCCCGAGGACTCGTGGGGCGACCCCGCCCTGGCCATGCTCGGCACGTACCGCGGCGATCCGCCGGACGGCGACGAGGTGTTCCGACCGCTGCGCGAGAGCGCGACGCCGCTCGCCGACTTCAGCGGACCGATGGACTACGTCGACGTGCAGTCGATGCTCGACGAGGACTACCCCGACGGACTCCGGTACTACTGGAAGTCGGTCTACCTCACCGAGGTCACCGACGAGGTCGTCGATATCATGGTCCGGTACACCGAGTCGGCCCCCTCGAAGCTCTCGACGATCGACCTCTGGTGTCTCGGCGGCGCCGTCGAGGACGTCCCGGCGGACGCGACCGCGTTCCGCCACCGGGAGAAGCCGTACATGCTCAACTTCGAGGCCAACTGGGGCAACCCCGCGGACGACGACGCGAACGTCGCCTGGGGTCGAGCGGGAATCGCCGAAACGAGCGAGCTGGCGGTTGCGTCCGGGAGCTACGGGAACTTCCCTGGCCTGAACGAGGACCCCGCGAAATCGCGCTTCGGGGACAACTACGAGCGGATGGTCGATCGCAAAACCGAGTTCGATCCGGAGAACCTGTTCGGCGGATCCGTCGCTCCGCGAACCGGAAGCGACTGACCGTCTCAGCCGGCCCCGTCGAAGCGACGGCCGGTATCCGCTCGGCCGTCCACGTTTTCAATCGGCATCGGCGGAGGGGCGATACCGCCGACTCACGACCTTCCAGCGGCCGCTTCGGAACAGCCAGTAGTTGATCCCGCCCGGAACGAACGTCTCGAGCAACAGGGCGAAGTAGAGCGCGGTGACGCCGAGCGGGGTGACCAGTCCGAGCGCCGCCGCCGGAACCGCAAAGCCGTAGCGGCCGACCAGCGAGGCGACGAACGGCCAGCGCGTGTCGCCGGCGCCGAGCAGTGCCCCCGCCGCGGCGCCGTCGATTCCGAACCCGATCGAACTGATCGCGCCGACGGCGACGAACGTCGCGGCGAGCGCGACCTCCTCGCTCCCGACGAACAGGCTCGCGATCGGTTCGGCGAAGACGACCACGAGCGCGGCGAGTCCGGCGAAACACACCACCGAGAGCCGGATGATCGCCGCGCCGTAAGCGCCCGCCTCGTCCTCCTCGTTCGATCCGAGCCGCTGGCCCACGAGCGAACTCGAGGCCAGCGACAGCCCCCAGTTGACGCTGTTGATCACGCTCCGGACGCGTCGGCCGACCTCGAGGGCGGTGACGACCACGGGGCCGAACGTCGCCGCGATCCACAGCAGCGGGAAGACGACGATCCCCTGGGCGAGTTTGCGACCGATCTCGGGCGCGGAGATCTCGATCACCTGCCGGAGAATCGTCGGCTCGAGCCACGGCCCCGAGCGCGTGACGGGGACGGGACTGGGCTCCATCCCGAGTGCGCCGTAGGATCGGCCCACCATACCCCAGCCGAGGATGACGGTAACGAACCCGGTCGAGAGCGTCGTACCGATCGCCGCGCCGGCGACGCCGAGGTCGAAGCCGAAGATGAGGATCGCGCTCAACACGACGTTGAGGATCGCTCCGCCCGCGCGGGCGACCATCTCGGTGAACGTGTCGCCAACGCCCGTGTAGGTCCGGCTGGCGATCAGGTTCAGGAGTTCGAACAGGACGGCCGGCGCGACGAAGACGAGGTAGGTGCTCCCGTGTTCGAGCGAGGCCGGTTCGGCGCCGAAGAGACCGATCAGCGAGTCCGCGAAGAGCAGGAAGACGGCGACGATCGGCAGCGCGATCGCGATCGCGAGCAGGATGCTCTGTGTCACCACGAGCGAGGCGCGGCCGGTCTCCTCGCCGCCGTAGTTCTGGGAGACCAGACTGACGGTGCCGCCGGCCAGCCCCAGTCCGATCATCGTGACGATCTCCCAGAACGCGAGGGCGAACGCCAGTCCCGCGGTTCCTGCCGTCCCGACCGCGATACCGACCATCGCCAGGTCGGCCGTCTGCTTGGACATGATCGCGAAGCCGGTCACGATCCGGGGCCACGCCAGATCCGCGGTCGGGTGGAACCGCTCGGCGTCGATGATTCCGAGTCGCTCGAGGCTCCGCGCGACGAACTCGACTGCAGCGCGCTGCCGGCCAGTCATCTACTGGCCGTTTCGGGACGGTCGCCTTCGCTCTGTCGGCTGCGGGTTCCACCGTGCGCGTCGACGATTCGGGTTTTGGCGGCTCGAGACGCCGACGGTGCGTGGACGAACGTATTCGGCGGAAGACTGGTGATCGGAGCGTGTCAACACGCTCTCGCGGGCACACGGACGACCGCTGGGGGCGGCGAGGTCACACCCACTCCGGAAAAACGAGTGTGCGGCGACGGACCGAATCGGCTGCTCGGTTCGGTTCTCGGCGGCGCGACGGCACTGCGAGCACGGGATGGGCTCGCTCGAGGGTCAGTGCGTCGCTGAGAACGGTGGGCGGATTCGTTTGGGCACACGGACGGCTCCAGCGTGGAGCGTCACATCCACCCACCATACGATCGGAGGACACGATCATTGTTAAGATCTGTGGCTATATTCTCGATACTGTATAATCATATTCGCCAGTACGATTCAGAGATGGCTTTTTGTGTGATTAGTCTCGCGAGCGAGAGAGCATCGCTTTGAGGTGCGACGGCGAGACGAGCGACGTCGGCCGGTCCATGTGGACGCCGATCTCGCCGGAGAGTGCGCCGAGACCGAGGTGCTGGACGGGTTCCGGGAGCGAGTAGGCCCGACGGAGGTAGTGGCCGAGTTCCTGCTCGCGTTCCAGATCGTCGCGCCAGGCGTGTTCGTAGGCTGCGAGCGTGGTCGGCCGGTCGGGATCAATCTCGCGGGCGGCGTGGTCGGCGCTGGTCATGCTGTAGAGGATGCCGCCGCCGGTGAAGGGCTTGGTCTGGGCGGCCGCGTCGCCGATCAGGAACGCGCGTCGGCTCGTGACGCGGTCCGGGGGTCCGATCGGAATCGGGCCCGAGCAGCGGTGGGAGACGTCGATCTCGTAGCCGTCGATCAGCTCCTCGAAGTGTTTGGTGACCTGGACGCCCGGCGGCGCCGCGAGCCCGTACTCGACGCCGGCGTCGCCGCGGGGGATGCGCCAGGCGAAAAAGGTCGGCGCGGTGAGGTGGACGTCGACGAAATTCTGGTGGTCGTCCTCTTCGGAGAACGCGAGCACGCCGTGGAGGAGTTCGTCGGGTTCGGGCAGGTCGAGTTCGTCCCGCACTCGCGACCGAGCCCCGTCACAGCCGGCGAGCATCTTCGCCTCGAACTCGACAGTGCCGTCGGGGCCGTTGGCGGTGACTTCGACGCGGTCGTGGTGTTCGGTGACCGCCGTGACGGTGTGCCCTTCGCGGACGTCCGCGCCCGCCTCGCGTGCGAGATCAGCGAGGTGGCGATCCAGCCCGACGCGGTCGATGACGTTCGACGCGACCTCGTCCTTGTAGAAGGGGTAGGCCTCGCTGTGTGGCCCGCCGACGTGGAATCGTGCGCCGTAGATCTCGTTCTGGAACAACTCCTCGCGCGCGCCGTCGCCGGTGAACTCCCAGATATCCGTGCTCACGTGTCCCGAGCAGGCCAGCGGCTCGCCGATCGTCCCCTTCTCTACGGCGAGCACGTCGTAGCCGTCTTCGGCGGCGCGGCGGGCGAAGCGCGCGCCCGGCGGTCCGACGCCGACAACGACGAAATCGTACATGTTCATGGAGTTCTCGTGAGCGTGTAAATACCTTCTCGAGATTCTCTCGGACGTGGCGGCGATGGCTCTCGAAGCGATGTCGGGAGCATCGAGTTCTCACCCCCAGAGTCAACTATCGACTCTCGCCGTCGGCAGTTCCGGGACGTCGGCTCGGTAACGCCACGATTCGGAACGGCGCTTCGATGCTATCGCTACCGATACGGAAGCGACTCGGTCGCCCTATCGGGGTCTCCAGCGCGAAAACGGTCTACTCCCCGGTGGGAGCGATTTCGCTCAGTCGTCGTCGGTCTCGAGTTCGAACTGTTCGTTCTCGGCGACGGTGTTGAGAACGATGCTCGTGTTCGACTGGTTGATGTCCGGATCGGTGATCAGGGTCTTGATCTGGTCGTTCATGTCGTCGGTGTCTTCGAACTTGCCGACCGCGATCACGTCGTAATCGCCCGTGACCTCGTAGACTGAGATCATCTGTCGGTGGTCTCGAAGCGTCTCGGTGATCTCGGGCAGCGCGTGGCCCTCGGCTTTGAGCTGCATGATCGCGGTGACGTCGTAGCCGAGTTCGTCGTAGTTGACTTTCGGCGTGTAGCCCTCGATGACGCCCTCTTCCTCGAGATCGGAGAGGTGGTTGGAGACCGTCGTTACCGAGACGTCGAGCTCTTCGGCGAGGCTGCGGAGGCTCGCGCGACCGTTGTCGAGAAGTTCGTTTACCAGATCGTCATCCAGTGTTTCGTAGGTCATTGTACAATATCAATCACTCTTTGTATTAGGAGGTTACGAATATCCAGTTCTATTCGGCGTGTCGTGTCGTCGTTCAGTCGACCGTCGCAGTCAGCTTCAAATACGTGCTTCGAAACGTAGTTGCTATGAGCGGATTGGTGACAGCCGACGATGCAACGTTGATCGACCTGAGTATTGGCCTCGAGGACGACCCGCCGAGCGAGCCGATGCCGCCGTCGATCGACGCGTTCGACCACGAGGCCGGTGCCGAGCGCCTCGCGGAGAACCTCCGCGGACTCGGCCACGACGTCGAGGCGAGCGACTTCCCCGACGGGATGGGGCTGGCCTGGGAGGACCTCGAGGTCATCCCCCACGCCGGCACCCACATGGACGCCCCCTGGCACTACGGCCCCGAGGTCGACGGCGAACCGGCGAAGACGATCGAGGAGATCCCCCTCGAGTGGTGTCGCGGCAACGCCGTCGTCCTCGACTTTCGCTGGATGGATCCCGGCGAAGAGATTTCGGCGACGGATCTCGAGGATGCCCTCGACGACCTGGATCACGAGCTTTCGCCGGGCGAGATCGTGCTGATCCAGACCGGTGCCGACGAGCTGTGGGGGCAGCCGGAGTATCTCACCCAGTTCCCCGGCATGAGCGCCGCGGGAACGAAGTACCTCGTCGAACAGGGCGTGAAGGTGATCGGAACGGACGCCTACGGCTTCGACAAGCCGTTCGCCGCGATGGGCGAACGGTACGTCGAGTCGGGCGATTCGGACGAACTGTGGCCTGCTCACTTCGCCGGCCGCGAGGTCGAATACTGCCAGATCGAGAAGATGGCAAACCTCGACGAACTGCCGCGCAAGACCGACGTCCCGATCGTCGCGTTCCCGATCACGATCGAGGGCGGGAGCGGCGGCTGGGTTCGTCCCGTCGCGTTCGTCCAGGACGACGCGAGCGACGGAGCCGGCAGCGAGACCGGAGGTGACGCAGCGTGAAACTCGCGACGTTCGAAGTCCAGACTCCCGTCGGGGCGGTCGAACGCATCGGTGCCGTCGACGAGTCGACGGCGGACGACGAGACGCCAGCCGGGGAGGCCACCCTCATCGATCTCACCGCGGCCTACGGCGCGGCCCTCGAGGCCGAGGGCGAACCCGCGCCCGCGGACCTCGCCCACGCCCACGTCCCGCCGGAGATGATCGCCTTCCTCGAGCGCGGCGATCGCGCGATCGCGGATGCGCGGGAAGCCCTCGAGTACGCGGTCGAAACTGACGCCGAGCGCGGTCCGGGCGGGGCGAAAATCCAGTACGAACCCGGCGAGTACGACCTGCTCGCTCCCCTGCCGCGCCCCAACTCGCTGCGAGACTTCATGGCGATCGAAGAACACGTACAGAACAGCCTGGAGGGCGAGATCGACGACGTCTGGTACGAGTTGCCGGTGTACTACAAGGGCAACGCCGACAGCGTCGTCGCGCCCGGCGAGACGGTGCAGTGGCCCGCGTACTCGTCGATCATGGACTACGAACTCGAGATCGCGGCCGTGATCGGTAAACGCGGTCGGGATATCGCGGCCGAGGACGCCGAAGAGTACATCGCCGGCTACACCGTCTTCAACGACTTCAGCGCCCGCGATATTCAGGGCGAGGAGATGAAGGGGCGGCTCGGTCCGGCGAAGGGCAAGGACTTCGCGAACGGGCTCGGCCCGTACGTCGTTCCCGCCGAGGACATCGACGTCCTCGAGGCTCCCATGACCGCCCGCATCGACGGCGAGATCTGGTCGGAGGGCACCGTCGACGAGATGTACCACTCCTTTGCCGACATCATCGCACACGTCTCCCAGTCCGAGACGCTCCACCCCGGCGACGTCATTGGGAGCGGCACCGTGGGTGGGGGGTGTGGACTCGAGTTGGGTAAGTGGCTCGAGGACGGCTCGACCGTCGAACTCGAGATCGAGGGGATCGGCACCCTCGAGCACACCGTCCTCGAGTGAGGACGTCGACCCGACCCGCTCACCTCACCTACCCTCCGCTTCGGCCCGTCACTCGACTCGAGTCGCGCGGACGAGCGCCTTGCAATTCGCGAACGACCGAACGGACCCGTCTTCGGCCTCGATCTCGAAGAACTCCGTCGCCGCCGACGAGGCGTCGAGCAGTATCGACTCGAGTTCCGCCCGGCGGTCGGCGTCGACCGACTGCGCGGCAACCCAGCTATCGAACTCGAGGGTCTTCGTCAGGTGGTGGCTCTCCTCGACGACGAACCCCTGCTCCTCGAGCCACTCGCACCACTGCTCCGTGCGGTACGAACGGACGTGCGTCGGATCGCGGAGCCGTTCGACGCGGTCGAGAAACGACTCGAGCGCCGGGTCGGGCGGCGCGACGTTGTCCTCGAACGCGAACGTCCCGCCCGGACGAAGCACGCGGGCGACGTCCGCGACGAACGCCTCCGGGTCGGGAAAGTGGTGGGCTGCGATTCGACAGGCGACGGCGTCGAACGAGTTCGCGGCGAACGGCAGTCGCTCGGCGTCGGCCATCGCGCCCGCGACCCCGTCGAACTCCCGCTCGGCGGTCGCGACCATCGCTCGCGAGGCGTCGACGGCGACGACGGTCGAGACGTCGCGCTCAGCTATGGCTCCGGCGACGTGGCCCGCGCCCGTGGCGACGTCGAGCACTGCGTCCGCGTCCCGACACCAGTCGGCGAGGCGCTCGAGATCCGCTCCCTGGCTGTGGACGTCGCTGTCGAAGTAATCGCCAGCGGCGACGTCGAACGACGACGCGGCCGCTCGTTTCGCGTCGGAGCCGTCTCTCATCGAACTCGAATACGCCGCCGGTTACGATAAGTCCAGCAGAACCGGTCCGCTTCGGCGGGATCGACCGGCGAAAATCACTCGGCGTCGCTGCCCTCGAGCAGGTCCCAGAATCGCTCCGTGTCGCCCTCGAACCGATCGAGCAGCGCGCGCATCTCGGCTCGGTGCTCGTCGCTCACCTTTACGTGGACCATCCCCTCGTCGGGCTGGCCGTAGACGACGCTTGCGCCCTCGGGCGCGGCGACGATCGCGGGTACGGCGACCAGATCCTCCTCGCCCTCGACGAGGATCGTGGTCGGGTCGTCGCTCGCTATGGCCTCGCGAAGCGCCTCGATCATCTCGGCCGAGAGTTCCGCCGGCGGGTTGACGGCCTCGAGGTTGGTCGACTCGGTGACCGTCTCCCGGATCTCCTCGTCGACGGCCGATCGCTTGGTTCGTTCGTCGACCACCGCGACGTCGGGCGCGCGACCGGCCTGCAGGAAGTGATAGGTGACGACGTCGCCGACGGCGATCAACGGGCCGTCGACGGCCTCGAGGAGCGCGTCGGCGTCGGTCTCGATCGGGCCCATCGGCTCCTTGAGCTCGTGGCGAAGGTCGTCAGGGAGAACCAGTAGCTGGTCGCCGGTATCGTCGGACTCCGGGTCGGTGTCGGCGGATCCGGAGTCTGCGGTGTCGTCGCAAGTCACGGCTACCGGACTTTCAGCGCGTACGCGCCGGGTTCCGTGACCTGCATCTCGGTCGCGATCTGGCTCTCCTCGGGGTGGGCGATGACGACGTAGCCGGCCCAGTCCTCGGTCAGCGACGAGGAGTTACAGGCGTCGCAGGTTTCGTTGTCCGGTTCGTTGACCCGGTGGCACTCGCGACAGACGAGCCGATCCGATGCCATGGTTATTCACCCGCAGCCGCTTCCTGCTTCTCGTGGTCTTCCTCGAGCCAGCCGTGCTTGCCGAGCCCCGGCTGTTTGGCCGTCAGGCCGATCTTCGAGTCGCGCGGATTGCGCTCGTCGATGCTCTTGGTGACGATCCGTGCGCGGACGGCGTCTTCGACGCCCAGCGTCCGGTTAGATTCGTTCGAGGCGAGCTGCTGGTTCTCGCCGTCGTAGGCGAGATACTCGTCGCTGATCTGAGAGACGTGGAGGAGTCCGTCGACGGGACCGATCCCGACGAAGGCGCCGAACTCGACGACCTCGACGACGGTGCCGTCGACGACTTCCTGCATCTGTGGATCGAACGTGACGGCGTCGAACGTGGCCTCGTAGTAGACGCCCGGCCGGTTCGGCAGTACCGTCCCTTCACCGATATCGTCGACGTCGGTGACGGAGACGATGCTGCCGACCTCTTCGTCCATTCGTCCCTCGAGTTTGTCCTGCAGCAGTCGCTTCACGAGGTCCGGCGAAACGTCGCCGAGCTCCTCGGGCGGTACTTCTACCGTGTCCGTTAAGGTGACCCGCTTGTACATCTATGGTTGAGTGATCGCTAACTTGTTTCTCCCGCGTAATGCAATTACCGGTACGCTCGCCGCGAGTATCCGGTCGCCCAGCGGACGGTCGTTCGTGACGACGTAGTCGACTCCTCCCTCGCGGGCGAGTTCGACTAACGCGTCGTCGGCGTACGACGCCTCCGTGTCGACGACGAGACAGCGTTCGGTCGCCAGGTCGTGCCCGACGTTCGCGGCCGTCCCTTCGGTGCCGCCCTTCTCGGAAAGGCGCCGAAGTTCTTCCACGACGGCCTGCGGTATCGTGGGCTCGTACGAATCGACGAGTCGGTCGAGTTCGTCGAACAACCGGACGTCGAGTTCGACCGGCATCATGAGGGCACTCGTATCGAGTGCGACCCGCGTCGGCGTGCTCATTCGTCTTCCGTCGGCGTTACTCCGTGAGCGTTCCGAGTCCGATCAGCCGCCAGCGCGCGCCGATACGGCGGTTGATCGCGATCTTTGCCCCTGGTTCGGCGGCGACCGGCCGCTTGAGGTTGACCTCGCACTCGCCCTCGCGAGCGCTGGTGACCGCGCCGACGGTCGTCGCCGTCCCGACGGTCATCATCAGCGGTTCGCCGGTGCTGATCTCGTCGACCGTCTCGCCGCTTTCGGCGCCGACGACGCGCTCGAGCAGGTCGACCTTCATCGTGAACTCCTGCCACGTCGGCGGGAGCGAACCGGGCGGACCGGCCAGCCGGCCGGCCAGCGCGTCGCCTTTCGTCAGCGCCGGATCGAGTCCGGTTCCGACGCCGAGCAGGCCGCCTGGGCTGACGGTGTCGACCGTCTCGCCGCCGGCTTGCAGCGAACGGATCGTCGTCTCGATCGGGACGTACTCGGTTTGGCCACCCTCTTCGACCTCGCGGCCGGGTTTGATCTCGATCTCGTCGTCGACCGAGAGCTCGCCCTGCACCAGGCTGCCGCCGAGGACGCCGCCGGCGAGATCCTCGAAGGTCGTCCCCGGTTTGTTGATGTCGAAACTGCGGGCGACGTGCATCCGCGGATCGGCGTCGGGATCCCGCTCCGGCGTCGGGATCTCCTCCTCGATCGCCTGAATTAGCAGGTCCATGTTGACCTCCTGGCCGGCCGAGACGGGAACGACTGGCGCGCCTTCGGCGACCGTCCCTTCGACGAACTCCTGGATCTGCTCGTAGTTGTCTCGAGCCGTCTCGCTATCGACGAGGTCGACCTTGTTCTGGGCGATGACGATGTTGTCGATGCCGATGATGTCGAGCGCCATCAGGTGCTCTTCGGTCTGGGGCTGTGGGACGGACTCGCTGGCGCTGACGACCAGCACGGCGCCGTCCATCAACGAGGCACCAGAGAGCATCGTCGCCATCAGGGTCTCGTGCCCCGGGGCGTCGACGAACGACACGGTCCGCAGCGGCTCGCTCTCGGAGCCGTCCGGACACTCCTCCTCGACGGTGTAACACTCGGGTTCCTCGGCTCCCTCGCAGTGACGGAACGTCGCGTCCGCGTAGCCCAGCCTGATGGAGATCCCGCGTTTCATCTCCTCCGAGTGCTGGTCAGTCCAGGAGCCGCTGAGCGCCTGGACTAGCGTCGTCTTGCCGTGGTCGACGTGACCGACGAGCCCGATGTTCACCTCCGGTTGTTGAGTTCCTGCCATAAGACGGTAAGTAATCTTAGGTAGGCCTATCCCCGTGCGCTTGATAAACCTACTGTTCTGCGCTCTCCGGATCGGGGTGACGACGGTTCCTGCAGCGGATCACGGACGTCACGGTGACTGACTGGACGAGTGACTACTCGCGTCGAACGCCGGCACGAATCGCGCCCGGCGTCGGCCACGTTCCTCGCTCGAGCCGGTTCCGACGACGGGCGGCGTTTCGACGTGGCCATCAATAGCGCTCCGTACCCCTCGGGACGCCTCCTAGTTCGTTTTGTGCGCGGTTCCGTCCATTCGTCGGCTACGCATGCCCACCATACAGAAGTACCCGCGACTGCTGATCGTCTGTGATCGCTGTCGGAGCCCGCTGGTCGCGCGTGAACTGCCAAACGGAGCCACTCTCACTCTTCGAGTCCCGCTTCGATCCCGGTTTCGACGATCGTGAGACCGATCTCGGCCAGCTGACGGAGGCTCGAGAGGAGCGGACTGTACAGACACGCGTCGGTCTCACAGCGGGCGTACGCGCGCTGGGTGAGGTCCTCGAGGCCCTCGTCGACGGCGGCGTACGCGTCGCTCGCCGCCCGATTCTCGCCCGAGAGGGCGGCCTCGAGCAGCCGCCGGATATCGGCCGCGACGGAGTCGATCCCGTCCCGAAGCGCATCGTCGGGCGGGCCGGACTGATCCAGCGCGACGGCGGCGATTCGGTCCGCGCGGTCGGCGAGTCGCTCGAGCTGGCGGGCCGTCCGATACTCGCGAAAGGCGACCGTTCGATCGGTCCCCAGTTGGCCGATGTCTCGGACGTCCTCGAGCCCGCGGTGAAAGCCCCGGCTGACGAACGCGAACAGCCGGTCGACGTCGTCGTCCCGGCTCCGGACTCGTCGCGCGAGTTCGTCGTCGTCACACAGGAGCGCCTCGATCGCGTCGTCGTACAGCTCGAGCGCGAGCTGGCGCGCCTGGGCAACCGTCTGCGGGAGCGAGACCTCACCGGTGTCGAGCAGGTTCACGACGGTGAGCCGGTCGTCGGTCGTCTCCTGTATTTCGATGCCGATGAGTCGACCAACGGTTCGCTCGAGTTCTCGTCGCGAGTCGGTCTCGAGATCGGCCACTCCCGTGACGGTGATTCGATCGGAGCCCGTCGCATACGCCGCCCGAACCCGTTGCAACAGCGCTTGCTCGTCGCCGTCCGTCGCGTCGATCGTCACCGATCGATCCCGCCTCGAGACGTGTTCCGGAGCCGCGATAACCCGGTCGTCGTGCGGATAGAGGTACATCGACGCGCCGGACTCGAGGCCCTGATCGACCGCCCACTCCTTCGGCAGCGAGACAACGAACGTGGAGTTACCGGTCAACTGAATCTTTCGCTCGACGGGATCGGACGAATCGTCGGAGACGGAGTGCTGGCTCATCGCTCAGTAGATCAGTTCGTCGTCGTTCTCGACCATGTACAGCGTTCGCGCGGCGATGTTGACCGCGTGGTCGCCGACGCGCTCCAGGTCGCGGATCGTCAGTAACATCCGCGAGACGTCGTCGAGCAACGCTTCGTCCTCGACGCCCGCGGTGGCCGTCGCCTCGGCTTCGAGGACGCTCCGAACGACGATCTGACTCGCGTTCTCACAGAGCGCGTCGATTTCGTCGTCCAGGGCCGCGATATCGTGGGTCGTTTCGGGATCGTCGTCCGCGTAGGCGTCCATCGCCATCTCGACCATCTCGACTGTCTGGGTGCCGATATAGCCGATGTCGATTTCGGAGTAGCGATCCCGCTCTGCCTGTAGGGTGTACTCGCCGAGATTAACCGCCAAATCGGCGATCCGCTCGAGATCGGTGATGATCTTGAACGAGGCGGCGATGAAGCGGAGATCGCCCGCGACGGGCTGTTGCAGGGCAAATAGGTCGATACACGTCTGCTCGATCTCAAGATACAGTTCGTTGATCTCGTGGTCGCCTGCGATGATTTGTTCGGCGAGTTCGTCGTCTTTCGTCTCGAGGGCAGAAAGCGCCCGTTCGAGGCGGTGACAGACGAGGTCGCTCATCTCGAGGACGCGCTCGCGCAGTGCCGCCAGTTGCTGTTGGTAGTCGTTTCGTGCCATAGTTAGCCGAATTTGCCGGTGATGTAGTCCTCGACGCGGTCGTGCTCGGGGTTCTCGAAGATCGTCGCCGTCTCGTCGTACTCGACGAGGTTCCCGCCGGTGAGGAAGACGGCGGTCTTATCGGAGATTCGGGCCGCCTGCTGCATGTTGTGGGTGACGATGACGACCGTGTACTCGCGGGCGAGGTCGTCGATCAGGTCCTCGATCTTCGACGCCGCGACGGGGTCGAGCGCCGACGTCGGCTCGTCCATCAGGATGACCTCGGGGTCGGGTGCGATGGCGCGAGCGATACAGAGTCGCTGCTGTTGCCCGCCCGAGAGGTCGAGTCCGCTCGAGTCGAGTTGGTCGTTCACTTCGTCCCAGAGGGCAGCACCGCGCAGCGCCCGCTCGACTTCCTCGTCGAGATCAATTTGGTCCTCGAGACCCTGTACGCGAAGCCCGTAGGCGACGTTGTCGTAGATCGATTTCGGGAACGGGTTCGGTTTCTGGAAGACCATCCCGATCTTGCGTCGCAGGGCGACGGGATCGACGTCGTCGTCGTAGACGTTCTTCCCGTGGAATCCGAGCGTCCCGTCGACGCGACAGCTGTCGATCTGGTCGTTCATTCGGTTGATACAGCGCAGGAAGGTCGACTTTCCACAGCCAGAGGGGCCGATAATCGCCGTCACTCGGTGTTCCGGAATGCCGATATCGATTCCGTCAAGCGCCTGTTCATCGCCGTAGTAGACGTCGAGACCCGTCGTGGTGATGACGGACTCCATCCGGCTATCACCCCGGCTGGTTGCCTCTGCCGTTACCTCGGTGGTGATAAGCGAGCGTTCGTCTGCGCTCCGTTCGTTGTCTTTCTCTGTAGCCATGTTAGAGCTCCGTCTCGTACTTGTTTCGAAGATAGATCGCGATCCCGTTCATGGCGAACATGAAGACGAGCAACACGGCGATCCCGGTTGCGGCGAGATGGATGAAGTGTTGACTCGGTTCAGCTGCCCAGTTGTAAATCTGGGTCGGCATCGCGCTGAAGCGATCGAACGGCCCCCACGCGATGCGGTTCGTGAACAGTGCTCCGACCATGATCAGCGGGGCCGTTTCGCCGATCGCACGCGCCAGTGCGAGGATCGTCCCCGTCATGATGCCGGGCATCGCGGCCGGTAGGACGACCTCGCGGATGGTCTGCCACTTCGTCGCACCGGTCGCGTACGACCCGTTCCTGACGCCGTCTGGGACCGCTCGTAGCGCCTCCTGCGTCGAAACGATAATAATCGGCATCACCAACAGCGCGAGCGCGATTGAGCCGGCAAGCAGGACCGGGCCGAGACCGATCCCGTTGACGAACGCTGCCAGCGCGAGCAGTCCGTAGACGATCGACGGAACGCCGGCGAGGTTCGCGAGGTTCGCTTCGATGAGCCGCGTGGTTCGGGTGTCCGGTGCGTACTCTTCGAGATAGATCGCCGAGCCGACGCCGACGAAAAACGACAGCACCGCGGTGATGATCATCAGCATGATCGAGGCGATGATCGCCCCCCTGAATCCGGACAGCTCTTCGCGGCGCGAGCCGTCTCGAGTGAAGAACTCGACGAGACTGATGTTGTACTCCGTCAGCCCGGTGTAGAGGTCGGTAATCACGTCGAGCAACAACAGTGCCAGCATGACGACGCCGAACATCGACGCGGCGAAGATGACCGCGAGGAAGATTCGGTTCTTCCGGTGTTCCCACCCGAGGTCGATGTCGGTGAACAGCTTCCCGTCGGTGTCAGTGCTCATCGGTACTCCTCCTGGAAGCGTCGTTTGAACCAATCGTTGAGTAGATTCATCGTCAGCGTCATGATGAACAACAGCAATCCGACGGCGAACAGGCTCTGGTAGTCGACCGTGCCGACCGCGGACGTGCCGCGAGCCCGCGAGACCATGTACGCCGTCATCGTCATCACCTCGTCGAACGGGTTGGCGGTGATGTTCGCGTTGTACCCGACAGCGAGCGTCACGGCCATCGTCTCGCCGATCGCTCGTGAGACGGCGAGAATGTACGATGCAAAGACGCCCGAGATCGACGCCGGCAGCACGATCCGCGTCGAGACGTCGTACTTCGTCGCCCCGAGGGCGTACGCCCCGTTTCTGAGGTCATCCGGCACCGCGGCCATCGCGTCCTCGCTGATCGAAGACACCATCGGAATCGTCATGATCCCGACGACGAGCATCCCCGAAAGGAGACTATATCGACCGATGTTGATATCGAACAGCGTACTGGCGATCGGACCGAGGATGACCGGGTTGATGAACGCGATCGCGAAGTAGCCGTAGACGATCGTTGGAATTCCGGCGAGGATCTCGAGCGTCGGTTTGAGCTTCGAACGGACGCCGGGTGACGCGTACTCCGAGAGGTAGATCGCCGTTGCGGTGCCGATCGGAATCGAGACGAACGCCGCGCCGACGGTGATCGCGAGCGTCCCGAAGATGATCGGGAGTGCCCCGTGAGATGGCGTCGCGTGGGACGGCGCCCACCGCGTTCCGGTGAAGAACTCGGTGAACGTGACCGTCCGTTCGACGCTCGCCCCCATGACCATCTCGGTGAGCCGCGCACCGAAAAAGTAGCTGGCGGCGTTGTCGAACAGTACGAAAAAAATCGCGAGCGTCGTAAGGACCGTGATCGACGCACACCCGAAGAGGATGCGCCGTGCCCGGCGATTCGACTCGATGGCGTCTCGAGCAGTCTCGCCGGTAATTCCCGGTCCGGGGTCGGTTTCAGTGCTCATCGTGTGCCTCTTCGGTTACTCTCGCTGCACGGTGAGTTCGTCCGGATCGGCACCGACCTGGTCGAGCCAGTCGTCGATTTTGTCGTGGTTCTCCTCCTGTGCCTCGTCGGTCGTCGCGTAGAACCCTTCGTCGCGTGCGAACTCGTGTTGGCCGTTGACGTAGAAGCGAGCAAACGAACCGATGAGATCGGGTTCTTCCTCGAGGCTTGCGAGGTTGATAAACGCGAACAGCGGACGGGCGAGCGGCGAGTAGGTCCCTTCTTCGATGTTTTCCTGTTCGGGCAAGTAGAACTCGCCGTCCGCATCGCTTTCGACGGGAACCGCTTCGATCGGCTGATCGTCCTCGATGTCCCGGAGGTAGCCCAGGCCGCCCCAGCCGAAGCCATGTTCGTTGCTGGCAACGGCGTTCATGATCTCGTTGGTCTGACTCGTCGCCGAGTAGTCGTCGCGGATGTTCCCCAGCTCGCCGTTGATCGCCTCGGTGAAGTAGTCGAACGTCCCCGACGCGTCGTCACGCGCGTGGAGCTGAATCTCCTCGTCGGGCCACTCGGAGCGAACGTCGCTCCACGTCTCGACATCCGACTCGAACTCCCAGATCTGCTGCAGTTCGTCGAGCGTGATGTTGTCGACCCAGTCGTTTTCGGAGTTCTTCACGACCGACAATCCGTCGAGACCGACCTCGAGGAAGCCGTAGTCGACGTCTTCTTCCTCACAGAGGTCGATCTCGTCTTCGGTAATCTGGCGGCTTGCACTCTGAACCGCGGAGTTACCGCGACAGAACTCCTGGAAACCCGCGCCGGTTCCCTCCGGAGCGACGTCGACCAAAACGTCGGGATACTCGTTTTCGAAGTTCTCCCCCGCCCACGAGGTAATCGGGGCGACGGTGTTCGATCCGGATGCATCGATGGTCCCGGACGGGCCATCTCCGCCCGCACTACAGCCCGCGATGAGCGCGATCCCAGCCGCGCCGGTTCCAGCGAGGAGCCGACGTCGTGATGTCATCCCGATACCACCGGTTTCGGACGTGTTGTCCGTCATCACCTGGAGGGTAGTCCAGATTGTATAAAGAGGATGCTATTATCTATATAGGTACTCACTGTTCTCGATATACCAGTACATAGCCGACTATAGCTCGCAGTAGTGATCGACTCTGCCGTTCGACACCAGTTAGATTCCGGCGGATAGACGCCACATACCACCACAGTTACTCGGATTCAGTTTCGAGGATCGGTTCGGCTCGACAGTGGATATTACCCGCGATCGACGCACACCGGATCACGGTTTGGAACGTGGCTCTGAGCTGCTATCGCGCTTCCCCATCCGAGCCAATTTCTATATAGGCATACGTTCGAGTACGGCTAACTGCAGAGAAGTACATCTGCCTATGATGGCTACGTACGGTATTGTAGTCGCTTAGTTCCCGAGGTAGGAGATAGTAGATTGTCTCTATAGATCCGGGTAGATTTATAGTCCAGGCATAGAATGCGCTTCGTATGGAGACCCGCAAGGTCCAGGTGACCGGTGGCTCGACGTATACGGTCTCGCTCCCGAAGTCGTGGGCGACCGAAAACGGTGTCAGCAGCGGTTCGACCGTCGAAATATACTCCGAGGACGATACGTTACTCGTCACGCCACAGCGCGAGACGGATCACCAGGAGGGAACCCTCGAGATCGCCACGCTCGAGGACGAACAGTTGATCCGGGCCGTCCTGACGATGTACGTCAGCGGCTTCGACATTATCCGTCTCGAAGCCGGGCGGATCACGACCGACCAGCGACGGGCGATTCGCAGCGCGGTCCAGGGCCTCGTCGGCGTCGAAGTCGTCGAGGAGGGAAGCGACTCCGTCGTCGTCCAAGATCTCCTCGACTCCTCGGAACTCTCGATCGTCAACGCCGTGAGCCGGATGCGGCTGATCGCCACCTCGATGCTCGCGGACGCCGTCACGGCCCTCGTCGAGAACGACGACGACATCGCTCGCGACGTCATCGAGCGCGACGACGACGTCGACCGGCTCTTCCTCGTCGTCTCTCGGATCTTCCGCGCGACGCTCCGGTCGCCCCGTGCCGCCGAGGGGCTCGGCGTCTCCCGCGAGGACTGCTTCGACTTTCACTCGAGCGCGCGCCAACTCGAGCGCGTCGCCGACCACGCCGTCAAAATCAGCCAGCTTGCCCGCAAACTCGACGACGTTCCGGAGGACGTCGCCGACGCACTGCTCGAGTTACACGCCGATGCGTCGACGATCCTCGAGCAGTCGATGGACGCCCTCTTCGCCGAGGACAGCGATGAAGCGACGAAGTTGGGCCACGAGGCGCTCGAGTCCGTCCTCGAGATCGACGAGCACACGCGGACGATCGACGACATGCTGCGCGAACTCGATCCCGTCCAGGCCCAGTCGCTCGGCCTGATCCTCGACTCGCTCTCCCGAAGCGCCGACTACGGCGGTAACGTCGCCGAGACGGCGCTGCAGAAGGCAGCACCGCGTCCCTGATGTGCCCTCCTCTTAGTATCACCATCGTTACAAAAACGTCGTTCAGGGAACGGTTATGTTAACTGGTCACATATGCGAACGTATGAGTAAGTCTGACGCCTCGAGCGAACGCGAGACTCCCCTCGCGTGCACCGACTGTCTCGATCCGGCGGACGCCTTCGCGTTGATCGGCAACGAGACTCGCCTCGCGATCCTCGAGGCGCTGTGGCTGGCCGACGACCGCCCGGTCGCGTTTTCGGCGCTGCGACGCGAGGTCGGGATGCGCGATTCGGCGCAGTTTAACTACCACCTCCAGAAGCTGCTCGGTCAGTTCGTGGTTCAGACCGAGGACGGCTACGACTTCAAACACGCCGGCGAGAAGGTCGTCCGATCGGTGATCGCCGGCTCGTTCAACGAGCACCCGACGATCGATCCGTTCCCGGTCGAGGGCTCGTGTGTCGCCTGCGACGGGCCGCTCGAGGCCCGCTATCGGGACGAACGGCTCGCCATCGGCTGTCGCGACTGCGGCCACGGCCACGGCGAGTACGGCTTCCCGCCGGGCGGGCTGAACGACCGAACGCGAGACGAAGTTGCCGCGGCCTTCGACCAGCGGGTGAAACACCTCCACTGTCTCGCGGCCGACGGCGTCTGCCCGGAGTGCAGCGGTCGCGTCGAGTCGAGCGTCGTCGAGGACGACGACTGCTGTCTCGGGGCCACGGTACGTATCGATCACGAGTGCGTCCAGTGTGGCCACACGCTCTGCTCGGCGCCCGGTCTCCGACTGCTCGATCACTCGCAAGTCGTCGGCTTCCACCGCGAGCGCGGCGTCTCCCTCGACGAGCGTCCCTACTGGACGCTGCCGTGGTGCGTCTCCGACGACTACACCACCGTCGTCGACCGCGACCCGATCCGACTCCGGGTCTGCGTCCCGCTCGCGGGCGACGAGCTCCACGCCACGCTGGACGCGGATCTCGCGGTGCTCGAGACGACCGTCGAATCGATCGACTGAACGGCGAGCCGGCCCCGATACGCCGATTTCCGCGCGCTTTTTCCCGCTGGCCCCCCTCTCGAGGGACGTGAGTGAGTTCGCGTTCGAACTCGAGCTGTGTGCCCACCTCGAGTCGCGTCGCGAGGGGATTCTCGCCCGCCAGCTCGGCGCGAGCGTCGCCGATCCCGGCGGGCGAATTCTCGACGTGGTCTGCGTCGAGCCGGGGCCCGCGTTCGACGACCGCGTCGCCCTCTCGAGCGCCGCCGTTCCGGACGCGGCCATCGAGGCCGACGTGGGGACCGGCCGGGCGCGCTACTGGAAGGACGCCTTCGACTGCCACCCCGATCGGGCTCGACGCGCCGTCGACCGGGCCTGCGAGGTCGGCTTTTTCGAACGCGAACGCCGCAAGGGCCGCGAGTACGTCCGACAGGTGGCCCGCTATCCGGACTGGTACGACCGCATCATCGGTGTCGAGAACAAGCCCGATCTGGGTCGGCCGGGGGATCTCGAGGCCCAACTCCGAACCGATGTCAGCCTCGCGGTGGTCGACGAGATCATCCTCGCGACGGAGAGCTACGTCACGCGCGCCCACCTGAACCGGATCCCCGAGGCGGTCGGCGTCTGGCGTGTGCATCGCGAAGATGCGAGTGCGGAGGACGAGGACGGAGTTGAGATCGAGGTGATTCGGGAATCCGACCCGCTTGCCGTCGACGAGTCGGGCATCGAACCCCTCGAGTTCCACCCCGGCCGAACCGACATCGCCGTCGTTTCCCCCGACGCGAAGGCCCGCAAGCGGCGTCGAATCGCCGAGCGAGCCTACGGCAAGGGGTGGCGAACGTACGCGTTTCCGGCGTGTGGGGTTAGTCAGCCGGATGACTCGAGCGGTGCGACGCTGCCCTACTGTGCGTGGAAGGGACGGGTCGTCGACGCTGGCTCTGAGTGTGGGCCCTCGTGTGGAGGGTACGAGCCCGTTTCGGAGTCGGAGTCGCCGCCGCCGGCGGACCTCGAGTCCGAGCGCGACCGTCGAACGCCCTGGACTGCCGATCCGGACGGGAAACGGCATCGGCAGTCGGGGCTGGATCAGTTCGGGTAGGCTGTTCGCTCGTTGTGCTTACTGTACGGTGTGACAGAAAGAGATCAGGACGATATCGAGTGTTCTGCTCCCGTGGCAACAGGGAATCGCCACGTCCTCCCCAGCCGATTCGCTCACTCCCTCCGGTCGCTCGCTCATCCAGAGGAAGACGCAAAGCGTCTTCCAGGCCTTCGTTCGCGACCCTCACGAAGACCTCGCACGGTTTCAGCGACTGGCCTCGCGTTTGCTCGGCCAGTCGCCAGCGTGCGCCCCATTTACGAACGATCCGTTTCACAGCGCCGACCCGTCTATCGACTCGATCCGAGAACTAGTCGTCGCCCTCGAGAACCCGAAACGCGCCCGTGAACTCCTCGCCGTCCGCGTCGCGGCTGCCGTAGAGATACGCGCCATCGGCCCAGAAGAGTCGATCGTACTGGTAGCCCGCCTCCTGGTCGTCGACGGAGTCCTCGTCGACGTCCTCGTCCCAGACGCACTCCGGCGGGATGTCGATCGGATAGATACCGGTACTCGCCCCCTCCCAGGTCCACTCGAGGACGGTGTCCTGATCGATCTCGAGCGCGTTGGGCTCGAAGCCGCCTCCGTCGGGATCGACCCTGATCTCGACGGTCTCTTCGCCGGTGTGGTCCTCGAGGTCGCGCGCTTCGAGAACCGACTCGGCGTCGCGATCGGCTCCGTTCCCGCTCTCGTCCCCGTCGTCGTCCCCCGGATTTTCGCCTCCATCGTCGGCACTGTCCTCACCGAGACAACCGGCAAGGGCGATCGCCGCCACGGTCGTCCCGACTACCCGTCGCCTGGTCCACTCCATGGCCGAGATACGGGCTCCAGCCTCTTGAGTTCTCGACCTATCGAGGGGTGGTTTCTCACGGCCCGTCGACCGCGGGGAGCGTGAACGTGAACGTCGCTCCCTCGCCTGGCTCGGACTCCACCCAGATCCGGCCGTCGTGGCGCTCGACGATCCGCTTACAGAGGGCGAGGCCGATCCCGGTGCCGGCGTGTTCTTCGTGGCTGTGGAGCCGCTGGAAGATCTCGAAGATCCGCTCTTGGTCGCCGGGTTCGATACCGATCCCGTCGTCGCTGACCGACAGGCGCCACCGCGAGCCGACTCGCTCGCTTTCGATTCTGATCTCCGGCGTACCGGTGCCGTTGTACTCGATCGCGTTCGACAGCAGGTTCTGGAACAGCTGCCGAAGCTGGTCGGGGTCGCCCTCGACGCGGGGCAGCGGTTCGACCCGGACGTCGGCGTCGTGCTCCTCGAGCATGACCATCAGATCCGTGAGCGCGTCCTCGAGCACCGCGTTCAGGTCCGTCGGCTCGAGCGGATCTCCCTCCGAGTCGACCCGCGAGTACTCGAGCAGGCCGTCGATCATCGCGCTCATTCGATCGGCGCCGTCGATCGCGAACGCGAGAAACTCGTCGGCATCCTGGTCCAGTTCGGCGCCGTACCGCTGCTCGATGAGTTGCAGGTAGCTCGAGACCATCCGCAGGGGCTCTTGCAGGTCGTGTGAGGCCGCGTAGGCGAACTGCTCGAGGGATCTGTTGGACTCCTCGAGTCTCGCGATGTAGTGGCGGAGCTCTTTCGACTGCGACCGACGGGTGAGAAGGGTGTTCAGCCGCCGAAAGAGAACGTTTCGATCGATCGGCGCATCGACGATTTCGTCGACGAGCAGGGGTGGCTCGCGCTCGTCCGGATCCGGAAGCGAGATCCGAAGCCTGCTGTCCCGGCGACGGATAACGATGACCGGACAGAAGACCGGATAGCTCTCTTCGACGCGCTCGCGCAAGTCGCGGTGATACTCGGGGAACGTGTGATCGTCGATGAGATAGCAGTCGGCCTCGCCGACCGCCTGCTCGGTCTCGACCTCGTAGTGTCCCTCGAGCAGCGCCTCGACCGCAGCACGATTGCCCGCTTCGCCGATGAGTAACCGAATCGTTCCCCGCTGGTCGGCGGCCGTCATGGGTGGGAACCGGCGAACCGGCGTCCGATGACTGGTCCCGTCATTCGGTTCGGGTACTGTTCGCGGGACCGCTCGTTCTCGGGGATCCCTGAAGAATTCCGTAGAGACCCGTCAGTGGTTCACCCACGTGGATTCCGTTCGACGTGATTTCGAACTCGCGGAGACTGTGTTCGAACCCGCCGGTGCGCTTTTTCAACACGCCGATGACCTTTCGGAGGCTGCCGTCCATCTCGACGTAGCTCAGGAACATGAGATTGTCCGCGATATAGCTCAAATCTCCGCTCGTCGCCCTGGAGATGCCCGTGATTTCGGATATCTCGTTCGTGATGATCACCGTCACGCCGCGGCTCTTCAGATACCGAGTCAGCGCGTGCAGTTTCCGCACGAGTTCGGACTCCTGTCCCTGCAGCGAGACCGTGTAGCCGTCGATCCCGTCGATCATCACGATGTCCGTCCCCTGTTCGTCTACCTGCTGTTTGACCATGTGGGCGAACTCCTCGCCCGAGCGCGTGAGCGGTTCGACTTCGGTCACCGCGAGCGCCCCCTCCTCGCGCAATTGTTCGACCGGCATGCCGATCGATTCCGATCGGTGGTTGTACGTGCGCCCGTCCTCTTCGAAGAGGTAGACCGCCGACTGAAGACCACTTGCGGCCGCCTGACACAGCAACTGCGTACCAGTCGACGTCTTTCCGGTCCCCGTCGGACCGCTGATGAACGTCACGGTCCCTTGCTCGAAACCGCCGCCGATCAGGTCATCGAGTTCGTCGATACCGAACTGGACACGCTCGGATTCGAAGCGACGGTCCCGCGCGGCCTGTCCGTCGGCCCGTTCGGGAATCAACTGCGGAAATACCTCGAGACCATCGCCGCGGATCTCCATCCCGTGATCTCCCTCCATCTGGCCGCGTGCGCGGTGTTTCGCGGCTTTGATCCGACGGCCGCTATCGCCTCGAGTGAGTTCGAGAATCCCGTCACTGAGCGAGCGGATCTCCGTATCGTACTCCTGTCCGGTGGCCGACGTCGCCGTCGCGATCACGGTTACGTCGCGCTGCTTGAGAAAGCGCATAAACGAGAGGATGCGCTTTCGAAACTGGTGGTCGTTCGCCTCGACGTATCGCAGTTGCGTGATCGGATCGACCACGACACGGTCCGGGTCGATTTCGCGGATGGCGTCGTGAATGTCCTGCGTGTACCGATCCTGCTGGATATCGCTCGGATTGACCAGATCATAGGAGTAGTCCTCGATGAAGAACTCGGAGTCGGGTCCCAGGTCGAGAAATTCCGCCTCGGAGATGTCGATGCCGATTGCGGCCCCGTTCGCGAGGATCTCCTCGCGAGACTCCTCGCTGTGAATGAACAGTACCGTCTCGCCCGCCTCGATCCCCTCCTCGAGAAAGTGCATGCCGAGCAGCGTCTTGCCGGTACCCGGCTGGCCCTGAATGAGATACATTCGGCCGGTGACGAGACCGCCGCAGAGAATAGCGTCTACCCCATCGACTCCGCTACGTATCGATGACACGCTCGGTTCCATGTACCCATACACGGAACTGACGGTTATGAATTACACCATCCGAACTGTTCTCGAACGCACAGGAAACGGTCACAGTCACGGCTATCCGCACAGTTGTACCCTGCATCACCAGCTCTCGAGTCGGTCGGACACGGCTTACAGCACGTACTGCTCGCCGTCGATCGCCAGCGGCTCCTCGAACGCCTCGTCGGCCGGGTAGTAGTGTGCGAGGTGGACCAGTCGCGTTCGCTCGGCGTTCAGTTCGTCGGCCAGTTCGAGCGCGCCCTCTCGAGTCATGTGTTTCGTTCCGAACGTCCGGGGAACGCCCGCCTCGTTCTCGTGGCGGCCGCCGATCGGGTGGTACTCACAGAGGTGTGCGGGGACGATGCCGTCCGCGAGCAACAAGTCGGGGTCGCTGAGGACCTCGCGAGAGTTCGCCGGAACGTTGTAGCTTGTATCGCCCGAGAGCGACAGTTTCGCGCCCGTCTCGGGAGCCTCGATTGCGACGCCGTAACACAGCAGCGGCGGGTGTTCGACCGGGACCAGCGTCACGTCGAAGCCACAGATCCGAACCGACTCGAGAGGCGTCGTCGGGTGGACGTCGATCGGCTCGAGGTAGTGGTAGTCCGCTCGGACCGTCTCGGCGACGCTCTTGCCCGTTTTGGGGTCGGTTTCGTTCGCCGCGTAGACGTCGAGGGAGTCGAAGACGCGAAAGACGTTGCCGAGTCCGTCGAGGTGATCGAAGTGGATGTGCGTGACGATGGCGGCGTCGGGCAGCGGGACGTCGTCACGCAGGAACTGGTACCGAAAGTCGGGGCTGAAGTCGATCAGCAGCGACTCCTCGGTGCGTTCGTTCTCCACGTGAACCGAAAATCTGGTCCGCTCGATACCGCGCTCGCGGGCGGTCTCGCAGGTGTCACAGTCACAGCCGACGGTGGGCGTCCCGGTCGTGTCGCCGGTTCCGAGCAGGGTGACGCGCATGGTCAGCGTCGTCCTCCGCGGGAGTCCGGTACCCTCCTGACTCGCTCGTCCGTTACGGCTCGGTACACGGGATCGCCGGCCCGTCGTCGCCTACACATACGACCGCCCTTCTTCGAACGCCGTCCGCACGAACGGATGATCCTGGCTGGCTTCGAACCGCTCGACCGGCAGCACGTAGACCGAGGTGACGACCCCGTGTTCGAGACCGACGCGCTCGCCGAGTCCCTCGAGTTGCTGTTCGGCGGCCTCGTCGTGGTCCTCGAGGACGACCAGCGCCTCCCACTCCGTGTGCATGCCGTGGTCGTCACCTCGGACCGCGTCACCGAAGACGACGAGGTGACGGATCGAGTCGCCGTACTCCGCCTGCGCTCGCTCGGCGAACGCGTCCGCGGCGCTTCCCTGTGACGATCCATCGCTCATTGGCGTCCGATTAGAACCCGCCACATAAAGGGTATTCCCCCGCCGGTCGTCTCCGGTCGTCCGATCCGACGGTCGATTGCGAACTACTCTGTCTCGAACCCGTCTGTGGACGCACCTTCGTCCGCGTCTCCTCCGCCGCGTTCGCTGCGCTCGTACTCGTGCTCTCGCAGCAGATCCGGCTCGACATCGCGGAGGACGGCCTCGTGAGTCGCCTCGAGGACCACCGGCGGTGCACAGTCGGCCTCGACCGACTCTATCCATCGCCCGAGACAGAGACACCACCGGTCCCCAGGCTCGAGACCGGGGAACTCGGGTTTCGGCGTGACGAGGTCGTTCCCCCGAGCGCTGCTGAACCGCAGGAACTCCTCGGTCATCACGGCACAGATCTCGTGACGGCCTCGGTCCGATTCGACGCGGCGACAGCAGCCGTCCCGGAGAAAGCCGGTCGATGGATCGGTGCTACAGGGCTCGAGGTCGGTCCCGTAGACGTTCCGGTCCGTACTCATACTCGGGCTATCGGATCCCGCCGACAAAAAGGCGTGTCCTCGGTATCCGATGATCGGGATCGACTCAGCCGTCAGTCGGGACGCGTCGAGCCTCGAGTCCCGGCGGTTCGACCGACTCGAGATCGTGGCGCTCGAAGTACGTCTCGAGGAACGCGGCTCGGTCGCCGATTTCGCTCGGCCGGTGGGAGTCGGAGCCGACGGTGACGGCGACGTCGTGCTCCCGTAACACGTCGAGGAACGACTCGGAGGGGTGGACGATCGCCATGTCGGCGATCGCTCGGCCGGCGTTGATTTCGGGAACCGTCCGCGAGTCCGCGAGCGCCCGGGCGACGGGTTCGTAGTGGTCCGTCGTCGCCCGCCCGCGCAAGGGTGGCGTCCGTTCGAGCAGATCGATGTGGGCCGCGACGTCGAACAGCTCCGACTCGATCAGCGAGACGAGGTTCTCGAAGTAGCCGTCGACGAGTTCGTCACGCCTCGCGTCTGATAGCTCCGTAAAATTGCTCGGCACCTGCACGTTTAGCCCGTCGACGGCGTGGACGCTGCCGATCGTGTAGTCGAACGTCGCCTCCTCGAGAAAGTCGCGAATCTCGCGTTCGTCGCGAGGGTCGTAGTCCATCTCGACGCCGTCGTAGATCTCGATCGAGACGTCCTCGCGGGTTCGAAGTTCCTCGATGGCTCGCCGTCGACGCTCGTAGGTTACGTCCAGGTTGAAGCCGTAGATGGTTCGGGTCGTCGCCGGCTTCTCGCGGGACGACACCGTACAGTGGTCCGTCAGCCCGATCCCCTCGAGTCCGGCCGCTTCGGCGGCCTCGACCATCCCCTGGAGAAATCCCCCGTCGGAGTAGGTCGTGTGCGTGTGGAAGTCCTTCATACGCGGACGACGCCGGGCGGACAGTTGGGCGTTTCGCTCGGTCTCACCTGCTATAGTAGCCACTGAAAGTCGATGCAAACCCGATCGCACAGCCGTCATGCGATCGGTGTTAAATCGTTTCAGTTGGTACTATCCGACCGCGAGACGTCCGGCGCGACGACCTCGACTTTGATTCCCTCCGGGTCCTCGCAGTAGAGCGCGTAGTAGCCACCGGCGTAGGGGTGGCGATCCTCGTAGAGCACCGTCGAGTCCGCCCGCTCGTGAACGCCGTCCGTAAGCCGATCGACCTGCTCTCGAGAGGAGCCGTGAAAAGCGAGGTGGTTCAGACCGGCGGCCTGGCGGTCGAACGGCTGGTCGGCGTCGTCCGCTTGGACGAGCACGAGATACGTCGGCCCGTTGATCCACGACCGACCCCCCTCCCACTCGTTTTTCTGTTCGTAGCCGAGTTCGGCCAGCAGCCAGTCCCAGAACGCGACGGACGCCTCGAGATCGGACGCGTACAGTTCGACGTGATGAAGCCCTCCGGCGTGGGCCGGATCGGCGTGGTCGCGGCTCATACTGGTGATCTGGCGGCCTCGATCAATACTGTTCGGGAGCTGACTCGATACCCGTGAAAAGTGACTCGGGACGGTGGACGCTGCCCTCGGTCGAGTACCGGCGTTAGTGACTGTGGTCGTGGGCGTGATCGCCGTGAGCGTGGTCGTGATCGTGATCTCCGTGGTCGTGGCTGTGATCGTGTCCCTCCTCGGAGCCGTCCGGCTCGCCGCCGTCGCTGGCCTTTCCGAGGTCCCCGCCCGCGACGAGCGCGTCGTGGTCGCCGCCCATCATGTCCATGTTCTTCAGCGTGTCACGCTCCTCGAACTCCTCGACGGCGTTGAGCAGGTCCTCCTGGGTCAGCGTCGTTCGGTCTTCTGTCAGGGCCTCGAGGACGGCCTCTCGCAACACCATCCGAAGGTCGCTGCCGGTCAGTCCTTCAGTGACCTCGGCGATGAGGTGGGGTTCGAACTCGTCGATATCCATCGTGCGGGTGATAAGCGAGAGGATGTCCGCCCGCATGGTGTAGTCGGGTTTCGGGAAGTTGATGATCTCGTCGAAGCGCCGCCAGGCGGCGTCGTCGAGCTGGTCGGGGTGGTTGGTCGCCCCGATCAACAGGACGTCGTCTTCGATGAGCGAGATGTTGTCGATGCTCTTGAGGAGCGTGTTGACCGCGCGTTTGAGGGCGGCGTGTTCGTCGCTGCTTCTGGTCTTGGCGACGAAGTCGAACTCGTCGATGAAGAGGATACACGGCGAGAGCCGTTTGGCGACCTCGAACGTCTTGTCGACGTTCTTGGCCGTCTCGCCGAGATACTGGCTCGTGATCATCGACAGTTTGACCTCGACGAACGGGAGATCCATGTCCTGAGCCAGCGCCTGCGCCGTCGACGTCTTCCCGGTCCCCGGCGGCCCGACGAACAGCAGTTTCCCGATCTCGCGAAGCCCGATATTCGCGAGATAGTCGCGGTGTTCGATCGCCTTCGCGATCTTGTTGAGTTCGTTCTCCTGATCCTTGGTAAGCACGAGGTCGTCGAGGGACATGTCGACCTCCTCCGGCGCTCGAACCTCGACGAGATCGAGCATCTCCTCGTCGTCTTCCTCGTCGAAGTACTCGTCGAGCAGCCCGTCGATCCAGACGCGGTCGGCCTGAATCGGCCGGTTTTCCTCCCGCGCTTCCTCGTGGGTCACGTCGAACTGGTCGCCGTGTTCCTCGTGGGTCGTGAAATGTTTCGCCAGCGTCGGGTTCTCGCGCAGTCGCTCGTCATCGACGCGCTCCGCGAACCACTGCTCGGCCATCCCCTCCTGGGCGAGGGTGATCGTTCCCGAGAACTCGTCGCGTTCGGTGAACATCAGCTCCGAGATGGCGTCCCAGGGTCGGTCGACCTCCGTCGCCTCGCGGGCAGTCGCGTTGGTCGCCGAGAGTGGACGGCTGATGCCGGCGTGTTTGCGACCGTCTCCACCGTCGCCACCGTCACCGTCATTCTCGACACCCCCGGTCCAGAAGACCCGCCGGAACGCCGGCGGGAGATCGTTCTCGTCTAGCGTCCTGTCGTCCGAATACACGCTCGTCGTGAGCAGGAACTCCACGACATCGAGCGCCGCATCACTCATTCCGTCATCGTATTCACCACACGCTCTTAACGTCGTCGTCCTGCGCAACGTCTGCGGCCGATACGCGCGGTGTTCACTCACACTCGAGTATCCGTTCATCCGTTCGTGACGATCGAGAACGGGGGTCGACGACTCGCGGCCACCCCGATGCCCCCTCGAGGGCGGTCCCAGCGGCACAACGGTTTTCGTGCATGGGTGCACAGTCATGCGTATGAACGTCTTAGTGGGAATCGTCGGCAGCGACGAATCGATCAAGACACTCCGCCGGACGATCGATCGCACCCACGAGGTCGGCGACGACCTCACCGTCGCGGTCGTCGATAAACCCGAGGCGAAACGCTCACAGGATGCGATGGCCGAACGGGCTGGAGAGCTGCTCTCGGAGGCCGGCGTCGACGCCGAGATCGTCCAACTCGAGGGCGATCCCGGCAGTTCGCTAGTCGACTACGCCGAACAGGGAGAGTACGATCAGCTGGTGATCGGCGGCGGCACCCTGAGCCCGATGGGGAAGATCCAACTCGGTCCGATCACCGAGTTCGTCCTGTTGAACGCGCCGACGACCGTCAAACTGGTGCGATAACGATGGCTGGCACGCGACCGTACCCGGACGAATCAGCCGGACCGTTTCCCGCACCGCCGACGACCCTCGAGGACGGAGCGGGCCGCCAGATCGAGGTTCTGGCGTCCGACGACTTCGAAGACACCCTCGAGGACGTCGTCGAGATGTACGACCAGTTCGACCCGACCGACCGAGCCCAGGGGATCCCCCCGACCGGGGAGGAGCGCATTCGCAACTGGCTCGAGACGATCGCCGACGAGAGCGTCAACGTCGTCGCCCGCCACGGCGAGGACGTGATCGGCCACGCGATGCTCGTCCCCGACACCGACGACCCCGCCTCGATCGAGGACAACGCCGACATCGAGTGGGAGCTGGCGATCTTCGTCCTGCAGGCCTACCAGCGCGCCGGGATCGGAACGATGCTGCTCGAGCACCTCCTCGGACACGCGAGCACCGTCGGCATCGATCGGGTGTGGCTGACCGTCGAGCGCTGGAACAATCCGGCGATCGCGCTCTACGAGCGGGTCGGCTTCGAGTCGACGGGCACCGAAAGCTTTGAACAGGAGATGGCGATCCGGCTGTAGCGGCCGGGAGCTGTTCGAACGCGGTGAACACGCGCACCGTCCATTCGCTCAGTTCTCGGCCAGGAGTCGCAACGAAAACGCGCCCATTCTTTCGGATCAGATTAGACCGACAGCACGGGCTGGCTCGCGTAGGAGAGCACGTACTCGGCGACCTGCTCGAGCACTTCCGCCGACGCGGTGTCGGCGACCGGCTCCCTGGGGAGCACGATGAAGTCGGCGTCGATTTCGTCTGCGGTGTCGAGCACGACGTTCCCCGGATGGCGGGTCTTGCGTGTCGGCGAGAAGCCGTCGTCGACGGAGGTTCCGATCGGGACGCCCGCCTCGTCGGCGATGCGAGTAACGTCGTCGAAAAACCCCTGCGTGTCCGTCGCGACATCGTCTTCGTCGACGGCGCCGGCGTTCATTCCCTGCACGACACCGTGGCCGAGTACGAACAGGGCGTGGACCGAGGCATCGTAGCGGTCGGCGACCGCGACGGCGTACTCGACGGCGGTGGCTGACTCCTCGCTCCCGTCGACCGGCGCGAGAACGGTGTCGACGGTAAACGGCTCGCTGTCGTCCATACGCGCTGGTGTGTGGCCCGTCGTCAAAAAGCCACCCCACGTTCCGCGGAATCGGGACCAGTTTTCGCGACGAGACTCGTTCCCGGGACGACGGACGAAACGGGACTCGATCTCGAAGCGACGGACGAGGAGAGAGCGTTTAAGCCACTTCGCCTGTAACCATCGCGTATGTTCGATACGGTCGTGATCGCTACCGACGGCTCCGACAGCGTCAAACGGGCCGTCGACGTCGCCCTCGATCTCGCCAGTCGCTTCGACGCGGAGGTCCACGCCCTCTCGGTCGTCGACGCCAGCGAGGTCGACGCCTCACCCCAACAGCTCCGGGACGAGCTCCAGACCGCCCTCGAGACGACTGCGGACGCCGCGCTCGCGACCGTCGAGGACCGAACGGACGACGACCGGGAGATCACCACGGCCGTCCGCGAGGGTCGACCCGCCGTCGAACTCTGCGAGTACGCCCGCGAGGTCGACGCCGATCTGATCGCGACCGGCACCCGCGGCCGCCACGGCGAGAACCGACTCCTGCTCGGCAGCGTCGCCGAACGCGTCGTCCGCACTTCGCCCGTTCCCGTTCTCTCGGTACGCCAACTCGAGACGGTCCGGGACGCCGACGCCAACGGCGAAGAAGTGACGACCGAGGCCTGAGCCGCCCCGCCGTTTTCCGGCACTCCGTGCCAACGCGAGCCAGTGGCCGCCACAGAGGGGAAGTCACTTCCCCCGCCAGCGCGCAGTTCCGGATATGTACGACGAACTCATCGATAGCGGCGAGCTCCCCATCGCCCGGAAGTCGGTCATTCCAGGCACCGGGTTCTTTCTCCCGGACACGCTCGAGGAGGACTTGGAAGACGAGCAGACTGCGGCCGCGCTCGAGGGAGCCGACGTCGCCGTCGTCGCCGATCCCGACGCCGACGGACTGGCTTGCGTCGCGCTGATTCGCGAAGCCTACGACGACGTTCGGAACGTCCCGGAGCCGGACGACGAGGACGACGACGCCGACGAAACTGCTGACGATGAGCCCGCCGCAGACGCCGTCGACGACGCCGACGAAGCGGCCGTCGCGCTCGCTGCCGGCGAGGCCGAGGCCCCCCTCGAGGAGCCCGAGCCGACACCGCACTCCGTCGCGCTGATTCCGGCTAGCCCGCACGACGTCGAGGACGCGCTGGCCCGCGTCGCCGAGTACGGCGAGGACGGGATCGATCTCTTCGTCTGTGACCTCGCGCCCGACCGATACGAGTACGTCGAAGACGAACTCGACGCGGCGCTCGAGACCGCGAGCGGCGTCGCCTGGTACGACCACCACCAGTGGGGCGACGACGTCGCCCAGTCGGTTCGCGACGCCGGCGTCGAGCTGGTCGTGGGCGATTCGGACGAGGAGTGTTCCGCCGACGTGGTCTACCGCTCGCTCGAGTACGACTTTGCCCCGATGTACGAGGAACTCGCGGCCGTCACGCGCGATCACGACCTCTGGCTGCGCGAGGATCCCCGCAGCGACGACCTCGCGGATTACGCCTACTGGTCCGATCCCGCGGCGTACGTCGAAGTCGTCCGCGAGTACGGCGCCGACCTGCCCGACTGGGTCGGCGAGTTCCTCGAGGAACGCCGCGTCGAGAAGCAGGCCCTGATCGATCAGGCGGTCGGCCGCTCGGAACTGCGCGAGATCGGCGGCTACACCGTCGGGATCACCTACGGCCGTTGCTCGCAGAACGAGGTCGCCGAAGCGATGCGCGAGCAGGGCGCCGACGCCTCCGTGATCGTCAAACCCGCCGGCTCGGCCTCCATTCGGGGCACCGACGAGTTCCAGCTCTGTCACGAGGTCGCGGGGAAGGTCAACGGCGGCGGCCACCCAAAGGCAGCGGGCTGCAAGCCCGATATCTACGACGACATGCTGGATTACGCGAACCACTGGGTGACTCGCGGAGCCGTGACGAAACAGGTCATCCTGAACGCGTTCGAAGAGGTCGTCGAGGACGCTGTCGATGCGGACGACGGGGCTGCCGACACGGCAGCCGACGAGGCGTAGTCGACTCGCTAAGGCGACGGTCCGTCGGTACGTTGTAGTTTGACGACGAGCGATCCACAGTCAACCGGTGGAAACGGCCTACTTCTCGGCGTCCGCTCGTCGAACGATGTTGTGGGACGTGATCGACATGACCTCCGTGCCGTCGACGTGTACGGTGCGGTGGAAGTCGACGTAGCCGCGATCCGATCGGCTCACGGAGGGCGTTTTCTCCAGCACTTCGGCTCGAACGCGGAGCGTATCGCCGGGGCGGACCGGCTCGTGCCACCGCAGGTCGTCCATTCCGAGCCCGCCCATGTTCGCGACTCCCTCCTCTCCCTGGACGAAGTCCGTGACGAACAACCGAACCGATAGGCAGAGCGTGTGTAGCCCGCTGGCGACGAGTTCTCCGAACATCGACTCCTCGGCCGCCTCCTCGTCGACGTGGAACGGCTGCGGATCGAACTGCTCGGCGAAGTCGACGATCTCCTCCTTGGAGACGGTGTAGCCTCCGGTTTCGTACGTCTCTCCGACCGTCAGGTCCTCGTAGTAGCGCGTCACGAGGCGTACTCTCTCGGGAGAAGTGATTAAATCGACCGGTTCAGGGAACCGAGTCCCCGGCTATTCGGTAACTATCGTACTGAACGTGACATCTTCAGTCCTGGGACACCACGTACCGCATTACGAGCTGCAGGACGTGGACGAACACACCGGCGACGGCGATTTAGACGCCGATCGTCTGGAGGGCGACGCGCGCATCCCGGTGGTCACGAACCTGCCAGATTTCGTAGCCCAGCCGAAGGATGAAGCCCAGGAAGATGAGAACGAACCCGACCAGGAGCAGGATATCGAGGACGAACGTCCCGACGAGAATCACGCCGACCCCGCCGAGGAACGCGTAGTTCGCGAACTTCCCCCAGTGTTCGAACGTCGTCGAGCGGGCGTAGACGTAGCCCGACACCAGCGCCGTCATCAGTGCCGTCACGATCGCCGTGATTCCCAGCACCGTGAGCTGCGTTCCCTGCGGGGCCATCGACAGGATACCTGCGCCGAAGACGCCGAACGCCAACTGCAGAACGACCATCCCGGCGAAGGCGATTCCCATATCGCCGCCCTCGATCCCGCGTTCGGCGATGATCTCGCCGCCCATGATTGCCGCACCGTAGACGAGCACGCCTACGATCGGGGCCGCAAAGAGGTAGTCGTTGACGACCGCGAGCGGCGTCGCCGCGAAGACGTACATCAACGCGACGGTAATCGCCATCAACCCGGTCGCGCCGCCGATCACCTGCACCTCTCGACTCGAGAGCCCGAAGCCACGGTCGGTCTTGTGCGGTGTTTCGAAGGAACTCATTGCTCGAGGGTAGCCGGTCGGGTCGCAAAAGCGTGTTCCTTACGGCTGAAACGATGTGTTCGTTGATAGGTTCGCTCAGGCGTCGGTCGCGTTCCACCGATCCGAGTACGCCGTCCCGCAGGTGCACTTCGCGTAGGCGTGGACCACGTCACCCTCGGCGTAGATTCCCCCGACGTCCTCGTTCTGCTCCTCGGCGAAGGCGAAGACGAACTGGACCGCGTGGTCCTCGCCGTCCGACGCCTCCGGACAGCTGCCGCTCGAGAGTTCGTCGTCGATCTCGCCCTCGAGATCCATCGCCGACTTCGCGAACTCCATCGCCTGCGTGCCGGTCGCCGCCTGGAAGGCGCCCCGGCCGCGCTCGCCGTCGACGACGATCAGGACGCCATCTTCGACCCGGTCGCCGAACTGCTCGAGGCGGTCGTCCGAGACGTACGAGTCGGCCAAAAACAATGCGACGTCGTCGGGCCGCTCGCCGGCTAGGAACTCATCGCGTGCGTTGGTCATACAGGTTCGTCCTCGCTCGAGGTGGAAAAAGGGCGCGTCATACGGGGGAGTGTGTGAGGGGCTCGAGTCAGTGGAACGGCCACGATTCGGCCGTATCGAAAAACGAGTTCTGCACCGCGCATTTCTCGTGGCTGCTGTTCGCCCTGTCAACGTGAGGGCAGCGCAACGTCGAGATCCGACGCGGCCAACATCACCTGCAGCGCTTCTTCGGGCGACATGTCGTCGTCGAGCTGGCCCGCGTACCAGGTGAGGAGGTCCACGAACACCTCGCGGACGTCGTGTGACGTGGCGCGGTGGTGTGCGACCTCCCAGTCGGTCTTCAGCGTGATGTCGACGCCGTGGGGTTCGGGTGCCGCGACAAGGTCGTGGGAATCGGGCGTTCCGTTGTGTTCGTGTGCGTCTCCCTCGAGTTCCGCGAGCGGCTCCGGCATCTCGGTTGCTGCAGAGGGTGTGATGGCCTCCGCCGTGGGATCGGTGGCGGTATCGGGTTCACACGAGCGGACGAGAAACCGGTTCTCGCCCAGTTCGGCGACGCTGGTGTCGTCTAACTGCAGTTCGTCGGGGGAGAGAATGCCGTCGTCTTCGGTCGGATCGGTCGTCATAGGTGGGTGAATCTGGACGTCCGTCGGACAGCTACCGTCGATCAGTCATCGGTTTCGGTGCCGTTCTCGTCGTCCGTATCGCTCTCGTCATCTCCATCATCGGCACCATCGTCGTTTTCGTCTTCTGCATCGCTCTCCTCGTCTCCATCGTCCTCGTCGTCTTCGTCGCCCGCTTCGTCATCGTCGCCTCCGTCGTCCTCGTCATCGAGATCGACGTCTTCGTCCGGCATATCCTCAGGATCCTGCTCGTCATCGCCGTCCTCGAGGTCGTCCTCGTAGACCTTCGTGTTCAGGATCAGGTTCCAGAGGGTGAAGTGGTCCGAGTTAGCGCCGCTACTGGTCTGGTTGTCAGCATCGATGCTCGAGTCCGCGTCCGCATCGGAGCTGTCGTACTCGTGAACCCACTCGGTGTTGATCCCCCAGCCCAGCGCCTGTTCGTCAAACGGGTTCGCGATCTCGGCATACAGGTACTCGATCGGTGAGTCGCGGTGAATCAGTGCCTGCTTATAGATCTCGTAAACGACCGTGATCTCCTCGTTGGACTCTGAGACTGTCTCCGCGTCGGTGCGGTAGGTCAGGTACAGCTCGTCGTTTTCCCGGAGAAGTTCGTCGACTTCGATATCGTGTTCCTCGAGGAAAAAGTAGAACTCACCGGGCGAGCCCTCACGAGGCTCGGAGGGTTCGACGGGTTCGATTTCGGTCGCTGCCGAGGAGGTGCCGACCAGCGAGCTGAGACAGCCAGCCGTGGCGGCCATCGCGGCCGTCCCAGCGGCGGCGCCGAGCAGCCCACGCCGTGAGAGGGTTGGGGGATCGTCAGTCATAGCATCCCCTCGTCGTGGTAGCTGCAAAAATACCCGGACGATATCGAACACTGAGTCGTGGGCTGTGCGGTGTCCGTCGCCGCGACTGGGACAGCATCAGTTGCCACTCGCCGGAGTGCTGTTATGACTTCAGAATCGCGGTACCGAACGACGTAGAATACGAGACACGCCGTTTCCCTGTGTTTCTGTCTGCCGATTCGCGAACTCGAGTGCGTGGAACCGATGCGGAGTCGCCCCGGGCCGGCCGACGGATCGTCAGTTACCCGGGCCGGTCAGGCGACGTGCGTCACTTGCGTGACGGTACGTGTGTTTCGCGCCGGTCTCGGGTGTTTCGTGACCCCGTGGCCGCCGTGTGCATGTGCGTGCATGGACATCGCCTCGAGTCGCGTGAGGGTGACTCGAGGCGGGTGTGTCCGTGGTCGTGACGGCTCGGTGCCGCCGTGACTCGGTCGCGGCGATCGTCCCGTCCGAACCGTTCGGACGACGGTGCTCGTCTCGTGGAGCGACGTGGACATCGGGTCTGTGTCGCGCCTCGAGGGCGAGCGTGCCGTCGTGCGTGTGGGTCGGATCGGGGGTCATTGGGTTAATTCGTTAGTCGTGTGTGATCAGACGCTGACGACCTCTTTGTTACCGAAGGTCGAGGGTACGCTGATACCGTAGGTGTACTGCGCACCGGACTGGTCAACTAGGGAGATGGTTGCGCTGTCACCGCCCTCGAGGCCTTCGTTCGAGAGGTCGCTGGCGAGAACGTTACCATCGCCCTGCTCGTAACCGACGCCGGCCTCGATGGCACCGACGTAGAGCGTGATCTTCACGCGGTCCTCGACGTCGATCAACTCGTCGTTGTTGTTGTCACCAGCCACCGAGTGCGTCCCGAAGGTGGCGTGGGTTGCCGGACCGGAGATGTAGGTGAGTGGCGCGTCATCGTCTTCGTTATCGACGACTTCCTCCCAGACTTTGTCCTCCATATCAGTGGACTGGCTTTCATCGCCAGATGAATCGTGAAGGAACCCGATTTCATCAGGTGACAGGTCACCGTAGGTTAACGTGGTGTCAGTCGAGTCACTGGTGTACTGGATCGTCATCGACGAGAGGTCGATCGCGTTCGACCCCGCCGACTTCATCACCGTGAGCTCGATCATGTCCACGACGTCGTCATCGTGGTCGATTTCGTTACCACCGTTGACGTCGGTCTCGTCGAACTCGCTGACCAGGCCGCTCCCGTGAACCACTTCGATCTGGTTGGCCACCGCCTCCTGGGTCTCGGAGCCGGTGTCCGAGGCCTGGCTCTGCAGCACCCCGGCGGTGTTGATCAGTACGCCGGCTGCGATCGCCGCGACCAGCACCATCGCGATGAACACGATCAGGGTACCGATACCAACCTGCCCGCGTTCGTCCGCGTTCATTACCTGTTCGAACATGGTTAGACGCTCACGACCTCCTTGTTACCGAACGTCGACGGCACGCTGACGCCGTAGGTGAACTGCGCACCGGACTGGTCGTTCAGTGAGATCGTCGCGCTGTCGCCACCGGTCAGACCGGAGTCCTGCAGATCACCTTCATCCGGATCAAGACCGGTATCCTCTTCACCGGCCAAGTCCGAGTCCGCTTCGAGTGCGGCCACATTGAGCGTGATCCGGACGCGGTCCTCAACGTCGATCAGTTCGTCGTCCTCGTTGTCACCAGCTATCACATCGGTCGTGAACTGCGACGAATTCGCACCGGTAGCGTAGTGGTGGGCGTCAGTCCAAGTCGGATCTTCTTCCAGTTCATCCCAATCTTCGGTCGTGTGCGTGAGCGTCTGGTCGACGGTGTCACTCGTGTACTGGATCGTCATCGACGAGAGGTCGATTGCGTCTGACCCCGCCGACTTCATTACGGTCAGTTCGACGACGTCGATGACATCACCGTCATCGTGGGCGAAGCCGTCGGTTCCCCATACGTCGTCGTCTTCCAGTGCGTCAACCTGCCCGCTCGCGTGGACGACTTCGATCTGGTTGGCCACCGCCTCCTGAGTCTCGGAGCCGGTGTCCGAGGCCTGGCTCTGCAGGACCCCCGCCGTGTTGATCAGCACGCCGGCCGCGATCGCCGCGACCAGCACCATCGCGATGAACACGATTAGGGTACCGATACCCACCTGTCCGCGTTCGTCAGCGTTCGTTACCTGCTCGAACATGGTTAGACACTCACCACGTCCTTGTTACCGAACGTCGACGGCACGCTGACGCCGTAGGTGAACTGCGCACCGGACTGGTCGTTCAGTGAGATCGTCGCGCTGTCACCCCCTTCCAGACCCTGTTCGTCGAGATTGGCAATTTCGTCATCGTCGGCTTCGAGAGCAGCGGTGTTCAACGTGATCCGGACGCGGTCCTCGACGTCGATCAGTTCGTCGTCCTCGTTGTCACCCGCGATCGCTTCAGTGACGAACTGGCTCGAGTTGGTACCTGCAGCGTGTGAGGTGCCTCCGCCGGTCCAGTCGGTATCATCTGTCTCATCCCAGGCGCCATCGTAGTGAGTCAACGTCTGGTCGACGCTGTCACTCGTATACTGGATCGTCATCGACGAGAGATCGATCGCGTTCGACCCTGCCGACTTCATTACCGTGAGTTCGACAATATCGATTACGTCCTCATCTCCATGGTCTACCCCACTGTAATCACCTTCATCAACGTCGGCCTCCTCTAACAGTCCGACCTGCCCACTCGCGTGGACCACTTCGATCTGGTTCGCAACCGCCTCCTGCGTCTCCGACCCGGTATCAGATGCTTGGCTCTGCAAGACCCCGGCCGTATTAATCAGTACACCTGCTGCAATCGCGGCGACCAGGACCATCGCGATAAACACGATGAGGGTACCGATACCCACCTGGCCACGTTCGTCTGCGTCTGTTATTGTTTCGAACATAGTGCGTACACCCTGCGTGCCGGACTCGCCACCGCGTCACACCCTTCGGAAGACGCTCGAGCGCCCGCGAAACCGCTGCCCACGTGAACACCGTCCACGAAGACACCGCCCGCGCGAACACTCCACACCGACCTGACGGGCCGAGCCCGTCGCTCCCTCCGCGGGCGTGGCGACGGAACAACGGTTGTGTCCCGTCGAAGGCCGGAGTGTGGCGAGATAGTTGGCATCACAGTATCTGGGGATGCACCCCGGCGACGACAACGAATAGTTGGACTATCAAGCTCTGTACCATTTCACCGAGCGTATCGAGACTCGACTCACGGTTCGAAACGCGGCCCGAACTCGAGCGAACCCCTTTAGGACCCGACTCGCTACTGGGGAGTAGCATGACCGTGCGACGTGGATTTGGGGGGATGCCGATCGCAGCCAACGGTGCTCTCGAGGCGGTCTCCCACCGCGTCGCGACCCCGCGTAGGTGACAATGAACTTCGGACTCCAGACGTTCCGCGAACTCATCGAAGACTTCCTCGCCAGCAGCGGCGGCCGTCGGGGCCGCGAGCGGGAGGCGCGACGTGAGAAGGGAGCCGCAGTCGACGAGGAGTCCGAGTCGACGACCGACGCGGAGCCGGCCGAGTCGGAGACGCCCGACGACGACGCCGAGTCCGAATCCGAGACGAGCGAGAGCAGCGGTGGCGGCCTCTTCAACCGCGGCTCGAGCGATGACGAAGAGGTCGACGACCTCGTCTACCGCATTCAGGAACTCGAGGAGGAACTCGAGTCCAAGGAGTCGACGCTGGGGATGGTCCAGGACTCCCAGCAGCAGGTCGCCGAACAGGTCGAAGAGGTCAACGACACGGTTCGCCAACTGCTCGGCGTCTACGACATGGTGACCGACGACGTCAACCCGTTTACGGGCGCGGGTGAGGAGAAGAACGGCTTCGGCGTCTTCGGCGAGGACGACGACGGGACCGACGAGTCGGACGGATTCGGTCTCGCGTCGGCTACCGACTCGTCGGCCGGCTCGAGTGCCGCGGACGAGACGGTCTCGTTCGACGATCTGAAGGGAGCACTCGAGAACGCGGCCCAGGCGCAGTCCGACGGCGGCGAGACGATCACGTTCGACGAGGACGAGCAGTTCGAGCGGGACGCCGAGAGCGATACGCGCGTGGAGGTACAGGCGACCGAGAGCGTCGACGAGCCCGACGATGGGACCGACGAGAACCAACCCGGCACGGGAGACGAGAACCGAACCGATGCGGGAGACGACGAAGACGTCACGCTTGCGACGCTCGCCGACACGTACGCGACCGACATCATCGTCTTCGAGTGGCTCACCCAACTGGTCCGGACGGGTGGGTCGGCGGCGACGCTGCGAGCCATCTCCTACTACGCCGAGATCGGCTGGATCGACGAGGAGGTTAAATCCCACCTCGAGGGCGTGCTCAGCGGCCCGGATCTCGACATTCACGTCGATCCGGAGACGACGCCGGAGGAGCTGACCGCCGAGGATCACGCCGACAGCTACACGTACATCATGAAGCTGCAGGAGATCCACCGGACGCGACGGGAGGTCGAGCCGGAACAGCCGACGAACTCGAGGTCGGGACCGTGACCCGACGACCGAGGTGATCGACGATGGGATTCAGTACCAGCGGCGCGACGGCGGTGCTCCTCGTCGGACTGCTCGTCGCGGTCGGCATCGCCTACCCGGTGTTGCAGGGCGCCCAGGAGGCGCGACTGTCGGCGATCGACGACCGCGACGACCGGGTTCTCGACCTTCGCAACAGCGATATCGAACTCGAGGAGGCGCAGTACGACACCTCGAGCGACGACGAGGTCGAAAATGGAGAGGACGAAAACGGAGATGACGAGCACACGTTGACGGTGAACGTGACCAACACCGGCTCGACGACGCTGTCGGTGTCCGCGACGGACCTGCTCGTCGACGGCGTCTACCGGAGCGTCGGTGCGGACGAAACCGACGTAGACGGAACCGCGGACAGAGACCTCTGGCAGCCCGGCGAGACGCTTACGTTCACCGTCGAGCTCGACGAGTCGGACGACCCGCCGGAGCGCGTGCGGGTCGTGACCGAACACGGCATCGCCGAGACGACGACGGAGGTGACTCATGTCGAGTGAATCGATCTCGTCGCTGATCCTCTTTATCGCCGCGATGCTCGTCGCGGCGGCCGTCGCCGGGACGCTCGTGACGACGGTGACCGACGTCAGCGGCTCGATCGACACCCACAGCGACGGGGTCAGCGAGCAGATCGACACCGACTTCGAGATCATCAGCGACCCGGGCAGCGAGGCCGTCTACAACGGCGACCCCGAAGACGGGCCGATCACCGTGTTGCTCAAAAACACCGGCCAGACGACCCTCGCCAGCGACGGCAGCGGCCTCGACGTGCTCGTCGACGGCGAGTACGTCACGGACGGGCTGACGATCGACCTCCGCGGCGAGGACGAGCCGACCAGCTGGCGACCCGGCGTCGTCGCCGAACTCGACATCGAGGATCAGGAGCTCGGCACCGGTGCGGAACACCGGGTTACCGTCACCATTAACGGCCAGACGGAGACCCTCGAGTTCTACGTGCCCCAACCATGACCGACTACTACTCCATCGGACTGACCGACAGCGACCGTGTGAACACTGCCATCGGCGGCGGCATCCCCGAGGGGAGCATCGTGCTCATCGAGGGCGAAGACGGCGCCGGAAAGAGCGCACTCTCCCAGCGATTTTCCTACGGGATGGCGACGGAGGAGGTCCCCGTCACCTACATCTCGACGGAGCTCGAGTCCTGGGAGTTCGTCCAGCAGATGCACTCGCTGTCCTACGATGTGGTCGACCTCCTGTTGAACGAACAGCTGCTGTTCCTCCACGCGAACGTCGACACGCACGACGAGGGGAGAGAGCGACAGTTGCTCGCGCGCCTCGCGAGCGCGGAGACGCTCTGGAAGGCCGACGTGGTGTACGTCGATACACTCTCCGCGCTCTTGCGAAACGATCCCAACTACGAGGCCGTGATCGAGGAGGGCGACGAGGACCACGTCATCCAGCGACTGGTCACTTTCCTCCGGCACGTGACGATGCAGGACAAGACCGTCGTGTTGACGATCGATCCGACGAGCGTCCGCGACGACGCGTTACGGCCGCTGCGAAACACGGCCGATATCTACTTCCAGATAGAGACGAACACGGTCGGACAGGAGATCCGACGGAACGTCCTCGTCCGTCGGTTCCAGAACATGAAAACGCCAGTCGACGACTCGATCGGGTTCAACGTCCAGCAGGGACGCGGCATCTCGATCGTCAGCAGGACGGTGGCCTGAGATGTCCGATTTTGGTACCGCACGGCTCGAGAACGAACTCGACGCCTTGGCCGACGAGCACCCACACCTTCGAGAACACCTCGAGTGGTTCTACGAGGAACACGCCGAGTACCCGAAGCTCATCGACGAGCCGAGCGGCGAGTGGGAATCGGACCGCCCGAACGTCATCTACGAGGCCGAGGCGCCGATCTTCTGTCACGTCCACGGCGATCTGGGGATTAGTACGACCTACTACTGCGTCGAACCGACCCTCGAGGAGGCGGACAAGGCCCTGTACGACAAGATCCGGCGGCGGATCCTCGACAAGAGCGTTACCCGACCCGCACCGAGCAACAACGAGGAGTTCGAGGAACACCTCGACGAACTGCTCGACGACGTCGTCGAGATCACGTCGGGGCTCACCGGCCAATCGATCGGTCGCCTCAAGTCCCTCGGCGGGAACAAGATTTCGCTCTCGAAAGATCAGTTCGACCGGTTGCGGTACCAGCTCCAGCGCGATATCGTCGGACTCGGCCCGCTCGAGCCGGTGATGGTCGACACGGCGAACGAGGACATTCACGTCATCGGACCCAAACAGTGTTACCTCGACCACGGCACGTACGGCATGATCTCGGCGACGGTCGACTTCGGCACGCCCGAGGAGTTCGAACAGTGGCTGCGCAACATGGGCGAGCGGATGAACCACCCCGTCAGCGACTCCGATCCGGTGATCGACGCGACGCTGCCGAACGGCTCGCGTATCAACATCATCTACTCCGACGACGTCTCCGTCCAGGGGCCCTCGATGACGATTCGTCAGGGCGAGGAGATCCCGCTGTCGATCCTGCAGATCACGAAGTGGGGGACGGTCTCTCCCGAATTGGCGGCGTACCTCTGGCTCTGCCTCGAGAACGAGCAGACAGTGTTCGTCGTCGGGGAGACGGCGTCGGGGAAGACGACGACGCTGAACGCGATCCTCTCGTTCATCCCGCAGGACTCGAAGATCTACACCGCGGAGGACACGGCGGAAGTGTTGCCGCCCCACGACACCTGGCAGCAACTCCTGACCCGTGAGGGGTCGGGCGACGAGTCCGCGGACGTCGACATGTTCGACCTCGTCGCGGCCGCGCTCCGATCGCGTCCCGACTACATCATCGTGGGCGAGGTCCGCGGTGCGGAAGGGCAGATGGCGTTTCAGGCGGCTCAGACCGGCCACCCCGTCATGCTGACCTTCCACGCCAGCGACATCGTGTCGATGATCCAGCGATTCACCGGCGCGCCGATCAACGTCCCGGAGACGTTCATGGACAACTGCGACGTCGCGCTGTTCCAGAACCGGGTCAAACAGGGGGACGACGTCCTCCGTCGGGTCACCTCGGTCCAGGAGATCGAAGGCTACTCCGACTACGAAGGCGGCGTCGTCACCCGGCAGGCGTTCAAGTGGGACCCACGCGACGACGACGTCGCCTTCACGGGACGGAACAACTCCTACGTCTTAGAGGAGCAGATCGCGACCCTGCTCGGCTACGAGGACACGCGGGAGATCTACGACGAACTCGACCGGCGCGCGGAGATCATCCGCCAACTCATCGACGCCGACGTGCTCGGCTACCACGAGGTCAACGACGCCATCGCCAACTTCCAGCGCGACGGGCTCGAGGGGCTCCCGATCCAGATTCGGGGGATCAACCAGTTCGCCTGAGCGGCGACGCGAGACCCACACACCGCCAATGTCGACAGAATCCCAATCCGCGCCCGATCTGAGCGCCCGTTCGATTCTGCAGTCGCTCAACACGGCGTACGCGAACATGGAGATGTCCCTCGAGCGGTATCTCCTGCTCGTGATCGGGCCCGCGTTCGGCTTCTTCGTCGGCGCGGCCGTCGTCGTGGTCGTCCTCGGTCTCCCGCTGTTCGTCGCGCTCCCGGTCGTGTTGCTCGGACTCCTGTTCGTGGTCGTCGCAATCATCTACCCGAAACTCGCGCAGGATCGCAAGCGAAAGCAGGTTCGCCAGCGCTTTCACCTCTTTTTGACCCACATCACCGTTCTCTCGATGACGAATATCAACCGCGTCGAGATCTTTCGAACGCTCGCGGAGGAAGACGAGTACGACGCCCTCGCCGAGGAGATGGGCTATCTCGTCGCACTGGTCGACACCTGGAACATGAGCCTGGACGACGCCTGTCGGCTGCGGGCCAAACAGACCTCGAGTCCGCTCCTGACGGACTTTCTAGAGCGACTCGCGTACACCGTCGGCGGGGGCCAGGGGATCGACGAGTTCCTGATCGAAGAACAGGACACGATCATCCAGCAGTTCGTCACCCGCTACGAGTCGGATCTGGCGAAACTCGACGTGATGAAGGAGCTGTATATGTCGATGATGCTGTCGGTGGCGTTCATCCTCGTGTTCGCCATCGTACTGCCGATCCTGGTCGGAATCAGTCCGACCCTGCTCATCGCCGGGACGATCGCCATGTTCGCGATCGTGCAGGTGGCGTTCGTCTACGCAATTCACGTGGTCTCGCCGTACGACCCGCTCTGGTACATCGAGGAGACGGCCGGACCCGGGCCGCTGTCGCGGATTCCCCGCGCGCTCGTGATCGGGATCGGCTGTAGTCTCGTCCTCGCGGTCGTCGTCCTGCTCGTCCTGCTTGGCCTCCTCCCGATCGCCGCCGATCGGGTTCCGCTGCCGATCATGGCCGCGATTCCCGTGACGCCGTTGCTCCTCCCCGGCTGGCGGATGCGCCAGGAGGAGCGCAAAGTGAAGGTCCGCGACGGCGAGTTCCCCAGTTTCATCCGTGCGCTCGGTGCCGTCGAGAGCGTCAAGCAGACCTCGACGGGGAACGTTCTCGAGAGCCTGCGACGGAAGGACTTCGGCGCGCTGACTGCGAACGTCGACGCGCTCTACAAGCGACTCAACATGCGGATCGACGACATCCGGTCGTGGCGGCTGTTCGCCGCCGAGACCGGCTCCTACCTCATCCAGAAGTTCGGCGACATGTACGTCGTCGGCCGCCAGATGGGTGGCGATCCGAAGGTGCTCGGAAAGGTCATCAGTCAGAACCAGAATCAGGTGCTCAAAGTTCGCGAACAACGTCAGCAGGCGACGACAACGCTGACCGGCGTCCTCTACGGCATCACGGCCGCGAGCGTCTTCGCCTTCTTCATCGGCCTCGAGGTCGTCGAGATCATGATGGAAATCACGACCGAGATGAACCTCGACGGTGGGGGCGACGCCGCAGCGGCGGGGGCCGAGGGGGCGCAGGTGAGCGGCGGCGGCGTCGCGAGCGACTTCTTGCACACCGAGCAGTACAATCTCGGTGCGATCGAGTACCTGCTGATCATTACCGTCCTTATCAACGCGATGCTCTCGTCGATCATGATCCGGATCACCGACCGCGGCCACATGATCAGCAGCCTCGTCCACTTCGTGCTCCTGACCTGGCTCGGTGCGATCATCGCCGTCGTGACGAAGTACGTCGTCAACGCCGTCATCGCCGTCTGATCGAGTTCGGGCGCGGACGCCGCGGTGGCCCGTACTGACGGGCAACTCAGTCCTCGTAATCGGACGAAGCTTCTTGATACTGCCACCACTGTCATCGGTATAGACCGGCCTCCGGCCACCTACCATGTCAGGATCACAACCGTATCTCGAGACGCTCGAACGATCGGCCGGGCGAACCGACGCGACCATCCAGTGGGCCCGATTTCTCGGCGAAACGTTCGGTACCACCGGTGCGCTGAACTGCCTGCGCTACTACGAGGATCTCGGCTGGATCAGCCCCCTCGTCCGCGAGCAGATGACCTCCTACCTGCGCGGACTCTCGCTCGGGGAAATCCACAACAAGCGCTACGACGAACCGACCACGCTCGACTACCCGCTCGAGTCGCTCAGCGGGACGCTCTTCTCCGCTCACGCTCAGAGCCTCGAGTACATCGCGACGATCAGAGGTGACGATCTCGAGGAACACGTCATGATCGCTCGGATGGCTGAACGTCGCGTGGAGCGACGGATCGACGACGAGGAAGAGACGACCGACGGCCCGAACGAGATGGTCAGCATCATTCGCGACGGGCCGTCGGCGTAGTGGACATTCATTTCCATATCGGCCAAAACCCTTATACAATATGCCCCATCTGGCCCGAAAATCAATCATACAGCCACTATTGCTGTTGTGACGTGAGTGAAAACTGTAGAGAATGCGAAATCAGTATCGAGTTGCAAACAATGGTATAAAATACGGTTATTTTATAAATCAATAACTATTGTACTTACAGATCCGACGTATGTTCGACCCCTTGCCATTTAATATCTATGGGTTCCAGAAATTCAATAGTCGTGAGTAGTGGTCGTCTGTCAGCGGTTCGTCGGCAGTGCGTGGTCGACAGGTGCATCGACGGTCCTTCTCACGCACCCCCAACTGGTGATCGTCAATGCGTGAGGATATACCCGATACGGAGTCCGTCTTCGACGAGCTGTCGAGGGCGGCGACTGCAGGCGAGCAGTCGGAATCGTACACTATCTCCTTGGGAACGACCGAGGAGTCGTCCAAGGACGTCGAGCGAGAGCTTGACGAGCTGATGGCGGAAGTAAACGCGGCGCTGCCGACCGAGGGCGTCCAGTTCGACGAGGCGATAATCAAGGAGAATCTCGACGAGATTCTGCTGATGCTCATCGCCCTGCACGAGGAGACCCACGGGAAGGAGCTGCTGTCGGATCTCACTCACCTGTTCGGTGCTCAGCTGAGCCCGGGCACCGTCTATCCGAGTCTACACAATTTGGAGGAGGAGGACGTGCTATCGATGCACGCGAAGGTTCGAACCAAGGAGTACTCGATCGAGGACGAGGAGTACGTCCGCGCGACCGTCGAGCGAACGATGGTCCAGCATCTGGCCTTCGGGCTACTGCTGTACGCGTTCCTGCCGCGCCTGTAGACCGGTCGCTATTTTTATCGAACGTTGCGCCCAGCGACGACCTGAGCCCGAGCCGTATGTTATTGCCCTTCGAGATCCTTCGCGATGTCGCTCAGGCTGTCGCTCGGTGGTTCGTGGGCGTCGTAGTAGACCGTCTCGCCCGGCGCGCGAAGGCCGTAGAGGAACTCGGGTTCGATGACGTCGACCAGCACCGAGCCGCCGGCTGCGACGCCGTGGTCGTCGGCCCAGTCGACCAGTCGGTCCGGCGCGCCGCTCGGATCGCGGGCCTGATCGGGCGTCTCGTAGATGGCGGGAATCGACAGATCGTCGCCCGTCAGCGCCCGTTCGACCCGTCCGAACAGTTCGTCGCCGTCGAGGACGATTCGGACGACCTCGTCGGTCGGGAACGCGTCGCGTTCGTCGGCCGGTACCTCGAGACGGACGCCGGTTGCCGTCTCCGTACACGTCGACCGGACCGTCTGCACTGACGGATGGTCGCTCGAGATTCGGTCTGCCATGCTAAAACGAACAGTCGTGTGGTCGGATTACTCGTCGTCCTCGGCGTCGTCGGCGTCGCCCTCACCGAGCAGCTCGTCGATACCGGTGCTGCCGTGCTCGACAACTGCGGCGTTGATCTGTGCGACGGCGTCGGAGACCTCGCTCCCGCGAACCGTGATGCGGCGGCGTTCGCCGTCACGCGACGGCTTGTAACCCGTCTGGCGTTCCTTCATCAGGACTTCCTGCAGGTTCGCGCCGGCGACGCCCGGGTTGAGCGGTCGGCCGGCGTTGTCCGAGCCACCGGTGATCTCGAGCGTGTAGCCGTCGAGACCGACGGCACCGCCGTCGACTTCCTCGCCGATCGACTTGCCGATGAACCGGTTTGCGTCCTGTTCTTCCGCCTCGAGCTGGTAGGACGACCCGGAGTCGGGGTCGCCAACGACGACAGTGAAACTTGCCATGTGCGACGGAAGACGGCCGTCGCTCAAAAGAACATCGATACGACCTTTCGCGCAACGGTCTGCCCCACTGACGGCAGCGTCGCTGCCCACAGCGCGTCGCCCCTCGGCAAAATCCGCAACAAAACGCTTTGCACGCTGTGCTCTTTCGGACTGAGAGATTCCGACGGAGTCGCTTGCAGTCGGGTAACGTGGCGTGAACGGCTCGCGGGGCCTGCAGTCCCGTAGCGAGGCGCGAGTACGGAAGACGGCTCTCGCGTCGCTCGAGACGCCTATCGGCCGGCTATTTTCACGACGTCGGCGACAGTTCGAATCGGATCACGATCCAGAGCCGGCGGCGCGAATCGCCTCCGTCCCCAGCGTGACGACATCCTCCGGCAGATCGCTCTCGAGCAAGTCCCTCCGCGTATACCACGCCCACGACTCTGCAGCCACCTCGCCGTCCGCGGGCGAGATGTCGCGACTCGAGACCGTCGCGTAGTAGATCAGATCGATGTGCTGGTGGCCGACCCGGCCGTCGTGGACGTTGATATCGTAGAGCATCTGATGGCGCGGCGGGGGTAACGGCCGTCCGGCAGGCGCCTCGATCGGATCCGGCTCGTCGAGCAGCGTCACCTCGTGTCCCGTCTCCTCGCGGACTTCCCGAAGCCCGGCTTCGGCGGGCAGTTCGTCCCGATCGACGTGTCCGCCGGGCGGGATCGTGATCCCGAGTCGGTCGTGCTCGTGGAGGGCGGTCGCCCCGTCGTTGACGATGTAGACGGTCGCTGTAAAGTGGCGCGTCGTTTCCATACCGGCGAGAGAGGCCGGCGTCCCTTCAGGTATTCCATCCGCGGCGAAACTGAAACCGAATTACGGCGACTGCAGCACCGTTCGCATCCGCAGACATTCGAGTCCGACCCCCGGTTCCATTTCGAGGGCGACCGTCTCGACTCCCTCGTACCCCTGCCGTCGGTAGAACTCGATCGCGTTCCGCGAGGCCGTGAGCACGAGCGCCTCGAGGCCCGCGTCGCGTGCGGCCGACTCGAGGTCTTCGAGGATCTCGCAACCGACACCCTCGCGTGCGTGGTCGGGGTGGACGTAGACAGCGCCGACCTCGCCGGTCGAGTCGTCTCGGCCATCGGGATCGCAGTCGAGCACGCCGAAGCCGGCGATTTCGTCGCCGTCCTCGTCCTCGAGTTCGGCCACGACGACGTGGTGGTCGGGGTCCTCGAGCGGATAGCGCTCGGGCGGAACGTTCGAGAGCCACGCTCGGACCTGCCGGTCGTCGTACGCAGCGGGTCCGAGTTCGCGGATCGAGGCCGCGTGGGTGTCGGCGATCGACTCGGCGTCTGCGGACGTCGCTTCGCGGAGCGTCACTTGAGGCTGTGCCATGCGCTGTCGTCGGTCTACTGTAATCGCTCTCCCTGCCGTTCTGGAACGCTTAACGGTATTATAATAACGGCTGGGCGCAGGAGAGTCGCGACTATGGAACACAGCGTACGGCTCGAGCGCTCGCCACCGAGACACCGACGCGAAGGCCAGACGAGACTGAGCGAAGATCCCGGAGGACACAGATGAATCGCATCGGACGGCGCGAGGCCTGTCGGCTCGGGGCGGCGAGCGCGCTCGCGATGACCGGACTCGGAGCCGGAACCGGGACGGTCGTCGGCTCCCCTGAAGCGAGCACCGACGGGCGGATCGTGTTCATCTACGACGATAGCTGGCGCGAGGACTGGACCGACACGTTCCCCGTCCACCGGGACGAAGGCGTTCCCGCCTGCTGTGCGGCCGTCGTCGACTACGTCGACACCTCCTGGGGACTCCTCCCGGAACACCTGCGGGAGATGGAGGCTGAGGGCTGGGAGATCATGTCCCACACCGCCAGTCACGTCGCCGTCGGCAACCTCTATCTCACCGAACCCGCAGAGCCGGACGACGACCGGCTCTCCCTCGACGGCAGCTTCCTCGGCGACCACGACGGCGACGAAATCGTGATCAGCGACGGCGACCGGACCGTCGAGAACGTCATCGCCGGCGGCGACCGCGACGATACCGGGATCTCCCTCGACCTCGCGGAACCGGTCGGCGAGGCCTTCGACGCGGGAACGGCGTTCGCCCGCTTCGCAGACGACCGCATCCGCGAGGAGGTCGTCGGCTCGAAGGAAGCCCTCGAGGAGATGGGCGTCACGGTCGACGGCTTCGTCTCGCCCTTCGGTCGCAGCGACGGACTGGTCGACGACCTCGTCCAGGACCACTACGCCGCGTTCGCGAACCGCGGTGGAAACGGTCTGAACGCGATCGAGGGCCTCGATTCGCACGCACTCGGCCGCTCGAGTATCGACGGACAGTCGGTGAGCGAAGCCGAGATCGAACGCTTCTACGACGACGTCGCCGCGGGCGACTATCTGGGGATCGTGGTCGGCCATAGCCAGTTCGACGAGACGACGCCCGAACGCGTCCGGTTCGCGATTCGAGAGGCGAACGCGCGCAACCTCGAGATCGTGACGCTTCGAGAGGCGCTGAAAGATCTCGACGCCTGGCCGGCAGCCGGCGACGAGAGCACTGAGGGGGCGGTGGACGAAGGAAACGGGACCGAGACGGAGACGACCGCCGACGCCGCCGAATCGGACGGGAACGGATCGCGAGCGAGCGGCGACCGCATCGCGTCCACGGTTCGAGACAACCGGACGCCGATCCTGGCGGGCACCGGCGCAGCCGCGGCCGCCGGCCTCGCGGGAACCGCGCTCTACCGCCGGCTCGAGCGTGAGGACGACGACCGGTTATAAGCGAGGAACGGAGTCGACTGTGAGCGAGGAACGGCGTCGGCTGTGGGTGAAGCCGGGGTTTGACTGGGAACGAAACCCGGATCAGACCACACGGTTGTGGAACGCCTCGTCGCCAGACTCGAGTCGCTCCACATTCTCGCGGACGATCTCGCCGACGTCCCGGAAGTAGTCCCGCGTGTAGGCTGCACAATGGGGCGTGACGATCACTTCGTCCATCTCCCACAGCGGCGACGCCTCGGGCAGCGGCTCCTCCTCGAAGACGTCGAGCGCCGCGCCTTCGATCGAATCCGACTCGAGGGCGTCGACCAACGCCGGTTCGTCCACGACGGACCCGCGGGCCACGTTGACGAAGTAGGCGTCCTCGCGCATGGCGTCGAACGCCTCGGCGTCGAACAGGTGGTGGGTTTCGTCGGTCAGCGGGACCGTGGCGATCACGAACTCGGCGTCGGCGACGGCCTCGAGCAGGTCGTCGTTCGCGTAGATTGCCTCGAATCCGGGCACGGGATCGCCCGACCGACGGACGCCGATGACGCGAACGCCGAGCGCGCCGAGCGTCTCCGCGACGCCGCGACCTAGGGTTCCGGTGCCGACGATGCAGGCGGTTTTTCCGGGCAGCGTGAACGCCTCGTCCCACTCGGGGCGCTCCCACCGGCGCTCCTGTTGGTTTGCGACGTGGTCGTGGAGCCGTCGCGAGAATGCGAGCAGGTAGCCCGCGACCGTCTCGCCGACCGTGCGGTCGTGGATCCCCGTGCTGTTCGTGAGGAGCACGTCCGCGGCCTTGAGGTCGTCGAACGGAAACCGGTCGACGCCAGCCTGAATGGAGTGGATCCAGTCGAGGTCGAGGAACGCCTCGCGGTACTCGAGGGTGACGACCGCGTCGCAGTCGGCGATTTCGTCGTCGCCGATCACGTCGACGGCGACCGGGAGGTCGGAGAGGTAGTCCGCGAGTTCCGACGGCGGAAACACCGCGTCGACCGAGTCGTGGACGCCGAGTCGCTCGAGTTCGAAGTGCATGGGTGTGGGTACGGACGAACTCGAGTTGAACCTTTCCAGAGACGACTCGCCGTCGGCATCGTTGCTGGAATCTGCATTGGACAGCTGAGAGTGTTCATTCGGTGAGCATAGTGAGCGGTACTCTTTCAATCAGCTAGTTGCTGTCTTCTCTATCCTCTCGTCACAGATACTGTCTCGAAAGCCCGCAGCGGGCTCGCGGCCGCTGCGGTGGATATCCTCACTGCGTTCGGATAGCGCCACCGCAGCGACGCTCTTTCAGCGCGAGCCCGCTTCGCCCTTTCAGTCCGCCAGGATCGCCCATACCCCTGCCCTTCCCCGGTTCGCGCGGCTCTCGCAACGCTCGAGCCGCACTCCCGGCCACGTGGCGCGCGCTGACGGTGCGCCCGAGCACTTGCGAGGGTGCAGCCGACGACATCGTGCGAGGGGCGAGTGAGCGAGCGTGCGAGCGAACGAGTCGGCTGGGGAGGACGAGGCCGCGGGTGGGACTGAAAGGGGCCGATGCGCTCGATCCGTCCCCGACGAAGAAAGCACGCGAGCGAAGCGAGCGCGCGCAGCGAGTCGGGGACGGGCGAGCGCACTGGGGGCTTTCGAGGTCGTCGTGTTTCCTATCTAGGATCCGACAGTAATTGAAATTAAACACCAGGACAAACCAACCGATACCGACTTCGTCTGTACTGACGATCGATCCGCGAAGTCGGTCAACTATTGGAACCACTGAGAGGACGGTTCAGAGACAGTGCCGTCGCTGGGAACTTCGAAAGGGCGGCTCAGGAAAAATCCTCGTCACAAGGGGCTCGGAGGGGGTAACATATCGTCACTGCCGCCGACTTCGAGTACACACTCGAGGGGTTTCCGTCTATCGCTTCGGTCTACCGGTCGCGCCAGTCCTCGAGCCCTCGCAATTCCTCGACGACGGACCCAACGTCGTCGACGGCCTCGCGGGTCGAAGACCCGCTCGCCTGGTCCGAGGCGCAAAGCGCCTCGCCTGCCTCGAGCGCCCCACACTCAGTCACGATCTCGTCCACGCAGTCCGCGGGCGTCACGTCAAACGTCGGATTCACCACGTCGAGCGACGCGTCGCCGTCGTAGACGGCGGATCGGGAGCCTGATTCGAGGTTCACCTCCTCGCGCGTCGAGAGCTTGTCCGTCGCGGCGACGACCGTCACCGGAATCCCCTCGTGGACGGCCGCGAGCGCCAGCGCTCGCGTTCCGGTCTTGTTCACCACGGAGCCGTCCTGAAGCACCGTATCCGCACCCACGACGACCCGATCGACGGCCTCCTGCGAGCAAACGTGCGCGGCGGCCGCGTCGGTGTGAACGGTGACGGGACAGTCGATTGCGTCATCTTCGACCAGCGCCTCCGCCACGTCGATCCCCTCCCGCGCCGGCCGGGATTCGGCGACGAAAACCCGCGACGGATCGCCCCCGCGGAGCGCCTCGAGGACGGTTCCCGACCGCGAGAGCGTCGCGACGGTGCCGTCAATACGCTCGCCTGCGGCCGCCGCGGCGTCGGTGTCGGCGGCGACCGCGCGCTCGATTCCGGCGATCGTGGACTCGAGGACGGCCGGTGCGCCGGAAACCGACTCCTCGTCAGGTGTGGCCTCCACTGCCTCGCTCATCGCCCTGTTGACCCGGTTTCGGAGGACCGCCATCGAAGGGCGAGCCTCGAGCAGCCGACCGGCGAGTTCGGCGAGTTCGTCCCACTCGCCGTCGGGATCCGTCCCGAACTCCTCGCGCTCCGCCACCAGCAACCCCGCCCGATCGCGCACCACCTCGAGCGCCCGGATCGACAGGGACGCCGCGCCGTGCTCGTCGTCGGCCGCGATCGACCGCACGGTCGGCGCGACGCGCTCGTAGGCCGTCCAGAGTTCGGGCACGGTCTCGCGATCGTCGTCCGGATCGATAGCAGCCGTGGGTGACACCCACTCGAGGGCGTCGTGTTCCTCGCTCAGTTCGATCTCCCGAGAGTCGGCGTCGAACAGATACGGGTGGACGACCCACTCGCGCTCGAGGACCGGATCCGCGAACTCGACCGGGCGGCCCGAGCGAACGAGCGAGACGGATTCACCGGGCTCGAGACCGGTCTCCTCGCGGATCTCCGCGCGAACCTGTTCGTCAGGGTCGTCCTCGGCGAAGCCGGAGACGCCGCCCCATCGGCCCTGATAGGTGCCGACGGCGTCGCTGCGGCACAGGAGGAGAATGTCGCCCCGGTGTCTGAGAAAGGCGGTGACGACGTGCGTTCCATCGGAAGCGTCGGCGCACATACCCGTCCCGACGGGGGCCGGAGTGGTGTCGCTTTCGACAGCGACTCGCCGTCCCGGTTGGTCGCCCTCACGGTCGAACGCGTCACTCGAGGCCGGCAGCGTCTCCCGTCACGATCTCGAGTACGTGAGACAGGCCGCAGGGATCGTCCGCTGACGAACGGTTTTCCGCGTTGGGACAACGGTTTTCGGCGTCGGGACAACGGTTTTCCGCGTTGGGACAACGGTTTTCCGCGTTGGGACAACGGTTTTCGGCGTCGGGACAACGGTTTTCGGCGTCGGGACAACGGTTTGGGAGAGACGAACAGTTTTCGAGACGGGGCAACAAACGGACGCTATGACCCGTATCGCGATCGTTTCCGACACGCACGTCCCGACTCGAGAGTCGGACATTCCCGACTGGGTCGTCGCCGAGATCGAGCGGGCCGACCACACCATCCACGCCGGCGATTTCGAATCGATCGGGGCCTACGAGCGGATGATCGACCTCACGAACGGCGAACTGACCGCCGTTCTCGGCAACGTGGATCCGGCGACACTCGACGTGCCGCGGACGGCCACCCTCGAGGTCGACGGCGTGACGTTCGTCGTCACTCACGGCGACGGCTCGTCGGGCAGCTGGCGCGAACGAGTCGTCGGGACAGTCCGCGAGAAAGCGGACGCGGACGCCGATACGACGCTCGTCGCCGTCGCCGGCCACACTCACCAGGTCGTCGATACGACCGACACGTTCGACGACCCCCACGGAGCCGACGACGAGGGTCAACCCGCCAGTCGCGTCCGGCTGCTGAACCCGGGGAGCGCCACCGGCGCCGCACCCACGACGTTCGAGACGATGTTCGTCGCGACCGTCGACGACGGAACCCTCTCGGTCGAGCATCGAACCGGATAGATCGACCCGTCTCAGAGAACGCGAGTTGGGCCCTCGGTCGCAGGCGGTGAACGAACGATACATTGTCGGCAGCACATTCACTGATGTCGTCCTCTCGACCGACGAGCGACGACCGACTCGAGGCCGCGAACCTGACTCCAGTCGGACACGTGCCGTGAACTATACCCGTCTCGCGTTCGACGAGGACACATGACTCAGCGCGTCACGGTCTCGCTCGACGACGACTCGCAAGCGGCACTCGAGACGCTCCTCGCCGAGACCGGCAACGGACAGAGCGAGATCGTTCGCCGATCGCTCGCTTTCTACGCGGCGAACTTCGAGGCGGCGAGCGCCTCGCCGAGCGACAACTTAGAACAGTACTATCAGATGCTCACCTCGGGCGAGCACGTCCTGCTTGACGTCGATTTTCTCCACGCCTTTCTCGAGCACTGTTACGCCGGCGGCGACCCCGATCCGGCGTTCGTCGACGCGGCCGACAGGGTCTCGGACTACCACGCTCGCGAGTACGCCCAGCGGTTCGACAGCGTCGGCGAAGTCCTCGAGTGGCTCTCGTTCTGTGGCTTCCTGGATGTCCGCAGCGAGGAGGACGACGTCTACCACATCGTCTTCCCCTCGGAGGCGATCCGCTGGTTCATGACGCGCTTTCTCGAGCGCAGCACGGTCGATCTGCCGACGGAGATCGAGATCGAGCAAGGTGTCTCGAAGGTGATCGTGACCGAACGCTCGAGTAGCTGATTCCACGCTCGGAGAACGGATTCGTCGACGAACGACTGACGTTCATACAATTTCATACGTCGAACATCACCCGTACGGGAATACTCGAGTCCGTGTGTTCGGTTCTTAACAACCCTTTTGTGGTCTTCGGAGAGGGATGTATGTGGACATACATCATGGGTGTTGTAGATAGATTGAAGGCGATCGGACCGGGCGCACTCGTTGCCGCGGCGTTCGTCGGACCGGGAACCGTCACGACGGCGAGTGTCATCGGGGCAGAGTACGCGTACCTGCTCGTGTGGACGATCGCGTTCTCGATCCTGGCGACCATCGTGCTCCAGGAGATGAGCGCGCGACTGGGACTGATCTCGAAGGAAGGACTGGGCGAGGCGTTCCGCGACGAGTTCTCGAACCCGATCGCGAAGGGGGTGACCGTCGCGCTCGTCGTGAGCGCGATCGGAATCGGGACGGCGGCGTTCCAGACGGGGAACATCGTCGGCGGCGCGGCCGGCCTCGCGACGATCACTGGCGTTAGCGAGAACATCTGGGGGCCGCTCATCGGACTGGTCGCCGCCGCCTTGCTGTGGTCGGGCAGCTACAAACTGATCGAGCGGGTCTTCATCGGACTCGTCGTCATCATGGGACTCGCGTTCGTGCTCAACGCGATCATCGTTCGGCCCGACATCACCGCCCTCGGCGGCGGTCTCGTGCCGACGGTTCCCGAAGGGTCGGCGTACCTGATCGCCGGACTCGTCGGCACCACCGTCGTCGGCTACAACCTGTTCCTGCACGCGAGCACCGTCCAAGAGCGTTGGAGCGGCCCCGACGACCTCGCGGAGTGTCGCACCGACACGATCGGCATGATCATCGTCGGCGGGCTCATCACGACCTCGATCGTCGTCACGGCCGCCGCGGTGTTCCCCGAGGGCACCCAGATCGCCGACGTCGGCGAGATGGCCGACCAGCTCGAGCCCGTCTTCGGCGGCTACGCGCTGACGTTCTTCGCGATCGGCCTCTTCGCGGCCGGCTTTACGAGCGCGATGAGCGCTCCCCTCGCGGGAGCGTACGCGACTGCGGGGGCTCTCGGCTGGGAGCGCGACCTGAAATCGACGCGGTTCCGGGCGATCTGGATGACGATCCTCGGCGTCGGCATCGTCTTCTCGGCGCTGGACTACAACCCCGTCGAGGTCATCGTCTTCGCGCAGGTCGCCAACGGGCTCCTCCTGCCGATCCTCGCCGTCTTCCTCATCTACGCGATGAACAACGACGACCTGCTCGGCGAACACACGAACACGACCCTCCAGAACGTCCTCGGCGGCTTCATCACGCTCGTCGTGGTCGGAATCGGTCTGCAGACGCTCTACGACGTCGTGGTCGTCGGCGACGGCCTCGAGGTATTATTCGGCTTCCTGCCGTTCTAACGACTACTGACTATACCGCTCTCCACTAATGAACGAGACAGACGCACGAGACGAACGCATAGAGACGCCAGACGAACACACGGAAACGCCAGACGAACAGATAAACGCGAACCGAACTGAGAGACGGGCGACGCCCGAGACGGACGACACCAGAATCGGGGTCGACGTCGGCGGCACCTTCACCGACGTCGCGCTGACCGTCGACGACCGCCTCGTTACCGCGAAGGTGCCGACGACCGATCCCCAACAGCTCGGCGTGCTCGAGGGCATCCGAAAGGCCTGCGAGCGAGCGAGCATCGATCCCGGCGAAATCGACGCCTTCGCCCACGCGATGACCGTCTCGGTCAACGCCCTCCTCGAGCGCGGCGGCGCGGAGACCGCGCTCGTCACGACCGAGGGGTTCCGGGACGTCCTCGAGATCGGCCGCCAGAACCGGCCGGATCTGTACGACCTCGAGGCCGAGAAGCCGGATCCGCTCGTCCCCCGCCAGCGACGGTACGAGGTCGCGGAGCGGACGACGACCGATGGCGTCGAGCAACCGGTCGATCCCGACGAGATCCGCGACCTCGCAGCGAGCCTGCGTGAGTCGAGCGTCGAGGCCGTCGCCGTCTGTCTCCTGCACGCCTACGCCGACTCGAAGAACGAACGGGTCGTCACCGAGATCCTGCGCGAGGAACTCGCGGTCCCGGTCTCGGCCTCCCACGAGGTGCTCGCGGAGTTCCGGGAGTTCGAGCGGACGTCGACGACGGCCGTCGACGCCTACGTTCGGCCGGCGATCGACCGCTACGTCGGTCGACTGGTCGACGAAGCCGAGGACGCCGGAATCCCGGCACCGCGGATCATGCAGGCCAACGGCGGCATCGCGGATCCCGAAACCGTTCGCGAACACGCCGTGACGACGACGCTGTCGGGTCCCGCTGCGGGTGTTGTCGGTGCCGCTGCAACCGTCGACGACGCCGACGTCGAGGGGCTGGTCACCTTCGACATGGGCGGCACCTCGAGCGACGTGAGCCTCGTCCGGGACGGACAGGCCGAGCGGACGACCGACGCCGAAATCGCCGGGCTCCCGATCCGGACGCCGATGGTTGACGTGAACACCGTCGGCGCCGGCGGCGGGTCGATCGCGTGGGTCGATTCGGGGGGTGCGCTGCGCGTCGGCCCCCGTTCCTCGGGCGCAGAGCCCGGCCCCGCCTGCTACGGCCGCGGCGGCACCGAGCCGACGGTCACCGACGCCAACGTCGTCCTCGGCTACATCGGTCCCGAGACCGCACTGGGCGGCGAGATGACCCTCGACGTCGAGGCCGCTCACGACGCGCTCGAGCGACTCGCGGACGAGGCCGGCCTCGAGAGCGCGCTCGAGGCCGCGCGAGGCGTCTATCGCGTGGCGAACGCGACGATGACGCGGACGATCCGTGCGGTGACGGTCGAGCGGGGCCACGATCCCCGCGAATTTGCGGTCGTCGCCTTCGGCGGTGCGGGACCGATGCACGCCGCCGCGCTGGCCGACTCGCTCGAGGTGGATCGGGTCGTCGTCCCGCGGCCGGGTGGCGTTCTCTCGGCGTTCGGCCTGCTCGCGGCCGACGAGAGCTACGACGCGGTTCGAACCGTCGGAGTGCCTCTCGAGAGCGCGGAGCCGGCCGACCTCGAGTCCGTCTACGACGACCTCGTCGCGGACGTGCTCGCGGACGCGTCGGATCGAGACGCCGCGGAGGTCGAACGCGCCGCGGACTGCCGTTACGCGGGTCAGAGCTTCGAACTGACCGTTCCCGTCGACGAGTCGTTCGACGCAGATGCCGTAGCCGAGCGCTTCCACGCATCCCACGAGCAAGCCTACGGCTACGCGATGGACGAATCGCTCGAGGTCGTCAACCTCCGCGCGACGGCGACGGTTCCGGGAACGGAGCCGACCGTCCGCCACGAGGGGACGGGAGATGCTCGTCTCGGCTCCCGAGACGCACACTTCCCCGGAACCGGCGTCGAGCCCCGAGAGACGACCGTCTACGATCGGGATCGACTCGCGTCGGGCGCGACGATTTCCGGGCCGGCGATCCTCGAACAGGCCGAGAGCACGACCGTCGTCCCACCGAACTGGGGCGGCGAAATCCTCGCGGACGGCACGTTGGTGATGAGTCGAGCGGCGGACGAAACGGAGGTGAGCGAGCGATGACGAGAGAGACCGACGCCGAAAGCGATTCCGACGACAGTATCGATCCGGTCACCCTCGAGGTGCTGCGAAACCAACTCGAGAGCGTCGCCGAAGAGATGGGCCAGACGCTGATCCGCGGGGCCTACTCGCCGAACATCAAGGAGCGCCGGGACTGTTCGACGGCCCTGTTCGACGCTGAGGGCCGGATGATCGCCCAGGCCGAGCACATCCCGGTCCACCTCGGCGCGATGCCTGCAGCCGTCGACGCGGTGCTCGAGTACGATCCGAAGCCGGGCGACGTCTTCGTGCTCAACGACCCGTTCACGGGCGGGACGCATCTACCCGACGTGACGATGGTGTCGCCGATCGCACCCGAAAGAGAAGGGGAAGAGACAGCCGAAATCGTCGGCTTCGCCGTCTCTCGAGCCCACCACGCCGACGTCGGCGGGATGACCCCCGGCAGCATGCCCGCCGGGGCACAGGAGATCTACCAGGAGGGGCTTCGACTCCCGCCGACCCGACTCGTCGAGGGTGGCGAGCGCCGCGAGGACGTCCAGTCGCTGATCCTCGCGAACGTCCGTAACCCGACCGAGCGACGGGCCGATTTGCGCGCGCAACTGGCGGCGAACGAACGCGCTGAAACGCGGCTCGCGGCGCTCTTCGACGAGCACGGACGGGAGACGGTTCTCGCCGGATTCGACGCCGTCATCGACTACTCGCGCGAGCGGATCGCCGAGGAGATCGCCGCGCTCCCCGACGGCACCTACGAGGCGACCGACCTCCTCGAGGGCGACGGCATCACCGACGAAGACATCGAAATCCGCGTCTCGGTGACGGTCGACGGCGACGCGATCGACGTCGACTTCTCGGGGACCGCGGGCCAACTCGAGGGGAATCTCAACGCCCCTATCGCGGTCGCAAAGAGCGCGGTCTACTTCGTCGTGCGCTGTATCACCGACCCCGAGATCCCGCCGAATCACGGCTGCTACGAGCCGGTGAGCGTCCACGCGCCCGAGGGATCGCTGTTGAATCCGAACCCTCCCGCCGCCGTGGTCGGCGGCAACGTCGAAACCAGCCAGCGCGTCACCGACGTCGTCTTCACCGCGCTCGCGGGGGCCGCACCCGAGCGCGTGCCCGCCCAGGGCCAGGGGACGATGAACAACCTGACCATCGGCGCGCGCGACGGCTCGTTCACCTACTACGAGACCATCGGCGGCGGCTTCGGCGCTCGAGCGGATCGCGACGGCATGGACGGCGTGCAGGTTGGTATGACGAACACGCTGAACACGCCCATCGAGTCCCTCGAGACCGAGTACCCGCTCCGTGTCGAACGCTACGCGTTGCGTCCGGGTAGCGGCGGCCGCGGGCGGTTCCGAGGTGGACTGGGACTCGAGCGTACCGTCACCGTCGAGGCGGACGCGACGGTGTCGCTGCTGACCGAACGGCGTCGTCACGCGCCGAAGGGCGTCGCCGGCGGCGAGAACGGTGCCACCGGCGAGAACCTGATCGACGGCGAGTCGGTGCCCGCGAAGACGACCGTCGACGTCGAAGCGGGGACGACGGTGTCCGTCAGAACGCCCGGCGGGGGCGGACACGGCGAGCCGAGCGAGCGCGACGAGGCGGCGCTCGCTGACGACCGATCGGCCGGGAAGCGAACTGATACGGACGAGGAAGCGAAGGGAGGGGTGGCCGATCGATGAACACCGACGCCGACGACGTTCGCGGCCGGCTCGGGCTGATCGTCCCCTCCTCGAACACCACGGCCGAACCGGAGTTCCGCCGGTGGCTTCCCGACGAGATCACCGTCCACGGCGCCCGAATGGCGCTCGAGTCGGTGACCGTCGACGCGTTAGACGCGATGAGCGACGACGCGGCGCGGGCGGCCGAACTGCTGGGCCACGCCGACGTCGACGCGGTCGCCTACGCCTGCACCACCGGCAGCCTGCTCCACGGACCCGGGTTCGACGCCGAACTCGAGGAGCGATTGCGGGAGGCGGCCGACGCACCCGCCGTCGCGACGGCCCGCTCGGTGGTACGCGCACTCGAGGCGCTCGACGCCGAACGGGTCGCAGTCGTCACGCCCTACACCGCCGACCTCGACGCGAAGGAGCGCGACTTTCTCGAGGCGGCGGGGGTCGAGGTCGCATCGATCGACGGCTGGGGGCTCGAGTCGAACACGGCGATCGGCGCGCTTGACGCCGACGACGCGTCTCAACAGGTGCTCGACAGCGTCGACGGGGTCGACGACCTCGACGCCGTCTTCGTCTCCTGTACGAACTACCGGTCGCTGGCCGCCGTCGATCCGCTCGAGGCGAAACTGGGGGTGCCGGTGATCACCAGCAACGGCGCGACGCTGTGGGACGTCTGTGGCGTCGCCGGACTCGAGGTCGATCCTGACGGGCCGGGCGCGCTGTTCGACCACGACCGGGCGTGAGCGGCGGTCGACGGTCGTTCGGCTCGAGGAGCGAGTGATCGGTGCGATCGGTATCGATACCTAGCGGAAATCGTACTGGGCTGGCAAACTCGTGAACGAATCGGAAGCGAGATCGGTGTTAGCGCACTCAATGTTGTTCCCGCAGGGTGGGAAGATGGGTATTCGTTCAAAGGTATCTCCTGCGTTGTATCGAGTATACGGAGGAACCCGATCATGTCCACTACCACCAAAAACGAACTCGAAAGCCGCTATGCGGGAATCAAACTCGAGGGCCAGCCACACGCGCTGTCGGCGTGGTTCGTCGTCGCCCTGCGATTCCTGCTGGGCGGCATGATACTGTTCGCCGGCCTCGGTAAACTGGCGTTCGTCAGCGGCGAGCCGTTCGACGCGAGCGGCTTCCTCGTCCACGGCGTCGATCCGGCCAGCCCCGTCAGCGGGCTCTACGCCGCGATGGCCGAAAGCGCCCTGCTACTGGACGTCATCAACGTCGTGATCCCGGCCACGCAGGTCCTGATCGGTGTCGCGCTGATCTTCGGCGGCCTGCTCCGGCTGGCCGCCCTCGGCGGCGCGCTGCAGATGTTCGCCTTCTACCTCGGCGGGTGGGAAGGCCAGTGGCTCGCGCTGTTCGACTCGACGCTGATCTACGCCGTCCTGTTCCTGGCCCTCGCGGCCTTCGGAGCCGGACGGATCCTCGGCGCGGACCGCTACCTCGAGAACCTGCGAGTCGGCGGCCAGACCCTGGTCGAGAAGTACCCGAAACTCCGGTACGTCCTCGGCTAACGCGGCTGCGAACACCGACTCCACTTCTTGTCGTTTTTCTCGTTTCCCGCATCATACGACGGATTCCCCCAGAGCATACTCCTCGAGCACCGTCCCATTCGCTAGGGCAGAGTATCGTATCTCGAGTGGGATCCGAAGTCCTCAATCTATTTACACCATAGCTGTCGATTGGTTGTATGAAAGCGTTCGAGCCGGAACCAACACAGTCGCCTGCGGAGATTGCGAACTGGGTCTTCACTCGATCGGTGTTGATTCTCGTGTTCACCTACTTCGGAGCGATATATGCTGTCGACTTATTTGCGCCGCTCGGTACCGCCGCTGGCGTCGTCGTCGGAACCTACGGACTGTGGTTCTCGTATCAGGTGCTGTTTCGGGGAATCGATGCCTTTCTCGAGGGGAAAGCGGCCGGACTCGAGGATGAATCAGCTTCCTGAGTGTCGGCTGTTTCGAGGTCTCGACTGCCAGTCGGCGGCCAGACGCTGGTCGAGGGGTGTCGAAACCCCGACACATCCCCAACGAACGCGGTTCTGTGCGCGTTTTCTCGTTTGTATTCGATTCGATCGGTATTTATTGCCGGTACGGTGGGGTCGTGTCAGAGACGCACTCTTACTGTTCACTGGAAATCGAGGACGCTATCTCGCGTAGCACCTTGAGTATTCCCGCTAAGAGTATCACAATAATAGCAAGAAGTAGGCTTTCAAAAAAGAACCCATAGCCCAAAACAGCCAATACGAACGGCGGGGTCAGTATCGCCGTCCAATCCGTCGCATGTTCGTTCATGCTTTCTCTGACAGTCCCACCATCAAATATTTTCTCCAAGTCCTGTGGGACTCTACTCTGTGATTCCACAAATCGTTCTGGTCAGTTTCCGTACGACCGATAACCCGTATCGACCCGAGGTTCGGCTTCGACACGAGCACTCGAGTCCCCGACACTGGCTCCATTCTCCGGTGACGGTGCGCTTTTGACGCCGCCTTCCTACCTGTCAGTATGGAACTGGAGCCAGTGACGGATCTGCCCGAGATCCGTCCCGGCGACGACATCGCCGAACTCGTCGCGGATCGGGCATCCCTCGAGCCCGGCGACGTGCTCACCGTCGCGAGCACCATCGTCTCGAAGACGGAGGGCCGAGTGGCGAATCTCGAGGACTACCCCGTCAGCGGCCGAGCCCAAGAGATCGCCGACCGGATCGCCGACGTCGCGGGCGAGGAGAAGGACCCGCGCTTCGCACAGGCCGTCCTGGAGGAGAGCACGGAGCTGCTGATCGACTGTCCGTTCTTGCTGACCGAGACGCGGTTCGGACACATCTGCGTCAACGCGGGGATCGATCGCTCGAACGTACCGGATCACGATATTCTGCTGCTGCCCAAGAAACCGGCCGAGAGCGCCGAACGGATTCGGTCGGGGCTCGCAGAGCGTGGGATCGAAGACGTCGACGTCATCGTGACCGATACCTGCGGGCGACCGTTCCGTCACGGCCAGCGCGGCGTCGCCCTCGGCTGGGCGGGGATGCCCGCGAGTCGGGACTGGCGGGGCGAACTCGACCGCGACGGCCACGAACTCGGCGTCACCGTCCAGTCCGTGGTCGACGAACTCTCCTCGGCCGCGAACCTCGTGACGGGCGAAGGGGCCGGCGGGACGCCCGCGGTCGTCGTCCGCGACTGGGAGTTCGGCGACCACGAGGGCAGCGACGAACTGTTCAGAGCGGTCGAGGACGACCTCGTCCGACAGGCGCTACGAGAATGGAGGTTCGACGACTGATGACAGACAATACCACACCGACCGACGGCGCGACTCGAGCCATCGAACTGACCCCCGAACACCCCACGGAGCGCGTCGCCGACCTGGCGGCGCTGGCGGAGGACGAGGGGTTCGATATCGCCTTCGCGAGCAGCCACTACTTCAACCGCGATCCGTTCGTCGCGCTCTCGCGGATGGCCGACACCACCGACGAGATCCGCCTCGGACCGGGCGTCGTCAACCCCTACGAGAGCCACCCCGTGAAACTCGCTGCACAGACGGCGACGATCGACGAGGTGAGCGACGGGCGAGCCGTCTTCGGCGTCGGGGCCGGCGATCGCTCCTCGCTCGCGAACCTCGGAATCGAGCGCGACAGTCCGCTCCGACGCGTTCTCGAGACGTTCAAACTCGCGCAGGATCTCTGGGACGGCGAGACCGTAACCCACGAGGGGACGTTCACCGCGCGGGACGCCTCGCTCAACATCGAGCCGCCCTCGGAGGCGATTCCGACCTACGTCGGCGCGCAGGGGCCGCACATGCTCCGAATGAGCGCGAAACACGCCGAGGGCGTGCTGATCAACGCCGCCCATCCCCGCGACCTCGAGTGGGCCGCGGGCGAAATCGAGCAGGGGTTGGACGAGCGACCGGACGAATACGGTCCCTTCGAGTCGCTCGCGTTCGCCAGCGTCAGCGTCGCCGGCGACGAAACCGAGGCCCGCGAGGCGGCCCGGCCGCCCGTCGCGTTCATCGCCGGCGGGGCGGCCGAGCCCGTTCTCGAGCGCCACGGTATCGACCGCGAGGCCGCGGACGCGGTCAGCGAGGCGTTAGAGCAAGGTAATCTGCACGAGGCGTTCGGTCACGTCACGCCGGCGATGATCGACGCCTTCTGTATCGCTGGGACGACCGAAACCATCGCGGACCGGTTCGAAGCCGCCCTCGAGCACGTCGACGGTATCGTCGTCGGCTCGCCGCTCGGGCCGGATCTCGAGGACGCGGTCCGACGAGCGAGCGAGGCGCTCGACAGCGTCGAAGATCGACGATCCGAGTGAGAGTCCGGTCGGTCAGACCGTTAGCTCGAACTCGAGGAGAAGAGGCTACCGATGGCGCCGAGGGTGAGCACGCCGAAGACGCCGAGCGTGAAGACGACCAGGAGCGTTCCAATCAGGACGAGCAGCGGGGCGAGTCCGTCGCCCATCGCGACGTCGGTGAAGAGCTCGTTCATCTCGATGATGTTGTCGACGATCACGTTCATCGGTGTGACGGTGTCCATGTACGGGGGTTGTCACCGATCCTACTTGGCCGTGCCGGTCCACCGTGACGGAGCGGCCGCTACCGGACCGTTCACTGGCGCCGTCGCTGGTACTGATCGCAGTGGAGAGACGGACGGCTGGCAGCCGACGGCGTACTGGGTCGGACGGCTCCGATGACTCTCGCGAACGGTCACGTCAATATAAGCCATCGCCGGCCGTACCCTCGAGCGTGACCGACGATGCGACGCTCTCGGACTTCGATTCGGGCGAGACGACCGACGACGACCCCGACGGCCCCGACGGCCCCGACGACCCCGACGAGCAGCGATCGAACTCGAATTCGAATCCGACTACCGAGATCGAGACGGGCGAACGAGCGCCAGATGACGGTAACGACGACGGAGAGCCGGTCGACGGCGAGACGACAGACGACGATGTCCGCGAAACGCCTAACGCAGATGCAGACCGCGAAACCGCACGCTCGACGTACGCGTGGGGAACGTACACCTGCAGTCGGTGCGAGACCGAAACCGAGCGCGTCTGGCGTGACGAAGGCGATTTCGTCTGCCCAGCGTGCAAACCCTGGTAATCGGCACTCTCAGCGAGTGTAACCGAGTTTTTGCGAGGGTGCCTGCGAGTGTACTCCCGAAGCTTTATATCTCTGTCGCGGATTGGTACACTTGCAATGGCGAAAGGTACGGTCGACTTCTTCAACGACACTGGCGGCTATGGATTCATCGAAACCGACGACGCAGACGACGACGTGTTCTTCCACATGGAAGACGTCGGCGGTCCTGATCTCGAGGAGGGACAGGAGGTCGAGTTCGACATCGAGGAGGCCGAGAAAGGCCCACGAGCGACGAACCTCGAACGCCTGTAAGGCGAATTCACGGAGTGGTATCGTTCTCTGATTGTTACGTCGCTAGCAGCGGCTATCTCGGATCCGGTACCGCATCGCTCCGAGACGCGCCGCTCGAGCGGAACAGCGTCCAGAGGGAGTAGCGCCGGCGCCCCGCAAACCGAGCAGCGGCAGCTGACATTCAGGTAACGTGACGCAAAGCCTATGGTCCGGAGCCACTACTGACGTACTGATGAGAGGTTCGACCGGTCCCCGCTTTCCGTACGTGTACGAACCATGACTGACGTGAACCCGCCGACGCAGACCGCCAGCCCGGATCGGGCGGCCCTCGACGTCTCGACGGTCGCCGACCTCTGTGCCGATATCGAGGCGAACGTCGCCGACGTGATCGTGGGCCACGAGGAGGCGATCGAACACGTCGTCACCGCCATGCTCGGCCGCGGCCACGTCCTGCTCGACGACCTCCCCGGCGTCGGCAAGACGATGCTCGCGCGCTCGATCGCGACGTCCGTCGACTGTACGTTTCGCCGGGTCCAGTTCACCCCCGATCTCCTCCCCGCGGACGTCACCGGCGTGAACGTCTTCAACCAGCAGAGCCGCGAGTTCGAGTTCCAACGCGGGCCCGTCTTCGGCAACATCGTTTTGGGCGACGAGATCAACCGCGCGCCGCCGAAGACCCAGTCCGCGCTGCTCGAGGCCATGGAGGAAGAGCAGGTCACCGTCGACGGAACGACCCGCGACCTGCCCGACCCCTTCACCGTGATCGCGACGCAGAACGCGATCGAGCCGAACCGGACCTACGACCTCCCCTTCGCCGAACTCGACCGGTTCATGAAAAAACTCCAGTTAGGCTACCCCGACCCTGAAGAGGAAGCCGAGATGCTGGGCCGGACGGTCGGCCACCACCCGATCGAGGACCTCGAGCCGGTGACGGACCTCGAGACGATCGTCGCCGCCCGCGAGACCGTCGCACAGATACGCGTCGAAGCGCCGGTTCGGGAGTACGCGACGCGACTGGCTGGCTACACCCGCGAACACGCCCGAATCGGCGTCAGCCCCCGCGGAACGATCGCCCTCCTGCGGGCCGCACAGGCCCGAGCCGCCACCGACGCTCGCGACTACGTGATTCCGGACGACGTCCAGACCGAAGCCCCCGTCGTCCTCCCCCACCGGATCAGGACGACCGATCACGACCGCGACGGCGAGACGGTCGTTTCGAACGCCCTCGAGCGCGTCTCCGTGGAGTAACAGATGCGACCGACGATTCGCGGCTGGACTGCCGTCGCCGTCGTCGCGCTCTCGTTCGCGATGGCGTGGGAGTTCGGTCCCCGTGCGCTGAACGCCGTCGTGACGCCGCTGCTGGTCGTGCTCGTCATCGGCGCATTGACGACCGCACGAGCCACACGGCCCGAGGTGAGACGTGCCCCTGTCGCCGCGGGGTTCGTCGACGACCGCCGGACGGTCGAGATCACGCTCGAGAGCGCGTCGGCCGTCTCGGCGACCGTTCGCGACGCCGTCGGCGAGGGAGCCGTAGCTACCGACATCGAGCCGGTCAGTGGAGCCGAAACCGGAATCGACGAGAGCGGCGCACCCACCGCGACGACGACTCTCGAGGGCGACGACCAGTTCGAATACGCAGTGCGACTCGAGCGGCGAGGAGACCATCGACTCGGGCCCCTGACGATCACCGTCACCGACGTCTTCGGACTGTTCAAGCGGCGGTTCGACGACGCGGAAACGACGCCGCTACTCGTCTACCCGCGCGTTCACGACCTCCGGAGCGGTCCCGGGAGCGACCTCCGGGCGTTCGTCGAGCGCGAGCGCGGCGACCGCGAGGAGTTCGACCACCTGCGGGAGTACCAGCGGGGCGACTCGTTGCGCGACGTCCACTGGAAATCCGCCGCCAAGCGACCCGATGCGGATCTGGTCGTCACGGAGTACGCCGCCGACGAGGAGACCGGGTCCGTAACGATCGCCGCCGAGTGTGCTCCCGGCCGGGACGACGACCTGGCGACGGCCGTCGCGAGCGTCGCGGCCTACCTGCTCGAGGCCGACGTCAGCGTCGGCGTGACCGTCCCCAACGGCGAGTACCCGCCTGGATCCGGACCGGACCACAGCCACACCCTGCTGGCGGCGTTCGCCGTCCTCGAGGCCGGCGACCTCGAGGACGAGCAGCGACGGACGGCGGATATCGTCGTCCGAGCCGACGCCGATGGAACGACGGTCGTCGTCGACGGCCGATCGATCCCGTTCGATCGGCTCGTCGAGACTCGTCGGGGGAACCGGCAGACCCGACGGGCCAGTCCGATCGGCCGGGCGACTCGTGAGCGGGCCGACGGCGACGAGTCGGGGGTGGTCTCGTGAGCACGACGTCGGAGTCTCACGCCGGCGACCGTACGGCCGATCTCGATCTGGACGGCTCGATCGGGCCCGACACGTTCCGGCTGCTCGCGCTGGGGTGCGTGCTGGTGCTGACGGCCTCGTACGTGAGCGTGCTGCGCGAGGTGACCCGCGTCGTCGGCGGCACCCAGTCGCTGTTCGCCCTCGCCGGGGCGATGATCGTCGTCGCGACGGTGCTCGCCTGGACGATTCGCCCTCGAACGGCGGTCGTCGCCGCGCTCGTCGCCGGCGCGGTCGGTTTCGGCTACTACCTCGAGATCACCGGCGTCGGCGTCGACGTCGTGTTCTCGGCGAGCGACGCGATCCTCTCGGACACGGTCACGCTCGTGGCCGGCCTCCCGCTGCTCCGAATGGTCGAAGCCGGCGTCTGGACGCTCGCGTTCGTCCCCGCACCCGTCTTCCTCTCGTGGTATCTCGCCGTCCGCGGGCGGTACGCACTCGCCGTGATTCCCGGCGGCTTCGCGCTGCTCTTTCTCGTCCTGACCGGCGACGCCGGGACGACGGTCACCCTACTCGGGACGCTGGCCGCGGTCGGGGCCGTCGGCTTCGGCGAACTCGAGCGACGCGGCGGCTCCGTCGCCCAGGCTGACCTGCTTGCGGTCTCCTTTGCACTGATCATCGTCCTCTCGCTGTCGGTCACGTTCGTTCCCGACGGCTCGGGCTCTTCGGACCACCTCTCCGGCGGCGATCCCAACACGCTCGAGGGCGCGATTGACTACTCCTCCGAGCGGTCGGGGATCGGCGGCTCCGTCGATCTCTCGCCGGAGGTGCGGTTCACCGTCGAGTCCGAACAGGGGGCCTACTGGCGAACGGGCGTCTACGACCGCTTCGCGGGCGACGAGTGGATCCGAACGGGTGATGCCAGCGCCTACGACGGCCCGCTCGAGGAACCGCCCGGCGAGCACGAGCGGGTCCGACAGGTCGTCACCGCCGAGACCGACCTCGGCGTCTTGCCAGCCGCAGGACAGCCACTCGCCATCGAAGGTGATCTCGCCCAGCACACCGAAGTCAGCGCACACGGGCAGTTCCACCCGACGACGTCCGTAATCGAGGGCGACAGCTACGCCGTCGAGAGCGCGATCATCGACCCTAACGCGGCCGAACTCCGCGCTGCGGGGACGAACTATCCGCAGCCGATCCTCGAGGGCGACTACCTCCAGACGCCCGAGAGCACCTCGAGCGAGTTCGAGGAGCGTACTGCCGAGATCACCGCCGACGCCGACACTCCCTACGACAAAGCGGTCGCCATCGAATCCCATCTCCGCTCGACGAAGGATTACTCGCTCGAGGTCGACCGACCCAACGGCAACGTCGCCGAGGAGTTCCTGCTCGAGATGGACGAAGGCTACTGCGTCTACTTCGCGACGGCGATGACCCAGATGCTGCGCGCGGAGGACGTTCCGGCCCGCTACGTCACCGGCTATACGGCCGGGCAGGAGGTCGACGACGACGAGTACGTCGTCCGCGGCACCGACGCCCACGCCTGGGTCGAGGTCTACTTCCCCGACCACGGCTGGGTCGCCTTCGAGCCGACGCCGCCGGGGCCGCGCGACGAGGCTCACGCCGACAGCGTCGAACAGGCCCGCTCGGACGGCGCCGACAACGTCGACACCGACTCGAGCCAGGACGTTCCGGTCAGCGACGATGACGACGAGAGCGCGGACGATCCCGACGAGAACGGGGCTGCCGACGACGGCTCCGACCTGAACGAGAGTGACCCCAGTTCCGACGACGGCTCCGACCTGAACGAGACCGATCCCGGTTCCGACGACGACCAGAGTGGGTCCGACGACGGCTCGGACGGCGCCGGCACGAGCGCCGAGGCGAGCGAGCGCGACGACGGACTCGTGAGTAGCCTCATTTCCGCACTCTCGGTCTCGCGCGAGACGGCCGCGATTGGCCTGGTCGCGCTCGTCGGGGTAGTTGCCGGCGTCCACCGCACCGGCGCGACGGACCGCGTTCGACGAACCGTCGGCTGCTACTGGCAGCGACGAACCGACGACCCCGACCGCGATACCGAACGCGCCTACCGGCGACTCGAGCGCGTACTCGCACGCGAGTACCGACCGCGCGAGCGCTCGGAGTCCGCCCGCAGCTACCTCGAGGCGCTGTCGGCCGATCCGGATCGAGACGTCGATTCGCGGGTTGCGACGGTCGTCGACCGTTACGAGCGAGCGCTCTACGGCGGCGGCGTCAGTCGGAGCGAGGCCGACGAGACGATCGAACTCGTCGACGAGTTCACTCGAGCGCGCCTCCCGATCGTCGGCCGCCGGTAACATCGATGTCGCCCCGATCCGTCGTCTCGTCAGCCTCGTCCGGCTCAAAAAGAACCACGCGAGGGGATGTAGGTCCCGATAGTGTTTAATATGGCCGTTTCGTAGCATGGAACGTAATGTCGGAAGTCTGCTCGACGTGCGGGCTGCCCGAGGAACTTTGCGTCTGCGAAGACGTAGCCAAGGGACAACAGCAACTCAATATCCGCATTGACGAGCGCAGATACGGTAAAGAGGTAACGATCGTCGAAGGATTCGATCCGAAGGACGTCGACTTAGACAGTCTCTCGTCGGACTTGAAGTCCAAGTTCGCCTGCGGGGGAACCGTCGAAGACGGCCAGATCGAACTGCAAGGCAATCACAGGGGCCGCATCGAAGAGTTCCTTCGGGACCGCGGCTTCAACGTCGCCTAATGCCCGCGATGATCTGAGACGACTTCCGAGCGTCACGATCGACTCGCGAATCGCCTCACAGCGATTGTGATTCTTTTTCAGCCGGCAGTGGCCGGATAGCGGTGCGATCAGTCGACGCGACGGAAATCGAAATTGAGGCGGCAGCGAACAACTTACGGGCGACTCGGCTGATTCCCAATCTCAGTACCTCACCTCTGCTCAAATGAAGAGCCGTTGTCGTGCACAGACTCGGCTTCTTCAATCCTCACGAAAAGAAGCCTCGATAAGCTACTGCCGTACAGCGATTCTTCTCCTAACTAAAGACGGATGACCAGAACAGATGCTGTAGGCGCAGGACGTACGAAAGTACGCTAACAATACTAAGATCTCAATACAACGATCCAGCAATGTAGTGTCTCTACAAGTATGTAATAAGTTTGAATACTGTAGAAAAGTATATGATATTAAGTGAAACACTAAGAGTATGGGTTATGCTCAGCGACGTGATTACCTCTTTCGCGCTATAACACTAGGATCAGTTATAAGTTTGTCAGGGTGTACTGAGATTGGAACAACTACTGGAAAGATTATAATAAGGAACGATGGTAATAGTGTAGAGTATACTGAATACTATATTGACAAAGATGGCACTAAAACTGACCTCGAATCCGTAGACTTACACCCATCTGAAGAGTATTCTAATTCGATTCAGATTTCTCGTGGAGATATAGTAGTCATATCAAAAGGAGAACTAGTTCTAGAATTTGAATTTGACAAACTCCTTTGTCGAGAACCAGTACTATCTATAGACACGGGGTATGGGGCACTTGCTGGAAGTTGGCAATGTTAGAATCGTACTTATATTATTCATTCCTCATCAAAACATAGTAAGCGACCAATTATATTATCGATGGATAAAATTATTTAATAAATTTATATATTTCAATTATATTATTAAAATTGGAAAGCTTTATTATATAATGGTGATACATCTAACTGTATCCATGAAATGATATAGAAGAAATATATTAAAGACGTGTGGTATTAGCGCGGTTGGATTGTTAGCTGGTAGCACTGTTGGATCAGCTAAATCAGGAAATGAATATTCAGGAGTTATATACGATCCGAGAACACATGAGATTATTGGCAATGCTGTTGGTCAATTTGAGATGTCTGGATCAGGTTTTAGTGGAGAATTGACGGTTAATAAAGATAGTGAGTCAGGATTAGAAAAAAGATTGGTTAATCGGCAAGCTCCAGACAATGTAAAAACCGGTAATGGGCCGGTACAACGTATGTATGTGGATTATGTGAAACAGGATGAGGATCAAGCGATCCCAGCCGAAAAACGTCGTTGGGTAACATACGGACGTACTGTTTCAGGTGTTATTCGTGATCAATCCAGGGACGCAATCGGATTCACACTATTCCATGATAAGGCGAAATCTCAACCAGGTCCCACACGAAACATCAAGCTTAAAGTAGAAACAGAGGAAGATGTTGGCATAAATAAATCATCAGATGGGAATGTAAGTGCTAATTCTGATAATGAATATGGGGTTTTTAGTTATAGTAGTGTCCATGGGACCGAGAGGGACGATTACTGGAGATTAATCAGCTACGCATCTAATAAGGTAGATGAGAGGTATGATAGAGATCAACTTCCTAATAATACATTCACACGATGGAATATACAATCATATTTCTCGACAAAACCAACAGCGCCAGAAGATGCAAGCATATCTGTGTATCCTACTGACTATTTTGTCACATGTATTCCTGGATTAAATCCCCATTTGGATGATGAGGAAGATCCTGATATTCAGTTCTTGTCTGAACGTCCGAATGGTTCTGATGGGTCCTCGTTTAACTTTAACGTTGGTCTCAGCACAGGGATGGGAGTGGTGTCAGCCGGACCTTCCATCTCAACTGAATTAAGTCTAAGCAACACAGACTTTGAATATAACCATTCATATTCGGAATGGACATTAAATCAAAATGAATTTCCGACTGATCAGGAAGATAATGATGGTGTCTATTTAACTGTAGATACAAGCACCGATTCTCCGGTAAAAGAATTTGAGTGGTCTGTTGACTGGCACTGGACATATAATGGTCCATCCGATGGTCGTGATCCAAATATTACTCACGTGTTTGAAACGGCTACTCGCACACCAGAATTAGATGTGAAGGAAGTTTAGTTATCATATAGATAAATTTGATTAAGGTGGAGTTTTAGTCAAAGGAACTCAGCGAGGGCATCGCTGGCGGTGTCGCCGTCGGTGAGACGGTGCACCGCCAGGGTGTATCGCTTGTTGTTCACGCGGGCGTAGAGTGTAACGTAGGCATGGAACGCAGTCATTCCTGCTTTGGCCTCACTGTAGTAGAGCCCGTCAGTCCCGTCTTTGTCACCGTAGCAGGGCCCAGGTGGAGGTCAGTGACGACTTCCACCTGCTGGGGAGGGTTTCGGGGACATCTTACTGGAGAAGCGTGTTCCCGGTTGATTCGATAGTTTCTAGGTCAAACTTGGTGCGTAGGTGATAGAGAACGTCGTTTGCCGAGGGGCGTCTTCGCTCTTCTCGCAGAGCGAGGAGATCGAGATTACGTCAGCGGTCGCGCCGACGAGGACCTCGAAAATGTCCTCTGGGTCGATTTCAGCATTTCCTCCAAGGTTCGTAGTAAATGCGCAGGTGAGAACGTTGACGAGAAAATTAAGAGCTAGTCTTCGTGGATCACATTGTCTGCTTGCTGTTCGTTAGGCACATTCACAGCAAGCAGACGTTCTAACTAAGCAGCTTTGTGAAGTACTGAATCTCGGTTCGGGACCCGACGACCGAGCCGAGAGTTCAGAACGGGGATTCCGCGTTCGCGGACTCGTCCGTCTCCTCCTCCGCACGGGCGAGACCGTACTTCATTCCGTACTTCTCGAGTCCGCCGGCCATGCTCTCGACGCGGGCGTCCGCGGTGCCCTCGTAGGAGCCGATGAGCTGGGCCGCTTGCACGCTGGCCTTGCCGTGGGGACAGACCGTGACGATGTGGTCGTCGCCCTCGAACTCCTCGACGCGACTCGTCAGTTCGTGGAACGGAACGTTCTCGCTGCCGGGAATGTGGCTGTGCGTGAAGCTCTGTGCATCGCGAATGTCCACGATACGTACGTCGGCACCGTCCTCGAGGAGGTCTTTGACCTCGTCGGGGGAGATTTCGCCGTCCATTACTGGCGCGTTGGAACTCGGACAGAATAAGCCCACGGGTCGATTCTCGCGGTTCGGAGCGAACGCGGTTCGGAGCGAACGCGGTTCGGAGCGAGCGCGGTTCGGAGCGAGCGCGGTTCGGAGCGAGCGCGGTTCGGAGCGAGCGCGGTTCGGAGCGAGCGCGGTTCGGAGCGAACGAAGTGAGCGAGAACCGCGGTAAAGCGAACGGGGAGCCGTGCGACCCGTGAGCGAACGAAGTGAGCGAGAACCGTGGTAAAGCGAACGGGGAGCCGTGCGACCCGTGAGCGAACGAAGTGAGTGAGAACCGCGGATAGCGAACGGGGAGCCGTGCGACCCGTGAGCGAACGAAGTGAGCGAGAACCGCGGATAGCGAACGGGGAGCCGTGCGACCCGTGAGCGAACGAAGTGAGCGAGAACCGCGGAATGCGAACGGGGAGCCGTGCGACCCGTGAGCGAACGAAGTGAGCGAGAACCGCGGATAGCGAACGGGGAGCCGTGCAACCCGTGAGCAGACGATGAGGGACAACCCGCGGGACGACAGTGACGGGGCCGGCGAACCAGCCAGTCCGCCGGAGATACTGTCCGTTCGTATGAATCCGTTATCTACGCAGAGCGCCTCTATTCACGTATGAACCGAGAATCAATTCCCTTTGAAGGGGTGTTCGCCCTGCAACTCGTCGGCACCGTCGTCTTCGTGATCGGACTCTCGCTGGGCGGTCTCACGCTCGTGACACTCCTCGGTGGCGCGATCATCATGCTTGCCGTCGTGGGACTGGCGCTCGCCGCGAGCATCGAAGCGGAGGAGCGACCGCTCGAGGGCGCCGGGGGCCGCGAACGCAGCCGTCTCCCGTTCGGACTCGGCTCGAAATAGGCCGGTCAGTGGCGGTGAAACGCATCGGTAGCGGTTTTTTGATACTCCAAGCGAGAACCTCAGTGAATCGGATACGGCCCCGGCCGGTCAACACGTTCCCGAACGACTGCTTCGAGCCACCTCGTTCAGAGCACGCCGTCCTCTTTCGCCAGCAACAGCGCCGACACCGTCGAGTCGTTCGCCGGCTGCTCGCGAGCGCGCTCGAGGGCCTTCTCGATCGGCACCGTCGTCACCTCGAGGAACTCGTTGTTGTCCAACTCGCGCTCGCCGGGCTCGAGCCCCTCGGCGTAGACGATACCGCGGTCGTGTCGGAGCACGCCCGTCGCGACCGCGTACTCCTGGAGGAGCGCGGTGCTCGAGGGCTTGAATCCGGTCTCCTCCTCGAGTTCGCGGGCGGCGGCGTGGGTGTAGGATTCGCCGTCCTCGACGATGCCAGCGGGGAGTTCGAGGTGCGTTTTGCGGATCGCCGGCCGATACTGCTCGACGAAGAGGAGGTGGTCGCCGTCGCTGCCGCTGCTGGCGTCCCTTCCGTCCTCGGTTCCGCCCCCACCACCGACGGATGCGGCGAGGGTGCCATCGATCCGGGCGACCACGACGACCGCCGGCGGCAGGTCGGCCCAGTAGTAGCGCTTCTCGGTTCCGTCGGGTTGCTTGAGCAGGTCGTAGCCGCCGTCGTACCAGCCGGTTTCGTACTCGGTAACCTCCTCGCGAAGCTCCCACTCGTCGGGTGCAGTCATCGAGAGTGACGTCGGCCTCGAGCAGGTAATAGGTGCCGTTCGCTCGAGCGACCGACTGAGAGCGTCGCTACGCGAAGTGGTGCGACAGCGTGCCGACGTACCGGTGTCGGTGAGTGAGGTAGACGACCGACGTGAGCCAGAGCACGCCGAGGAACGCGTACATCCCGTAGCCGGGCGGGTTCTCCAGCGTCCAGAGGGCGGCCGTCGGGTGGGCGAGTGCGTACGCTCCGATCGGAACCCCCGCGTACAAGAGCGCGTTCGGGACCCAGGCCGCGTCCTCGTCCCGTGGAGCGGTCGCGTCGACGAAGAGGCCGACGAGGGCGACGATCGAGAGCCCGAACAACCCGACGGCACCCACCAGCGAGACGACCAACCAGACATCACCGGGCGTCGCCCAGATCTGCCAGAACAGAGAGCCAAACACGGCCGGGGCCAGAATCGCGTACGCGGCGACGGGGAGCCACCACCGCGACGCAGTGACGTGTTCGTCGGCACCCGACCGAGTCGAACGTCGACGGTCTCGAGCAAGCCGCGTCGTCACCCAGTCGGCGAACTGCGCGCTGAGCATCGTGAACACCACGAGGAAACCGACGCCGATCGCGAGGAGGATCGGTGTCGCGACGACGGTAAGGGCGAAAAACTCCGACGAGGCGGACGGGATCGACGCGATCGCGTTGACCACGGTCGCGACCACCACCCCGAGCGAGCCGACGAGGCCGGTCCACATTCCAGCGCGACGGCTCTCCGTCGGTCGGTCGTTGTAGTAGTAGCCGACGAACAACCCGGCCAGAATCAGGGGGTTCCCCAGGACGGAGCCGGCGGGGACGACGTCGCTCGAGACCGGCACCCACGAGAGGACCAGGGTGAACGGAATCGTCGCGAGACCCGCGAAGATCGCGACCCGCAACGACTCGTCGGAGAGGTCGTCACGCAACTCCTGAACGGAAGGCATACGTACGTGTTAGCTGTGTGCTATGAAAATCGTTACTCTCTCGAACAGAAAGCGAGTGACCGGACTCGAGTTCGAGACGAAAGCGCGAGCAGACGAAGCGGATCGGTGACGAAATCGGGCCGATCGTGCACCTCAGACCAGGTCACGGTACAGCTGCCCGAACGCCTGCCGCCGGAGCGTCGCGACTGCCGCGTCCTCCTCGTTCTGGAAAGTAGCAGCGACGGCGTCGTCCTCGGGACCGACGTGCCAGACGACGTTCTCGACGTTCTCGTGGCCGGCGATCGACACCTCGCCGTCGTACGACTCCCGCCAGTCGTCGAACGCCTCGCGCGTGCCGACGTGCACCTCGAGCAGACTCGCGAAGAGGGCATCGCGGGCGGTCTCGATGACCTCGCTCGAGACGCGATCAGCGTACTCCTCGCGGTCGAACTCCATAGCTTTCGCGACCTCGCGGACGACGGTCTGTGCCGCGGGGCCGACGTCGTCGTACTGTTCGCGTGCGTCCGCCGCCGACTCGAAGGTGAACGTCCCCACCGTGTGCATACGCGGACGAACGGCCGACGGGCAGTTACGCGTTTTCGTTTTCGCTTCCCTCGGGCTCGTCGATCTCACCCGTCCCCTCGTCGTCCGCGTCGTCCGTTTCCTGCATCTGCTTCGTCAGTTCCCGGGCCTCCTGCAGGACATCCTCGGCTTCCGTCGTCAACGATCCGCGACCGGGTTGGCGGCTCTGCTGGGCGATCCCCCCCTCGAGACCGTCCGGTCGACCGTGGTCGTGGCCGTGGCTCGCGCTCTCGAAATCGGGCGTCTCGATCTCCGGGGCGTGCGGACTGACGCGCTCGCCCAACTCCTCTGGCGAGCAGTCCCCCCAGTCGGGGGCGTACTCCTCGAGCCACTCGCGGTGATCCTCCCGGCCGAGCGACGCGGTGATCGCGAGGTGATTCGCGAGATGCGCCGCGTCGGCCTGTTCGGCGCCGCAGACGGGGCAAGCGTATCCCATGCCCGGCCGTACGAGCGCGCGCGGTAAAACGTCCACGTCCCGCGGCTGGACGACGGAAGAGCGAGATCCAGCACGTAACCGACACAGCGAGACCGACGAGCGACGATCAGCCGAGTTTGCGGATCATTACGATCGCGTCCTCGTTGTCCCCGTAGTAGTCGGGGACGAATCGCAACGGCTCGAAGCCGAACTGCCGGTAAAGGCGCTTCGCGCCGTCGTTCGAGCGGCGAACCTCGAGTTTGACCGAGTCGGCCCCGTGGGCGGTGAGCACCGCGAGCGCCCGGGAGAGCAACAGGCTGCCGACGCCCGCGCCGCGGTGGTCCGGGTGGACGGCGATATCCTTCACGTGGCCGAGACTTCGGCCGAAGTTCCGCGTGACGTCGGCGACGATGTAGCCGGCGACCTCGCCTCCCTCGAGGGCGATGAGAAAGCCCGGTTCGCCCAGAAATCGGTCGAACGCGTCGTACGGCCAGGGCTGGGCGAACGACTCGTTCTCGATGTGGGTAACCGCGAGCAGATCGGCGCGCTCGGCGGGGCGGATCGAGGGACCGCTGTCGTCGTGTGGCGCTCCGGAAGCCGGCCGTGTCACACCTGCAGGTAGTGGCGGCATCGTAAAAGAACTAGCGTCGGACGGGCGATCGCCGGTCGGATACGCGAACGCCGTCGAACGGGCAAACGCCGTCGAACGGGACGAACTCGAGCCGTCGGTCAGACCCGCTCGAGTCGCTCGACCTCCGCGTCCGACCAGTCGTAGAAGCGCCTGTCCGTCTGCTCGAGGACCTCGACGCACTCGTTGTGCCGTTCGCGGACCTCGTCGACCAGCGGATCGTCGGGGTTGGCCTCGACCCACTCGCGCAACTCCGCGAGGGCTTTCGGCGAGTAGGTGTCCATCCGGTCCTGGTGCTCGAGGATTTCGACTTTTCGCCCTTCCTGGCGCAGCGTCCGGACGAGTGCCCACGCGGCGATCCCCCAGAACGCGAGCAGGGTGAACGCGAGCATGGCCAGCACCTCGGCAGTCAGCGCCATCAGTCGTCACCTCCGGTAACGTCCGTGCGATCCGGTTGGCCACCTCGGCCCTCCACGACGGACATGATCGCGTAACCGATGATCGGGAACAGCACGATCACGAGCATGCCGCCGATCATCTCCGCGGTGCCGTAGTTCTCCCAGGCGAAGTAGCCCATGATGAAGAGCATGACCGCGGGAATGACGTACTTGATCACGGGATCCCACCAGGAGCCGATGTAGATGCCTGCGTTGCGGTTGACCGCGAGCATGCGGATTCGTTTCGGCCCCACGACCCAGCCGATGATGCCGATGATGGCGAGCGTTGCGAGCGGCAGCCCCCAGTTCCCGAAGACGAAGTCGAGGTAGTCGAGAACGTCGACGGAGTACGCACTCGGAATACCGAGCAGCCAGATCACGCCACAGACCCCGAGCGTCGTCTGGGTCCGATCGAACCGCGTTTCCTCGCTCACCGTCGTCACGCTGACTTCGGTGATAAGCAGTCCCGACGTGAACGTCGCGAGGAAGAAGCCGACGAAAAACAGGATCGCGACGAGCCCACCCAGCGGAATCTCGGGGAAGACCTGGACCAACGAGACGAACGCGAGGCCAGCCCCGGCGTCGGGGTCGACTCCGACCGCGAAGACGATGGGGAAGATGGCGAGGGCCGCGAGAATGCCGATACTGGACTCACCGATCGCCGTGAAGACGCCACCACCGAGCGGGACATCGTCGTACTCCCGTAGATAGCTCCCGACAGTTAGGGCGATCCCCCAGCCGAGACCCGTCGAGAACAGCGCCTGACCAAGCGCCGCGATCCAGGTGTCACTGAACGTTAAATACTCCCACTGGACACCGAAGGTGAAGGCGATCCCTTCGCTGGCCCCCGGCAACGTCAGTCCGCGAATCGTCATGACCACGAGCGCGATCACCAGCGCCGGCACCGCGTAGACGACGATTCGCTCGACGCCGCGCCGGATGCCGAGGACGAGAATCGCCGCGATCGAACCCATCACGACCGTGTGGAGCCCGATCATCAGCGCCGAGTTCGCGAAGAGCCCGTTCATGAACGCCTCGGCCTCGAAGCCGGTCGCGGTAAACGTAAACAGCAGCGAGTGAACCGCGTAGTACAGCGTCCAGGCGATCACCGGCGAGTAGTACGACATCAGCGCGATGTTCACCAAAATAACGACGACGCCGAAGCCGACCATCCCGCCTCGCCCGACGACCTCGCGGAAGGCACCGATGACTCCCTTGTTCGTGTACCGACCGAGTGCAACCTCGGCCATCAACCCCGGTACCGCAAGGAGGAACAACAGGACGAGAAAGGCGAGAACGAACGCACCACCCCCGTTGTCACCCATCACGTACGGGAACCGCCAGATGTTTCCAGCGCCCACCATCGCGCCGATCATCGCCATCAGGAACCCGAACCGGGTTCCCCACTCCGCTCGTGCCGTCTTTGTTGGGACATCAGCCATCGTCGGATCACCCGGCAAACGCACCACGTCCAGCTACGTATATATTTGCTACTTGCCACCACCACACATGGAATTATCAGCGGGTTACCGGTCGGTCAGGGAATCGACAGGCGAACACTCGAGACAGGTACGATTCGCGCGAAACGGATCCTGATTCGGGCGCTAACGGCGAGATCAGACTACCGGTCAGCGAAAACATACGCGCGATTGTCGACGGCCGAGACGACAGTCACCGATTACGTGTCGACGGCTTCGTCGTCGCCAGCACGTTCGTCCGGCACAGGTGAGTTACTCCGCCGGAATCGCGTCCATCTCGAACTGCTCGGTCAACTCCTTCAGTTCCTCGAGAGCGTCCTGTTCCTCCCGAAGGTTTTCCTCGAGGAGGTTGGCACCTTCGTCCAGTCCGAGCTGATCCGCGAGCGGAATCAGATTCCCGTAGGCAGCGATTTCGTAGTGCTCAGTCTTCTCCGCGGCGGCCACGTTGTGGTAATCCATCACTTCCTGGCTCGGCTCCGCGGCCGTGAACTCCTCATACTCCTGAATCAGTCCTTCGATACCATCACACTCCTCTTTCTCCGGTGGCTCGCCGAAGAGGTCGAACACCTCCTCGAGCCGTTCGATCTGGTCCTCGGTCTCCTCGCGGTGGTCGGCGAACGCCCGTGCGATGTCCTCGTGGGCAGTGTTTTTCTCGAGGTCTTCGAGCGCGTCCAACAGCTGATGCTCGGCGTGATAGATGTCCTCGAGGCCGTGCTCGAACAAGTCCTGAATCGTGTCCATACTCATCGTGGAACCAGCGGATCGTTCGCCACGGAGCTGAAAGAATCGGCAGCCTGCGACGGCAGGCGCTGCCGATGGAGCAGGAATCGAAGCTACGTGCTGGTTTCGCCGCCGTCGTTTTCGGTACTCGCGTTCTCTACGCGGGCAGCGTGTTTCTCGAGGTCCGCCGCCAGCGCTCGCGCCTGCTCGGGCGTCAACTCGAGGTCCTCCATGTGCTTGGGCAGGTGTCGCTCGGAGAGGTTGTCGAACTCGAGTTGCAAGTGGACGGAATCGGGATTCTCCGTGTCGGTGGTCGCGTTCACGACGGCAACTGACTCCCACTCGAACTCCTGGCCCTTCGCTGTGGCCTCGACGTAATCCAACGTCGTGTAGGCGTTTACCGACATCAGTCGATCGGACATACTGCAACGCTCGCGGCGGGATCACTTAGGCCCCGCGACGAGCGAACGGTCGGGCCTCAATCCACCGTGACGCGCTGGATTTATTCCACCAACCGCGGAACACGATTCAATGTATCCCCACGAATCCGCCTCCGGCCTGGAGCTCCCGCCGTGTTCCCGTGACAGTGACTTACCCGGGTGTCGCGATAGCACCGTTCATCCTCGATGTGCCATACAAAACATCGCCCCGCGTATCGGCACCATTTGCCTATAAAATCGAACGTAGCGACTCACGCCTGCCGACCTCTTCGGGCACCAACGGTCGATCCCTCGCGCGATCCACCCGCACTGACGGCGTTCGACGTGCGATTCCAAGTTGTCAAAACTGGACGTTCGACCTGAAACGAGCCGTCACTTGTTCCCGTCGTCCGTCGACGGGAAACCCCGTTACGAAGCGTTCGCTCGAGATCCCCCGATAGAACTGTGGTCACGGCCCCGAAGACACCACAGTTCGAGGCTGTACGAAATGTCGAGTGAACGCCTACAGATTCTCCGCCGCTCACGGCACTGGCCGAATACGACGATAGTACCGATAGGTCACTTCGGAGCCTTCGATCTGTAACGGCGATCTGCGACAACCGTTCCGACACGAACGAGACTCGAGTGCGTCAACGATAGCGGCAGCACTAACCGATAAGACCGAGCACGGGTATCGCTTGCAGACGAAGCGGTACTTATGCCCTCCGCGTTCGAAAGGGTATCCATGACTGACGCGGCCGAATGCAAACCAGAGATAACCGAGCACGAGCAGGACGAAGCGGAGCGTGACGACGCCCACCTCGACGACATCGAGGAGGGTGCTGGCTGTACGGAAATCTGGGAGCATCTCGCCGAGCAGCGCGACGAGTGAGATATTCGCCATGGCAGCGACTTTTTTGACCTCGAAGCCCGTACCGGAGGTATGACTGACAATCGGCCCGGCGATCGGAGCGCCAATCGTCGTGACAGCGGTCGATCGATCCCGACGGACCGAGAGTCCCCCGTCGGTGCACCAGTTATCCGCGGCGACGAATCGGTCACTGGAACGCGCGCCCGCGAAGCCGTGCAGTTCGATCCCGACGATCCCGGCAGTCTCGCCGATGCCGCCGAAGTCGTCCGTCAGTTCGCCGCTGGCTCGACGAACGACGATCACCTGTACATGCTCCGCGGCGCCGCCGCCTGTGCCGCACTCGTCCGCGGCGAAGGCTCCTACAAGGCTGCCGCGGAGCGGGCCGGCGGCGACGCAACTGTCTCCTTCATTCGAAAGTGGGCTCGCGTCCACGATCTCCCCCGCTCGGTCCGCAAACAGGTCGCACTCGGCCGTATCGCACCGACTGCAGCCAAGCACATCGCTCGCGTCGGCGGCGAAGCCAGACTCCTCCTCGCGTGGGCCGCACTCGACGGCGACCTCACCGTCCGCGAGGTTCGCAGCGTTGCGAGCGCTGTCAACGACGACGTCCCGATCGAGCAGGCGTTGATCGACCAGAACGTCACGCTCGGCCAACTCGAACTGACGCTCACTCCAGATACCTACCGTGATCTCCGGCGTCGCGCCTCGATCGACGGCGTCGAACCCGGAACCATCGTTAGCGAGGCACTCGAAGACTACTTCGAGTAGTATCCGGACGGGATGTTACGTCTATTTGTCGTGAAAATACTACCAGGACGGCCACTGCCTGATGCAGAAAGAAACGTTTAACCATCACTCTCCGGAAGTAGCAACTACGGGGCCGGTAGCTCAGTCTGGCAGAGCGTCTGGCTTTTAACCAGACGGTCGCGTGTTCAAATCGCGCCCGGCCCGTGCAACGAACTGGTGAGCGCAGCGAACCAGTGAGTGAACCGGACGGAAACGATTTGAACTAGGCGAGTCGCAGCCCGCGCAGCGAGTGTAACGAGCGAGCAGGACCGTCTCGGCGTAGTTCATAATCGCGTCCGGCCCTCCTGACACGAAGTCACTCCTCGATCACTGACGCTGTTGATGACAGCGATTGAAAATTTGTTGGTCGAACTTGAGCGACGTGAGAGAACTGTCCCGCGCAGAATCTCGGTTTACCGAAGGTGCATTCTATCGCTCGTGAAATTGCTTCAGTAAGAAGCTACGGGGCGATTTGAACCGGAGAGACGTCCCTTCGCTCGTCCCAAGACTCAAAACCTCATGACACCCGACACTCACCGATTGTTCGCGATAGAAAGCCAAGGGCCGGATTTGAACCGGCGGTGGGCGGCTCTGCAGGCCGCTGCGTTCGGCCGGACTCTGCCACCTTGGCGCGTCTTGCTGTTGTCACTGCGTTCGTTTAAGCATAGCGGTACGGCACAATCGTTACTGAGCGACTGTGTCGTCCAAACGCAAAAAACCACAGAGCCAACGCTGTGGCTCCGTGGGTAATGTGCGTGGCGATCCCGAGGGGACCGCCGAGTATGAGTGAAGGCGGCGAATCACATTTCCCAGAGGCTCGCGCACTCCAGTACTCCGCGATACGCAGATGAGCTTATCTTCCGTGTTCGGGATGGGTACGGGAGGAACCTCACCGCTCTG